>JACPWG010000086.1 GCA_016197205.1 Planctomycetota bacterium
ATCCACGGCCTGCGGCAGGTCGATGATCCGCGGCCGCCCGCCCGCCCAAAGTATGTTGAACGCGGACAAGTCCCCGTGCACGACGTTCACGGAGAGCATGCGCTCGATGTCCGCGAGCAGCGCGGCGAGCGCCGGGCCCGCCTCCGACGCGTCGAGCCGGACGGACTGGAGGCAGGGGGCCGCCATGCTCTCCTCGCCCAGGAACTCCATCAGGAGCACGCTGCCCGCGCGACGGAGCGGCCGGGGAACGGAAACCCCGGCGCGATGGAGCGCCCGCAGCGTCTCCCACTCCTGTTCGATCCAGGCCCCCGCCTGGACCTCGCGACCGAATTCGGACTTGTTCCGGAACGCGCGTGCGGCCCGATTCTCGCGCCGCCACCGTCCCTCCTGGTAGGCGGCGTCGTTCTTGAACGTACGGTGCTCCCGGGGACGATAGACCTTCGCCGCGACGAACTCGCACCCTAGCGACGGGTGCGCGCGGCAGCAGTAGACGGTGGCCTCCTTCCCGCTCTTCACAGGATGCAGGACTTCGATGATCCAGCTCAGGTCCAACAGGTTTTGCAGGGAAGACTCCAGCACCTGGTCGTTCGACATGGTTGTTTTCTCGCTTGTAGGTGGAAGGTAGGAAAAACAGGGGCGGGGGCGAAGACAACGACAAGGGCGTGCATACGGCACCTCCGAAAAAAAGAGAAACTATCGAGCGGGAACTTGGAGCGGAGTATTCCCCCGGCGACAAGGGGGCACAGTGGCTCGAGAAGATGTACCTCGAGCCGGAAGTCGCGGGGGGAGGTCCAGGACGGTGCGGCCGCGGAAACCGGGGGAGGCGCGAGTGCGCCTAGCGCGGCGCGTTCGGGGAGCCGACGGAGGCGGACGGCGCGGCCGCGAATCTCATGGCCTGCATAGCGCACCTCCTGTCGGCAATGGGTGAGAGCTTCGAATCGCGGGGGGCGGGGCCCCCGCGCGTGAGGCAGGACTTGTACCCGAGGCACCGGTGAAAGTCAAGCGGATTGCGCGGGCGCCGCGAGGGAGCTGGCGGCGCATTTCCGCTTGTGGTATACTTTCCGCCCGGTCCGGCCCCGAAAAAGCCCGCACGAACACGGTCCCCTTGTCGAAGGACACGACCGCATGCCGCTCCCCAGCTCCGTCTCCCTCACGCCCGGGAAGCGCGTCCTTTTCCTCACGAAGGATCTCAGCCTGATCCGCAGGCAGCTTCACGAGGGACTCGACCTCCGCATGGCCGACCTTCGGGTCGAGGACTTGCTCGACGACATCAACACCGACACCATGACCCCGGCATGGGTCTGCTTCAGCTACAAGCCCGAGGACCTCGCGCTCAACGCCTACGCGGGTCTTTTCGACGCGCAAGGAAACCGGGTGTTCAGGGAGCGGGCACTCCTCGACGGGCATTTCGAAGCGATCGTTTCCGGTCAGCGCAAAGGGACCGGGTCCTCGCGCGAGACCGCCGTGCAGGCCGAGAAGTGGTGCGGCATCCGCATCGTGATCGCGGCGAGCTTTGCGCCGATCCACGCCCGCAACAACCTGAACCTCGGCCAGCTCATGGCCGGGCACGACGTCCTCCTCCGCCTCCAGCGCGGCGAGGCCGTGGACCTTTCGGAGTTCACCCGCGACTACGACCCGGTAAGCCGCGTGACGCTCGAGGAAGGGGGCCTCTTCCCGTTCAGCGCCCGCCTCGCGCGCGGCGAGCTGCAAGTGCCTGCGCACGGGACCGGTCCGCGTCCGATGACCATGGCGGAGAAGATCGTCGCCCGTCACCTCGTCGGGACGAAGGGTACCGCGTACGTCAAGCCGGGGGATGCCGTGCTCGCCTTCGTTGACGGCGGGTACAGCCACGAATTCACGACCGCGCAGGTGCACTACTTCCTCGAAAGCGAGTTCGGGGCGGACTATCGTGTGCCCAACCCCTCCAAATTCGCCGTGTTCGAGGACCACGTCCTCTACGCCGACGGCGTGAAAAAGATGGCGCCGTTCGCCGACAAGATCGAAACCCTCCGCCGCCTGCAACGCGAGTTCCAGCGCCACACCGGCGTCCGCGACTACTCCGCGAAGAACGGCGTAAGCCCGGGGATCTGTCACCAGGTCGCCCGCGAAAAGTTCATCGAGCCCGGCGACTTCATCCAGGCCACCGACAGTCACACCTGCATGGGGGGCGGTTCGAACTCGCTCGCCTACGGCGTGGGCGCGACCGAGTACGCGGGCCTCGTCTACAGCGGGTTCACCTTCGTTCAGGTCCCCGAGTCCATCCGGTTCCACCTCGTCGGCCGCCTGCGCCCCGGCGTGACGGCCAAGGACGTCATGCTCGAACTGCTTCGCACCTACGCCAAGCGGGAGCAGACGCTGAACCGCGTCCTGGAGTTCGGCGGCCCGGGGCTCGCGGCCCTCACGATGGACGAGCGCGCCACGCTGACGAACATGGCGACCGAGTGCTCGGCGCGGAGCGGCATCTGCGAGGTCGATGACGCGACCTGGGCGTGGCTCGCGGCCCGGCGCCCCGGGCTTGACCTGGCAGCCATGGAAGCGCGCGCCGTGGCACCCGACCCGGACGCGGTCTACGACGGCGGCACGCACGTCGTCGACCTGTCGGCAATTGAGCCGATGGTGGCGAAGCCCTCGGACCCGACCTACGGCACGACGGTGAGCGACGTGGCGGGCACCCGGATCGACATCGCCTACGGCGGCTCCTGCACCGCCGGCAAGGAAGAGGACTTCGACTTCTACGCGCGCGTCATGCAGGAGGCCGCCGACGCCGGGCGCCGAGTGGCCGACGGCGTGCGCTTCTACATTCAGTTCGCAAGCGAAGACGTGCAGGCATACGCCCGCGGCAAGGGCTACCTCCAGCTCTTCGAACGCACCGGCGTGACCGTCATCAATCCCGGCTGCGGGGCGTGCATCGGCTGCGGGCCCGGCGTGTCGGAAACGAAGGAGCAGGTGACCGTGAGCGCCATCAATCGCAACTATGCGGGCCGGTCGGGCCCGGGGCAGCTCTACCTCGCCTCGCCGCTCACCGTCGCGGCGAGCGCCGTGGTGGGGGCCATTGCGGCGTACCGGGAAGGGATGTTCGTGACGGAAAATCCCAAATCCCAAATCCCAAATCCCAAAACGACGGCGTCGCGGACGACCTGACGAGCCACCGAAGACGCCAAACGCCGCCGAACGGAACCGCGACCGTGAGGGAGCGGTCTCAGCGTATCCGCCGTTCCCCTCGGATTCGGCCTTGCCGGCGATCGGCGTAGAACGAACTCCGAGTTTCGCAGGGCGGCAGCGCCGCAGCCACGCGACGACGGAACCACAGATTTCACAGATTAACGACGATTTCACAGATTCGTAATCTGTGAAATCTGTGGTTTTCGTGGCGTTCGACCAAAGTAGAATTGTCGCAAGAAAACGAAGTTCGAACGATTAGCACCGCAGAGGTCCTGCCGAGAAATCGATTCCAGAAAAAAAGGCTCTTGGGCGGTTGTGTCACAACGGACTGGCGCCGCTTGAACACGTGGCCCGGTTCACGCAGTTGATGGAGTTCTGACTCGCTTTCCGACCGCGCGCCCCGCGGTCCACCGCACTGCCGCCAGACGGGCCGCCTGAAGGCGGAACTACGAACGGGTGGCTCGACTTTCCGGGACGGTGAGCGCGGTTGGAGGATGGGACACGATGGAAGCAGCTCTCAAATCTCAAATCTCAAATCTCAAATCTCAATTCTCCACGCCTCGGGAGCGGTAACGTGACGAACGTCCGAGTCGAAAAAGAGGGGCCGGTGACGACGGTGGTGCTGAGCCGGCCGGAGGTGCGAAACGCGGTCGCTCGAGAGACGGCCGACGCGCTGGTGGCCGCGTTCCGGGAGTTCGATGCCGACGCGGAGGCGAGCGTCGCCGTGCTGTGGGGGGAGCACGGAAATTTTTGCGCGGGCGCGGACCTGAAGGCGGTCGCCGCCGGCAAGCCGAACCGCGTCGAGCCGGAAGGGGACGGTCCGCTCGGGCCCACGCGCTTCCTCCTTTCGAAGCCGGTCATCGCCGCGGTCGCGGGGCACGCGGTCGCGGGCGGGCTGGAACTGGCCCTGTGGTGCGACCTCCGGGTGGTCGAGGAGGACGCCGTTTTCGGGGTGTTCTGCAGGCGGTGGGGGGTGCCTCTGCTCGACGGGGGCACGGTCCGACTCCCGCGGCTCATCGGGCTCTCGCGCGCGCTCGACCTCATCCTCACGGGCCGGCCGGTCAAGGCCGACGAGGCGCTCGCCATCGGCCTCGCGAATCGCGTCGTCCCGCGCGGGACCGCGCGGGAGGCCGCGGAGGCACTCGCGCGCGACATCGCGCGCTTTCCCCAAGGCTGCCTCCGCGCAGACCGCCGCTCCGCGTACGAGCAGTTCGGCCTGCCGCTCGCCGACGCGCTGACGAACGAATTCCGCCACGGCTCCGGCATCCTGCTCAGCGAGTCGCTCGCCGGCGCGCGACGCTTCGCGGAGGGGGCCGGCCGGCACGGCGCCTTCGACACGGGCTCGCCGTGACGCCCGGAGCCGCTCCCCCCACGGACGCTCGCCGCCTTCGCCTCGGCGCACCGCCGATGGTGCACGACTCGGGCGTGACCTGCCTCGCACTCTCACCGGACGGCCGCATCCTCGCCACCGGAGGCATGGACAAGACCGTACGTCTCTGGGACGCGGCAAACGGTCAGGAGCTGCGCCGGGTCGAGCTCCCCGAACACGAGCCTCACTCCCTGGCCTTCGGCCCTCCCGAGTCCGATGTCGTCGCCGCGGGCGGCTGGCGCGGCGAGGTCTACGTCTGGCGCGCGTCCACCGGGGCGCTCCACCGCAAATTCACCGGTCCGAACGAGACGGTCCGCGCGGTCGCCTTCTCTCCGGACGGAAAACTCCTCGCCTCGGCCGACGCCGATGGGGAAATCCTGGTGCGCGCGCTCGACACGGGTCGACTGGTGCGACGCCTCGACGAGCACCGCAGGGCCGTGCCCGCCGCTTCCGTCTATGCAAAGGAAGTGCACGCACTCGCCTTCTCCCCCGACGGCCGGCTGCTCGCCTCCGGGGGCGGTGACCAGACGCTTCGCATCCGCGACACCGAAACCTGGGAAGAGCGCCGCGTGTTCACCGGGCACCAGGCCAACGTCCGCTGCCTCTCTTTTTTTCCGGACGGCAAAACGCTCGTCTCCGGCAGCGACGAACGCAGGATCGCCTTCCCCCTGCCGCTCCCGCCCGGGGCGTTCGGTTTCCTGCTCGGCATTCTTCTCTCCCCGCTCGTGGTCGTGTATCTCCTCGGCGCGGCCATCGCGGCTGCCCTCCTCAAGGAAGCGCTCGACCGCAGCCTCCGCGTCTGGGACGTGGAGGCGGGCCGGGAACTCCTGTCGATGAAGGGCCCGAGGCACGAAGTGTGGTCCGTCGTGACCGCCGCCGACGGCCGCACGTTTGCCGCGGCCGGCAAGGACCGGTGGGACGGCGACTCGCGCATCGACATCCGGGTCGCGACGACCGGCGCGCCGCTCGTTGCCCTCCGAGGCGGCCCGGGCGACTTCACCTTTCTCGCCGCTGCCCCCGACGGCAAGACGCTCTACGCGGCCGGGAAGGAGAAGTCGACGCTCCGCGCCTGGGAGTGGTCGAGCGGCCGGGACCGGTTCGCCGACCGGCACGACGGGCCGATCCGCGGGGTCGCTTTTTCGCCGCGCGGGGACCGTCTCGCGACGGTGGCGGGGGATGCGGTCCGCGTCTGGGAAGTCCCGTCCGGCGCGCTCCTCTGCACGATTCGCGACGCGGAGGCGCCGGTGCTCTCGGCATGCTTCTCGGGGGACGGGCGCACGCTCGCCTTCTCGAATCGCAAGGGGGACGTGCGGTTCGCGAATCCCGACGGCGGAGGCATCCGGCGGACGATGCGTGTTTCGGAGCACTGGCCCGTCCTGCGCGTGGCCTTCGCGGCGGCGGACAGCCTGCTTCTGACGGAGGAGGACCACTACGCCTCCCCGGTCGTCGTCTGGGAACTCGCCACGGGTGCGCGGCTCCGCGAGCAGCGTCACGGCGAAGGGACCGACCTCGCCGCCGTCTCGCCGGACGGGCGCACGATCGCCTCGTGGCACTTCGTCGACTGGGGCTATCCCGAATACGTCGAGGACTGGGTCGTCCTTTGGGACGTGCACACCGGGAAGCATCTCCACGAACTTCGGCGAGACGTCGGTTACGGCGTGGCTTTTCTGCCGGATGGGAAGGGCCTGCTGACGGGCAACGAACAGGGCTCGATCCGCCTTTGGGACGTAGCGACCGGAGAGCGGCGGCCGGACCTGCGCATCGGCGGGACGGAGGTCACGATGCTCGCGGCCTCGTCGCGCGGGCTGCTCGCGGCTGCGTGCGGTCGGCACGACTCGATCGAGCTCCTCGACGCCGCAACCGGTGAGGGGAGACGCCTGCTCGCGGGCCACCGCGGCGGGGTCCGCTGCCTCGCCTTCTCGGCCGACGGGGCGTGGCTCGCGTCCGGGGGCGCGGACGCCTCGGTGCTTCTCTGGGAGGTTTCGACATGAGCGACGCCACGACTCAGGTGTTTACCCTAGTCCCCGCCTGTCTCGCCTTCGCACGGGGAGAGCTGCTCCCGCGTCTCGGACGCGCGGCGGCGCCCCGGTCGGAAGAATTACTCGTTGAAGGCCGGCGGCCGACTGCCGAGGAGCGGCTGCGCCCCTTCGCGGCCGCGCTTGGGGTCGTGTGCGATGCGGCGGCCGCGACCGCGCTCCTTGCCGCCGACCCCGGCCGCGGGAGCGCGCTGCCGGCGCTGGCGACGGCCGCATTCGAAGCCGCGCTCGACCTCCAGCTCCTCGACGCCGACCCGTCGGGAGAGCGGGTCCGGCAGGCGCTCGCGTTCGACTTGATTCTGCGGTTGTCGGCCGCCGACAAGCTCGCCGCCTTTCGCGCGCGCGCTCCGAGACCGGCGACGACCACCTTCGCGGTCTCGGCGGAGGAACGGGCCCGGCTGGAGGCGGTCGTGCGCGAAGTGTGGGGCTTCACGCGGAAAGGGACGCCCCGGCACCCCGAACATTGGAGCGGTCTCCGCCCGTCGCAGCGCCTGGAGACACTGAGCCTCGCGCGCCCGGACGTCTCGCTCAAGCTGGAGGAACTGTACCGGGAAGGGTACTTCCTGGCGGCGGCCGCCCGCGCCACCCCCACGGACTCACCGGCGGATGCGGGGCCGGAAGCCGCGGAGCGTCGCCGCTCCACGGCGTGGCATCGCCTCTTCGTCTACGAGCTGCTCCTCGTCTCGGCCGCGACGTGCGCGACCGTCGTCGACGCGCGCCCTGCGAGCCCCGAACTGGCCACACTTTTCACGCGGCTGGCCGAGGAGCCGTCCGAGCGCTGCCTGCGGGTCGCATTCGCGGAGGTTCCATGAGCGGCCGGGCGGTGATTTTCGATTGGGACGGGGTCCTGGCGGACTCCGCGCAGATGTACGTCGGCGTGTATGCGAGCGTCGCGGCCCGCTACGGAAAGACGTTGCCCACGGCCACGCTCGAAGGCTTTCGGGAGTGGTACAATCCGCGTTGGGAGCAGAACTACGTTTCCATCGGCATCACCGGGCCGCACCTCAAGGAGGCCCTCGTCTACGGCCTTTCCCTGATCCGGTACGACGCGGTGCCTCTCTTCCCGGGGATCCCGGAGGTGCTCCGCGACCTCCGGCGCGACCATCTGCTCGGCATCGCTTCGACCACGCCGGGCGAGCACATCCGACGTCGGCTTGAAACGGCCGGCCTCCAGGACTTTTTCGCCGCAGTCGAAGGAAAAGGGACCGCGGGCAGCGACAAGGCCCAGACCGTCGGCAAGGTCCTCGACGCCCTGGGCGCCGGACCCGCCGCCACGCTCATGGTGGGCGACACCACCGCGGACGTGGAGGCCGCCCGGCACTGGGGCCTCCCGACGATCGGCGTCACCTACGGCTGGATGGCCCCGCACCGGATCGCCGCGGCCAATCCCACCGCCCTCGTCCACACCGCGGCGGAGCTCCCCGCCGCGGTCCGACGGGTCCTGGGGACCGGTAATTTGCCGCACTCCTGACTTCCACGCCGGCGAACGGTGTCAGCCGGTTCCAGGACGTTCACCCCACCTCGCGCCCTCTGCGTCTCAGCGTCTCTGTGGTTTCGTGTCTGTGTCTCCTACCCCAGCCCTACCACTGGTTCGCCCGTTTTCCCCATCCAGGCTGCCGCCGTCACGCTCGCGATAAGTCGGGAACGGAACACCGCATCGTGGGCACGGCAGCGCCGTGCCCCTACGAGTCTTCCCCAACTCCACGCTGCGACCCGGCCTCGAACCCTCCCTATTTTTCCTCCCCCGCCTCCCCCGCCTCCCCCTCGTCTCCCTCCCCACCCTCCCTCTCCTTCGCCCTCCGCTCCGCTTTCGCCCGCATCTGCCGCGTGAGCGCGATCTCCGCCTGCGCCTGCATCACCTGCCCTGGCAGCGCCTTCCCCGCCTGCTGAAATGCCGCAACGGCCTCCTCGTAACGACGCATGCAGCGGAGCAGCCTGCCGATCTCGAAGCTCGTGGCGGGCCGGCCCCGCGCCAACGCGGACTGGTAGTCGGCCAGCGACTTCTCGAACCAGGGTCCCGGCTCTCCGCCCCGCGCGTCCTCCGCGACTCCAAGGTTGCGGCCGGCGTCCCCTCGCTGGATGTACCCTTGCAAGTAGTCGGGGCTCCGTCGCAGGACCTCGTCCAGGTCGGCGATCGACGACCGGTAGCTCGACCGCGGGTCCTCTCCGCGCAGCGACTCCGCCTTTCCGAGCGCGTAGTACGCCCACCCGCGCGCGGCAAACGCGTCCAGCAGGCCGGGGCGCTTCACCAGCACGGTGCCGAGGTCCGCGATGCCGCGACGGAGCCATTCGCGCGGGTCTTCCCGGCGCGCCGCGAGCGCATCTCCTTCCGCGACCTCGGCGCGCGCTTTCTGGATCCACGCGTCGATGCTGTCCGGGTTCCGCCCGAGAAGCAGGTCGCAGTCGGCGATGGCCTTCCGATACGCCGCCGCCCAATCGCCGCCGCGACGCACGTGAACGGAGCCCAGGCAGACCAGCGCGTTGGCGCGGGTGAGCCGGGCGTGGGCGTACTCCGGGTTGAGCCGCAAAGCCTCGTCGGCGTCCGCGAGCGCCGCGACGTAGAGCGGTCGCGCGTCCGCGGCCTCCGGGTCGATCCGCAGGGCCAACGCAACGCGCGCCGCGGCGCGCCCGCTCCAGGCGCCGACGCGTTCCGCGTCGAGTCTCAGCGCGTCCCCGTAGTCGGCGATCGCCCGCTCCATCCCGCCCTTCGCGTCCACGCCGCGGCGAAATTCCGCCGACGCGAGCGCGACCCGCGCATTCGCGCGGCTCGTGAGCGCGGCGGCGGACGCGGGACTGCGCCGCACCGCCTCTTCCAGATCCGCGACCGCGTTCCGGAGCGCTTCCCGGCTGTCTCGGCCCACCGCCGCCTCCACCGTTCCCAGGGCGCGCCACGCGTCACCGCGGTTGCGATAAAGCGTCGCGTCCTCCGGAGCGAGCGCCAGCGCCTCGCCGAACGCGGCGATCGCCCGACGGAAGCCCTGCTCCACGTCGCCTTCCTCCCCCTCCTTCACGCCCGCCTCCCCGCGCGCAACGCGGGCCTCGGCGAGCCGCAGCTCGGCCCACGCCCGCCGGCCGTTGGCTTCCGCGGACCCCGGTGCGCGCCGGACCGCCTCCGTGGAAAGGGCGAGGGCCTCTTCGAGCACCGCGCGCGCGTCCTCCCCGCCCGACATCCGCGCGTTGGCCCAGGCCGCGAGCAGACTCGCCCGGACCACGAGCGGATCGGCGAGGTCCGGCGCCAGCGCGATCGCCCGTCGCGCGTGCACGTCCGCCTCCGCCCACGCGCGCAGCGCGTCCGCCGTGCGACCGGTCCGGAAGAGGACCTCGGCCTGCCAGGCGCGGGCCTCCGCGCTGCCGCGCCAGACCTCCTCGAGCCCCTTGTTCACGTCGAGGGCGCGATCGAAGCATGCAACGAGATCCGCGGGCGTGGCCCTTCGGTTGAGGACGCGGCTCCGCACCACCTCGGCCACGCCCATTTGCGCCTCGTCCAGGTAAGGATCGGCCTCCAGCGCGCCCGCCAGGAGCCGCTCCGCCTCGCTTTCCTCTCCACGACAAAGGGCGAGCAACCCCTGGCCGCAGGGCGCGAGCCCCTTCGCAGGCATGGGCCGCGCAGGCTCGGCCGTGAGCCGGGCGACCTCCTCGAAATCCTCGCGCGCGCGTTCGCGCCGGCGCGCGAGCCCGCCCTCGACCGCCTCCAGCTCCCCGAGGGTCGGTTGGTGCGGTCGCGCGGAGGCCGGCGCACCAACCGGCGTCCCCGCCGGGGCGGACGCGCTCCCCGCGACGGCGGCGGCCGCCGAGGTCACATCGGCACGCTGCGCGTCGTACCAACGGCGTCGCGCCGACGACAGCAGGTCGCGATAGCGCGCGACCTGCACCAGCCCGCGCTGATACCGGGCGGCGGCATCCGCGGGTCGCGCGGCGAGCGCGCGGTCCAGCTCGCTCTCCGCCTCGCCGAGCCTGCCCGTGAGCCGCGCCAGCCAGCCCTTCACGTAGTGGGCCTCCGCGAGCCCCGGGTCGCGGGCGAGAAGCGCGTCGGCCCGCCCGCCGGCCTCCGCCGCGACGCGCGCCAGCAGTCGCACGTCGCCGCCCCGCCGGGTACCGAGCGCCTCGGCGAGCGGGGCCTTCACTTCCTGCAGGAGCGCGCTTTCCAGGATCGACCGCTCCCGCAGCGCCCGCTCCACGTGCGCCCGCCACGCGTAGTGGGCCGCGAGGCCTCCCACGCCGAGCAGGGCCACGATCGCCGCCACCGCGCCGCGATTCCGAGAGGTCCAGCGCTCCGCCCGATAGGCGAAGGTCGGGGGGCGGGCCTCGATCGGTTCGCCGTCCAGAAAGCGCCGCAGGTCCTCGCCGAACGCGGCAGCCGCGGCGTAGCGGCGCGGGATCTCCTTTTCCAGGCTCTTGAGGCAGATGGTCTCGAGATCGCGGTGAAACCTGCGCCCGCCGCTCGTGTGCACCGCGGCCCGCGACGGCGGCATCGGTTCCTGGTGCATGATCGAGTAGAGGATGTTCAGGTAGCTTTCGCCCTCGAAGGGCTTCCGTCCCGCCAGGTAATCGTAGAGCATGACGCCGAGGCTCCACACGTCGCTATACCCCCCGATGAGGTCCTGCTCCCCGCCCGCCTGCTCCGGCGACATGTAGTGGACGGTGCCCATCACCGTGCCCGAGACGGTCACTTCCCCCTTGCTCGCCTGGTCGACCTGCTTCGCCAAACCAAAGTCCGTGACATACGGGCGCCCCTGGGCATCGAGCAGGATGTTCGCGGGCTTCACGTCGCGATGGACGACCCCGGCCTCGTGCGCATAGTGGAGGGCGAAGGCAACGTCGCGCAGGATTTCGAGGAAGCGCCGCACCTGCAGGCGAGTGCGCGCAGCGTCGAGGCTCTCCCCCTCGATGAAGTCCATCGTGAAGTAGTGCCGTCCGTCGATCGTGCCGACGTCATGCACCTGGACGATGCCGGGATGCCGAAGCCGGGCCGCCGAACGGGCCTCGCGGTGGAAGCGTTCGACCGCTTCGTCCGAAGCGGCCCGCTCGGCGAGCAGCATCTTGACCGCCACCGTCCGCTTCAGGTCGACGTCCCACGCCTTGTGGACCAGGCCCATGCCGCCGCGGCCGACCACGCGCTGCAGGCGGTACCGGCCGAACGGTTCGCCCGGGGGCTCCTCGTTCCCGGCCGCGCTCTCGGTCGGACGAGGACGGGGGCCGTCGCCGGGCGAGGGACAACGCGCGGAGTCGATGAGCGTGATGTCGGTCTCGGAGGAGGACGTCGGGAGGGGCAGGGGCCGGCCGGCGGGGTCGGTGCGAATGGGCAGGATTGACCGCGGAGAGTCCGACGACGGGCAGCGGGCCTCCGCCCCCGGCCGCGACGGCGACGGCGACGGACTGGCCGCGCGCCCGGGCACGAGGATCGTGGGATCGCCTGCCGACGAGGGAGAGAGGGCGCCCGAAGCCGGGTCCGGTCCGGCGACGAGCGTGCCCCCACGACCCTCCGTCGGGCCGGACGGTGGAAAGACCATCGTCACGGAGGAGGGTGGCGAGCCGTCGAGGGGCAAAGACGGGAGCGTGTTGCCGCAGCTCGGGCACACCGGGAGCGCGGGACGCTGACCGTTCGGAGCGGGGACCTCCGCCATCGTTTCGCCTCGCAGGTCCTGGGAACGGCCATCGGAACACAGCCGGGGCCGGCTCAGCCCTGGCGTTCACGGCGGAGAGGACCGGACGACACGCGTGGCCGGGCAACCGCGATGATACCCGAATCGACGGCGGCCGCAAGCACAGATTCCGCCGAGCCGCCCGACGCGACGTGGACGGAGTAGCGCTCCACGGAAGTCGGTGGCCGATAGGCGCAGGCAAGTTTGGCTGCCCGCGAGGCGCGCGAGCGAGCCGTAGCGCCCGCGCAAAAAATAACCGCGCAGTTTCGGACCTCGAGGCTCCTGGGGGCGCGGGCCACTGGGCCCCGCTGCCCGGGCCGGAGGCCCGCGCCCCCAGGCATCGGTCGATCCACGAACCTGCAAAGTAATTCTTGCGCGGGCGCGCAGAAACGGAGAACTACGGCGCGCGCACCGCTTGCGCCCCGAAGCGCCGCAGCGCGAAGGGGGGAAGCGGGCGGCCCATGTCGCCGAGCAGAGGGGTCACCCCGTTCCGTGGGGCGGTACTCAGGGCCGCCCCGGAGAGAAGCGGAGGCCGACTTGCCTGGCGAAGCGCCGCACCGCGCGCAGGGACAACGCGCGGGTCTCGGCACGAGGGAGGCCGGCTACAGCTGGCGGCTCCGGGTGCAGGCTCAGCGCGCGGAGAACGCCCCGGGCGCGGTCGGCCTTCAGGTCCACGCGGGCGACAAGGCTCTCGCCGGCCAGCACGGGCAGGCAATAGTAGCCGAATTCACGGGTCGCGGGCGGCTTGAAAATCTCCACGGTCATGTTGAAGTCGAAGAGCTGCGAGAGTCGTCTCCGGTCCCAGAGCAAAGGATCGAACGGCGACAACAGCACGGGCGCTTCGACCGAAGGGCGCACGCGGGAGAGGCGCGACGCAAGCTCGACATCCGCGGGTCGGATCCAGCCGGTGGCGAGCCGGTCGCCGTTTTCGGACTTCAACCCGCACGCGACGATTTCCCCCGCCTCGGCCAGCTCGGCGACCGCGCGACGGACCTCGGGCTGAAGGCGGCGAAGTCGGAAGGTCTGGGCGAGCGTGCTGCTGGTGGCCCAGCCGTGGCCGTCGAGCGCTTTCCGAAGCAGCGACTTCAGCGCGTCGCCGAGCGCGGGCTCCGGCGCTTCGCGCCAGCGTGCAGCGATCACGCGCTCGGGGAGGTCGAACGTCCGCTGGAAGCCACGCCGTTCGCGAATCGCGAGGTCCCCGGCCGACCAGAGGGCCACGGCCACCCGCTTGGCCGGCTTGTGGTTCCACCACCCGCCTTCGCTCCTCCCCTCGAAATCGCCGGCGCGAAGCGGACCCTCGTCGCGAATACGGCGAAGCATGTCGTCGGCCATGGCGCGGTGGGCGCCGAGGATGTCCCCCCACCACGGATGCAGGCGATTGCGTTTCCTTCGCCAGCCGAAGACCGGGTACAGCTCGATCGGCAGCCAGCTCGCCTCGTGCCCCCAGTATTCGAAGAGGGGCTCGCCGTGGCGGAGAAGCGCCTCAGCTTCTTCGGCGCGGAAATGGGGGAGGCGGGACATGAGCACGATGGAGTGGCTGCGCGCGCCGGCCACGGCGACCGTGTCGAGCTGAAGGTAGCCGAAGCGGCGGATCACCCCGTGCGCGGCGGCGAAGCGGCGGGACACGGGGACCGGGCCGGGCGACGGGGCCGTCCATGCCGGCTTCAAGAGTCCGGCCCGCGCGAGGGCGAGACGGCGTGCAGCGCGCGTGGCGATCCATTCCATGGGGCGGATCCGCCGAAAGTGTCCACTTAGGAGGACCGATGCTCGTCGGTCGCACGCCGACTCGGAACCGCGACCGTGCGGGAGCGGTCTCCGCGAGTTCTGCGGAGGCCGCGCGTTCAAGCCCGCCCCATTTCCGCGGGTACCAAGTCGGCGACCATAGCTCCGGCGTGCGGCGGTGTCAAGCGGAAGCCCGTAGCGAAGCACGTGGCGCTGCGCGGCGCTCCTTGTGCCCACCCCCACGCTCAGGGTAAAATCGGCCGCACGCCCCCAGCCGCATCCGACTCCCTCGCCGTGGAGGACCGCCCACCATGGCCCGAGCGATCTACTCCGGCAGCTTCGACCCGGTCACGTTCGGACATCTCGACATCCTGGAACGGGCCGCACGCGTTTTCGACACGCTCGAGGTCGTGGTCGGCAACCATCCCGCGAAGCAGTACGTCTTCACCCTCGAAGAACGGCGACGTCTGCTGCGGCACGCGGCCCCGGATCCCCGGCTTTCGATCCGCACCCTGGAGCACAAGCTCCTCGCCGACTACGCTTACGAGTCGGGCGTGCAAACAATCGTGAAGGGCATCCGAGGGATCCAAGACTACGACTACGAACGCATGATGCACGAGGTCAACATCACCCAGCAGCGCGGGATCGACACGCACATCCTGCTCGCGCGCAAGGAGCTGAACCACGTCAGCTCGTCGGCCGTGAAGGAGCTGTGCCGGTACCAGGGCTTCACTCACGAGTACGTACCGCTGGTCGTGAAAGAGGCGCTCGAACGGCGACTCAACCGGCAGGTGCTGGTCGGCGTGACCGGCGGAATCGGGAGCGGTAAGTCGTACCTCGCGCGACGCATGGTCGAGGTCGGCGCGGCGCGCGGCCGAGCGGTGCACGACATCGACTTCGATCGGATCGCCCACGATGTCCTGGAAGTGCGAACGGAGCCTGTGTGCCGGCGGCTTCGCGAAGAGCTCAGCGACGCGTTCGGGCTCGGGGAGTTCAACCGCAAGGCGCTGGGCGAACTGGTATTCAACGACCCGGCGCGGCTGGCGCGGTTGAACGCCATGATGCTGGCGCCGCTCCTGACGCGTCTGCGCGCCGAGATGGCCGGCAAGCAGGGCGTGCTGCTCATCAACGCTGCGTTGCTGGCCGAGGCCGACATGCTTCATCTCTGCAACAACAACGTCGTCTTGGCGACGGCGCCGGAAGGCACGCGGCTGGAGCGGCTGCGCGGCCGCGGGCTGGGCGAGGCGCAGATTCGTCGCCGGCTGGAGTCGCAGTACACGACCGACGAGAAGCTGAGGCGCATTCGTGATCGGATCGGCGCGGCGCGCTGGGGCAGCCTCGCCATCGTGGAGAGCGATCGGCCGTTGTCGGACGGCGCCGTCGCGGACCTGCTCGACCGCGCAGCGCCGGCCGAGCTGCCGCTCCCGGCGTGAGCCGCGGCAGTGCAACCCGCGATGCTCCGCAGCGCGCGACCGCAGAACACGGAACCGCGACCCGTTCGACTCGGCCTGCGGCCTCGCTCAGGGCCAGGGAGCGGCCTCGGCGCATCCTGACGCGTCCCCCGGTTCAAGCTCGCCGACACGCACCCGAGGGTCCGGGGAGCCAATTCGAGAGTGTCGAACAAGCTGGGTGAGCCTGCCATGTCGATGCGCATCGTGCAATTCGCCGTCACCGTCCGCGACTACGACGAGGCGATCGCCTTCTTCGTCGGCAAAGTGGGGTTCCGACTCCTGGAGGACACCGACCTCGGCGGCGGGAAGCGGTGGGTCCGCGTGGGCCCGGTCGACGGCGCCGTCGGTGGCGGCGGCGGCAGCGGCAGCGGCGGCGGCAGCGGTGCCTCGATCCTGCTCGCCCGTGCCGCCAAGCCCGAGCAGGCGGCCAGCGTCGGCAATCAGACCGGCGGTCGCGTCTTCGTGTTCATCCACACCGACGACTTCTGGGGCGACTACCGTGCCATGCAATCGCGTGGCGTCGTCTTTGTCCGCCCGCCAGCGAAGGAGACCTGGGGCACGGTCGCCGTCTTCCAGGACCTGTACGGGAACCTGTACGACCTGATCGAACGACGGCGAGCCGCGCCGGACGACGGCGCGCCGGACGAGTGCTGACAGGGGGAAGTGTTCTCGGAGGCCCTCCAAAGGCCTAGGCCAGGGCGACAGCCCTTTCAAGGTGGGTGAACGAGTCGACTCCGGCGGCACATGTTATCGAAGGTCCGAGCGCGGAAAGTGGCAAACGTCCGAGTGCTGCCTTCCGCCGGCCACGAGCCCTTGTGGTGCAGGGCTTCCGCCCTGCACCGACGGGACAGCTCGGGTGGAAATCCACCCAACCCGTAGGGTGCGGAGAGGCTCCAGGGGAATTCGGGGAGGTGCGTCCCACACGCCGCGCGCGAACGGGTGCAGGGGTGGACTCGGGTGCCTGGCCCGCCCGCAGGACTGCTCCCTTCCCCGACAATCGCCAGGCCGTCAGCGCGTGCGAACGCCGGTCGTCTGTTCCGCATAGCGCGCGGCCTTCGGCGTCCCTGGGGGCAGCCACTCCCTATGGCCATCGAAGCACAGCGCCACCCATCCGGGAGAGCGAAACCACGATGTCCACCTGTGGGTCGGCGTCCCGCCGGGGACGTCCGGCAGGTCACCGCCGATGAAGGCATCTCCGCGTACGGCTTCACGCAAGCAGCCGCCGGGAAAGACCGCGGCGCCAGGTGAGCCCGTCTCGGTACCCGGCCATGCGGCGGCGAAATTCGGAGCAGAGTAGTCGAGCCGCGTCAGCGTACACCCCGTGCGGTCGACGGGGGTGCACGCATAGAGGCCATCATCGCCGGGCCGTTGGGACACCGCGTTCGTCTGGTTCGGCAGGCGATACAGGTGCGCCCAGCCCCCTCGGGACCGGCGCGCTTCACGTCTGCTGCCACCAGCCACTCCGCCACGACCCGGTCCGTTTCCCCTGACACCGGCCGATTGCAGGGACCTGACACCTCGCAGACACGCCATCTCCCGCACTCGCCGTCCCAGTCCACGGCGACGGTCGCGCGCTCCGGGGCGAGGAGCCGATACACGTAGACGCTTCCACCCAACACGTCATACAGGTAGCTCCCGACGCAGTGATGCATCGCCCTGCCCTCCGCGATGGTCTCCTGAGCTGTGCGCAGCGGCACGAGGGTCCCGGTCCCGACCAGCGGTTCGTCGGGCAAGACGACCCGCGAGCCGATGCCCGCGCTGCCGGAGGCATGGGGACTTGAGCCGGCCGTGGTCCACACGTCGGCTTCGGTCGCCTCGTCCATGAGGTACTCGCCGTAGACGCAGAGGAGCTCCACGTACTCGCGTTCGATCGCCTTGGCGTGGCTCATGGATCGGATGCGCTCGGGTGGCGCCGGAGCCCCGATCTGGGACCGCAATCGACGCAGCGCCGCGAGAAGGCACAGGTCTCCTACGGGGTCCGACGCACCTCGGGGACGGTCGGCGCTTGCCAATTCGAGGAGCCACTTTGGTGTCACCTGCGCCGCTGCTCCCGGGTGTGCGACGACGCGCAGGAGGGCGGGCGTGAGCCGCGGCAGATGCGGCAGGAGCGACGCGAAAAAGGGGTCCGCACGGGCCCTCCGTAGCCGATCGAAATTCGCCACGGTACAGGCGGACGGCGGGAGCTTGCGCAGGAGACGCACCGTGGTCTCGGCTGCCGGGAGGCGGAGATCGGTCGCGATGTCGCGTTGGCGAGTGAACACTCGGCGGCGGGCCTCGGCCACCGGCCGCCGCGGGCGTGGTTGCTGCGGACAAAGTCGCCCTGCGTTGGCCGCCGCCCAGGCGAGGGCCGGCGTGCTGCGAGCAAGTTCAAACGCCGCGATCCCTACCCGATTCAGGTATTGCAGGAGCTCCCAGCGCCCGCTCCGGAAAGACAGGATCAGCCCCCTCGCCTCCTTAGCAATCGCGGAGCAGAACGCGGCATACGCGTCCTCCACGCGATCCGTCTCGTCCGGAAAGGGCAGGAGCAACTGGCGGCGGACCAGCGCTGGAACCGGGTGCCTCGCGGCGAGGGCGGCCAGTCGTCGCGTGCCGCGCGGAGGCATTCGGCGAGGCCGCGTGAGCTTGGCCGGCGCCGGCTCCAGCGCCGCCGCGCAGCGCACCAGCGCCACGCCCCCGCCCACGCACCCCACGGTCGGATGGCCCAGACGGCCTGAGTACGCCGAACCAGGAACAGGTCCTCGCTCGGCAACCAGGCGGCAAGCGGACCGACGTCCGCAAAAGTCGCTACCATCGCACACGACTCCATCGATCGCAGGCGCAAGCGGGCAAGGGGCATGCTTGGCCGCTCCGGCAAGGACAACGCGTGCACATTCCATGTCGCGGATCTCCTCCGAGACTACCGCGCTCCCGTGACAGGCGGGGTCAATGCCGCGTCCGACGCGCAGGATTTCGCGCGTCGAAGGACCTTTCCTGTCCCGCACGGGAGGTAGGATGAGGTAGGATGGGGAGAGTGCCCACCTGGCAGGGCAATCGGACGGCCGCCTCGGCTCGGTGGTCGTCGCTCTGCCTTGACTGAGCATGCGGGTGGCGGGGCTCCAGGACGTGCTCTGGTGGGTGCTCAGTTTCGGAAGCGGGGCGCGGGTGCTGGGGCCCGAGGAGTTGCAGAGGATGGTGAGCGAGGAAATCGCTCGAATGAAAACGACTCAGGCGTAGCTGTTTCTTGCCGTGCGAATCGTGGAGGTAGTGTCAAATGGCGAATCTCGACCCGGTCGATGTGGCCCGGGAGTTGGTGCGGACGATCGTGGACTGGGCCAAGTCTGACCCTACTGGTAGGGCGTGGTGGGATCTGCCGACAAAGCAATGGACGCGTTCCCTGTGCGTTCGTTTGGCAGAATGGGGTGAGGAGAAAACCGGTCTCTGGCAGGCTGATGAGTTCGACACTGCGACCGAGGGGCACCCCGACGATTACGGGAAGGAGGAATACTGGCAGATAGATCAACTCTGGTTCAGAAAGGGCCCCCAGTGGCCACGATGGGACTACCCGGCGGTCGCCATGGAACATGAATGGGAACCGGACAGTCTTGGCGGGCAGGAATCGAAGGCAATGTTTGGCTTCCCGGAGCCCTCAGGACGCAAGTACCGGTTCGCAAAGGCGTTCTACCAATACTGGAGACTGGCCTGCCTCCGAGCCAACTTACGGATTCTCATCTCCTATACGGAGCGACTCGATCTTGTTGATACGGCGGTGAAAGACCTCGAGAGACACTTGCCCAAAGATCTTCCCGAAGGCGACGACATCATCCTCTTCTTCGAGGATCGAGATCCCCGAACGGGTGAGTGGTGGTACGACAACCGCCGGGTCTGGGTGGGCCGAGGCGTGCCGAAGGTCTTTCAGCGGATTTGAGACCCCTGCACCGGCCTGCACCCTGGCGGGCAGCCCTTTCAAGGTGCAAAGCACGAGTCGTCTCTTGTGAAATGGAGCATCAAGGGGCGGCTCCAGGAGGGGGAGAACTTCCCACTGCCATTTTCCGCTGGCCACCAGCCCTTGTGGTGCAGGGCTTCCGCCCTGCACCGTCGGGGCAACCGGCGTTGAGAACACGGAGCTCGGAGTGGGCCGGAGCGACTCCTGGAGAATCCGGGGAGGTGACTCTCATTGTCCGCGCGCGACTGGGTGCAGGGCGGGAGCCCTGCACCACAATGCGCACTCAAGTCGCATGATCAAGTGAGCAGCCTGCTTGCGGCTGGAACAAGGGGCTGCGAAGCCACCTTGAAAGGGCTGCCCTGGCGGGTTAGGCATCAGAAGAGCACGGTGAATCCCGCCGCCTGGAAATGTCGATCGTTGGTGAAGGCCGTGTCGATGCCAAGCCGTCGCATCACGACGAAGGAGACGTGATCCACAATGCCCGCCTCTCCGGCTCCGCCACGTTCGTATGCTTGCCACGCCTGGCGCCAATCGTCATCCGTCGGCACGACGACCCCATTCGCCGCCTCAAGGGCACGGCGAAGCTCGCCAACTTCTCTTCTGTAGGGACGCCTGGCGGCGGCGTTGCCGCACTCGAGCAGGACGTAGGTCGTTGTGACAAGCTCAGTGCGTTAAGCGACCACCGGGGCAAACGACTGCTCTGCAGCCGTGTGCCATTGATCCGCCTTGTCCCAGAGCGCAAGCAGGCCCACGGTGTCCAGGAAAAGCACGCTCACGGCTGGTGCTCGTCGTGCCGAGCAGCGACGTCTCGGGTCCCCGAGTCGAATCGCCTCCCCAATACGGCGTACACCGCGTCCAGTCCGCCCACGGTCGGGCTTGGGTCGATCCGGTGAACCTCCACCTCGACCGAGCAGCGCTCGGGCAGGTCCACGGGCTCGATCGGCCTAAAGACGCCGTTCTCGAAAATTGCATGAAAGACTTTGGTCATGTCCGACAGCTCCGATTCCTGGATGGATCTTCGAGCCTAACTCGCTCGATCGCCCCCGCCATCCAACCAAGGACAAGCCCTTCCCGGCGCAGGGGGAGACTCCCCTCTCAAGTCTCAAGCTCGAAGGCCGCAGGCTGAATTCTACCCACGCCTCTCTCCCCCGCGCAAGGGCTTTCATGGGGTCCGCAGCCCGGTCGACCCCTTCGGCCTCCCGAAGGGCAGACGAGAGATTCCGGCTCGTGCGCGACGCGCTCCTGGTGTCTTCCTGCCTCGCCGGTGTGTTCTTCGCACATCGCGCCGAGCCGGGACAGACTTCCGCCCATGACCGGACTGAGCCGGCCCGCCTGGGCTCCCTCGCCCAGGCCCTGGCCTCTCCGAATGCTGGCACGCCCGCGCCGGGCTATGCTATACTCCGCCCGGCCGGGTCCACCTTTCCAGAGCCTCCCCCTCCAGGACCGTCGAACTCCGCGCAGGTTCCGCATGCTCGGCACCGTCATCAACGCCCGGTACGAGGTCCTCGAAAAGGTCGGCTCCGGGGGCATGGGGTCGGTCTACCGCGTGCGCGACCGCGACCACGAGGGGCGCGAGGTCGCGCTCAAGCTGCTCACGCCGCAAGACGTACTTTGGCCTGTTCCGCCTTGAGCTCGAGCCGTGCGAAACCGCGGAAATCGAGCTCGCTGGATCCGAGTGCCCGGTGCGCCTGAAGGCTGTCCATGGCGGCCTCGCGACGAAGGCCGCCGCGAAGCTGCGGTGGGAGTGAGAGCGCGCCCTCCGGCCTCCGTCTGTCGCTGTTCCCCGCCTGCTGCTTTCAAACCGCACCCTCTCGCTGGTCGGCCCGATACCCCTGGAGGTCGAACGTGGGACCCCATCCACGCAGCTTTCCCCTCGTTCGAGCGGGCATGCTGAGCATCCTGACCGCCTGCCAGTTTCTCGGCGAAGTTCGCGCTCAGGAGCCGTCACCGGACACATCGGACGCAGCCGCGCGGGTCTACGAGCTCAACGAGCGGATCGGACGACTTCAGCAGGCGGGCCGATACGAGGAAGCGCAACCGCTGGCTGAGGAGGCGGTATCCATGGCGGAAAAGCACCTCGGTGCGGAGCATATGGAAACGGCGAGAAGTCTGAACAACCAGGCTGTTGGATTTCAAGCCCTAGGCGACCTCAAGGGAGCACGCGCTTGCCTCACGCGCGCACTGGCCATCGAGGAGAAGGCGCGCGGGCCGGAGTCTCCCCGCCTGGTCAAGTACCTGTGCAACCTGGCGGGGGTGCTCCACGCGATGCACGAGGATGCGGGAGCGCGCCCGCTCTTTGAACGCGCCCTTGCCATCGAGGAGAAAAGGCTGGGGCCGGACCACCTCGACCTGGTGACGCTCCTGCAGGACCTGACCATCGTGCTGGAAGCGGTCGGCGACAGGAACGGCGCACGGGACAAGGTGGCCCGAATTCTGGCGCTTCAGGAACACACCCTGGGGCCCGAGTCTCTCGACATCGCCGCCACCCTCACCGAGCTGGGCTCTCTCCTGCATTCCCTGGGCGACTTCGCTGGCGCCCGTCCGCTGCTTGAACGCGCGTTGCTCCTCAAGGAACGGTCGCTCGGGCCCGAGCACGCCATCACGGCGAGGGGTATTCAAAATCTTGCCGCAATCCTCTTCGAACTCGGGGATCTCAAGGGCGCCCGACCGCTCTTCGAACGAGCGCTGGCCATTTGGGAAAAGACGCTCGGCACGGAGGATCCGGAGACGGCGGCCAGTCTCGACCAGTTGGCGATCACGGTCGCGAAGCTCGGCGACCTGCGGGGCGCACGCACGATGTTCGAGCGGGTGCTGGCGACCAGGGAGCGAGTCCTGGGTCGGGAGCATCCGGAGACCGCGACGAGTCTACACAACCTGGCCGCCGTTCTTCAAACCGCGGGAGACCTGAGGGCGGCTCGTCCTCTCCTGGAACGGGCTCTGGCTATCCGCAAGACGGCGCTTGGCGAGGAGGCGAAGGAAACTGCGCTGACGCTGAACAGCCTGGCGGATTTAACGTGGAAGATGGGCGACGTCAAGGCCGCCCGAGAGTTCCTCGAACGCGCGCTGGCGATCGACGAGAAGGTCTACGGGCCCGAGCACCCCGCGACAGCAACGGAGCTGAGCAACCTGGGCTGCCTACTCAAGGAGCTCGGGGACTCGAAGGCCGCGCGCAAGCTCGTAGAAAGCGCGCTGGCCATCGAGGAGAGGACCCTCGGACCCGAGCATCCCAACACGGGGGTCAGCCTGCACCACCTCGGCAACTTGCTGATGGACGCGGGCGACCTGCAGGGCGCACGCCCTCTCCTCGAGCGCGCGTTGGCGATTTCGGAAAAGGCACTCGGACCGGAGCACCCGCATACGGCCTCGGATCTGAACTCCCTCGCGCTCTTGCTCCAAGCCCTCGGCGACGCGAAGGGTGCGCTCACACTCTTCGAACGGGGCCTGTGCGCCTATGAGAAGTCCCTCGGGCCGGAGCACTGGGATACCGTGACGAACGTGGGAAACCTGGCTCAGGCGTGCCAGGCACTCGGCGATACGGAGCGCGCACGCGGCTTCGGCGAGCGCGCCTGGCAAGCTCGGCGCCGTTTCCTCCACGCCCTCTTCTCCTGCCTCTCTTCCCGCGAGCGCGTCACGGCACTCGCGCAGCATGACTCCGACCTCGCGCAATACTTGCACAGGTTTCGCGACGACCCAGTCCGAACCTATGCCGCTGCGCTCGGCTGGAAAGGCATCGCGCTGCGCGCCGGCGCCGCAACCCAGCGACTCCCAGACGACGCCCCGCCGGAGGCGCGAACCGCCGCGATCGAGGTCTTCGAGCGGCGAGCCCGCTTGGCGCGCCTCGCTTTCGAGTCGTCGGCGCCGAGTACGAACGAGCCGACCCTCGCCGCGCGCGCCGCCGCGCTCTCTCGCGATATTGAAGGCTTCGAACGCCGCCTCGCCGAGCTGCTCCCCGACTTCGCGGCACGCGCGTTTCTCGAAGTATCGCCCGAGGACGTCCGCCGAGCCCTGCCTGAAGACGCAGCCCTCCTCGACCTGCTGGAAAACCAGGGAAGGCTGCACGCCTGGGTCATCCGCGCTGGCCGGGAGGTCGAGTATTTCGACTTGGGGAAGGCGAACGTCGCTGCTCGGCTCACGGACGCATTCCGGGGCGCGCTGATGGCGGATGACGAAACGGCATGGTCCAGGGAGGGCGGCGCACTGCGGGACCTCCTCGAGGCCCCGCTCGCGTCCGCGCTTGCGGGAACGCATGAGTTGTACCTGTCCCCGGACGGCGCGCTCGCGACCGTCCCGCTCGGCCTCTTGCCGGACATTTCGAACGCGCGCGCCGATGGGGCGACTCCGAGTGGCACGGCCGGCCCAGGACCCCGCTTCCTGCTCGAACGCATCCCCGTCACCCAGGTGAACGGCGGCGCGGGCTTCGTCATGGCCACTCGCATGCACCTCCGCGCCGCGCCATCCTCCGGTGTACTCGCCGGTGGTCTGCTCGCTCTCGGAGGGGTCGACTACGACCGGGCGGAGGGCGCGACCGCCATCCCGTGCCCGCGCTCGCAGGCCCTCTGGGCCCCGCTGGCTGAGACACGCCCCGAGGCGGAAGCCGTGGGCCGACGCTTTGCCGCGGCCTTCCCCAGCGCGCCCGTCACCCTACTGACCGGCCCGGCGGCAACCGAGGCGGCCTTTGTCCGCGCTGCATCTCGGGCGCGGGTCATCCATGCTGCTACCCACGGCTATTTCGATATCGAGGGGCTGCGAGCAGCCTGCGCCCACCACACGCGAGGCTTCGTCCAGCCAATGGCTGCGGCCGGGCTTCCACCCCAGCCCGTATCGGGCGCCCCCTCCGTAGCCGACCCCGCCTCGGCCCCTGCGGCCGATGCGTCTCCGGGACTTCTCCGGATCCCGAAGCTTGGGCTGGGCCGGGCCGACCCGGGCTGGAATCCGCTCCTGCTCTCCGGCTTGGTCCTGGCCGGTGCGAACCGCCGCGAAGAAGGGGCAGCCGGGGACGGCTGGCTGAGTGCCGAAGAGCTCCAGGGACTGGACTTGACCGGGACGGAACTCGTCGTCCTCTCCGCGTGCGAGACGGGTAGAGGCGAGCTTGCCGCGGGGGAAGGCGTGCTGGGCCTCTCGCGCGCCCTCGTCCTCGCCGGCGCACGCAGGTTCCTCCTTTCGCTCTGGAAAGTACCGGATCGCGACACGCGGGAATTGATGGACGATTTCTATGCGAGGCTGTGGCCGCAGGGAGCGGCGACGGTCCCATCCACTCTCTCGCCGGAAAACGCACTCCGCACCGTTCAGCTTGCCCGCATTTCCGCCCAGCGAACGGCCAAGCGCTTCCGGCCGTCGACGTGGGGGGCATGGGTCGTCACGCGGTAGCCCTAAGTACCGTCCTGGCCGGCTCGCGTTCGACTTGGCGAACGTCCCCGGGCTTGGGATCAAACCCTCGTTGGGTTCCGTGCTCCGCGACTCGCGAGACGACCGAGCGGGCATCTGACCCGTGGGCCCTCGCCACTCCCACTCCGCATGCTGGCCGCCCCGCCGGGGCCGCTGCCATACTCCGCGCGGTCCGGCGCGGGCCACTCCTGATCGAACGTGTTCGTCGCAGCCCCCACCCCGGCGGAATCGCCGGCCGCCGCCCTACCCGCCGCCCATCCACCGGTAGTCGCCGCCCGGGACGCCTACTTCGCAAGCTGCATCGAACTCGTCGTCCCCATCCTCGGCGCGCTCGACTACGTCCACCCCGCCCAGTCAGAACCAAGCCGCGAAACGAAAATGCTGAGTGCTCCTGGCAGCTCCTACTCTACCTCGGGCGATGCTTCGGGGGAGTCCTTCATGCGAATCTCGCTGAGCAGGACCCTCCGCATCCAGTCGGAAAGCCTCAAACCGGCATTCTTTGCGGCAGCCTCCATCAGTCGCCGCTCCGATTTCCTGACCCGGAGCGAAGGAAGGAGGGCCCCGAGCGTCTCGCCTGCAGGCTTTTTTGGTCTGCCCATTTTCTTCATGGGCAGCATCGTAGCGCAGTTCCTGTTTCCCGCAAGCGAATTCTACTTGACTTCCCACTTTATTGCGCTACAATAAGTATCGACGAGCAACGCGGCTGTCACCCCCATCCCTCCCCATCCCAGGGCTCCCGGCTGCGACCTTGGGACCCAAGCGTAGAGGACACGATGCCACAACGCGAGAAAAGACAAGGCGTCTTTCCGAGGGCCCTCGCGCCCGCAAGCAGGGGTGAGTGGAACCAGTTGGCCGAGAATCCCGTCGAGTCCCCGGTCGGTCCACCACGATTCCAAAACCACGGATCCACTCACCGGCCGTTGCTCGCAAGACGTGATGGGGGGCGATAGGATGTCAAGCACGGGAAAAATCGGCAAACTTGCCGCGGCGCGCCGGTCCCCAACTCCAATGACGACCCTCCTCGAAGCCGATTTCCCGTTCGAAGCCGTCAGTGAGATCGCGGAAGTCGAGAGCTGGCGGAAGGAAATCTATCGGCCGATTTACCACCTGCACAAGTGGTGGGCTCAACGACTCGGCTCCGTGTTTCGTGCCGCCATTCTTGGCGCTGCGGTCCCTGCAGGCTCCTCCCTGATGGACCTGTTTTACGATTCACAACCCTTGAGCCACCTGGTCGTCTTCGACCCCTTCATGGGAAGTGGAACGACCGTGGGTGAAGCGCACAAGCTTGGTTGCGCTGCGATCGGCAGAGACATCAACCCCGTCGCCTTTCGGGCCGTTCGAGCCGCCTTGCAACGAGCGAGCCAGGCAGCGGTGCTCGACGGCTTCAACCAGCTCGAACAATCTGTCGGCGCTTCCTTGCGCGGACTCTACAGAAGCACCGACAGCGCAGGCGAACCCTGCGATGTCATGTACTTCTTCTGGGTCAAGGTCCTCCCGTGCCCCTCCTGCAGTTCGACCGTGGACCTTTTCTCAAGTCAAGTGTTCGCACGGCACGCCTACGTTGCGCTGAACCCCATAGTCCGGGTCTTGTGCCCAGGCTGCGGTGCCGTGTTCGGCATTGAGAACGGGGTCCTGCAAACCACATGTAACGAGTGCGACGCAAGGTTTGCTGTCCACGAGGGCCCGGCGAGGCGAACCACGGCCATTTGCAGGGGGTGCGGGCACGAGTTCCCAATCGCCGCGACCGCCCGGAAGGCCGGCAAGCCTCCAGCGCACAGGATGTACGCCAAGCTCGTGCTGCGTGCCGACGGTACCAAGGAGTATCTGCGGATTACGAACGAGGATCGCGAATTTTGGGAGGAGGCGAAGCGTACCCTGGGAGCGCTGAAACCCTGTCTCCCGCATGTTCCCATCGCCACGGGCTTCAACACGCGCCAGATACTCAATTATGGATACGGCTTCTGGGATGAGCTCTTCAACGAACGGCAGCTTCTTGCCCTCTCGATCCTCGCACGCGGGATCCAGGAACTCTCCGCCGGCCCGCCCTCTGTGCCTATGATGGTGAGACACCTCCCTGGGCTGAATTTAGTGTAGAATGCGAGGGCAGAAAGGCAGGTATCGGTGCCGTCGGAACTGTTGAGGAGCGCAACCAGCGTGGAGAAGCAGAGCGCCGTGGCGGGGGGACCGGCGCCGTGCGTCACATGTTCTCCCATCACATCCTGAAGCCCGAGCGGACGCCGATCGAGGCAAACGTATGGGGCACTCGCAAGAGTTCGGGATCTTTTTCGACACTCTTTCAGTCACGCCTTCTGAGAGCGATGAGCTACAAGGAGGACCCTTTCGAGATTCTGGTCAAGCGGAAGGGCCGAAAAAAAGTGGGCGAAAAGGTCAGAGGCATCAGCCCGCCGATCGGCGTGGATATTCTTGAGGAGTATCCGAGCGGTGGTGTGGGAGGGGGGCAAATTTACCTCTCGTGCGGTGACTCTGCAAACACCGACTTGCCCAGCAAGAGCGTCGATTTGGTCGTTACTGACCCGCCCTTCTTCGACATCGTGCACTACTCCGAGTTGGCCGACTTTTTCCACGTTTGGCAGCAACTCTATTTCCCGCAGGCCGCGCGAGGATTGCTCCACTCCACCCGGCGCAAGGAGGAGGTCCAAGACACCGGGGCCGACGCTTTCGCCGCGAAGTTAGGCGGTGTCTTTCGCGAGTGTGCCAGGGTCCTTCGCGATGAGGGGCTTCTGGTGTTCAGCTATCATCACTCCCGCGAAGAAGGCTGGGGGGCGGTCGCGGAGGCTGTGCTCGGCGCCGGTTTCAGCTTTGTCCAGAGCCATCCGGTCAAGGCGGAGATGTCGGTCGCCGCCCCGAAGAGCCAAGCAAAGGAGCCGATCGACTTGGACATCCTTCTGGTGTGTCGCAAGCGTGAGGCGGACCGACGAACCATCCGCAGCCCAGAGGTTGCGTTCGCGGATGCGCAGCGCGTGGCGACGCAGCAGGTGTACCGATTCAACCAAACGGGGAAGAGACTGTCCCAGAACGACGTCAGGATCGTACTCCTTGCGCAAGTTCTGGTCGAGCTCGCACCCGCACGGTCGGGCATCGAACTGCGGGCAGCATTCGACAGGCTCCTGCAGGAATCCCGCGATCGAGTGCATGCCATCTGCGCGGGCCAGGAGATCGCGGGCCGTACCTCGGTCCTCAGCACGCCCCGCGGGAGGGGTACACAACTCCAGATCTTCGGGCCCTGATTGGCGGATCCTTGTACCCTTCAGGCGGATCGGGAGACAACACCAGGAAGTCGGGGTAGCTGTTTCGGCCCTGCTGCTCGAATTTCACCTGCGCCTCGGTAAGCCGTGCCGAGAACCAGTCTTGCGCAAAATACTCCTTGTCGTTTCCACTTCGAGGAATCATCATGTCTCCTCGACGGACGGCATCGACCATGCGCAGGAAGATCGCGACCGCGTTTGTACCATGCGCCTCGGATTTTGCCACGTCCAGTTCCCTCCAACCCATCGACTCAAGCTACATCGTCCTTGCTCCCCGTCGAACTTGAGTTGGTCACGCTTGTCGCCACGGGAACCACGGAGCCCCGCCGTCCCAGAATTTTGAATATTCCTCCCAAACTGCACGCCCCTCCCCGGATTCTGGCAGGCTCGTTGGCCGATCTGGTATACTCCGGCACGAGTCTCCTCAACCTCGCCATTCTCGGGAGGCCAGCGCACCACGGTCGCCGGTGCATGGCCTCCAGCCAGAATGTGGCTAGACGCCGCGTCCAAGACCGCCCGCTCCGACCCCATGGAGTTGCCGCATGCTCGGCACCGTCATCAACGCCCGGTACGAGGTCCTCGAAAAGGTCGGCTCCGGGGGCATGGGGTCGGTCTACCGCGTGCGCGACCGCGACCACGAGGGGCGCGAGGTCGCGCTCAAGCTGCTCACGCCGCAAGACCGCCCCCCCCGCCCCCCATCCGCCCGGCGCCGCCGCCTACGACGCCTACCTCGCAAGCTGCATCGACCTCGTCGTCCCCATCCTCGACGCGCTCGACTACGTTCATCGCTCCGGGCTCGTGCACCGCGACCTCAAGCCCCACAACGTCATCCTCACCCCCGAACGCAAGCCCAAGATCATGGACTTCGGCCTTGCGATGGACGTCGACGCCACGGTCACGATTACCCGCACCGGCACGCTCATGGGGACCGTCGCCTACATGTCCCCCGAGCAGGCGCAGGGCCGACGCATCGACCACCGCTCCGACCTCTACTCCGTCGGCGTCGTCCTCTACGAACTCGTGACCGGCGAACGCCCCTTCTCCCACAATAACCCCCTCACGCTCGTCCGCAAGCACATCACTGAGCGCCCGCTCCCCCCTTCCAAACTCGCGCCGGGCCTCCCCGACCACGTCGAGCGGCTCATCCTACGCCTCCTCGAAAAAAATCCGGTCGACCGCTTCCAGACCGCGGCCGAGGTCGCCCAGGCCCTCCAGCGCCGCACGATCGACGACGCCCACATCTCCACGACCACCTTCACCGCCCCGCACGAGAAGCGCGTCTTTCTCCGCTCGAAATTCGTCGGCCGCAAGGCAGAGCTCGAGCGACTCGACCGGCTCCTCGACGCCGTCCTCAAGTGCAAGGGCCGCTTCGCCGTCCTCTGCGGCGAGGCCGGGGTCGGCAAGACCCGCCTCGTCGAAGAACTGAAGGCCGGCGCCTTCCTCGAGGGCTTCCGCTACCTCGTGGGCAATTGCTACGAGAAGGAAGGCATCTTCTACCAGCCCTTCGTCGAAATCCTCCGCGAGTACAACCGCACGATCGGCCAGTACGACGTCGAGTGGGAAGCCAAGATGATCGGCCCGCTCGGACGCGAGATCGCCCGCCTCGTGCCGGAGATGAACGACCGCGAGACGGTCCGCAAGCTGCCCGAACCGATCGTCTTCGGCGAGCGCGAGGACAAGCTCCGCCTCTTCGACGCGGTCACGCGCTTCTTCCTCAACATCTCCCGCCAGGAGCCGCTCCTCTTCCTCCTCGACGACCTCCACTGGGCCGACGAGCTGACGTGCGAGATGCTCCACTACTTCGTGCGGAACACAAAAAAAGAACGCATCCTCGTGGTCGTCAACTACCGCACCGAGGAAGTGCTCCAGCGCGGCCGCCGGCATCATCCGCTCGAAGAGCTGCTGGCCGGCATGGCCCGCGAAGGCCTCACCGAAGAGCGCGTCCAGCTCGGCCGCCTCGACAACGACCAGACGGCCGAGATGCTCGCCAGCCTCCTCGGCGACCACCGCGTCCCCTGGCAGCTCGTGACGGTCGTCGTCGAGAAGACCGGCGGCAACCCCTTCATGATCGAGGAAATGCTGAAGACCATGGTCGAGTCCGGCGCGGTCATCCTGCGCGACGACGGCGTGGCCCTCCGCGACCTCGAGCAGGTCGACGTGCCGACGAGCGTCCGCGACCTCATCGACCGCCGACTGTCACGCCTCGGCGACCCCGGCCGCGACATCCTCGCCGTCGCCGCCGCCATCGGCCACCAATTCGCCTTCGACCTCCTCCGCGCCGTGACCTTCCTCGCCGAGGAAGAGGTCCTCGACGCCCTCGACGAAATGCTCCGGCTCAAGCTCATCGGCGAGGTCGACGCCCGCACCGGCGACGTGTACGAGTTCACCCACCCCATGACCCGCGAGGTCCTCTACAAATCCATCAACCGCCGCAAGCGCCGCCGCCTCCACGAGCGGATCGCCGCGGCGATCGAGACGAATTTCGCCCACGAGCTGGAGGCCCACATCGAGGAGCTCGTCCAGCACTGGGGCGCGGCGGGGGACGACGAGAAGGTGCTCGTCTGCTCCCTGGCCGCCGCGCGCAAGGCCTTCCGCGCCTACGCGAACGACCAGGCCATCCACTACTACGAGAAGGCCTTCGAGCTGTTGAAGGGCCAGGAGAGCCGCGAGGGGATCAAGCGCCGGCTCGAATGCCTCGGCGAGCTCCTCGACGTGCTGGACCGGAAGGGCCGCTGGGAGGAGGGGCTCTGGCGGATCGACGAATTCGCGGAGCTGGCGAAATCCCTCGACGAGCCGCAGGCGGAGGCCGAGGCGCAGCGGCGGCGCGGGTACTTCCTGCATCGCTCCGGCAAGGTCCAGGAGGCGATGGCGCAGTACAACCAGGCGCTGGAACGGCTCGGCCCCGACCGCGAATCCCCCGAGGCCCTCAAGCTCCTGCACGAGATCGCCCGGCTCTACTACTGGACGAACGAACTGGAGATCGCGGACCGCATGACGCAGCGCGCCATGACGCTGGCGGAGCGGCTGAAGGACACGAAGGAGATCGCCTACCTGCACAATCTCTTCGCGAGCATCCACCAGTCGCAGGGGCAGGTCCGGTCCGCGCTCGCGGAGTTCCAGCGCGCGCACGAGCTCTTCGAGCGGCAGGGCGAGGTGCGCGGGTTGCTCTACTGCCTGAACAACCTGGGTGGCGCCTGGGACTCCCTCGGCGAGCTGGAAAAGGGCTGCGAGTTCAAAAAAAAGGGACTCGACCTCGCGCTCGCCGTCGGTGACGTCTCGTTCGCCGCGTGGATGCACATGAGCCTCGCCACGACGCTCATCCGGCAGTCGAAGTGGGGCATGGCGGACGAGCACCTCGAACGGGCGGCGGGTCTGGCGGCCCAAATCGGGGATCGGCGGAGCGGCGTGCGCGTGGACTTGCAAAAGGCACGACTGCTCTACGCCCGCGGTCGATTCCAGGAGGCGTCGGCGCTTCTCGCCTCCACGCGCGACGCGGCGCAGGGGATGGAGGACTTCGCGATCGTGCTCGACGCCGTGCTGCACCTCGCGAACCTCCACCGCCGCAGCGGACGCGCGGAGCAGGCGATCCCGCTCGCGGAAGAGGCGCGCAAGATCGCCACGTCCCAGGGCCGCCCCGGGTCGGTCGCCGACGCGCACGGGACACTGGCGGAGTGCTACCGCGACCTCGGACGGCTTGCCGACGCGGAGGCGCAGATCGCGAAGGCCGAGACGATCGTCGCAAAAGGCGACCAGCGCCTGGCGGTCATG
>JACPWG010000087.1 GCA_016197205.1 Planctomycetota bacterium
TGTCCCCGAGGCCCACGACGCGGATCACGTCCTTCTCCGGGTCGATCCCCATCTCCAGGAAATGCGTCCGCGCGCAGGCCCACGCCCCGCGCGCGGTGATGCCTTCCTTCTTGTGGTCGTAGCCCGCCGACCCGCCCGAGGCGAAGGCGTCGCCGAGCCAGAAGTCGTACTCGCCGGAAAGGCGGTTCGCCGTATCGGACAAGTGCGCGGTCCCCTTGTCCGCCGCGACGACGAGATACGGATCGAATTCGTCATGGCACACGACGTCGGGCGGCCGCACCGGCTCTCCGCCCGACCGGTTGTCGGTGACGTCGAGCATGCCGCGAATCAGGACCTCGTACATCGCGTCCCCGTAGGCCTTCCGATCCTTGCCGTGCGGAGTCTTCCCCTTGACCACGAACCCGCCCTTCGCGCCGACGGGGACGATGAGTACGTTTTTCACCATCTGGGTGCGCATGAGGCCGAAGATCTCGGTCCGGTAGTCCTCGAGCCGGTCGCTCCAGCGGATGCCGCCGCGGGCGACGGCGCCCCCGCGCAGGTGGCAGCCCTCCATCTCCGCGTGGTGCACGTAGAGCTCGTAGAGAGGCCGCGGCTCCGGGCACTTCTCGAGGCGTGTGCAGGCGACCTTGACCGAGAGGTAGTGTCCCTTCCGGTCCCCGCGGAAGGCGTTCGTGCGGACCGTCGCCTCGATCAGATTGAGGAACGTGCGCAGCACGCGGTCCTGCGTGGAGTCCTGGATGCGCGAGAGCCCCTCGAGGACCGCCCGACGCGCGCCTTCGATGCGCGTCCGGCGGGTGGAGCCGTCGACCTCGCCGAAGCGCGGATTGAAGCGCGCGTGGAAATAGTCGATGAGGGCGCCGGTGAGGACCGGGTGCGAAGAAAGGACGCGGTGGGCGACGTCGGCGGCGAAGAAGGGCCCGAGTTGCAGGGAATACCCAAGGTACATCCGCAGGCAATCGACGTCCTCCCAGGTGAGCCCGGGCTGGAGCAGGAGTCGATTCAGCGGATCGGAGACCATGCGCCGCTCGAAGACCGCGCGGAGGCCGTGCAGGAGACGCTCCTTGTTCGCCACGTAGTCCGCCTCGCCGGACTTCTTGTCGACGAGGAGGCGAAAGGTGTCCATCCGCAGCTCGGTGCCGTCGGGGCAGCGCACTTCGATCGGGTCCTGGTCCAGCACGCGGAACCCGAAGTCATCGAGAATGGGGATGATCTCGGAGAGGAACAGCCGGCCGGGCCGGTAGAGGCGCAGGCGGACCTCGTCGGCGGTGCCGGCGCCCGCGAGCAGGTCGAACTGGATCGTGCCGGACGCGCGGAGGTTGTCGAGGTGGACGATGTCGCCCGCGGCCTCGTCCGGCTCGGTGGCACGCATGTACTTTTCGGCGAAGGCCTCCGCGTATTCGGCATAGAGGCGCTTGGCGCGCACTTCGTCCAGCGAGAGCTGGAGGGCGAGGCGCAGGCGCTCGCGCCACGGGGTGCAGACGCTGATCATTTCGCCGGGGAGACGCTCCTGGAGGGAGGGGTCGGCCTTTCGGCAACCGGCAAGGTAGAGGTAGACGCCGACCGTCTGTTCCTTGCCGGTGCCGACCTGGAAATCGCAGTAGTCGGAGGCCAATTCGCCGGTCACGAGGAGGCGCAGACGCTCGAGGATCGCCTCCGAGAATTCGTCCTTGAGGAGGGCGGCGAAGGCGTAGGCCACCTTGCGTGCGGCATCGACGTCGACGTGGGCCACCACCTCGCGCCTCGCCTCGGCGTCGATGAGCCGTCGGATGAGGTGGATGAGGCGTTCGTCGGCGGCCTCGAAGAGGTACTCGAGCGGAACCGAGTTGAAGGCATTCGTCGTGGCTTTGTACAGGTAGGTGCCGGGGCGGACCTCTTCCGCGGCGTAGAGGCGCTCCAGGCGATGCCGGAGCCAGGGAATCGTGGAGCGCAGGACGGAAAGCGCCCGACGCGTGAAGAGACCAAGGAGGAGGAGGCCGCCGGCGGGCCGCCCGTTGTCATCGAAGCGGCGCAGCAGCAGGGCGTCCATCTTGCCCGGCCGGTGAATGCGGGAGTCGAGGTCGGACTTGAGAACGCGGAGGATGGGCTGGCCCGCGGCGGGGGCGGAGAAGAAGCGGCGCGCCACCTCCAGGATCGTCTCGCCGGACGGCACGAGGTCGGCGGCGGCGCCGAGCGCGTCCCCGGGTCGGGTGTCGGTGACGGACTCCCCTTCCCGCACTTCGACGGAGGCCATGAAGAGAAAATTGTCGGCGAGGAGCCACGCGAGGAACTCGATGGCCTCGCGGAGGTCGTCGGCGGAGGGGCCGCGGCGAGGGCCGGCCTGGGCGAGGAATTCGTAGGCATTGCCGAGGTCGCGCAGGGCCCGCTTGAAGCGGTTGTAATCGCGAACCGCGGTGAGGGAGATGCGGAGTCGTCCGCGCACCTCCTCGAGGAGCCGTTCGCGGACGCTGGTTTCCCGTGCGCCGAGGAGGAGGAAGCGCGTGACGGACTCGCTGACGTGGTCTGGGGCCTCGGTGGGGCGGATGGAGACGATGCGTCCATCGGCGTCACGGCTGACGGGGATGATGATGGTGACCCCCGCGACCTCCTGGAGGCCGCAAGCGGCGAAGGCCATGCGGAGGGTGTCGACGATGAAGGGCTGGTCGGCCATGCAGGTCTCGACCGCCACGACGTCGCCGGAGGGGTCGAGTCCCTGTTCGTGCGGATGGACGATGCGGAAGAGGGTCTCCTCGGGCGCTCTGCGGGCGATGAAGGCGCAGAGGCTGCCGAGAGTCCGGGCGAGCTGGTCATCGGTCAAGCGACGCGCGTAGCGGTCGTCGGCCCGCCGGAGGAAGACGCGGGAGAACTCGGCCAGGGCCGCCGACGAGAGACCGGCGCCGGCCGCCGCCTCCGCCATCCGCTGGGCCCGCGTATCGCGGGAGCCCGCGCCGGTCGCCTCGACGGGGTTGGGGGACGCCACGGAGACCTCCTTGGGAATTCTCAAATTCCAATGCTCAAGTCCCAATCAAGACTCAAGCCTCAATTTTCAACTCGGGCCGTGCCTGGCCTCCGAACTTCTGGGCGAGCCTGCACGATCCCGATCGGCAGGAAGCATTCGTTGTCAAACCAAAGCGCTTTTCGGCGACTGTGACAGGGAAAGTGCCTCGTCACTCTCGGCAGCCGAGCCGGCCTTCTGCGCTGCGATCGGTGCCGCCACTGGCTAGGTTGTCCCTCTTCGGCGTCTTCGGTGGCTCGTCCTCTTTCGTCGTTCTTTTCGTCGTTCTTTTCGTCGTCCTTCGGCGTCTTCAGCGTCTTCGGTGGCTCGTCCCCGTCGTCGTTCTTTTCGTCGTCCTTCGGCGTCTTCAGCGTCTTCGGTGGCTCGTCCCCGTCGTCGTTCTTTTCGTCTTCCTTCGGCGTCTTCAGCGTCTTCGGTGGCTCGTCCTCTTTCGTCGTTCTTTTCGTCTTCCTTCGGCGTCTTCAGCGTCTTCGGTGGCTCGTCCTCTTTCGTCGTTCTTCGGACAGTCGGTGGCTTGTCGAATCCCGAATAGCAAAATCGGCCTGCGAGGTCAATTGGATTGTGGCTCGTCGGCGGCTCTTGCGGGATTGCTTGACGCGGAGGCCCGCGCCCCGTAAAATCCGCCGCCCGTATCGCTACGACGAATCCCCCCCCCGATGCTTCTATGGAGAACCCTCCGATGGTGCAAGGCGAGGACAGGCGGACCGCCCCACGCAGCTCCCTCAAGAAGTACTTCGTTCACTTCTCCCGCGACTCGTTCCTCGCCCGGATCGGGCTGGGAAAAAAAAATCACGCCAGCCTCGTGAACGCCAGCAAGGCGGGGCTCCAGGTGGTCGGCCCGGAGCAGCTCAAGGTCGGGGACCGTTTCCGCTTCGTGCTCAAGGGACCCGGCGCCGCGAAGGACTTCAGCTTCGCGGGCACCGTGAGCTGGTGCAAGCGCTCGACGCGCCAGCGGAACTTCTTCCAGGCGGGCATCAAGTTCGAAGGGATCGACTCCTCGCGGCTCGAGGACCTGCAGCGCATTCTTGACGAGCATCCGCCCGTGGAGGAAGGACCGGGGACGCCGGGGACCCCGAAGGCGGCGCCCGCATCCGCCGCCCCGAAGGCCGCCCCCGCCAAGGCGCCCGCGGCGCCCAAGGCCGCCCCCGCGAAGCCTGCCGCAAGGGCCCCGGCGGCAGCCGCCCCAGCCCCGGTCGCCAAAGCGCCGGCCCGGCCGCCCGCGAAGCCCGCGCCGCGGCCCCCGGCCCCCGCCTCCGGCGCCAAGGGCGGCGCCCCGAGTTGAGTACCGCCCCACGCAATTGGGTGACCAATTTTCTCGGCGATTTTGGCCGCCCGCGTCGTTGCGCTCGCTCGCCGTAGTTCTCCGTTACTACGCCTCGCTCGCGCGCCTAGCGGGCGGCCAAACTTGCCTTCGCCTATTGCCGCCAGTCCCTCGATCGTCGCCTCCTTCGGATTCACCGGGTAGACCGTCCAGCCCCGCTGCTGAAACGCCCGCACGGCCTTGTTCCCGAACTTCTCCCGGTTCGCCGACGCGCCGATGATCGCGATGCTCTTCATCCGCAGGTTTCCCTTCTCAAAGGGGGCCCGCCGGGCCCGTGCCTGCTCACCTGTCCCCGGCCTCCGCCCGCAGCAAGAGGACCGGGATCGGGCTCGCGCGCAACACCTTGTCCGCGACGCTGCCGAGCAGCAGGCGGCTCACGCCGCTTCTGCCGTGCGCCGACATCGCGATGAGGTCGCACGCGCGCTCCTCCGCGTAGCGTAGGATCTCGTCCGCGGCGCGGCCGAAGCGGCACTCGGTCACGATGCGCATGCCGCGGCCCGCGAACCGGCCCTGCAACTGCCCGAGGTAGCTCTGGGCCGCCGCGACGCGGCCCGGCACCGGCTGGCCGCGCACCAGCACCTGCGTTCCCCCTTCGACCCTGACCAGGTTCACCTCCGCCTGGATCCTCTCCAGGAAGCCGGCAAGGGGCGTGAGAATGCTCTCGGCGAGACCCGAGCCGTCGAGCGGCACCAGGACGCGGGAGAAGAGCGGTTCTCCGGCCGTCGCCGGCGCCCGCACCGGGGGCCGAACGAGGAGCGTGGGCAGGGAGGCCAGCCTCACGACCTTTTCCGTGACGCTCCCGAACACCCAGCGGCTGACGCCGGACCGCCCATGCGTCGACATCGCGAGCAGGTCGGCGGCGACGGCCTTCGCCTCCTCCGCGATCGTCTGCGCGACGGGTCCGTGTCGGACGATCGTTCGCACCTCGAGTCCCGTCCCCCGCAGGCGGGCGGCCGTTTCGTGCAGGTACCGCTCGCACTCGTCGGCCAGCATCGACTCCGTATAGACCGCCTCCATGCCCGCCGCTCCGCCGGGCGGGGCCACGCGCAGAAGCACGAACTCGGCGCCGAAGAGCGCCGCGATCCGGGACGCGTGGGGCAGCACGGCCTCGGACAGCGCCGAGCCGTCGAGCGGGACCAACACCCTCTTGAACATGCGCGGGACTGCTCCACCGAGGCCACGGAGGAATTCAGCCACAGAGGGCACAGAGGTCACAGAGGACGGTAGCAGGAACCTCCGCACATGCATGCGGTAGTTCTCTGTGTCCTCTGTGCCCTCTGTGGCTCGTACCGTTTCCGTGGCGCAAAAGCCTTGCTACTTCTTCTTGGCCGCGAGCGCCTTTTCGATCGCGTCCCCGAGGTCGCCCCCGAGGTCGTCGTTCCACGCCACCTTGTCATCCGCGCCGATCACGAAGGTCGTCGGGATGCCCCGGACCCCGTAGGCCTCGTTCACCTTCGACCCGTAGCCCGTGAGCCACGTGATGCCATGCTTCTTGAGCCAGTCCTCGGTCTGCTGTTTTTTCGCCTTGCCTTCGCGGGTCATGTTGATGAAAACGACGCCCTTCTCCCCGTACTTCTGCTGAGCCTCGACGAGGCTCGGCGCCTGCTGCGCGCAGGGGCCTCACCAGAAGGCGAAGAAGTCGAGCACCCGCACCTTGCCCTTGAGGGCATCGGGCGCGGGCGCGTCCCCATTGAGCCATCCTTCCGCCTTCAGCTCCGGCGCGGCCTTCCCGGGGGCGAGAGCGCCCTCTCCATCCCCTTGCAAGACGCGGGCTGCGCCCAGGGCCAGGGCGAGGACGGCCGCGGCCACGGCCAGTCGTCCAATCACGTCTGTTCCTCCGAATCGAACCGGTCCGGCGTCGGAAAAAACGGGGCCCGGGCACCTGCGCCCGGAGGCGCGCGCGCATCCCGCGCACGGCCGAACTGGACTTCCTCGTCCGACGTCGGCCGGCAACTATAACGACGGCTCCCGGCGCGCGCAAGCAGAAGAGCGCGGGCGCACTCCGGATTCGCGCGTCGAAAAATCGCCACAACCTTGACAGGTCCGGCGCATGGGGGCTATGATTCGCCGTGTCCTTACGCGTAGCCAGCCTCCTCGCATCCAAATCCACTCTTCGCGGCGTCGCCGTCCGAATTGGGAGGTCCCATGCAGAAGCCGTTCGGCCGGGCGTCTCTCGTGGCGCTCGCCTTCGTTGCCGTCGCATCCGCGGGTTGCATCAAGCTCGAGCAGGTCTGGACCGTCTTCCCGGACGGCTCGGGCAAGATCCGCATGCGCGCGGCGATTTCCATCCCGGGCCTCACGGGGGACAAGGGCGCGGACAGCCCCAACGTCCAGCGCATGGTCCAGGAGCACTACCTTTTCCACGACCTGGAGGGCGTCCTGGTCCTCAGCGACTACCAGTCGGAATTCAAGGACGGCAAGGTGATCCAAGCCGGCCAGGCGGTCTTCGCCGACATCAACCGCGTTCGCGAACGCGGGCGACCCGTCCGGTCGAACTCGGTGAAACTCGAGAGCGCGGCCTGGACCGTGGACGCGACGAAGCTCAAGCGCGCGGACGTGACGCCGACGACGGCGGCCTACGACGCGGCGAAGGAGGAGCTGTGGGTCACGTTCGCGCGGGCGGAGGGGGACCGGCCGGACATCGCGCGGCTGGACATCCGCGTGACCACGCCGGAGGCCGAGCGCTGGGTGTGGCGCGGCATGGCGCCCCCCTGCCAGGACCAGCCGCGCCAGGGGCTCCCGCCGGACCCGAAGTGGAAGCGCCCGCCGAATTCCGCGGTGCGGAAGGGACCCATTCCGCGGATCCAGCTCTGCGGCATCGCGACCCTCCCCGCGGACGACAAGAATCCCGGGGCGATCTACATGCTCAAATTGAAGATCACGGACGACAAGGGCAAGTCGATCCGCCCGACCTGTCAGGTGGACGTGGTGGCCTACGGCTATTCGAAGCCGGTCGCGGCCTTCCGCAAGCTCCCCGACGGCGGGTTCGATCTCGCGTTCGCGAAGTCCGCGACCGGCGCGGGGAAGGTCGGCGTGGGTGACGGCGGCGCGGCGGGTGGGTCGAAGCCCGGACCGAAGCCGGGCGCCGGACCCGACCCGAAAGCCGATCCGAAGGCCGACCCGAAAGCCGGGCCGCCGAAGGGGGACAAGCCGCCCAAGGCCGGACCGAACCCCGTGACCGGCGAGCCCTCGACCGAGGAGATGATGAAGTCCCTGACCGCGGGCTTCGGCGCGCGGATCTCGTTCCAGATGCCCGGCGTGCTTTCGAAAACGACCGTGAAGCAGCTCGACGAGCGCTCCTTCGGCGTCGAGGTGGACGAGAAGTTCTTCCAGTCGGAGGAGGAGCGGAAGAAGTTCGACGGCCTCGAGCTCCGCGGCATCTGCGGCAAGCCCACCGAAGAAGTGATGACCGAGTGGGACACCTTCAAGGGGGAGCTGCAGCAGGCGGTGGAAGACGCCCGCGCCGCCGCGGCCGAGCGGCGGAAGGGGAACTGAGCCGCGCTCACCCCGGCGCCCGACGACCTCGGGCGGTCACCCTCCGGACCGCGACCGTGAGGGAGCGGTCCCGGCGTGTTCTTCGTCTCCCCAAGCTTCGACCTCGCGCTACCGCGCACAACCACCCGGGTACAAGCGCGCCTGCGGACTGCCACCAAACACCTGCCCTTCCTTCCCCCCTCTCCCCCGCCGATTCTCCCGCCCGGTTCGCGCCTCGGTCCGCCCGCCCTGCGAGTCACGCCACGCCACACTTTGTTTTTTATTTCGCGGACCCTGGCGACCTCGGCTCCTCAGCGATACGCCACCCATGCGCCCCACGTCGACGGACGGAACTTGCCGGCGGCGCGATCGCGCGCCAGCGCGGCGAGTTGGGCGCGGCGCAGCGCAGCCTCGGGTGCGAGCGCTTCCGTGGTCGACGTCCCCCACAGGTCGTCGTAAAAGGCCGCCATCAGGTCGCGGGTTTCGGCGTCGGGGACCCGCCAGAGCGAAAGCACGAACGCGCGAGCCCCGGCGAGAGCCAGTGCCCGAGAAAGGCCGAGCACCCCCTCGCCCGCGGCCGGCTCGCCGCGACCGGTCTCGCAGGCCGACAGCACGAGCAATTCAACGCCCGAGAGGTCGAGGCCGAGGATTTCCTCGGCCGTGAGCCACCCGTCCTCGCCACCCACGCGTGGAGCCGGCCCGAGTTTTCCAGGAGCTCGAGCAGGACGACGCCTTCTGGCAGCGCACGAGCGACCTCCGCGAGCCCCACGTCAAGAAACGCCCGCGCGGCGAAGTCCGGAAGGCGGGCTGCGAGGTCGCGCTCCAGGCGGTCGATTTCCTGCAGCACGCGCGTCGACTCTGCGACGGGATCGGCCGCGTCCGCCCCCCTGTCCGGCGGGGCGTACACGAGCCGGGCCAGTCTTCCCCGCGCCGCTGCGAGCTGCTCGGCCGCAGCGCGCGCCTGCGGCCCCGCGTCGACCGGGAGCCGCAGCGTCGCCCCGCCGGCCCGTAGCGTCGCTCCCTTCCACGCCAGCGCGGCGGCGAGCCGCGTTGGGTCATTCCCCGAATCGGGGATCGGGCTGGAACCTTGCCCCCGGGCTCGTCGCATCAGCCGCCCTCAGCGCGCCGCGAAGGGGCGCGACTCCACGTGCACCCTTCCGCCGGCCGCAGCCCCTTGTGGTGCAGGGCTTCCGCCCTGCACCGACGTGTCACCCCACGTTGACCACACGCAGCCGGTTGCGTGCGGATGCGGCGCCGGCACGCTTCGGCGCATGCCTCAGACCGCCGCAGGCCCGGCGCCCAGCCGGCCACGGTCCCTCGCTTCGTGGGCACGGCGGCGCCGTGCCCCTACCAAGACTCGCCGGTCGCCAACCGACGCTCGGATCTGAGCCACGCCGAAACCGGGGTGATGATGCTCACGGTCCGCGCGAGAGCGGGTACAGGGCGGAAGCCCTGCACCACAATGTGGGCTCAAGCCACGTGGTCAAGTGGATACGCTACAGCACACCAGCAATGGGGCGGGGCAGCCAATTGAAAAGCACTGCCGATCCTGTCCAAGCTGACCATCCTCTCCATGCAGCCTATCCTGTCGATCCCGTCATCCTGTCAAAAGGCGTCGCCCGGTTCGCGCATCGGAGCAACACTCGGCTACAGTCCAAACTGCCGGATCAACCGCGCGAGATACGTGCGCTGCAGCCCCAGCGCCTCCGCGGCCTTCGTCTGGTTCCCGCCCGCGCGCTCCAACGCCTCGCGCAGCAGCCCACGCCGGTATTCGTGTACCTTCACATGAAAGCCGTCCGCCGGCTCCGACGCCCCCGCCGCGCCCGGCGCGCCACGCAGCTCCTCGGGCAGGTCGTGCGCCGCGATCTCCTCCCCGTCGAGCAGACACACGGTCCGCTCCACCACGTTCTTCAGCTCGCGCACGTTCCCCGGCCATGCGTGCGCCTCCAGCAGCCCGAACGCCTCCTCCGAAACCCGCGGCACCGCGCGATGCGCCTCGCGGCAGGAGTCTTCCAAAAACCGCACGACGAGCGGCCGAATGTCCGCACGGCGCTCCCGGAGCGGCGGCAGACGCAGCGAGAGCACGTTCAGCCGGTAGAAGAGGTCTTCGCGAAATTTCCCCTCCCCCACGAGCGCCTTGAGGTCCCGGTTCGTGGCCGCGACCACGCGCGTGTCCACCGTGATCGGCGCATTGCCGCCGACCCGCTCGAAGGCACGCTCCTGCAGCACGCGCAGCAGCTTGACTTGGAACGACGGCGGGATGTCCCCCACCTCGTCGAGGAAGAGCGTCCCGCGATGGGCCGCCTCGATCCGGCCGATCCGGCGCGCCGCGGCGCCCGTGAACGCCCCCTTCTCGTGCCCGAAGAGTTCGCTCTCCAGCAGCGTCTCGGTCAGCGCGGCGCAGTTGACCGCGACCAAAGGCCCGCGCGCACGCGGCGACAGCCGGTGCAGCTCGCGCGCGACCACCTCCTTCCCCGTCCCGCTCTCCCCCAGCAAGAGCACCGTCGCCGCGCTCCTTGCCGCCCGCGCCGCAAAAGCGAAGGCCTCCCGCGTGCGCGGGTCCTCCGCGACCGGCTCGCACTCGACACGGGCCATGCGCAGCGCCGAACATTCCCGCTGCAACGCCGACCGCTCCAGCGCGCGCTTCACGGTTTCCTCGACCAGGGCCGTCTCGAACGGTTTCTGGATGAAGTCGTAGGCGCCGGACTTCATCGCCTGCACCGCCCGCTCGACCGTGCCGTAGGCGGTCAGCACCACGACCGTCACCTCGAGGCCGTCCTGGCGCAACTCGGCCAGCACGGACAGCCCGTCCCCGTCCGGGAGCTGCAAGTCAAGCAGCACGAGGTCCGGCCGGTCGCGCCGGATCTTCGAAAGCGCCTCCCGGCCGCTCGTTGCGGTCGAGACTTCGTGCCCGAGCGCGGTGAACCGCTCCGCCACGGCCTGCAGGATGTGCTCGTCGTCGTCGACGATCAGGAGTTGTCCCATGCGGGCACCCTCATCAAAAAGCTCGCCCCGCCGTTCGGCAGGTTCTCCGCGCCGATCGTGCCGCCGTGCAGCTCGATGATGCGCCGCGAAATCCACAAGCCGAGCCCCGCCCCGGACGGCCGCGCGTCGCCGGGCCCGCGCGCCGACGAGAACTTCTCGAAGAGCCGGGAAAGGCGCGCAGGCTCGATCCCGGGCCCGGAGTCCGTCACGGCGCATTCCACCCACGCGTCCGCTGACCGTACCTCGACCCGGACCGCGCCGTCGGCGGGCGTGAACTTGACCGCGTTGTCCACGAGGTTCGCCACGACCTCGTGGAGCTGCGAGGCCTCTCCGCGCGCCCATGCGCCCGCGCCCGGCGCAGCCGCGGGCACGATCGACAGCGCGACCTGCTTGCGGTCGGCGAGCGGACGCAGGGACTCGACCGCCTGGCTCGCGATCGCGAAGAGGTCGCACCGCGCCGGCACGAGGCTCACACGGCCCGCCTCGAGCCGCGCCGCCTCGAGCAGCTCGTTCACCATGCGGATCAGCCGGTCCACGTCTTGGCGGATGCGCGATAGGACCTGCGCCTGCCGCTCTTCAATGGGGCCGATGAGTCCGTCCTGGAGATTCGACAGCGAGACCTTGATCGAAGTGAGCGGCGTGCGCAGCTCGTGGGAGACGTGGGAGACGAAGTCGCTCTTCAACTCGTCGAGTTTCTGCAGCGACTCCGCCATGCGATCGAAGGCGCGCGCGAGCTGGCCCAGCTCGTCCTCGCGGCGGATGCTCGACCGCGTGGAGAGGTCGCCGCCCGCCATCGCGTCGACCGCGCGTGAGAGCGCGTGCACGGGAGAGACGATACGGCGGGCGAAGATGAGGGCCAGGGCGAGCGAGAGCAGCACCGCGAGGCCGAACCAGAGCCGGGCCTGATGCCGGGCCTCCGTGAGCACGGCGAACGCGGCGCCGCGCGCCTGCCGCACGGAGAGCGTCCAGCCGCGGCCGGGGACGACGGCCGTGGTCTCAAAGGCGTCCGGACCGGGGAGGCCGCCTTCCGTGACGACCGAGGTCCCTTCCGCGTCTGCGAGGACGACGGCGGTGTCCCCCGGCGCCCCTCGGGCGAAGACCCGGAACAAGTGGCGCAGCGGGAGGAGGCTCACGCGGGCGACGAGCGAGCCGATGACCCTGCCGCCGGTCACGATGGGGACGGAGGCCGAGGCGTACGGGACGTCCCCCTCGTACCGGATCGCGGGCGCGACGAACGCCGACCCTTGGCGCGAGGCGAGGAGCAGCGGGTCCTGCGACTCGTAGCGCGGCTCCGCCGGCCGCAGCAGGGGGGCGACCTCGAGCACCCCGATCGATTGCGAAATGGCGGCGCCGGGGCTTTGGGCCACTTGCGAGCGGGCGAGCGCCTGCTCACCGAGGGCATAGCAGTCCAGCTCCAGGAACAGCTCGGACGGCTGCAGGACGCCCTCCAGCCGGGCGGTGAGCGCCGCGCGCGTCACGAGGTCGGCGCGCGGGTCCGCGCGAGGCCGCACCAGCTCCTCGGAGCACAGGAGCCCGGCTACGGTGGCGAGCTTCGCCTGGGAGAGCCGCAGGTACTCCTGCGTCATCAGGGACGAGGCGGAGAGGAGCGCGTCCTGCGTGGCCTGGACGTGGCCGGACAAGGACTCCTCGATGAGGCCGAGAATGAGGAACCCGGACAGGAGCAGCGGGGAGAGCGAGACCAGGAGCAGGGCGAGCGCCAACTGGATCCCGATGCGGCGCCGGGGCAGGGCGAAGAGGCCCCTCATGGTAGACCTCTGAGGTTGGGCGTGCGAGGCGAACAATCGAACGATGTCGGCGGTTGGGCACACGTGTGGGGCGGATGGAAGGTACGGCGGCCATGCGGAAGGCCGATCTCAATTCTCAATTCTCAATTCTCAATTCTCAAATCTGAATGCGGGAGCGTCGGAGCGGAGGAACATTTTCACGAAACACAGAGGCGCAGAGACGCGGAGGAACAGCAGTGGATTGAACAGCCTTCGCGACGGCGCGACACAAATGGCGGATGATCTCGAAGGCTTGGCCGAGAATTAACACAGAGAGGGAGAGCCCTCAGCCCGAAGCAGGCGGCTTCGCTCGTTGGCAATGCAATTTGAAATTTGAGATTTTGCAATTTGGATTTTGAAATCGACCCCAAGAACTGCGTTCGACTCCAAGGTCCTCATTCGACGGCCCCTCGCTCAAACCGGCCCCATTCCTCCTTCCCGCCCCCCGACACGCCGCGCTTCCGCCGCGCGTCGCCTCGCCTCGCGCGTCACTCCTCTCCTGAAGCTTCTCTCGCTCCGCGCCGCCCTTCCGCTTCCGCCTGCTTGCGCAAATCGGGATCAGTCTGAAATCGCACTCGCGCCTTCTCCAGTTCTTCCTGGTAGATCCGCCGCAACTCCTCCGCGTCGGTTCGCATGCCGCTCTTATAGTAGAGGGCGAGCGCCTTCCCGAGTCCGAAGGTTCCGCCGAAGGCCACCGCGCCCGAGAGCGCCCAGCCCACCCAGGGAATGAACTTCGCAAGCTGCCGGCCGACCTGCCGGATCACCAGCCCGCCGGCGACGAGCCCGATCAGTTCCTTCAGCCGGCTCGCGCTCAGCTCGATGCCGTAGATCCGGCCGAGCGCGTGAGCCATCTTGACCTGCAGGCCCAGGATGATCGGCAGATCCACGATCGGCAACGGGATCGCCCCGGCCCCGCCCGCCATCAGGCTGTAGCGCGAGACGCAGTCCGCGGCCTGCTTCTCCAGGCGGTCCTCGAGCAGCGGGCGCGCGCGACGGCAGACCCGCGCCCACGCCAGCTCGTCGCCACGCCCCTTCACCTGATCGTCGATCCAGTCCGCCAGCTCCTGCAGCCGCTCTCCGGAGACCGCGGACGTCGTGAAGACCGGCAGCCCTTCCGCCCCGAGCTTCGCGAGCCCCTGGCGGACCAGCTCTTCGCGCAGCGTCTCGGGCAGAAGGTCGCACTTGTTGAACACCACCGCGAGAGGGCGGCCGGCGCTCCGCAGCCGCGCGAGCGCCTCGCGCGCCGACTGCCCAACGCCCTCGTCCAGATTGTGCACGTGCAGGAACAGGTCCGTGTCCCCGACCGCGTCGAAGGCCGCGTCCTGCAGCAGCGGGTTCGGGTCGTCGAGCCCCGGCGTGTCCGCGACGGCGAGCTGCTCGCTCACCGGGTAGATCGTGATCTCCTTCGTCCAGCCCGAACGCGCGTCCACCGAGGCGAGGTCGCGCCGCAAGAGCGCGTTGCACAGGCTCGACTTTCCTACGTTCACGCGGCCGATCAGCGTCAAAATCACGAGGCGGTCCAGTCCGGGCGCGCCCGGTCCCTTGCCCAGCAAGGCGTCCTTTTTTTTCGCCTCGCCCGCGCCCGACCCGGCGGCGGGGCCGGGCACGTCACCGCCGGGGGACGCCGGGTTCGTCGGCTCGCTCATCGCTCGATCATCCACGTAAGGAGGCCCAGGGCCGCGGCGGCGACTTGCACGAGCAGAATGCGCAACTCGTCCCAGCCGCGCCGTCGCACGACGATCGATAAGAGCTGCAGGCGGACGGTCGCACGCAAAAGCTCGTGCAGCCGGTAGCGGCCCCCGATGCGCTCCAAGAGCGCCACCCACCTGCGGTAGCCGGCCCGCCAATCCAGCACCAGCCCCGTCAGCTCGTACACCGAAAGAAGGATCACGAGCAACCGGAACAAGTGGAACGGATCCGAGAGGACGCCTGAAATCGCATCGAGCACGCCGGCCTCCCGTCAAGCGCCGAAGACCCTGCGCAGGATCGCGTAGAGAAGTCCCAGCACGGCCCAGCCGAGGATGAAGAGGCTCGAAATCCACAGCCGCTGTCGCGCGCGCCGCTCGGCGTCCTCCGCCTGGGCGTTGATCGTGTCCACCGCGCGCTTCATGAAGTCCTCGGCCTCCTGCCGCGTCTTCTTCAGCAGATCGCCGTACTTGCGATCGATGTCCACCTCCAGCTCGGCGCGGAGCTTGAGCAGGTCGACGGCGAGCAGGGCCTTTTGCTCCTCGGTCCAGACCTCCAGCCTCGGTTTGAGCCGCGCCAACCAGAGACTTTCCACGACGTCTCCCGCGACCCCTTCCAGCAGCCGGCCCGCGCGCTTGCCGAGGGAGGGCTTGGGAGGCTCCGCAACGGCGCCTCCGCCGGCCGCGAGGGCCGGAGCGGGCGACGCCGTGCTTCCGGGGCTGGGGGCTTCGCTGTCCAGGGCCGGGGCCGGCGGCTCGCTGCCCGCCGGACGGCCGCCATGCACGAGCGCGCCGACCCGGTCCACGTACTCCGCTTCGGCAATCCGGCCCGCACGCCAATCGCCGTAAAGCTCTTTCACCCGGGGCAGGATCCGCGACACGCGCTCCGGCGCGAGCTCCCCCGCGCGCATCCCCGCGGAGAAGAGTTCGAGCGTCTTCCCCGCGTCCGTCCCGCCCCCCGTCCGCGCAAGGGCACGGCGCAGCCGGTGCTCCAGCAGCCGACCCAGGAAGATCTCCCGCAGCCGTTCCCCATCCGGCTCGCCGTCCTCGAAAAAAAGAGTCCGTGCCGTCTGGAGGATCGCGAAGGCCAGCGCCTCGACCACGATGCGGGCCTCCGCGCCCGCGCCGTCCCCTGGGTCCATCGGCCGGGCAAGCCCGCGCGCCCGCGGCGAGGCGCACGCCTCCCGCAGGACCTCGCGGAAGCGCCCCAGGCGGGCGTCGCGACCGGCGAGGCAGCCGAGCCGCACCGCCACCCGCGCGCACCGCGCCACGACTTCCGCGAGCGCGCCGCCGTCGGCGCTCGCCGCGGACGTCATCGTCTCCGCGATCAGTCGCTCCGCTTCCCCCTCCCGCGCATCCCGCCAGCGATCCAGCAGGATCTCCTTGCCGCGGGTACCGAGCAGCGCCGCGAGCCGGTCCACGAGCGCGCCCATGCCCTCGCCGGTCGTGGCGGAAACGCCGATCGGCGGCGCGTCGGCCAGCCCGAGCCGGTCGCGCGCGTCGTCGAGGACGAGTGGCCGGTCCGCGGGCCTGAGCGAGTGGAGCTTGGAGAGCAGAACGAGGAAGGGCTTGCCGGTCTCGCGCAGGGCGTCGAGCGCGACCCGGTCGTGACGCGTCACGCCGGCGTTCGCGTTGAGCACGAGGAGGACGACGTCGGCTTCTTCGCGCACGAAGCGCTCGGCCAGTGCGCGCTTGTCGGCCTCGATGTCCTGGTAGGACGGCGGGAGCGCGAAGCGGACCTCGGGTCGGTCCGGCTCGCTCCAGAAGACCAGCTCCGCGGGATCGTCCGGGGGCGGGGCGGCGGCGGGAGCCTGGGCGCCGGCCGCGGAGGGGGCCGGGGCCGAACCGTGACGGAGCGCCGGCAGCAGCGCCGCGCGCCCGCTCCCGACCGGCCCTGCCAGGCACACGATCAGCTTCTGCGCGGCGAGCAGATCGCGTGCGACCGTCAGCTCCCGGTCCAGTTCGAACACCGCACCATTCCAGAGCGAGTCGAGGTCCAGGGCGGGATCGGACATCCAGAGCACGCTCCAAGGGGGGGGGCGACACGGGGATGGAGTCGTGAAGCACTCGTGCCGCGTTGCGAAGTCCAGTCACGATTCCTGGGGGCGCGGGCCTCCGGCCCGCGCGAGTGGGCACAGGGTCTGCGATTCGCTGTAGCCGCATGGACGGCTGTGCCCGGAGTCAATCAACGTAGCACGAGCAACCCATCGACGAAGTACTGACTCACTTTTCGACCCATTCCTCCGCAGTTCGCGGCCTTGCCGTCCGACGCTCCGCCTGAAGGCGGAACTGCGAACGGATACCTCGGACGTCGAGGGCTGTTGCCGCACTCGGTCAACGGGCCACCAGACTCATCAGCGCTTCGAGCGAATCACCGGGTGATCTCCGTGCGGAGCGCGTTGTTGATGCGATTAAAATAGTTGAACACCCCGGCCACAAGCACCAGCTCGATCACCTGCCCCTCGTCGAAATGCGCGCGGAGCTCGGCGAAGAGCGAGTCCGAGACGCCGTTCGAGTCGCCGGTCATCCCTTCCGAGAAGCGCAACGCGGCCTTCTCCGCCGGCGTGAAAAGCGACGACGCCGGATCGCCCAGGGCGGCCAGCTCCTCTTCGGTCACGCCGAAGCGCCGTGCCAGCTTGACATGCGAGGCGAGTCAGTACTCGCACGCGTTCAGCGTCGAAACGCGCACCCCGACCATTTCCTTGAGTCGCACGGGCACCGTTCCCTCCCCCATCACCGCCGCGAAATGCTCGTACGCCGTGACCATGTGACGGGGTCGATGGGCGAGCGTGCGGAACATGTTCGGGATGTTTCCGCGCTGCGTCATGAACTTGTCGAAGACTTGACCGACCTCTTCCGGAACCTCTGCCCGGCTCCGCGTGGAAATCCGCGCCATGCTACACATCCTCTCCATGCACCGAATGCGTCCTTCGGGTCCTCCCCCTTCGCCGTCAAGCTCGCGGCGATGCCGCCGCGTGCGCCGGCGTCGCGGCGCACCCCGCCTTCGCGCGCGTCAGCCGGATCCGCACCAACTCCACGGGACCCGAAATCCCCTTCAGCGTCGTGTGGAACCGCTCCGTGCTCGGGCCGAACTCCCCGAGGACCAAGGCCACGTCGCGCCGGTCGGCCAGGGAGGCGGTGAGCACGAGGTCCTCTCCTTCGCTCTGCGCCTGCGCGCGCGCCGCGAGGTTCACCGTCGTGCCGAAATAATCCAAGACCCCCGCGGTCGACACGGCAATGCACGGTCCGGAGTGGGCGCCGATCTTCACGTGGAAGCACGGGGCACCTTCCTTGCCGACCGGCTCCCGGGCGGAGTCGAGCTGGATCTCGCATGCGGCCCGCGCCGCGTCCGCGGGCGCGCTGAACACGGCCATCACCGCGTCCCCCATGGTCTTCACGACCGAGCCCCGGTTCCGCTCGATCCGGTCGCGCATGAAAACGAAGTGGTCCCGGACCAGCTTGTAGGCCCGCGCGTCGCCACATTCTTCGTACAGCGCGGTCGAGCCCTTCAGGTCGCTGAAGAGGAACGAGAGGTTGCGGATGGACATGTCCATGCCCGGGGACAAGGCCTCGCTCGAGAACAGGTTTCGGAACTCCGGCAGCGTCGTGACGTAGGCCGCCGAGACGCCGGCGTCGCTCCAGTCCTCCCGCTCGACCCGAAAGAGCGCCTCGTCCGCGGCCTCGTTCGTGAGGGTGAGCGACACGCGTCCGGCGCCGCACTCGACCGAGCGCGGCTCCAGGGCGTCCCCCTTACGCGCGATGTGCACCGGCCCGGCCTCGCCGTCGCGTGCGATCAGGTGTCCCTCCGCCTTCTTGACCGCGCGCACGTGGAAATGACCGGTCGGCAGCTCCAGTTCGACCGTGCGACGCTCCCCCGGCCGCAGCAACTGCTGCAGCAGAATGTGGGGCGTGTTCCGCGGCCCGCCGATGCAGTACGTCTTTGCCCGCGTGCGGCGGATCGACGGATGGACCGAAAATCTCACTTCGACCGACCGGTCGAAATCCGGCTTGAAGCCGACGTTTCAGGTGTCGCACGAGGACTCGCGCGTCAGCTCGGACAGCGCGCCTTTCGTCGCGCGCGCCCCACGGCAGGACGGGCAGAGCACGGCGTAGGCGAGCTCGAGGAGGCCCGCGCTCGTGGCGTAGAGCATGGTGCGGAGCAGGACGAGGCGGTCGAGCTTCCACGCGTCCGCCAGTTCGTTCGGGCGCATGCGGAGGACCTGCTCCTCGGGACCGTCGCGCAGGTGCCGGATCAGCCGGTCGCGCGCGTCCGCCGGCACGGGGGTCTGCGCGAGGGCGGCGACGGCCTCTTCCAGGGCCGCTTCGTCCACCGACGCGTGGCCCGTTCGCCTCGGGTAGGGGCAGGCCGTTTCTCCCCGGAGATAGCGCTCCCAGCCGCGGCAGACCTCGAGCATGCCGCTCAGCTCGCGCTCCGCGAACGAGCGCGCCGCGAGCCAGCCGAACGCTCCGCGCGGCTGGATGTCGGCGAAGATCGCGACGCGCGTCTTGTCGCCGGCAGGCTCGAGCCGCGCGCCGCCGTGGATCTCGCGAAACGGCCCATTCTCGAAAAGCCGCTGCACCCGATAGCCTTGCGGCTCGACCCACTCGAACGGCTGTTCCTGCCAGCGAAGCGTCAGCCCGAACTTCTTCACGCTCGCCAGCGTCCGGACGGTACCGTCGGGCCGGGGGTGGAACTCGTACTCGACCTCCGGCAGCCCCGCCTCGCGATTGAGCGAGTCGGTCTGGGCGATCAGGTTCCAGTAGTCGCGTGGGGCGCCCGCGAATTCCCCGCTCTTTTCATACCGCATGGTCGTTATCCGGTGTCTTTCCGTTTCTCAAAGTGGTGGAGCGTGTTCACCCCACCACGAGTCCTCAGCGTCTCTGCGCCGCTGCGTTTCGTAAGCCCCTTCTTCGGCCACAGCCCTGACACTTCGTAGCGCGCCCCTCACCTAAACGCCATCGTCATTCTCGCCTCGCACCCGAGCCCCGTCTCCATCACGTCCTCCAGTCCCAGCTCGAGCGTCCCCGCCTCAGCGCCGCGCACGACCGCCTCGGCCACACGCACGTAGCGTCCGTCCAGGATCGTCCCACGCAGCCGATGCGGCGGCGGCGGCACCACCTGGCCGACCCCGCCGACCTTCACCACCGCCACGCCCGGCGCGACCGGGAGCGGGTTCTGCGCGCCGGCCGCGTCCAGCACGCCCACGCGCACGGTGACGAGCGGACCGATCGACGCCTCCATGTCGGCGGACTCGAAGGCGAACCTCGCGTCTCCCGCGCAGCAGGCCGGCGGCCCGAGCCGCGTGGCGGCGGCTACCTCCGCCCCGTCGGCCTCCGGACCTTCGCCGCCGCCGGGGACTCGACGAACGACCTCCGCAAGCCGCTTCCGCACGCGATGCACGTAGTTATTCACCTGCGAAACGGTGATGCCGAACCGCTTCGCGATTTCTTCCTGGCCGGGCGGGGCGTCGCCGCCCGCGAACGCGACGGCCTCGAAGACCTGCCAGGCCGCGGACGCCCGCTGCCGATCCAGGACCTCCTGCCAGGTCTCGGCGAGCGCGTGCGAAAGCCGCCAGCGCCACATCGAGCACTCGAGCTGCGCGTCCGGCTCCGCGTCCGGCGGCGCGGCGGCCTGCTCTTCCGCCGCCGGGGTCATCGGCTCCATCACGCGCGCGAGGTGCCGGTCGCGCCACCGGATGGCGAAGTGATGGACCGCGCCCGCGAGGTAGTGCCGGAATCTGGAGCCGAGGTTCGGGTCGTAGTGCGCAAGCGAATTCTGGACGACGGCATCGGCGAAGAAATCGCTGGTGACGTTCTCGGCGGTTTCTCGGTCGAACCGGAAGCGGCGGACGACCAGCTCGCGTACCGGGATCCAGTAGGCATCGACCAGGGCGGACGCGGTCGGCTTGACCTCCGGGTCGGCAAGTCGTCCGAGCACGCGCACCCAGGACGCGCGGGTGGCGAGCGGCCAGAGGATGCCCGAGCGGCGGGCGGGGAGGCCCGCGACCATCCGACTAAGGTGAGAGGCCGCGTCCTCCGTGCGGGCCGCGGCGAGGTGCTCCTCGACCTTTTCGAAATCTCCCTGGCACTGCGGGAAGCGACTCACAAGCTGCTTCATGGCTTCGGCGCGCCGTGCCGCGCCGAGGATGGCGGTCGGCTCGCCGGCCGTGTCGCCCGTGGTGAGGAGCGCGAAGAGACGCGAAAGGAGGAGGCCGACGAGCAGGTCCGCGAGCGCATCCGCGGCCTCGGCGGGGCGGCCCGACTCCAGGCGGCGAGTCGCGGTCTCCCACGTGTCCACGTACTGCCCGCCCGCGGCCCGAAGCTCGGCGAGCAACCGACGCGCAGCGTCGGCGCCAAACTCGTCGTTCGAGGCTTTCGCAGCGGACTCCGGGCGCAGGATGCGGGCGACGTCCCACAGCCGTCGCCGGACGCGGTCTTCGCCGTTCGCGGCATCGTCCATCCGAAGCGGGCCTCCGCTGGGAGTTCGGGGCCTTTGAGGAAGAAGAGAGGGACGAGCCACCGAAGACGCCGAAAACGCCGAAGGAGAGGAGGCCGCTCGCGGTGGTTCAAGCGTTTCAGCGGCGGACATCGTGAGTGTGGTCGCTCTCTCGTGCGCTGCACCATTCTAGCGGACCCCGCCGAGGAAGGGAAACATCTTCGAAGCTCGGACCGGCGTCCTGGCCGCCTCGCATTTTTTTCGTGAGAGCGTCTGCGGGCCAGCGCCATAAGCCCGTGGAGAGGGAAGGAAAAGAGGGATGCCCGAGAGAGACGGAAGAACGAAAACGACCGGAAACGGATGGGACAAAAGGTTTTACAGGTTTGCAAGCAGAGGAGATTGGACCATGAATGCACGCAAGATGTTCGGTCGGCAGCTTGGCAAGTCCCGCGCCCAGGCCATGACGGAGTACATCATCATCGTGTCCCTGGTGGCGATCGGGTGCCTGGCCGTGGTGACCGCCTTCGGGACCCGGGTCGCCAACCTCTTCCGGCGCTCGACCGACGCGCTGAACAAGGGGAAGGTGACCCTGAACGAAACGGTCGAAGCGGGCGCCTACGAAGGCCTCGACAAAGGCGCGGGCCTGAAGTAGGCGGGCGCGCCCGCCCGGTCTCCCGAAATGCAGCCCGGGGCCCCGCGCAAGCGGGGCCCCGCTTTTTTTTCTCGCTGCTCGTTTCGATCCTGCGACGGGCCGATGCGGCCAGCCCTTGCAAGGTGGGAGGAACTACTCTACTCCGGCGAGACGGAGCATCGATCGCCAGAGTGCGAGAAACGACGAACTCCCCAGTTTTCTCCTCTGCCGGCCACGAGCCCTTGTGGTGCAGGGCTTCCGCCTTCGCGCGCCGCGCTTCGGTGGACGAGTGCGCCCTGCACCGCCGGGACAACCCGGGTAGAAATCACCGAGCCGGTAGGGTGCGGGCGCAGCTCTTGGTGACATGCGGGAGGTGCTTCTGACCTTCCGTGGCCGAGCGGGTGCAGTGCGGACCCGACCACATCAAGGTCGACGCAGACGACCATTCGTCCTTCGGCGGCCATCCGATGGACGACGACTGCTAAGGTTGTGGTTCGGCCCACCCCACCCTTGACCGCACAAGAGGCAACCACCGGGGGCAAGGGGCCGTGGGGGTCATTCGGGGACGGCGTGGGGCTTCAATCTGCGAACGGCGGGCGGGAACCGGTCCACGGTCTTGTGCAGTTGAGGCTTGCCACGCTGCGACCGGTTGCGGCGTCGAGCCCTTCGGAGATCAGGGTAGGAAGCATGGGGTGGATGGCGTTCCAGGGCGTCGTGTCTGAATTGATCCGCATCGTCAGATCTTCTCCGGGGCGCAGCTCCGCGCGGGCGTGCTCGAGCGCGACCTCGCGAAGGTCCTCGCGCCGTCGAATCCGATCGATCGCGCCGAGGAGCAGATAAGCGACAGAATGAGTCGGCCTGGCATTGCAGGCTTGGGAGACGGGCAGCACCGCGTCCTCGTACTTGTGCGTCGCCAGGAGAAAGCAGCCCGTGCGCAGCCGTTCCTGCCAGAAAGCCTCGAGCATGCGCACCATCTCCACGGGAGGTGCGTACCGGGGACCGTCCGGGAAGACCCACAACTCCTGCCCTTGCTGCTCGGGCAGCGTGGGAGTGATCGCCGAGTAGTCCCCGACGGCGAGAAGGAAATTGAACTCCTCCTGGCCCAGGATCCGTGCCCGGTGCTCCCCGGTCGACCGAGGATCGCCGCCGGACCAGATCGAGGGACGGCCGTCCTCCTCCTCGACCCGGAACACAGGGGCGACCATGGCCGGTTTCCCCATGTCGGACAGCCGGCCCACGTAGGCGATGAGTTCGATGCGGTGGTCAACCTTCAAGGTCCGGTCTCCAAGTTGAGTCCGTGCCTACGGCCAAACCCTACGGCGTCACTCCGCGGTTGCGGTCCCCACGCAACCATATGGAGGGTGCGGAAGACGCTCGCGCTACTGGGCCAGGGGGTTGGGGAAGCCATAGTCGCCCTGTGATAGAATTAGGACTCCATGAGTCCTAACTCTACAGAGCGGCCCGCGCCCCCAGAAATCGTCTCCGGCTCACGTCGATGCGTCCCAACCGCAGCGGAATCGCGTCCTCCCCCTGCGAGTCGACTTCCACCACTCGCCCCCCGTCGATGAGGACCTGGGAGGCGACGCCCTTCCGCGCATGCACGACCGCGGTGCCGTTGCGCAGCTCGACCGGGAAGGGAACGGCCACGCGGTGGGCGCCGTCCGCGGAGACCGCGACCGACAGACCCTCGATTCCCCTGCATCTCCGTGCACGCAGTTCTCCTACCGATTGTCAGCCCCCTCCACGTCTCCGTCGTCAACCCGATCGTACACCTCCTCGATGTATTCCTGGTCGTCAGCCGACATGCTAACACTCTCCCGGTACTCAAGGGCCTCCGGCTCGGCCTTGTACTTGACCTCGCCGTGATTCTCTTTCACAATCTGCGCAATCGTGTCGAGCGAAACCTTGAAGAACTCCTTTCGCAGATTTACCTTGTTGAGCCGACTTTTGTGCAGCCCCTTGTGTAGCGCATTCTCCAGTGCGGGGGCATCGTTGGACGCGATCATGAAGTGGACATCGAAGGGGAACGGCACCGAGGCATCCCCGAGCTCATCGATGCGCTCTTGAGGATCGAGTCTGCGCGTCATCCCTACCTTGAACACTTCGGGCCCAAACGAACCGATGTTCGAGATCACATAGACGTTCCCGGCTTTGGTAAGCCGTGCCTGTGAGACGGCCGGAGTGAGCGCGTCTACTCTCTCCGTCAGCCTCGCGTTCTCGGCGTCGAGAACCTGCATCTCTGCGGCGTACCTCGCATCGACTTGGGCAAGAGCTCGCTCCCGCTCGGCGGCGGCAAGGTGGGCCATCTCGGCGCGGACCCGTTCGACCTCTGCCAAGTGCTTGCCTTCGACCTCAGCCACGGCGCGGGCCGTGGCCTCCTGCCCCCGCCTTGCATCCTGCAGTTCCTTTTCCAGCTTCTGCTTCTCACGCTCCCGTTGCAGTTCCTCGCGCATGCGCGCCCGTATCTCGGCCTGCTCCTCACGCGCAACTGCGATGCGAACCACCTCCTCATACTCATGGCGCAGGTTCGCCACGAGGCCGGACTCTTCATCAGGCCTCACGGGAAGCCCGATCCCCCGACAACGCTCGACGACGTCGAGCAGCCGCTGCTTGCAGCTAGCCAAATTGTTCTGGTTCAGCGAGGAGCTGATCCACTTAAGGCTCTCTTTCAGGTAGCGGGATCCCAGTTCACTCGCCCGCTGGTCAAGCTCCGCCTGCCTTGTAGCCTGTAGGTTGCGGTCAAGTTCGAGCTTGCGAGACGCGACGTCCAGGTTAACGAGATCCTGCTTGAGGATTTCGTTCTCGGCCTGCAGATCATGATAGGTCGCAGCGCGCGCCTCAAACTCACTGCGGGAGGCCTCCAGCCGTCGAGAGTCTTCGTCAACTTGCTTCCGGCGGGCCTTCACCTGTCGATCTTCCTCGCCGATCGCGCGCTGCTTCTCCACGAGGTCCTTCAGCTCGGATTCCATGCGCCGTCGGTCAGATTCTAGGCCTCCCGCCAGCATGTTCAGCCGACGCCGCTTGTGCTCCGTAATCAGGAAGGCGATGGCCCCCACGCCGAGAGAGGCTAGGATGAATCCGGCCATGAAGCCCATTCGTCACCTCGGCGCTGCCGCAGTCTCAGCCTGCGGCAAGAACACGAACTGCACTTTGGAGTGGCACTTCGGACACGTCTGGTGCAAGAGCAGACGTCCCTTGGCTCCCTTGGCCACCAAGCCGCACCTCGGGCACTTGGCGGGGACCAAGCTATCCATCCGTGTGCGGAGCTGCAGGCGATAGGACCCTCCCTCCGGCGTGCGCAAGAGAATGCCAAAGTGGTCCCAGGACTCCGCCATCGCCCGCCACTCGTCCTGGTCTCCCCCGAGCCGCTGGCGCAGCTCGTCCTGCCTGGTGTTGGGGTTCTGCTCCACATGGGTCCAGAGCCGATGCGCCTCCCAGAGCTTCTGTCGGGCGGTGGCAAGGCGGGCATCCAAGTCATCCGAAGCGAGCTTGTCGATCCGCTTCTGCTTCTTGAGCAGAGTGCCAAGCGTTTCCAGGCTTGCCAAATGCAGGAAGGGTGGGGCGTATTTCAGAACGAGATCGATTGCCTCGACGCTTCGAAATTCCCGTTCCTCGTACTTGCTCTCGTACTGCATCATCCCGTCAACAAACGCCCACGAGTCCATTGACCACTCGATGGCCTCACGATACCGTCCCACCTCTCTTGCGGCGAGCGCCGCCTTCATGCGGGAGTAGTACTCTGTTTTGTGGGTTTCCAGTTCGGCCTTTGTCGCCACGACCTTCCCCCCCTCCTTCCACGAACACTGCTGGAGAGACGTGGAAAAACACTGCCAGAGGTGCCATGCGGCCGCGGGCGATCTTGCGCTTGCCGGAGAGAATCTCGGAGATGGTGGAGATGGCCAGCCCCGAGCCTCGTGCCACCTAGGGATAGGACTTTCAATCCGGAGTCTAACCGGACGGTGTCCCCGGAAACAAGGGAAAACTCCTCCGCCCGACTCGGCTCCCGGGGCTTGGCCCACGCCCGCCCCGCAGGCAACGGGGTACGGAAAGGCGCATGCACATGTGTCGCGTGCGGCGTTTCTTCGCTCAGCTCCCCAGCTTTGAGACGCGACGAGGGCAGTCCGCAACATCCGCCGGGAAAAGGCCTCTCGCGAGGGACGGATCCCGCCCCCCGTGAGGATCGTTCGCCTGATTCTCGGCAATAGGCCGCAGAAGCCCGTCGACGACCCCGGGCTCCGTGATGACGAGACCTCCACCACCGGAGTCCGGCATCGGTGACAGAGCATCGGGTCCACCTCGAAATTCCGGCGCAGCGCCCTCCCTCCTTCGCTCCCGCTTCCGCGGGAGCAACGGAGCGCGGGCTGCCCAGGTCGCTTTGCGTTTTCGCACGAACTCGCCCTCCGGGGGCTCCGCTACAGTCGTCGACGACGATTTGGCGGCGGCGACTCCCGCCACCGCGGCTCCCTTTGCAACCGACCCGCCCTTTCCGGCCCGCAACCCATCCCACCTTCGTCTGAACCTATTCGGGTAAGCGCCGTAGTGCAGGTTGCAATGCCTACTGGAAGCGTGTCCAGGGCCAAACCGTCCTCATCACCGACCCGTGTCACCCCTATTGCGGTTGGTCGATAGCTTACGTACGCGATCAGCTCGATGCAGCGGTAAAGCTTCAAGGTCCGGTCTCCAAGGCGAGTCCATGCCTGCGGACAAACCACCCAGGAGTGCGAGTACAAGCAGCACCTCAGGTCGCCGACCGCCTGAAACGACGGCAAAGATAAGAGTGTCGACACGACTTCGCCGGCCCGACGCATCCAAGTCCCGGAACTTCGATGTCCTGGGACATGGCTCGAGGGAGATCGCGGCGGCTCGCAGGTCCAGCCGCATCTTGAAGCGGCTTTCCCAGGTCCGCGTCAGCGCGTCCGTCGGCGACATGGCCGCGACCGGGTGGTCCATGTTTCCTTACCGCAGCGGAAGCGCGTCCTCCCCCTGCGAATCGACGTCCACCACTCGCCCCCCGTCGATCAGGACCTGGTAGGCGACGCCCTTCCGCGCATGCACCACCACGCTGCCGTCGCGCAGTTCGACCGGGAAGGGCGCGACCACGCGGTGGGCGCCGTCCGCGGAGACCGCGACCGATAGACCGGCCGGCTGCCCCGCGAGCGCGAGCCGCAGGCTCACGAGCGCGCAGGGGTTGATCGACGGGCCCGCCCGCGACTGCGTCGGCAGGAAGTACACGTCGGGCAGGCACCCGACGCGCGGCCCTTCCGGGTACTGCATCTGCTCGCCGGCGAGCGTGATCCCCTCCGCGATCCGGCGCCAATCGAGCGTCGTGTCGTGCGGGGCGAGCGACAGCAGCGCCTTGGCGTAGACCGACCCGCACCATTGAACCGGCGTCCCGATCCAGTTCGGCGCCGTCCAGTTGGTCGCCCCGTAGACGGGCACTGTGGCGTAGGCCATCACGGGCCGGTCGGACCGCAGGTAGACGAAGGGCAGACCGGAGAGGGCCCAGGCGCGCGCACGTTCGAGGTGCTCGGCCGCGCCGGTCAGCTCGTAGCCGAGCACGTAGGCGGCCGTGAGGTGCGCGGAGGCGAGCAGGTCCGGCGTGTGGAGCGAGAGCTCCCAGGTCTGCGCGCCCCGCGGCGTGCGAAAGCGCTTCATGAACTCCAGCGACCGCAGCCCGCCCGCCCGGGCGTCGGCGTCCCCCGTCAGGCGCGCGAACTCGAGCAGCCGGACCGCGGACGCCGCGCAGATGCCGCTTGCGGTGTCCTCAAAGTGCCCCTTCAGGTATTTCCCTGCGTAGCGGAAGGACCCGTCCCCGGCCTCCCGGCCGAGCGCGGCCCGGGCCTCCGCGGAGCGCAAGGCAAGCCACTCCTTGGCGCGCCCGAGTACGAACCAGATGGCATCGTTGCGGACGTGGGCGCCGCCGTCGGTGAGCGCCGGAAGCGCGGGCGCGTTGCCGGTCAGCCGCCAGAGCGTGGAGGCGTGGTCGGAGTAGGGCGCGCGCCCCCAGTTCGGCTCGGCGCAGTGCCCCCAGCCGGCCCCGCCCTTCAGCGGCCCGTCGAACGCGGCCAGGCACAGCCTGCGCTGCGCCTCCGGATCGCGCGGCGCGGCAGGGAGCGGCGGCAGCCCGCGTCGCTTGACGGCCCAAAGGATCAGGTCGGGGAGGGTGGCGCGCCGAACCGCAATCGCGGCCTCGATCCGACGCCCGCGCAGGGCCATGCGGTGATCGTCGGAGGCGCCGTCGAAGAAATTCGGAGCGGCGAACACCGGCTGCAGCGTCAGGTCCGACCAGGTGATCGCGGCCGCGCCGCGTTCGGTGACGCAGGCCATGAGCGGCATCGTGACCTGGAGCGGGTCCGGCGCGTAGCGGACGTGCTCCGCGGTCTCGATGTCGAGCGTGGAGGAGGACCTCTCTCTCTTGCCGAGGTACTCCAGTCCGGCCAAGAGCCCCTGCTCCAGGCCACCCAGGGCGCGCAGCACCGGTCCCTCGCAGGGGCGGTCGGCGTCGATGCGAACGGTCAACTCGCCGGCGCGCAGGGCAAGGGCGACGCGCACGCCGTCGCCGGCCAGCAGCAGCTCCTCCCCTTCCTCGCGGAGGGCGAGGCGCGGCACCTCCCCATCGCAATGGACAAGCGGCGCCACCGCGGCGACCAACAGGTTCCCCATTTCAAGCCGGGCGCCGGAGCCGTCGCGCGCGAGGCGCAGACGCACCCCCTCGGACTCGCGGACGACCCAGTCGGTCTGCGCGTCTTCGCGGAACACGAACACCGGACGGCGAAGCGGCGGCCGGCTTTTGCAGAGGAGCTGAAGCGGAACGGCTTCGAACGGGGAGCGGCCGGTCAGAGGCGCCTCGAGCAGGAGCTGCTGCCCCGGGCGGAGCAGGTATGCCTTGTGCTGAAACTCGAACGTCACGTCTTCGGTAGCGTGAGTCTTGACCAGCAGACTCAGCGCCGAGTCCGACGCCTCGACGCGCACGACCTCGAGGGGATGGAGGACCTGCGTGCGCAGTTCCAGGGAGTCGAGCGAGCATTCGCCCGCGTCGTCGCCGGGATCCAGCCGCAGCCGGAACAGCGTGCCTGCGACCGGCAGGGGGACCGAGTAGTCGTGGGGCACACCGTCGTGGGCGAGGGGGAAGCGGACCGACTTTTCTTCGTCCCAGGTCGGCGACTCGCGAGTGGTCCAGAAGCACTGACCGCTCCCGGCACCGGAGGAGGCGAGACGCAGGGTGAGGAGTGCAGGTCCCGGCGGACAGTCGATCGCGGGTGAGTGGAGGTAGGGGTCCGGACCGAGGGCATGAATGCGGAGGGCGCCGGCAACCGCTTCCACTCTGCAGTGGTGCGCAGCCTCCCAACCGTCGGCGCTCCCGTCCGCTTCAAACGTCCAGGCCCGCACGGCGCGCGAAGCTACGACCGGGCGCGGGTACGGGTTGGGCTCCTGGGCGAGGGCCGGGCCGGAAGCGGCGACCGCCAACATCGGAACGAGCACGATGAGGGCGGGAAGGGAAAGACGCATGCTGACCTCAGGACGCTCAAGTGCGGGCGTGAGACCGTGCATTCGTGCGTCCGCATGTCTAGCGTCGCCGGCGCGAAAATGCAACGGAATCCGATTCGGCCGAGGGCGCGGCGAACAGCGGTCGACCTGCCTCCTCCGCGGTCAACGGTTCCACACCACAGCTCTCGGCGCGAGAGGCACCATCGACGCCCCGGATCCTCTCCGCGCCCACTGCATCCGGGAGGCGAAAGGCGTGGTCCCGCCCGGTCAGGCACGCCCAGGTCCCATCCCACTGCTTGCTTCCGGATTCAGCCCGGGCTACAATCCCCTCGGGAGCCCTCCTCCAGCCGATTTCTGGTCTCCCCGCGTCCTGCGACCTTCCCCTCACGCGCGACGCGGATACGACCTGTTTGAGATCAACGACCCGAACAAAGGCTAAACGCGACCGAGGGCGGCAAGTGGCTAGATCATGGCTCCGCGTCCCAACTAGCCGCGGGCGGAATTTGAAATTCGGACCGGACGTGTGGGTCGAACGCGGGACTTTTACACAGAGACGCGGAGACGCAGAGGCCGGGCGCTAAGTCCACCCTCCTCTACCGGCGATAATCGCTGGCAACGCACTGAGAGATCGATTTTAGCTTCATTTCGGCCGGTTGTTTGAGATGCCTTCATTTCACCTGGTCACCTAGGAGGCGGAGGACACCATGGCCCGGCCCACCAAGGCGAAACCGACCCCGAACACGGACGTACCCCGGGGCGAAACCCAAGGAGCGACGCTGACGCTGCCCCAGTTTCTGGCCCAGACGGGAACGCTCACGGCGCAAGAACGGGAGCAGCTCGTTGACCAGGCGGAAGTCATGCTGGAAAAACTGTACGTCCACCTCCCTCTGAAGCGGTCCATGCACGCGGTGGACCCGGTGCAGCGGCTCAAGCTTTTGCGCTTCCGCCTCTCCGGTCTTTCGGAGCGCCGGTTCCACGACGAGCTGATCCGCATCTTCACCGACCTGCGCGATCTTCACACCAACTACATCCTCCCGCGGCCCTATCAGACGAAGACGGCCTTCCTGCCCTTTCTCGTCGAAGAATACTCCGAGGGCTCGACGCGCCGGTATCTGGTCTCCAAGACCTTCGCAGGCTTCACGCATCCCACGTTCAAGCCGGGCGTCACGCTCACGAGTTGGAGCGGAGTGCCGATCGAACGCGCCGTCGAACTGAACGCCGACCGGCAGGCGGGGAGCAATGCGGACGCGCGACACGCCCGCGGACTGGAGGCCTTGACCCTCCGGACGATGGCGATGGCCGCGCCGCCCGACGAAGAATGGGTCCTGGTCGGCTACGTCGACGGCGCAGTGGCGCGCGAGCTGCGCCTCGACTGGCAGGTGTTCGAACCCGAGCCCGGTCCAACCGGTGGCGGCGGCGGCCAAGGAGCGGCCCGAGCCTCCCTCGGCCTCGACCTGCGCACCGAGTTGGCGCGCCGCGCGAAGAAGGCCTTGTTCAATCCGGGGGCGATGGCGGCCGAACGGAGCGCCGCCGCCCGACCCGGAGGCCCGGCGGCAACCGACGCGGCGGGGACCAGCCTTCTGCCCGATGCATTCGCGTTCCGCGAAGTGACGACGCCGAGCGGGAAGTTCGGCTACATCCGCATCTGGACGTTCATGGTGAAGGACGACAACGCTTTCGTTGCCGAGTTCGTCCGCATGGCCGGCCTGCTGCCGAAAACCGGGCTGATCGTCGACGTACGTGGCAATGGCGGCGGCAACATTCTGTGCGCTGAGAAACTGCTGCAAGTGCTCACGCCCCGGCCGGTGGAACCGACGCTGCTCTCTTTCGTGAACTCGCCCCTCACGCTTCAAGTCTGCCGGCAGAACGAGTTCGTCGCGGCTTGGGCGCCGTCGATCTCCCAGTCGGTGGAGACCGGTGAAGGCTACTCCCGAGGCTTCCCGATCCTGCCGGCCGAGGAGTACAACCGCTTGGGGCAGCGTTACCAGGGCCCGGTCGTGCTGATCACCGACCCGCTGTGCTACTCCGCTACCGACATTTTCGCGGCCGGTTTTCAGGACAACCAAATCGGGCCGATCCTCTCCGCGGGGGGCCGGACCGGCGCGGGCGGGGCCAATGTCTGGGACCATGAGCTGCTGCGTCAGGTGCTCCCCGGACCCACGAGCCCCTTCTCGGCGCTGCCGAAGGGAGCGTCCTTCCGCGTGGCCATTCGTCGAGTCATCCGAGCCGGGACGCACCGGGGCGTGCCGCTCGAAGACCTGGGAGTCGAGCCCGACCAGACCCACCGAATGACGAAGGGCGACTTGCTCCAGGGAAATGTCGACCTGCTGGCAAAGGCGGGCACCTTGCTTGCGGGCCGTCCCCGCGTGTCCCTCGACCTGATCGTGGGCGCACCCGCCGCGGGAAAGCGCAAGGTGACGCTCACGACACAGGGACTGGATCGCGTCGACCTCGCCGTCGACGGGCGGCCACGGGCCACGCTCGACGTGACCGACGGCAGCGCGACCGCGGAGATCCCGCACCCGGGCGGCGGCGGTCACGACGTCGCGGCGCGCGGGTTCAAGGGGGGCGGGCTGAAGGCGGTGGCTCACGCGGCGGTGTAGGGGCGAAGGTCGTTGAGGATCCCCTCGAAGGGGCGTACGACGGCCCCGGCGTGCCGGCTTGAACTCCACGGCGCGAAGCCGCAAGGGAGGGACCGTCTCTTGGGGACAAATAGGGACAGTTACTCCTTACTGGAAAAGAGCAACTGTCCCGCTCTATCTATCCCCGGCGTTCAAGGACCGTGACCGCACTCGGTCGACGGGCCACCAAGGCCGCGTCGACCAATTTCGGATGCAGTCGTCCCCGCGGTTATCGCGATTCGCAGCCCATGTGCCGGCTCGCGCGGGCCGGAGGCCCGCGCCCCCAGGAATCGTGACGGGACTTCGTGAACGCGGCACTATGCCGAGCGGTTGCGCTTCGGAGGGGTTGAAGTCCGGGATCCGCGGTGGACCCTCGCCTCCCGCCGCGACGCCCGCTCTGAGAGCGTCCGGCGGCTGGGCGAGACCATGGCATGATACGGAATTCCGAGTTTGAGGCGCATCAACTCCGCAAGCGAGACGCCCTCGGCTCGGGCCTCCCGCTTGAGACCGGCCTGTAGACTCCTCGGAACGGCGATCGTTACTCGGCCGGGTTGCGCACACGCCTCCTGCTCCTCAAGATCCGACACCCGCTCCTGAAGCCACTGAAAGAGCTCCGAGGCGGCGACAGCCCTCCGCTCGGCCTCTGTTTTCCAAAGGGCACAGAGGACGCCGCTCGGGGCGAAGAAAAAGTTGGAAAAGGTCAGCGAGTCCACGCCATCGGCAAGCATCTCCACCGCGCGGGCCCTGAGGTCCGACACCCGAGTGGAGCGGTGAAGGCTGGTCTGTGACATGGGATGGGCTCCCTGTGCGGTTTTCAAGAGCTCGATGTTGAGGTGAGGCTCGAACTCCACGTAGACAGCCTCTTGCCGGCCGTCTTCTTCAAACTGCGCAGAACGAGAGCATACCATGCCAGCCAGCGGTCATCAAGCGCGCCGCGGAGCACGCCGTCGCGGAGGCCCTCCCAGCCCTGATCGTTGCCCACCACTTCTTGCTGGACACCGGCCCTGCTCGCCCTGGCAACGCCGGCGCACTGCGCAAAGAGGCGCGGCCCGGGGTAGGGGCGACCCTTGTGGTCGCCCTGACGGGCCACATCCTGCTGCATGCGGGGCGGGCACAAGGCCCGCCCCTACGACGAAAACTTGGGGTGTACGGTCTCCAGCAGCCAGACTTGTGGGTAAGGATCAGCTCCCAGCCGGGAGATCCCGGCGTGGCTCAACTGCCGGTTCCCGTTGACCAAACGTCGGAAAGGAAGTAACTTGACGGTCGACGCTCCGGCGCCGGCTCTCGCTGCGGAGCACGAAGCCGCGAAAGCACACCGCCCGGGAGGGATGCCCAGTGCTTTGGCTCCAGCGCATCCGACGCATCGCCACGTCCGCGCTCCTCCTCTCCGTCGCGACGGCGTTCTTCCTCGTCCCCGGCCTCCTGGTCGTCGAAGGGGCGTTCGATCCCGCCCTCGACACCGGCGAGGTGCCGGACTGCGCCTTCCGCTGGCATCAGTCGCTCGCGCCCCGCTATGAGGCCTGGGCGCGGGAACGCGTCGTCTCCGGCCGCGCGGCCCGGCTCGGGGCCGCCGCCGTGTCCAGCGAGGAGTGGCCGCTCTTCGGCACTCTTTTTTTCCTGCTCGCCACCGAGGAACTCCAGGCGGCCTACGAAAACGACCCTGCGCGCAGCGACCAGGCGCCCGCCGCCTACGCGCGCCACGCCGTCGAGGCCTGCGCCGCCCTCCTCGCGGACCCCGGCCATGCGACGTGGGTGCGAGCGAAGTACGGCAACCGCTACCTGCACCATGACGACGTCTTCTACCGCTACCTCCTCATCCACGGGTTCACGGCCTACCAGAAGCTGACCGGAAAACGGACGTACGAGGACATCCTCCGCGATCAGGTCGAGACGCTCGCAGCGGAGCTGGCCGCCTCGCCGCACCTCCTCCTCGAAGACTACCCCATGGAGTGCTATCCGAACGACGTCCTCTGGGCCGTCGCCGGGATCCTCCGCGCCGATCGCCTGCTCGGGACCGACCACGCCGGCCTCGCCACCCGCCTCCTCGCCACCTGGCGCACGACCTCGCTCGATCCCGCCACCGGCCTTCCTCCCTACTCCTCCGACGCCGAAAAAGGAACCCCGCTCGAAGGCGCACGCGGCTGCGGGAACTCGGGCATCCTCGTCTTCGCGCCCGAGCTGGACCCGATCGAGGCGCGCCGCTGGTACGACGCCTACGAACGCGGCTTCTGGCAGCGCAAGTGGCTCTTCGACGGCTTCCGCGAGTTTCCGCGCACGCGACCCATCGAGTGGTTCGCGGACGTGGACGCGGGGCCGGTGGTCGCCGGGCACGGCGTCGCGGCCTGTGCGTTCGGGATCGGCGCCGCGCGCGCGAACGGCCGTTTCGACCACGCGCGCACGCTCGCCGCCGAGGCGCTCGTCTTTGCCTGGCCGCTGCCGGACGGCTCCCTCCTCACGCCGCGCCTCTTGTCCGACGCCACGGACGCGCCGCTCCTCGGCGAAGCGGGGCTGCTCTTCGTCTTTACGCGCCGGCCCGCTCACGGCGTCGCGGCAACTTCGGGCGGGGACCTCCCCCCGCTCTTCTGGCTGCTGCTCAGCGCGTACTTCGGCCTCGGCGGCGCGTTCGTCTATGGCGAGCTGCGTCGCTGGCGACGGTGGCGGCGCGAAGGCATGGCGGCGGCGAGCGAAGGTCGAGCGACGGCGGGCTTCGCGGCGTGGGCCACGCTCTGGGCGGGCGCGGCGGCCAACCTGCTCCTGGGGCCCGCCTGGGTCTCCGTGCTCGTGCTCCTCGTGTCCGTCGTCCTCCCCGAGCGGATCGCGGGCAGCGCGGTCGTGGCCCCCGCGGATCGGCGGGGCTCCGCATGAGGCTCGCCGTGGTGGGCGCGGGAGTCGCCTGCCTGCTTGCTCGCCGCCCCCGCTCATGCTAAACTGCGGGCGTGACAAAGCGCGGCGGTTGCGCCTCCGCCGCGGCGGGGCACGATCGGCCCCGTCCGGGAGCCTTCCGCAAGAGGCCGTCATGCCCAGCCCATTCCCCGGCATGGACCCCTGCCTCGAACAGCACTGGCGAGATGTCCGCAGCAGCTTGATCAGCTATGCGCGCGATCAGCTCCGTCGGTCCCCCCGCTCAACGCTTCCGACGCGGCCTGGGCCCGCGCACGGGTCGAGGCGCGTCGCCCGGCCTGAGTACCGCCCCACGCAATTGGGTGACCCATTTTCTCGGCGACTTTGGCCGCCCGCGTCGTTGCGCTCGCTCGCCGTAGTTCTCCGTTACTACCCCTCGCTCGCGCCCCTAGCGGGCGGCCAAACTTGCCTTCGCCTATTGGTCACCGACTTCCGTGGAGCGGTACTGAGGCCGCGGCGAACGCGGGCGCCGGTCCTCGGGGCGCACCTGGCGCAGTCCCGAGGAGGAGAGCGGCGTGCGACCCCCCTCGGGCAGGAGGAGCGCACCGCCGTCCTTCGATGCACGGGACGATCGCGCCGGGGATCGGCCCTGAACGGGCCCCAGGCTCTTTGCCCCGTTTCAGCGGCTGCACCCCCACAAGGGAATGGAGGGCACCGGCATCGCGACCGTGCGGTGCATCCCCTCCCGCCCCGGCGGTCGGATCCGGGCCGACGCGGCGGCCGGCAAGGGGGCCACGTTTTTCTTTTCGCTCGGGAACGTTCGAGCGGGCGGACGGGCTCGAGTGCCAGAGTCCTCTTCCGGCACGCTTCGGACCCGGCTCGTGAGGGACTGCCATGAAGCGCACCAGCCGCTGCGTCAAGTGCGGCGGAACGCAGGTCTTCCATGCCCCGGAGGTGATGGACCGCGGCGAGGGGAACGTGGCGCTCCCCCTTTCGATCAAGCGCTCGGGCGCCCTCCTCGGACGCGATCTCGGGCAAATCGAGGCGTACGTCTGCCTGGCGTGCGGCTACGCGGAATTCTACGTTCTCGCCCCCTCGGAGCTGGCGGAGAAGCAGGAGGACGGCATAACGGAGGACGCCCCGGCCGCGGCCCTCCGCCGCGCACCGGAGGGCTCGCGCACCCGCCGGCGGCGCCGTGCGCGCGACGCCGAGGCCGGCGCGTGATTCCCCCTGGCGCTTCCCACCGCCACCGCCCCACGCTCGCCCTGACCGGCGCCCCGCTCGACGGCTTCGTGCTGCTCGTTCGGCTTCTCGACCGAGAGCGCGATCGGCCCCAGCCTCAGCCCCTCCAGAGAGTCCTGGCAGCGCCGCCGGCGCGCCTCGCAATCCCCACGGCCCTCCTGGCGGAGACGGTCCGCGAGGAGCCGCCGGATGCCCCAGGCCGCGACCGCGTCCGGCAGGAGGCCGCGTTCGGCGAGCCCAATGCCGGCGGTGCTCACGGCGCTCTCCAGGGGAACCCCGGGACGAAGACGCTCGTCGTCCGCTGGTACTCCCGATCGTCGTCCCCCCGGCCGGCGACCGCCTGGGCCTCGGTGTAGGGGATGCCCGTCAGCTTGCATTCGAGGTCGCAGGTGGAAAAACGATCCCCAGGTGAGAGTTTTCGGCGTGTTCGGCGTCTTCGGTGGCTATCCCCCCGCCGAGCGACGACTCCCGCACTCGCGAGAAGGGCCCAGGGGAAGCGCTACTGCTTCACGTATTTCTCGGAGACGAAGCCCGTCAGCCTTCGGTTGCCGTCCACGACGACGACCTGGAGCCACTCGTCCTTCCTGCCGACGACGTAGACCCGCGCCCCCTGCTTCAGCTTGAGCAGCACGTCCTTCCGGTCCCCAGGCCCCTCGCGGAGGTTCAGTTCCTCCGACGTCACGGTCCCGATGTCCCCGAGCCAGGCGTACTTCTCCCCCACCTTGAACGAGCGCCACGCGCTCCAGGCGCGATTGCCATGTCCGTCGTGCACGCTCACCCGCCACCAGTAGGGCCGCCCGCGCGCGAGCTGTCCCTTCACCCGGTACTCGGCGTCCGTCGCCGCGAGCTCTCCCGAATCGGGACCGATGCGCTTTTGCGTGGCGTCCGTGGTGAGCTGCACGCGAAAGGCCGCCTGACGCGTGGCCGCGTCGCACGTCCACGCGAGGAGCGGGTTCTCGGCGATGTCCTCGCCTTCGGCGGGGCCTTTCAGTTCGATGACCGGCGGCGTGAAATCCGTCCGCAGCTTCTGCCACGCGAGCGTGAGCGGGCCCGCCGGGCCGGTGACGACGACCCGCCACCAGTAGTCCTTCTCGTTCTCCAGCGCCGCCGTCACCAACTGGGAGCCGCCCCCCCCGGTCATGCGTCCCGAATCGTAGAGGAAGCCGTTCGTCTCGTCCGTGTCCGTGTCGAAGACGACCCGGTACTCGCGCTGCCAGCGGTCCGGGACGCCGAGGACGCGCCAGGCGAGCGTGAACTTGTACGGCCCGCCGGGCTTGTCCTGGCGCGTGCGCGCGGGGCCCAGGGCCGAGCCGTCGAGCGAGTCCGCGTCGGCGACGAGGAGCGGCTCCCCTTCGGCCGGCACCTTCTTCGGGTCCACGATGACGTGGAAGTGGTCGTCGTGCTTCGGCCACTGCGTGACGCCCTTTTGCTGCGACTGCACGTATTTCCCGTTGTAGAGGATCTGCTCCGCGCCGTAGTGAAAAAAAAGGCGCGCGAGCTCCAGCGACAGCTCCTGGTCGGCGTAGTCGATGTGGCAGAGGTTCGCAGGCGACGTGGTGATGTCGATGTTGAGCCCGTCCCGGTGGGTCACATGCGGAGGGAAGGGCCCGCCGTCGCGCCGGCTGATGTCGCCGATGTCGAGCACGGCCTTCGCCCCGTGCCGCCGGTGCCACTCCCTCGCCACGAGGACCAGCATGCGGACCGTTTCGGGCCGTCCCCAATGGCGATTGTCCCCGGCCCCGGTCGAAACCCGGTACGTCCCGTCGCTCGCGGGCGGCATCAGGACGTAGCCGAGGTCGTCCGCGCCGCGGAGCGACCCGAGCGAGAGCGCGAACAGGGCCGCGGCGCCGGTCAGGACCCTCCGGACGCGCGACCGGGGCGCCGGCGACCGGCTGAACGGGCAGGTGCTGGAACGCATGGAAGGTGGCTCCTCCGGATGGGGTGAGGCGGGCGATTTTAGCGCGCGCGGGAATCGAACGCCAGCGGAAGTTGCATCCGGGCGGGCGGTCGCGTAGAATGTCCGCCGCGCGCCGGCCACCGGACCCGCGCTTCGTCACCACCGACCTGCTTGAGGGAGCGACATGGCCCCACCCCGCATGCTGCACGAGCGGCTGTCCCGCGTCCCCGCCGGAGACCCGCTCTTCGCCCAGGTGGTCGATCTTGCCGCCCGGCATCAGATCACGTACATCGACGACGACTGCACGCTGAAGGTGATCCCTGTCGTCCCCCGCCCGTTCCTCCTGACCTTCGACCAGGCGCGCGCGGTCCGCGACATCTGCCTCGAATTGAGCCGCGCCGTGGCCTCCGTGCCCGCCCTCTACCTCACGCATCCCGGCATCCGCGCGGTCCTCCCGCTGGACGCCGACGAGGACGCCTTCCTCCGCGAAGTCTGGAGCCCCGGACTCGCCCGCCAGACCGCGCTCCTCCCCCGCTGGGACGGCGACGTGGACTTCTCCAGCCCCGGCTCCCCGCGCGACCTCCGCTTCTACGAAGTCAACTGCTGCGCGGTGGGCGGCATCCATTACAGCCCGGCCACCGAGGAAGTGGTGCTGGAAGCGCTCACGGGTCGCTTCCCCGAAGTCGTCGCCTTCGGGCTGAACGACGACTGCCGCGACCTCCTCGTCGACAACCTGAGCCGGCACGCCCGCGCGGTGCGGATCGCCGCGCCGCCCTCCTTCGCGATCGTCGAGGACCGGCGCTGGGAGACCGGCATCACGGAGGCCCCCACGCTCCTCGCGCGCTACCGGAAGAGCGGCATCCGCGCCACGTTCGCCGACCCGCGCGAGATCACCCTGCGGAAGGGCGTCCTGCGGGCGAAGGGCCGTCCCGTGGACCTCCTCTACCGGAACATCGAGCTGCGCGACCTTTTTCTCCTCGAGCGCGAGACGGGCACGCGGGCGGACGGGATGCGGGAAGCGTTTCGCACCAATCGCGTCGTGAGCGGCCTCGCGGGCGAGTTCGACCACAAGAGCCTCTTCGAGGCGTTCACCGATCCCAAGCTGGCGCGCGCGTTCCCGGCCTCCACGCGCGCGCTTTTCCGCCGGCACGTCCCGTGGACGCGGCTGCTCCGGGAGCGTCGCACGGAGGACCTGCACGGCCGGCGCGTGGACCTGCCCGCGTACGTGCGGCGGCGGCAGGCGGACCTCGTGATGAAGCCGAACCGGTCGTGCGGGGGCCAGGGAGTGACGATCGGCAACCACGTGAGCGAAGCGAAGTGGGAGCGCGTGCTCGCGGGGGCCTTGCGGCACCCGGACACCTGGATCGTGCAGGAGCGGCTCCCGGGGCTGCGGACCACGGCGCCGATCGCGCGCGCGGGCCGGCACGAGTCGACGGCGGAGCTGTACGTGGCGCTGGGCTTCTTCCCGAGCCGCACCGGCCTCGGCATCCTGGGCAGAGCCAGCAAGTCGCCGGTCGTGAACGTGATGCAGGGAGGCGGACTGATTTCGTTTCTACGCTATCCACCGGAGAAGGGGCGGGCGGCGAAGGACGGCAAGGGCTAAGCCGGCCGCAGGAGCGCGGAACGGTGACGGAGGAGGCGAGCGCTCAGCGCCAGGGCGCCCTCGAGCCCGGACGAATTCAAAATTCAAATTGCAAAAAGTCAAATTTCAAATGGGTGTGGCTACTTTTCGACGACAGCGCCCAGACCGCCTGAAGGCGGTACTACGAACAGTAGGTTCCGAGAGCAGCACCCACTGTTTGTAGTACCCCCTTCAGCGGGCCTACGAAAAGTAGCCACACCCATTTCAAATCTCAGACGAACGGTGAGCGCGGCGATGTGGTCGCGGTGACGGAGATCGGCGCATGGTCGTGCGAAAGGCGCGATGCCCGGGCTGCGGCGGGGAAGTGAGATTCGACCTCCGCACCTCCGTGGTGACGGTCTGCCCCCACTGCGTGTCGGCGGTCGCGCGCGGCGACCAAAAGGTGGAGGACCTGGGCAAGGTCGCCGACCTGGCGGAGACGCAGACCCCTTTCTCGATCGGCCTGCGGGGCAAGTACGGCCTGCCTTTCGAGCTGAAAGGCCGGGTGCAGTTCCGCCACTCCTCGGGCGCCGTCTGGGACGAATGGTTCGCCGCCTTCTCCGACGGACGCGTCGGCTGGCTCTCCGAGGCGCAAGGGCGCTACTTCCTCACGTTCCCCCGGTCGCTCGGCCGCGAGTACCCGCGCCTCGAGGACCTGCGCGTCGGCAAGGACGTGCGCGGCCTCGGCCTCTCCAAGCGGATGGTGGTCAACGAGGTCAACCAGGCGATCTTCGTCGGCGGCGAGGGGGAAATCCCGTTCCGCCTCGAGCCGGGACGCGAGTACACCTTCGCCGATCTCTCCGGGGAAGACAACACGTTCGGCAATCTTGACTTCACCGTCGAGCCGCCGCGCTTCTACCTTGGACGAAAAGTCACGCTCCGGCAGCTCGGCATCCGGGAGCTGACGCCGGAGCAGGCGGTGGTCGAGAGGGCCGCGCCCGCCTTGCAGGTGAAGTGCCCGAAATGCGCGGGGACCCTGGAGCTGCGAGCCCCGGACAAGACGGAGCGGGTCGGGTGCCCCTACTGCGGCTCCCTCCTGGAGGCGAAGCAGGGCACGCTGGCCTTCCTGCAGGCGCTCAAGGGGCCGAAGACCAAGCCGGTGGTCCCGCTCGGCTCCATCGGCATGTTCGAGCAGCTTCCGCACACGGTCATAGGGTTTCTCGTTCGTAGCTGCGTCGTCGAGGGCGAGCGGTACTACTGGCAGGAGTACCTGCTCTTCCATCCGCAGCTCGGGTTCCGGTGGCTCGTCCGGAGCGACGATCACTGGACCTACGTCACGGGGGTCGAGCCGGGGGAGGTGCGGGAGGAGGGCCGGGACGCGGTGCACCGGGGTCGGCGCTTTCGCCGCTACCAGGATTCGATCGCCACCGTCGTGTCGATCGTGGGCGAGATCTACTGGCGGGTCACGGTCGGGGAGGCCGTCGAGGCCACGGACTACTCCGCCCCCCCATCGATGCTCTCGCGCGAGGTGACCCTCCCGCCCCCTCCGGCGGCGGGAAAACCGGCCCAGGCCAGCGAGGTCAACTGGTCTCTCGGCACTTACGTGCACCCGCAGGCGATCGAGCAGGCGTTTCAACTCAAGGAGCGCCTGCCCCGCCCCAACGAGGACCACCCCTGCAAGGAGGCGGAGGCTGTCCAGAACCTGTCGGGGGCCGCGGTCCTGGGCGCGATCGTGCTCGTCATCCTCGTCCTCTGGGTGCTGTCCGAGATCCAGGAGAGCGGTGCCTTCGGTTCTGGCGGCTCCGGCAGCTTCGGTTGGTCCGGCGGCTCCTCATTCAGCTTTGGAGGGAAATGATCCTATGGATCCCGGTCTTGCCGAACAGGCCAAGCCATCCACCCTGGACTGGGGAGTCCAGTCCACCCTGGCGCACCTGCTGCCCACCGTGCTCTACGTCTCGATGGGGCTCCTCTTCTTCGCCCTCGCTTTCTGGCTGATGTGCAAGATCGCCCCGTTCTCGGTGAGGAAGGAGATCGAGGAGGACCAGAACATCTCGCTCGGCATCGTGATGGGAGCCGTGATCCTCGGGATCGCCATCATCGTCGCGGCGGCGATTCACGGGTGATGCGCGGCGTCCTCCCCCACTCTTCCGAAAGGGCGGATCGATCGTGCGCCGCGCCGGGCTCTGGTTCGTCAACGTCTTCGTCGTCGCCACCTGCGGGCTCATCTATGAGCTCCTCGCGGGCACGGTCGCAAGCTACCTCCTGGGCGACTCCGTCACGCAGTTCTCGCTGGTGATCGGCCTCTACCTGTCCGCGCTCGGCGTCGGCGCGTGGACCGCGCAGTACGTCGGGAGCGACCTGGGTCGGAGGTTCATCGCCGTCGAACTCTCGGTCGCCCTCCTCGGCGGCTTCTCGGCCCCGCTCCTCCTCCTCGCCTTCCCCTTCGCCCGCCATTTCCAGGCCCTCCTCCTCACGCTCGTTTTTCTCGTCGGCGTCCTCGTCGGCCTCGAACTGCCGCTCCTCCTCCGCCTGCTGCGCGACGAACTGGAGTTCGACGAGCTGATCTCGAAGGCGCTCACCTTCGACTACCTGGGCGCGCTGGTCGCCTCGCTCCTCTTCCCCCTCTTCCTCGTGCCGCGTCTCGGGCTGGTGCGCACGTCGCTCCTCTTCGGCTTCCTCAATGCCTCCGTCGGGCTGTGGGCGACGTTTCTCCTGGCGCCCGTACTCGAGGGCCGCCTCTTCCGCCTCCGGGTCTGGGCCGGGGTGGTGCTGGCCCTCCTCACGGCCGGGCTCTTTTCCGCGAAGGAAATCACGCGGCTCGCCGAGGAGTTCGAGTTCGGGGGCGAGATCCTCTCCGCGCTCACCACGCCGTACCAACGCATCGTCGTCAGCCGCTGCCCCAACGGCTTCCTCCTCTTCCTCAACAATCACCTCCAGTTCGACTCGCGCGACGAGTACCGCTACCACGAGGCCCTCGTGCACCCGGCGATGCAGGCCCACGGCGCTCCCGAGCGCGTGCTCGTGCTCGGCGGCGGCGACGGGCTCGCGCTGCGCGAGCTCCTGAAGTACCCGTCCGTGCGCGAGGCCACGCTTGTGGACATCGACCCGGAAATGACCGGCCTCTCGTCCAGCCTCGGTCCGCTCGCCGAGCTGAACGCCCACTCCTTCTCCGATCCGCGCGTCCACGTCGTCCACGAGGACGCCATGGCCTGGGTGGGTCGCGCCTCCGGTCCGTTCGACGTGGCCATCGTGGATTTCCCCGACCCGTCGAACTACGCGGTCAGCAAACTGTTCACCCGGCAGTTCTACCGCTCCCTCAAGCAGCGACTCGCCCCGGCGGCCGCCGTGGCGGTGCAGTGCACGTCGCCGCTTTTCGCGCGTCGCTCCTACTGGTGCATCCTCCGCACGCTGGAGGCGGCGGGTTTCGTCGTCCGCCCCTACCAGGCGACCGTCCCGTCGTTCAGCGTCTGGGGCTTCGCGCTCGCTCGCCTCCGGCCCTTCGAACGCCCCACGTCCGTCCCGCCCGGCCTCCGCTTCCTCGACGAGGCGACACTCGCCTCCCTCTTCGTCCTCGGGCCGGACCTCGAGTCCGTGCCGGTGGAAATCAACCGGCTCGACAACCAGATGCTCGTACATTATTACGAGGAAGAGTGGGGGCGCCTGCGGTGAACGCACGGAGACCGGCGGAAGACGTTCACCACGGAGACACGGAGGCATGGAGGCTTCACGGAGGACTTTTTGATCAACGACCCGAACAAAGGCTAAGTACCGCTCCACGGAAGTCGGTGACCAATAGCCGAAGGCAAGTTCGGCCGCCCGCGAGGCGCGCGAGCGTGGCGTAGTGACGGAGAACTCCGTCGCGCGAGCGCAACGAAGCAGGCGACCGAAATCGCCGAGGAAATTGGTCACCCAATTCTGTGGGGCGGTACTAAGCGCGACCGAGGGCGGCAAGTGGCTAGATCATGGCTCCGCGTTCCAACTAGCCGCGGGCGAAATTTGAAATTTGAAATTCGGACCGGCCGTGTGGGTCGAATGCGGGACTTTTACACAGAGACGCGGAGACGCAGAGGCCGGGCGTTGAATCCAACCTCCTCTACCGGCGATCATCGCGGGCAACGCACCGAGAGATCGAATTCAGCTTCATTTCGGCTTGTTGTTTTTGATGGCTCATCCTCCTCTCCGTGCGTCCTCCGTGCCTCCGTGTCTCCGTGGTAAAACGATCAGCCCGCATACCGCTGTGCGGGCGAGCCCGAGAGGAGCTTGAGTGGCAGGACCCCGAATCACGCGCCGCGAATCGCTCGCTTGGTTGCTCGGCGCGCCGTGGCTGCTCGCCGCCGGCGGCTGTGGCCGAGAAGCGAAGGCGCCGAGCCTCCCTCCCGGGGAGCTCGTCGGAGCGTCCGACGCGCTCGGCCACCGGCTGCGCGCGGGGCCGCCCGCCGTTCGTCCTCCCGACGGGGCCTGGCGGGACCTCGACGTGCTGATCGTCGGGGGCGGGGTCGCCGGCCTCGCCGCCGCCTGGCGCCTGGAGCACGCGGGTCTCCACGATTTTGTTTTGCTGGAGCTTGAACCCGCGCTCGGGGGCACCTCGCGGAGCGGCCGCAGCGTGGTCTGCCCCTACCCGTGGGGAGCGCACTACCTGCCGCTCCCGCGAAAACAAAATCGCGCGCTCGTCCGACTCCTGGAGGAGCTGGGGGCGCTGGAGGGGACGGACCCGGACGGGGAACCGGTCGCCTCGGAGCTCCTGCTCTGCCGCGAGCCCCAGGAGCGGCTCTTCTACGGGGACCGGTGGCAGGAGGGGCTCTTCCCGCTGGACGGCGCGTCCCCCGAGGACCTGCGGCAATTGAAAAGCTTCCAGGCCGAGGTCGATCGCTGGGTCGGCTGGCGCGACGGGCGCGGCCGGCGGGCCTTCGACCTTCCGGTCGCCGCCTGCTCCGACGACGCCGAGGCGACGGCCCTCGACCAGGAAAGCATGGCCGAGTGGCTCGACCGTCGCGGCCTGGCCTCGCCGCGCCTCCGCTGGTACGTGGAATACGCTTGCCGGGACGACTACGGGGCTCGGCTGAGCGACACGAGCGCGTGGGCGGGCCTGTTTTATTTTGCATCGCGCCGGCGGCGGCCGGGCGCCGAGCCGCAGCCGCTGCTCGTTTGGCCCGAAGGGAACGGCCGGATCGTGCGGCACCTGGCCGGCCGCGCGGGGGAGCGCGCGCGGGCGGGCTGGATGGCGGAGAACCTCGTCCCGCTTGCGCCGACGGCCGAACCCGTGAGCCCCGAGGCCCGCGTCGAGGCGTGGGCGACGAACGAGCGCGGGGAGCGGATCGGGTACCGGGCGCGCCGCGTGATTTTCGCCGCCCCGCAGTTCCTCGCGCACTTCCTGCTCGCGCCCTACCGCCTCGAACCGCCCGCGCATCTCGCGGCCGTCGAATACGGCCCCTGGCTGGTCGCGAACCTGCACTTGCGCGACCGGCCGCGAGCCGCGGGCGCGCCTTTGGCCTGGGACAACGTCCTCTACGACAGCCCGAGTCTTGGCTACGTCGTGGCCACGCACCAGACGGAGAGCGATCGCGGGCCGACGGTCTTCACGTACTATCATGCGCTCTGCGACCAGCCGCCGCGCGCGGCGCGGGAGAAGCTGCTCGCGACCGGCCGTGAGGCATGGGCCGAGGCCGTGCTCGCCGATCTCGGCCGGGCCCACCCGGACCTTCCCGGTCTCGTCGAGCGGTTGGACGTGCTGCGCTGGGGGCACGCGATGATCCGGCCGCGCCCCGGCTTCGTGTGGAGCCAAGCGCGGCGGCGGGCGCGCGAGCCGTTTCGGGGCATCCACTTCGCCAACACGGACCTGAGCGGGGTGGCCCTGTTCGAGGAGGCGTTCCACCACGGCCTGCGCGCGGCGGAAGAGGTGCTGCGTGCGCTCGGCCGGGAGGTCGCCGATCCCTGGGCGCTCCCGGATTGACCGGGAACCGCCGCCGGGCGGAAAGGCTTGCCTCCGCTTTCGACACGCGGGTAAAATCGGCGGGCGTCGCCTCGCAGGCATCCGTCGAGCGAGCGTGCACGTGCCGCGCCGTCCCCGGGAGGTCAGGGATGCCCATCGACGATTCGGATCGCGAGCTGCAGGACGCCCTCTCCCAAGTCAGCGGAGAGGCATGGAGCCGCGCGGAGGCCGAGGCCTTCCGCACGCTCATCGGCCAGACCGGCTGGGACCTGCACAACATGTCCTCCCAGGAGTGGCGTCAGCTCGTCCTGCAGGCAAGGCCCTTCTGCACCGAGCTGGGGCGCGCCCAGGCCGGAGACGAAGGCGCGCGCATGCGGCTCTTGGAGTGGAGCGACCGGACGCTCGCTCGCTTCGGCAACGCGAGCGACGCTGCCGGGGACAACTGAGACGATGACGGACCTCATGAGGGCCCTGGTCAAGGATGGAGCGTCCCTCGGCGTCCGCCGGCTGCCGCGGCCCGCGGTCGCGAACCCCGACGACGTCGTCGTGCGCGTGGCCATCGCCGGCGTGTGCCGCACGGACTTGCACGTCGCCGACGGTCGCCTCCCGGGCCGCGACCCGATCATCCTCGGACACGAGTTTTCGGGCGTGGTCGCGGAGGTCGGGGGCGCGGTTCGCGGCCTCGCCCCGGGCGCGCGCGTCACCGCGATGCCCGCCCTGCCCTGCGGCGCCTGCGCCCCATGCCGCTCCACCCAACCGCAACCTCCGCCTTGTGCCCGGCCGGCCTTCCTCGGCGTCGATCTGCCAGGCGCCTTCGCCGAATTCGTCCGCGTCCCCGCGCACGCCGTCCATCGGCTGCCCGATACGGTGTCGTTCGAGGCCGGCGCCTTCGTCGAACCGATCGCGGCCTGCCTCGCCGTGCTCCGCTCCGGCATCCGCCCCGAGCAGCGCGGCTTCCTCTACGGCGACAACCGCATCGGCCGCCTCATCCAGCGCATCCTCCACGCGCACGGCTTCGCCGAAGTGCCGATCCTCGAACCCGCCGCGACGGACGCCGCGCCGCTCGACGCCGACGCCTACGATTTCGTGATCGAGACCGTCTTCACTTCGGAGTCCCTCGCCGCGATGGTCCGCGCCCTCCGCCCCGGCGGGCGGCTCGTCATCAAGAGCCGGCAGCCGCTACCGGTCGCGTTCAGCGCAGCGGAGGTTGTTCGCAAAGAGCTGACCCTCCAGGCGGTGAACTACGCCCCGTTCCCCGCGGCGATCGGACTCCTCGCGGAGGCGCGCATCCGCCTCGATGACCTCCTCGGCCCCTCGCGTCCTCTCGAAGACTTCGAGCAGGTGTTCGCGGCCTGCAGGCAGAGCGAGCGAGCGAAGTCCTTCTTCACTCTCTTCGAGGGTCGATAGCTCTTCGCAGCCCACCAAGGCTCTGCAACGCTCAGCGCACTCGCACGACCAAGAAGCCTCTGCGCCTCTGCGTCTCTGCGGTTCGTCAACCCTTCCTCCTACGACGCCTCCCCATTCCCGCTCTCCATTACCCTCTCGACTCCTGCGCCCCCTCTCCCCGGGCCGGCTCCTGCGTCTGGGCGGGATCGAAGCCGGGGATTCGCTCGAACGCCGTGAGACCGCTCCCTCACGGTCGCGGTTCCGTGTCGCTCCGCGGTTCTCCCCATACCCGTTTTCCCCCTCGCGCGAGGTGCCCACGGATGTGCGGCCTGGTCGCCCTCCTCGCCCTTGAGAGCCCCGTCGATCCTCAGTCGCTCTCCCGAGCCCTCCTCGCGTTGCAGCACCGCGGCCCGGACGGCGCAGGCACCTGGGTCTCCCCGGATCGACGCGTGGGCCTCGGCCACGCACGTCTCGCGGTCGTCGATGTCGCGGGCGGCGCCCAGCCGATCGCCAACGAGCACGGGACGCTGCACCTCATTGTGAACGGCGAACTGTACTTCTCGGACGACCTCCGCGCGGACCTCGAACTGCGCGGCCACCATTTCCGCAGCCGTTCGGACAGCGAGGTCGTCCTCCACCTCTACGAGGAGTACGGCGTCGACTGCCTGGCCCGCCTGCGCGGCGAGTTCGCGTTCGTCCTCTGGGATGGTCCGCGGCGCCGGCTCTTCGCCGCACGCGATCGCTTCGGCATCCGCCCGCTCTGCTACGCCGTGCACGGCGACGTCCTCTACCTCGCGTCCGAGGCGAAGGCCCTGTTCGCCGCCGGCCTGAGCGCGGCGTGGGACCCCGACGCCTTCTTCCACGCGGCGAGTCTCCAGTACGTGCCGCCCGACCGCACGCTGTTCCGCGGCGTGCGCCAGCTCCAGCCGGGATGTGCGCTCCTGGCCGGCGCCGAGGGCCTGCGGACCTTCCGCTACTGGGACCTGGACTATCGCCGCGAGGCGCGACCCGCCGCCGGAACCGACGAGACGGGCTGCATCCGAGAACTCCGCGCCCGGCTGGAGGACGCGGTCCGCGTGCGCCTGCGTGCGGACGTACCGATTGCCTGCCAGCTCAGCGGAGGGCTGGACTCGAGCGCGGTGGTCGCCCTCACGGCGAGGCTCGGTTCGCGCGCGCCGGACTGCTTCACCGTCTCCTTCGAGCACGAGGGGTATGACGAAAGCGCAGCGGCGGCGGAGGTCGCGGCCCACGTGGGCGCACCGCTCCACACGGTGCGCGTCACCCAGACGGATCTCGTCGAGCACCTGGAGGCGGCCGTCGCGCAGGGGGAAGGGCTGGCCATCAATGGGCACCTGGTCGGCAAGTACCTCCTCGCCCGCGCCATCCACACGGCCGGCTACAAGGTCGTGCTGACCGGTGAGGGTTCGGACGAGGTCCTGGCCGGCTACGCGCACTTGCGTCAGGACCTGCTGCAAGAAGGGGGCGGCGGCGGCGGTTTCGAGCCCGACCGACGCGCACGACTCGCGCGCCTCAAGGACGGCAATCTGCCCTCGGCCGGGCTCATGCTGGCGGAGGGGGAAGGGCTGCCCCTCGACGCGGTGCGAGGCGCCCTCGGTTTCGTCCCGGCGTTTCTGCAGGCGAAGGCGACCCTCGGTCACCGGATGCAGGGCCTCCTCGCGGACGGTTTCCTGGCGCGGTTCCAGGGACGTGACCCCTACGGTGAATGCCTGAGGGACATGGACGTCGCCGGCCGGCTCGCGGGCCGCCATCCGGTGGATCAGTCGAGCTATCTGTGGTGCAAGCTCGCCCTCGCGAACTACATCCTCCGCACGCTTGGCGACGGCATGGAAATGGCCCACGCAGTGGAAGGCCGCCTCCCCTTTCTCGATCACGAACTCTTCGCGTTCGCGCGCACGCTGCCTCTGTCGCTCAAGATCCGCGGCGACGTCGAGAAGTACGTCCTCCGGGAGGCCGTGCGCGACCTTCTGCCCGATGCGGTGTACCGCCGGCCCAAGCAGCCGTTTCTCGCCCCACCGCTCGCGCTCTTCGGCAATACGCGAACCGCGGGCTTCCTCCAGGACACGCTCCGCGGCGCCGACCTCGCGGTGGTCCCCTTTCTCGATCCGGCGCGCGTGCGCGCCCTGCTCGACCGGTTGCCGGGCCTGCCGACGCGCGAACGCGTGGCCACCGACGCTGCGCTGATGATGGCGCTCTCGGCGGTGTGCCTTCAGCGCCGCTACCGCTTGGGAAGCGACGTCGCATGACCGAAAGCGCGCCCACCTTCCCGTGTCGCATTCGCGAGGCCGCGCGGGTCCACGCGCACCGGATCGCCCTCGAAGGCCCCGGCTGCGCGCTGTCGTACGCGGACCTGCTGGCGCGCGCGGAGGCGATCGCGGCCCGGCTCCGCGCCCGCGGCGTGGGTCGTGAGTGCGTCGTCGGTCTGGGTCTCCCCAAGTCGCCTGAGTACGTCGTCTCGCTGGTCGGGACCTGGCTCGCAGGTGCGGCTTTCGTTCCGCTCGATCCTGACTTGCCGCGGGAGCGGCTGGACTTCCTCGTGCAGGACAGCGAACCGGCGATCGTACTCGCGCGCCACCGAGACGCGGACGTGTTCCATGGCGTAGCGGTCTTTGACGCCGACGAAGCGGTCGGAACCCTTGCCTCGCAGCGACTCCCCTCCCGGCCTCCAACCGCAGGTGCATCCTCCAGCGGCCGGACCGTGGAGGAAGACGACCTCGCCTATCTCCTCTACACCTCGGGCACGACCGGCCGGCCGAAAGGCGTCGCCGTCACCCACCGCGGCCTCCTGAACCTGTTCGATGCCCAGATCGAAGCCTTCCGGCTCGACCCGTCCAGCCGGTCGCTGCTCTACCTCTCCACGAATTTCGACGCCTCGATCTCGGACCTCGGCACGACGCTCCTCGCCGGCGCGACGCTTGTCATCGAGTCGGATGCCGCCCTGCATTCGGTCGGCTCGTTGCTCGACACTCTACGCTCACGACGCATCAGTCATCTCGATCTCCCGCCGGCGCTGCTTCGCGTGCTGGAGCCCGCTGCCATGCCGGAATCGCTCCGCACGCTGATCCTCGGCGGCGAGGCCTCTCCCCCCGAGGTCGTCCGCCGCTGGGCGAGACGCCTTCGTGTCGTCAACGTGTATGGCCCGACCGAGGCCACCATCTGCGCCTGCCTCTGCGTCTGCGACCCGGAGCGCTGGGACCGGCCGCTGCTCGGGCGGCCCCTCCCCAACGTTTCGTGGCGCGTCGAGGACCCGGAAGGGCGGCCCACGCCCGCGGGACAGTCGGGAGAGCTGCTCCTGGGCGGCGTGTGCCTCGCCCGCGGCTACTGGCGGCGACCGGACCTGACCGCCGCGGCCTTCGTCGACCGCGCGGGCCTCCGTTTTTATCGGACGGGAGATTGGGTCCGCCGGCACCCGGACGGCGAAGTCGAGTTCCTCGGCCGGATTGACCGCCAGGTGAAACTCCACGGCCTCCGCGTCGAGCCGGAGGAGCTCGAGGCCCGGCTGCTCGGCCACTCGGAGGTAGCGCAAGCCGTCGTGCACCCGCGTATACTCTCCTCGAACTCACCGGGAGCCGAGTCTCGGCTCGTCCTCCGCGCCTACGTCGTCCTCCGTCGCACCGCGGACGCAGCCAAGTGCGGGCCGGCCGACCTCCGAACCTGGCTCGCCGCGTTCCTCCCCCGCTGGATGCTGCCGCAGCGCATCGAAATCCTCGAACGCCTCCCCTTGACCGCGACCGGCAAGCCGGACTTCGCCGCGCTTGCCGCCCTTCCCGAGGACCGGGCACGCCGCCCGCCCGCCCTCCCGCCCTCCACGCGCGAAGAGGCGCTCCTCCTTGAAATCTGGCGCGGTGTCCTCGGGCGCGACGACCTCTCCCTCCACGACGACTTCTTCGCTTGCGGCGGCGACTCCCTCGCGGCCCTCCAGGTCGTCGCCGCGGCCGAGGCGCGGGGTCTCTTCCTCTCGCCGGCCTCCGTCCTCGCCCACCCGACGATCGCGGAACTCGCGGCCGTTTCGAGTGCCGGAGGTGGTCCGACGTCGCCACGATCCCTCGAAGGCATCGGCGGCGAAGGCATGGCCGCGGACGACCTGCGCCGCGACGTTTCGCAAGTAGCGGCGGAGCTGCCCCTCCCCCGCCCGGCCCCGGACCCCGCGCTCACCGGCGACTCGCCCCGCGTCTTTTTCCTCACCGGAGGCACCGGCTTTCTCGGCAGCCGGCTCCTCGACGAATTCCTCCGCCGATCCGAGGCCCGTATCCTCTGCCTCGTGCGCGCCAGCACCACGGCCGAGGGGCTTGCGCGGCTTCGGCAGGCTCTGGCCGCGCACGGCCTGCCGCCGCCGCCCGAACTCACCCGCCGCGTGACGGTGGTCCCCGGCGAGCTGGAGCGCGAGCGGTTCGGGCTCGCGGCCCCCGCGTGGGAAGACCTGGCGCGCGGCGTCGACGCCATCGTCCACTGCGGCGCACAGGTGAAGCTCGCGCTCCCCTACGCGACCCTCCGAGCCGCGAACGTCGGCGGGACGCGCGAGACGCTTCGGCTGCAAGGCGCGGGTGCGCCCAAGCGCCTGCACCACGTCTCGACCCTCTCGGTCTTCGTCGCCACCGACCGGAACGCCGGCCCGATGGAGGAGGACGACGACCTCGCCCGCACGCAAACCGTGTTCGGCGGCTATGCGCAAACCAAGTGGGCCGCCGAGCGCCTCGTCCGCTCGGCCCCCGCGGCGGCCGGTGCACACGCCTGCTACCGCCTCGGCCTGGTCACCGGTGACTCCCGGACGGGGTACGCCCCGGCAAACCAGCTTCTCACGCTCTTTCTGCGCGGCGCGGCAGCCCTAGGGTGTTTACCTGAGGACGCGCTCGTGCGGCTGAAGCTCGACGTGACGCCCGTGGATTTCGCCGCCGCCGCCCTGGCACACCTCGTCCTCCGCGCGCCGTCCGGCGGGCATTCGCCGACCTTCCACCTCGCGAATCCGCGGAGCCTCTCCCTCGGGGAACTCGTTGCGGCCCTGCGCGCCTTCGGGAAGCCCATCGAGGCCCTCCCCGCGCCTGCGTGGCACGCGCGCGTCGCGGCCACCCTGGCCTCCCGGCCCGCCCCCGACACCGCCGCCGCCCTCCTCGCTCTCTGTCGTTGCCTCGCCCCCGCGGTCTATGGTAGCTATCGCACGCTCGATCTCTTCCAGGCGACCGGCGCCGACTTCAGGATGGAGCGGGCGGCTGCGGGCCTTCACGGCTCGGGGCTCGCATGTCCGCCGCCGGGCGCGGACCTCCTCGCGGTCTACCTACGGCACGCATTTTCAACGGAACGAGCACGATGACCGACCCCTCTACGGTCTGCCCGGGGGCGGACGCCGGCCCACGTCGCGGGCGCGGGATGCTCCTGGGCAAGTTCATGCCGCCCCACCTCGGCCACATCTACCTCGTGGAGTTCGCGCGGGCGTACGTGGCCGACCTCACGGTCGTCGTGGGTTCGCTCCGCCGCGAGCCGATCCCCGGCGAGCTGCGCTTCGCGTGGATGCGGGAACTCTTTCCCGACGTCCGCCTGCTCCACCTGACCGAGGAGCTGCCGCAGCAGCCGGAGGAGCACCCGCGCTTCTGGGACCTCTGGCGCGAAAGCCTGCTCGGCATCCTCCCCGCCGTGCCCGATTACGTCTTCGCGTCCGAGCCCTACGGCTTGAAACTCGCGGAGGTGCTGGGCGGGGAATTCGTCCCGGTCGACCTCGCGCGCGGCGCCGTCCCCGTGAGCGGAACGGCGATCCGCGCCGACCCGTGGAAGCACTGGGCCTATCTCCCACGCTGCGTCCGGCCGTATTTCGCGCGCCGTGTCTGCGTCTTCGGCCCGGAGTCCACGGGGAAGACCACGCTCGCCCATCGGCTGGCAGAGCGCTTCGAGACTGTGTGCGTGCCGGAGTACGCGCGGGCATGGCTCGAGTCGCGCGGCGGGAGGGTAGAGCCGTCGGACATCCCGCGCATCGCCCGCGGCCAAATGGCTGCCGAAGACGCCCTCGCCCGCGACGCGAATCGCGTCCTCCTCTGCGACACCGACCTCCTGACGACCACGATCTGGAGCGACGTCCTTTTCGGCGCCTGTCCGGAATGGATCCGCCGCGAGGCCGACCGCCGCTCGTATGACCTCTACCTCCTCACGGACATCGACGTCCCGTGGGTGGGAGATCCCGTGCGGTATCTCCCGGCAGAGCGCGCCTCCTTTCTGGAGCGCTGCGTGCAAGCGCTGGAGACGCGGGGACGAAAGTACGTGCGGCTGCGGGGGAGCTGGGAGGAGCGCTTCGGAAGGGCGGTCGAGGCAGTCGAAGGGCTGCTGAGGCCATAGGCGTGCTTCCAGGTCGAGCGAGTGCGGCAACGGCGGTGGCGGACCGAGGCAACCGTTCGTAGTTCCGCCTTCAGGCGGAGCGTCAGGTGGCATGGCCATGCATGCGGACAAGCTTTTGCCGGACGACGGATGCGGTGGAGCGATCCACAGCCATGCCGCCAAACGCGCCGCCTGAAGGCGGAACTACGAACGGCTCTACGGCCTTCGAGGACTGGGGCCGCACTCGGTCAACGGGCTGCTACGCGACCGGGTGTGAGGGCAGCAGGTTGTAGCTGCCCCCGTCCTTCGCGCGCCGCAGCCACTCGGCAACCGTATAGAGCACTTCGTCAAACGGCTCGTCGAGGTCGGTCTCGTCCCATGCCGCCGGGCGCCGGCCGTACGCCCGCACGACCTCCTCGACGTACTGGAGCTTCTGCAGGATCACCGGCCGGTCCGCGAACGCCGCCTGCAAGTCGCCGTCGCCGGCGCCGTTTCGCGCCTTCGCCGCGAGCCAGGTCTGGAAACAGATCGCGAAGTCCTCGTCCGGGTGACGGGCGGCGTAGAGCTTGATCACCTCGCCGCGCCGGAAGCGCTCCTCTTCGCTCGGCCCGGGGCGCCAGCCCGCCTCAGGGTAGGTCCCGAAGAAGTGCCCGCGGACCCCGAAGAGTCGACGAAACCGCTGCGTACGATAGAGGCGATGGACATACGAAAAGGCGTGACCGGTCTCGTGACGGAGCGTGATCAACATCTCGTCCGGCGTCCGGACGCGCAGGCCGTTCGACCGCGCAAGACGCCGCCCCCACGTCACGCCGTCGGTCCAGAGGAGCGCGACGTTCGCCGTCCGGATCACCGTCCCATACTCGGTGCTCAAATAAAAGGTCGGCCGAAGCGCGATCCCCGCGCCCGCAAGCTCCCCGCGCAGACTCCGGATGTGCCGCTCGAACTGGGTGCCGCGAATGGAGAGTCCCAGCTCGCAAAGCGGACTCTCCAGTCTGCGTGCCCCCACGCCGCCGGCAGCCGGCCGCCGGGCGGAAAGCGCTGCTCGACCCTGCGCTCCGCGTCCCTTCATCGTGCCCGCTCCGACGAGCGGCCGTGGCCGGGCGCTTCCGAGCTCGCGCACAGTGCTCGCGCCACGCTCTCGATCCGCTCCCGGGCCTCGAGGCGTGCGAGCAGGTCCGCGGGCAGGGCGGCCACGCCGTTTCGGGCGCCAAAGATCCCGCCCGCCATCGCTCCGATCGTGTCGGTGTCCCCGCCAAGGGCCACGACGAACTTCACGAGCTCCATGAAGTCGGTCCGATGCCGGCAGAAGGCGTACACGGCCGTCACCGCCGACTCGTGCGCCGTGACCGCGGTCCCCAGCCCGCGACTCACCGCACGCAGGTCAGGCGATTCCCCCAGCCAGACGCGGGCAAGCTCCAGTCGCTTTCGGAACTCCTCCCGCCGGCAACCGGCCAAGAGCGCCGCGAGAAACGCGCCCGGCTCGAAGTCCTCCGCAAGTGCCAGCGCGGTCGCGCGCGCGATCAGGACGCCACCTTCGACGCCGAGCGGATGGGCATGCGTGATGGACGCCGCGACCTCGGCGGCGCGCGCGAGGGTCTCCGGGTCGGCGTAATAGAAGAGCCCGAGCGGCGCGGCCCGCATGGCAGCGCCGTTTCCGAGGGAGCCGTCAGGGAAAACCGAGCGGTTCGCGGAGCGCCAGTCCTCACCCTGGCGAACCCGCGCCAGCAGCTTGCGAGCGCCGTGCCCATACCCACGCCAGGTCTCGTACCCATCGGCCCAGCGCCGGGCGAGCCGATCCGGGTCGAGCCCACCGCACTCGACCAGCGACTCGGCGAGCCCCACCGCCATCTGCGTGTCGTCGGTCCACCATAGCTTCTCCCCCCGCGTCCCGCCGACCAGCACCCACAGGATGCCGCCCAGGATGCCACCCTCGTGTTTCGCGCCCAGCGCGTCTCCCAGCGCGAGTCCGAGCAGGGAGCCGACGAAGCGCTCTTCGAGGGTCGGAACTGTCGACATGATTTCTCCGTGGGTCGCCTGCCGGCGTCCGCGCCTGCGCGCCATCGACTTCGCGCACCGCCGCGGAGGGCCGAAGAGGAGCAACTGTCCCTACTTGTCGATGTCCGCGGCGAGGAGCGTGGACAGCGCGGCGGGGTCCGCATCCTTCAGCGCCGCCACGCGCACCGCTAGGGCGGTGACGCCCGCTTCGAGGAGCCCGCGCGCCTCCCGCGCGTTGCCGAAGCCCGCCGGCCGGGCGGCCCGCCGCGCCGCCAGGACCTGACGAGCGCGCGCGAGGACCTCCTCCGTCGCGGTGTAGCCACGCTTTCGCGCCATGCCCGCGAAGATCTCCGCCAGCTCCTGCTCGGAATAGTCCGGGAACTCGAGCACGGTCGGGAAGCGGCTCGCCAGCCCCGGGTTCGAGTCGAGGAAACGTCGCATGAGGTCGGGGTAGCCAGCCACGATGACGACGAAGCTCTCGCGGCGGTCCTCCATCCACTTCAGCAGCGTGTCCACGGCCTCCCGACCGAAGTCCTCCGGGCCCCGTTCGGTCAGCGTGTACGCCTCGTCGAGGAAGAGGATCCCGCCGAGCGCTGACCTCACGACCTCCTCGGTTTTTTTTGCGGTCTGCCCGACGTAGCCGGCGACGAGGTCGGCGCGCGCGACTTCGACCAGCCGGCCGTGGGCGAGGAACCCGAGGCCGTGCAACACCTCGGCCAGGATCCGCGCGACCTCCGTCTTTCCGGTGCCGGGGTTCCCGGTGAAGACCATGTGCAGGCTTTGCCCGTGCACGGCAAGGCCGCTCGCCTCGCGCCGCCGACGCAGCTCGAGCAAAGCGCACAGCTCCGCCACCCGGCGCTTCACCGGCGCGAGCCCGATCAGGCCGTCGAGCCGGGCACGCGCGGCGCCCACCACGTCCTCCAGCCCGTGCGCGACGAGCCCCAGCTCCGCCAGCGGAAGGTCGGGCGCGACCAGCCGCGTCAAGGCCTCGCGGTCCGTCGCGGCGCCCGCCTCCACGAGGCGCGCGGCCTGCCGCTGAATCGCCTTCTCGAAGACCGTTCGCGCCACGCGCGCGTTGCCGAACGTCTCGTCCCGCGACGCGACCAGGTGGCGGAAGAGCCGCGCCGCCGCGTCGCGCGCGCCGTCGTCCAGCCCGTAAGAGCGCTCCCGCGCCATCGTGTCGAAAATCGAGGCCAGCTCGTCGGCCGCGTAGTCCGGGAAGTCGACCACGCGGGGAAAGCGGGAACGAAGGCCGGGGTTGCTGTCGAGGAAGCGGCGCATCGGGTCCGGGTAGCCCGCGACGACCACCACGAAGTCGTCGCGACGGTCCTCCATGGCCTTGAGCAGGGCCTCGATCGCCTCCGCGCCGAAGTCGTTCGAACCCTGACCGCGCGCGAGGGCGTACGCCTCATCAATGAAGAGGATCCCTCCCTTGGCGCTGTCGATCGCCCTCGCTGCCTTCGCGGCGGTCTGCCCGACGAAGGACGCAACGAGCCCGCCGCGATCCACCTCCACCACGTGTCCCTTTTCGAGCAGGCCGAGCGCGCGCAGGATGCGGCCGAGCAGTCGGGCGACGGTCGTCTTGCCGGTCCCCGGCCCGCCCTGGAACACCATGTGCAGTCCGACCGGCGTGGTCGTGAGCCCGGCGCGGCGGCGCAGGGCGTGGACCTGCAGGAACTTCGTCAGCTCTTCGAGGGAGCCCTTCACGGGCGCCAGGCCGACCAGCTTGTCCAGCTCGGCGCGCGCGGCGGCGAGCCCGGCCTCGTCGATTTCGCGCGGGGCGCCCTGCCCGCCCGCCGGGGGCGCGGCAGGGACCGACCCGGCGTTCGAAGGGGCGGCTGCGACCGCGCTCGGGGAAGCGGTCGCGGATGCGGGCCCCGGCTTCGTCTCGGTCCGTGCCGCGTCGGTGGCCGCCTGCGTCGGGGAGGCGGGGCCGGCGTAGGCGTGCGCGGGCGCGGCAGCCGCCGGCTGTGGGGCGCGCGACTCCCGCTCCACTTCCTCGAGCAGCGCCTGCCAGGCGTGCGCGGCAGTGCGGGCGTCGAGGAGGTGGTCGAGATGGACGTCGGCGCCCAGCGCGGCGCGCTCGGTGTTCATACGGCGGACGAGGGCGAGCGCGGCGCGTACGATGGCCGGTTGGCGCGCGAGGTCCGGGACCGACGCGGTCGGCACCTCGTCCGGCCACCCGCCGTCCCCACCGCGACTGCCGACGACCGTCAAGAGCTTCCGCAGGGCCTCGATCGTCCAGGCCGAGCGCGAGACGAACTCCGGCGGGCCTTTTCGGCCCCCCCAGGCCTGGAGCAGCTTGAGCAGGACGAGCACGTGACCGAACCCGATCGTCCCCTTTTCCAGCAAGCGTACCGCTCGCGTGACCGCGGGATCCAGCCCCGCCGCCGTCGCGGCCGCCGCCGTGGGCGCGGGCGCGGGCGCGCCGGCGACCAGCGCGCCGTCCGGCCCCAGGCGAAGGGCCTTCCCGCATGCGCCGCAGCGCGGCAGCTTCCCTGCGGCCACGGCCTTCCGGATCTCGGCGGGCTCCGGGAGCGCGATCCTCTTTCCGCAGTTTGGACACGGGAGCCTTCGCATCCAGCCACGCCCTTCAGCAGATCAGGTGAACACCCTATGCGCGCTTGCGCGCCGGCAGCCCGACGACCGCCATGCAGCCCGCCGCGCCCCAGCACAGCCAGGGAAAAACCCAGCCGTAGCGGACGTAGAGCGACGTGTCCGACCTGAAGGCAACCTCACCCCTCAGCACCGCGCCGTTCGCGTCTGAATCCAGCCTCGCCGCCACCCGGCCCCAGGGATCGAAGATCGCCGTGACGCCCGAGCTACCGGTCCTCACGACGAAGCGCCGGTTTTCGACCGCGCGGAGCGGCGCCATCGCGACGTGCTGCGCGTGCTGGACCGGACCCCAATGCCGCGCATCCATGGTCGGGGCGGCGAGCAGGCCCGCCCCCCGGAGCGTCAGGTTCCGCGCGAGGGCAGGGTAATCGAGATCATAGCAGATGAGCACGCCCAGGCCGCCCCAGGGCGTGGGCAACGCCTCCTGGCTCGCCGCCGGGAGTCCGTCGTCGAAAAACTGCACCGGCTGGGACTTCGCCTGCCGGCCCGCGATCTCCGCGTCCGGCCCGAGGAGGAAGGCGGTGTTTCGAAACGCGCCCTGCGCCCCGCTCGCGCCCCCCGAAAGCGCGAGCCCGCTGGGCCCGTCTCCGGCACACGACTCCGTCGCGCCGAAGAGCACGTACGCGCCGAGACGCCGGGCCTCACCCCCGAACACCTCGAGGTGCTCGCAACCCTGCGACATCCGGTTGAACGTGGCGTACTCCGGCAAGACGTACAGCTCGGGCGCGGGCGCGCGCTCCGCCGCCTTGCGGATCGCGGTCGCGAACATCGAGGCCGCGATGCCCTCCCCCTGGACGCACGCGACCCGCACCTTGGCCTCCGCCTCGGCCTCGCTCAGGGCCAGCCTGCCGACCCCTTCCACTCCGAGCACGCCCGCGATGAGACCCGCGAGGACCGCGCCCCGTCGACGCACGGCGAGAGCGAGCACCGCAGCCGCCGCCGCGCCGTTCACGAGCACCACGAGGAAGGAGAGGCCGTAGATCCCGGTCACCGACGCCACCTGGAGGAGACCCAGCGAGGCGTGCTGGGAGTACCCGAGGCCGAGCCAGCCGTTTCGCAGCGGCCACAGCTCCGACCGAAAATGCTCGCCGACCACCCACAGCGCCGGCGCCCCCCAGACCAGGAACCCATGTCCCCATCGTCGCACGCCGAGCACGACCAGGCCCGCATACAACGCGAGGAACCCGGCCTGGATCGCGTGCAGGATCCCCGCCGACGCCCCGAAGATCCCGTAGAACCACGAGAGCGAGATGGACATCCAACCGAGACCGGTTACGAGGCCCAGGGCGACGGCGGCCTTCTCCCCCACGCGGTCGATCCCGACGAAGAGCGGGACGAGGGCGACCCACGCGAGCCAACCCAGGTCCCAGGGCGGAAAGGACAGCGCAAGGAGGAGGGCGGAGGCAAGCGCGGCGAGGAAGCCCGCCGCGAGCGTGGCGGGAATCGGCGCCGCCGCCGCGGGCTCGGCCGTCGGGCTCGTCGCATCGATCAGCATTGCGGGACCGCTCACTTGATCCGGTTCCGGATGCGCCGCAGCGCCTCCGCCGCGGCCGCACGGACACCCGCGTCCGGGTCGGCGAGCGCGGCGTCGAGCGCGGGCTCCGCGGGTTCTGCGGACGGACCTACCTCACCGAGCGCCTGCGCCGCCGCGACCCGGACCGCCGGGTCCGCGGCTCGCAGCCCGTCGACGCACCGTCGCACGAAGCGTTGCCGCTCCTCGGTTTTCGCGAGGTGCCAGGAGCTCGTCATCACGGCGAGGCCGGCGCAGAAAACCAGCACGGCAACGACCAACCGCTTACCGCGTGGCGAACGCATGGGCGCTTCCCACTCACTGCCACCGCTCTCGCCTCGGCGGGCTGCCGGTCAGGCCCGTGAAGTACACCACCCGGCAGCACGAGCGCCGCGACACCGCGCAAAGCACGAGCGGCACACGGAACCGCGACCGTCAGGGAGCGGTCTCACCGCGTCCTTCCTAGCGGCCCGTGGACGAACTTCGGACACAGTCGTCAACTCTGTCACGGCGGGTCCTAACCCATGCGGCCGTTCGCGCGGGCCGGAGGCCCGCGCCCCCAGGCATCGTGCCTGGACTTCGTCAACGGGCCACTAGCGATCGTGTTCGAACTCGCGCATCCTCTCGTAGACCTGTCCCCGGCCGTCCATCCCGCGTCGGCGAAGTCGAGCCCAGGGGAACCGACGGACACGCCGAGGCCGCTCCTTCACGGTCGCGGTTCCGCACCGCGCGGCTGCCGCGTCGCTTGACACTCCCCGGCTCGCGTGCTACCCTCCGCCGCTCCCAGGGTAATGTAGCCGCTTCATCACCACCGGGAGGCTCCTCGCATGACCACGCCTACGGCGAAGCCCGTAGACCGCGCGCTTGCGCGCTTCGAACGCCGCCGCGCGGACTTCGTCGAAGACCTGAAGACCCTCGTCCGTATCCCGAGCGTCAGCTTCGACGGCTTCCCGGCCGCGGAGGTCGCGCGCTCCGCCGACGCGGTCGCCCGACTGCTGCGCGAGCGCGGACTCGAGCACGTCGAAGTGCTCAGGCTCGGCGACGCCCACCCGTACGTGTACGCGGACTGGCTGCACGCGCCCGGCCACCCGACCGTGCTGCTCTACGCCCACCACGACGTCCAGCCGCCGGGCAGAACGGAGAAATGGCTGAGCCCGCCGTTCGAGCCGATCGAACGGGACGGCCGCCTGTACGGGCGCGGGACCGCGGACGACAAGGGGGGCATCGTCGTCCACACGTCGTCGATCGCAAGCTGGCTCGAGGAGGGGCTGCCGCTGCCGGTCAACGTCCGGCTTGTCATCGAAGGGGAAGAAGAGGTCGGCTCCGAGCACCTGCTCGCCTTCCTCCAGGAATACCGGCCGCGACTCTCCGCGGACGTCATGGTCCTCGCCGACTCCGGCAATTTCGACACGGGCTTCCCGTCGCTCACGACCACGCTCCGCGGTCTGGTCACGGTCGAGGTCGAGCTGCGCGCCCTCGAAGGCTCGGTCCACTCGGGCATGTGGGGCGGCCCGATCCCGGATCCGGTCCAGGGGCTTTGCCGGCTCCTCGCCTCGCTGACCGACGACCAGGGGCGCATCGCGGTGGCCGGGATCTACGACCGCGTCCGGCCGCTCACGCCGGCCGAGCGCGAGTCCGCGCGACGCCTGCCCGCGAACGAGGCGGATTTCCGCCGGCAGGCCGGGGTCCTCCCCGGCGTACACACCTGGGGCGGCGGCGAAAACGTCTTCGTCCAGACCTGGCGGCTCCCCTCGCTCGCGATCAACGCCATCCAGTCGTCCTCGCGCGCGCAGGCGGGAAACACGATCAACGACGCCGCGTGGGCGCGCGTCGGCATTCGCATCGTGCCGGACATGGAGCCGGAAGACGTCCAGCGCCGGCTCCTCGAGCACCTCGAGGCGCGCGTGCCGTGGGGGCTCCGGCTCACCGTGCACGGGCACGCGCCCGCGAAGTGGTGGATGACGGAGCCGGTCGGGCCCGCGTTCGACGCCGCGACCGCCGCCCTGCGTCAGGGCTACGGCAAGGAGCCGATCATGATCGGCGTCGGCGGCACCATCCCGTTCGCCGGCCCGTTCGGCGAGGCCCTCGGCGGCGCGCCCGCGCTGCTCACGGGAGTCGAGGACCCCTACACGAAGGCCCACGGCGAAAACGAGAGCATGCACCTCGGCGAGTTCGATCGCTCGATCCGCAGCCAGATCCACTTCTTCGCGGAACTGGCGGCCCGCTGGCCGGGAGAGGGCCGGTAGCCGAGGGTTGCGCGTCCGCGCTGGAGTATACAGAATTCCCCGGCCGAGTGCGATGGAAACGAGGGCCGAAAGGAACGCACATCAAACCGGGATCTGTTCCTTCCCCCCCATCCGTCCGACAGCGCCACGGAGATCCGCGGAGCGGCGGCGCGCGCGGCGGCCTTCCTCGCCGGGAACGGGAAAAAGGCGGAGGGGGACGCCTTCGACGCCACGGTCCTGCGCGCGGTGCAGGCCCAGGCCGCGAAGAAGGGCAGCCGCTACGAGTAGCGGCGGAGCCTAAGGACCGCCCCACAGAATTGGGTGACCAATTTCCTCGGCGATTTCGGCCGCCTGCTTCGTTGCGCTCGCTCGACGTAGTTCTCCGTTACTACGCCTCGCTCGCGCGCCTCGCGGGCTGCCGAACTTGCCTTCGGCTATGGGTCACCGACTTCCGTGGAGCGGTACTAAAGCACGCCCTGACCACCCCGGGTGCCCGGACCGGGAGGTCTTTGGACCTCCCGGTCTTTTTTTGCCAAGACGTGCAGCATTTCGCTTGAATCCGGTCCCCCCGAATTGATACGCTTCTGCTGTCCCGGGTTCGTGCGGCCCGGGCGCCTCACCGAGACGCCCGCCCCCCGTCTCCGCTTTCGAGGTCCGGCCATGACCCAGCTCCCGCCCAACCGTCGCTCCGGCGCCCACGGCACCGCGATGACCGAGAACGTCCTGGTCGTGAGCCTGGTGGCGATCGGCGTGCTGGCCTGCGTGGCGCTGTTTGGCCGGCAGCTTTCGAACCTCTTCATCCGCTCGACGACCTCGCTCAACTCCGGCCAGGTGGTGGCGGCGACTACGACCTCGCCCGGCGCGTACAGCGAGCTGTCGGGCGGCTCAGCCGCGGGCTCGAGCGCCGGTTCGTCCGGCGGGGGCGGAGAAGGCTCTCCGTTCAGCGTCGAGCCCGCCGGGCCGAGCCGTCCGCGCGCCGGCGGCGGCGGCGGTGGGGGCGGGGGTTCGGGACCTGGCGCGCAACCCCGCGCGAGCGGGCCGGGCGTGCGAGGCCCGGGCTCCGGCGGCGGCACGGGCACCGGAACCCCCGGCACGGGTACGCCGGGCGGCGGCGGCGGCGGCGGCGGCGAGGGCGCCGAACCGATCCGCGGCGGGAATGGCCCGCGCGACGCCGACCGCGGCCACCATTATGTGCGCGGCCCGCATTATGAATACGAAGTGTCGGACTCGGACCATGACGGCACGCGCGACACCGCGCAGATCCGCGGCAGCCTGGCGCGCGGGCACAGCGAAGCGAACGCGGGCGGCATCATCGGCTACCAGGCGGACGGCGAGCTGGTCTACGGCGAGGGGCAGGCCTATGCACGCGGCAACAACGGCGCCGGCGCCGGGGCGAGTGCCGGGGCCGGCGTGGCCCGCGGCAACGTCGCGGTGAACCTTGGCGACCAGGTGAACCCCCTGGCCCGGGCGGAGGGCTCGGGCAGCGTGCTCTCCGCGGACGCGGGGGCCGACGCCTTCATCGGGGACGACGGCCGCCGCATCGGCATCGGGGCGCGCGCGAACGCGCAGGCGCGGGTCGCCGAGGGCCGGGTGGGCAGCGAATACAACATCCCGATCCCGTTCACGAACCAGAGCATCCGGCTCCGCAGCGGCGTCAGCGGCTCGGTCCTCTCCTCGCCCGGCGGCGCGGCCGGCGCCGCGGCCTACTACGATCGGGAGGAGGGCCGCTTCCACCTCGGCGGTCTGCTCGACATCGAGGCGATCCTGGGCGTCGGCATCGATGCCGACTTCAGTTTCGGTCGGCGGCCCACGACGCGCGGCGAGTGAGCGCGGGCGGCGCCAATCGGAACCGCGACCGTGAGGGAGCGGTCTCGGCGCGGCCGACCGATCCGCCCTGTTCCTTCTCGCCCTCGGTTGGCAACGCTCGAACCGCGACTCTTCGAGTTGAGAGTTCCTGCCCGGAAAAGCGAGCTCACGCACGATCCTGTCACGGAAGAGCGACGCCTGCAGCGTCTCGTATTCTGTGGAATCCCGCGGAAACTGTCAAATCCGTGGTTGCAGTGGTGTTCTAGCACCGGAAAAAGGCGGCAACGACATTCGAGGGCTGGTGGCGCAGTGAAGACGCAAGTGAAGCCGCAAGGGAAAGCGGTTCGTCGATCCCTCAAGACTCTCTCCATCTTCCTGTTGGCCGGCGCCCTGCTTGGCGGGGCCGCGGCGACTTTCGCCCAGGACCCGGAGGCGGGCATGGACAACAAGGCGCTGGACGCACAGTACCCGTTCCCGACCGACCCGGAGCGAGACCTGCCCGAACGCGCGACCATCCCCACGCGCTACTACAAATCCACGGTAAAACCCGCCGACGCCGACTCGCTCTCCTTCGAGATCCTCATCCGCAAGGAGTGGAAGGCCGTCCAGGCCGCGGGCGACCCCAAGAAGGCGGCCGAGAGTCTCGTCAGCCTGCGCCTCTACCGGTCCGCGCCCGGCGCGACGCCCGAGGCGGAGATCGAGATCCAGCACACGCTCCTCTCTCGGGAAATCACGGCCGAAAACTGGCTTGAACGTTTCGTCGAAACGGCCGGGTGGAAGGTGATCCGCGGCCGCACGAAGATGGGCCCCCTCGGCCCCGTGCCGGACTGGCTCGTCCTGGCCGAGGTCGAAGGCAAGCGGTTTGTTTTTCGGCTCGCCGCCTTCAAGGACGGCGCGCGTCTCTTCCTGGTCTGGGGACGCGCCGTGGAGGCGGACTACCCGAAGCTGGCCGAGGAGTTCGCGGTCGCGATGATCACCTTCCGGCCGCTCGCGGCGACCGGCCAGCGCTACGCCGAGGAGCTGCTCGAGTTCCGGCTGCCGCCGCCGGCCCGCGGCACCATCCGGTATCCTGCCTCGTGGGTGCTCGTGGAGCCGAAGGACCAGGGGGCGGAGAAGATCGTGGGGACCATGTTCAAGTGGGGAGCGGAAAAAGAACTGCTCGGCTTGATGGCCGTCAAGGTGTTCAAGAAGACGCGCTTCCCCGACATCAAGGCGGAAGACCTGATGCGCTTGTTGCGGGAGGACATGAAAGCGGATGTCAAGGTGACGCTGTCCGAGCCGGAGCTTCGTCAGCCGCTTCAAAACCAGCGGTTCCCTGGAAACGGCCTCGTTGAGATCGCGCAGGGAAAGCGGGAGGGGGGACGCGACGTGGAGTTCCGGGGTGCGGTGTTGGAGAACGACGTGAGCTTCATCACGCTGTCGCTGGTGGGCCCCAGTCGGAAGTCGAGCCCGGATGTGTGGACGATCAACCGACGCGCATTTGAGGTCGTGCTTCTCGAAATGCAGCCCGAGTAGACTCGCGGCCGGGTGTTACGCCATGCTACGAAACGTAACATGTGCCACGGCCCGCTCGACGCGCCGCTGGGATCGACTCAACGCAAACGCATATCCATGCGCCGACTAGCGCAGGTGTGCGGGTGACGGCTGTTGGGCCTGGGGTTTGCTTATAGCTTGGCGTTCAGGGCATTCTCTCCCGCAAGCAGGTGACACGACCCGACGACCCCCTCTCACTCCAATTTCGTGGCGCGCGAATACAACACTCGGTTCGGCCTCGGCCCAAGCGGGTCCAGGCGGCCGGGTTTAACCTTAGATTCAGAGGTGATCATGGATCCCAACAAGCGTCTTCGCCGTTCCGGCGCCACGGGAACCGCGATGACGGAAAACGTCCTGGTGGTGAGCCTCGTCGCGATCGGCGTGCTCGCCTGCGTGGCGCTCTTCGGTCGTCAAATCTCCAATCTCTTCGTTCGTTCGACGAACGCCCTCAACTCCGGCACGGTCGTCGCCGCGGTCACGACCCAGCCGGGCAATTACACGGAGATCTCCGGCGCTTCCTCGGCGGGATCGAGCGCGGGGTCGCCGCAGGCGGGCGGGGACGGCCAGCCCTTCGGCGTGCAACCGCGGACGGGGAGTCCCGGCGTGCGCGGGCCCGGGGGCACGGGCACCGGTCCCGGACCCGGGCCTGGCGGCAGGTCGGGTCCCGGTACGCCAGGCACGCCCGGCGGCCCCGGCGGCCCCGGCGGCCCCGGGACGCCGACGCCCACGGGAGGGCCGGCGGATCCGATCCGCGGCGGGAACGGACCCCGTGACGCCGATCGCGGTCCCCACTATGCACGCGGACCCCATTACGAATACGAAGTCTCCGACTCGGACGGCGACGGCACCCGAGACACGGCGTCGGTCCGCGGGAGCGTGGCGCGCGCCCACAGCGAAGCCAATGCGGGCGGCATCATCGGCTACGAGGCCGACGGCGAGTTCGTGTATGGCGAAGGCACCGCGTACGCGCGCGGCGGCTACGGCGCGGGCGCGGGCGCGAGCGGCGCGGCCGGCGTGGGCCGCGGACGCGTGGCGGTCAATCTCGGCGATCAGGTGAATCCGCTGGCCCGGGTCGAAGGCTCCGGCAGCGTCCTTTCCGCCGACGCCCAGGCGGACGCGTTCGTCGGCGACGACGGCCGCCGCGTCGGCATCGGCGCGCGCGCGGGCGCGCAGGCCCGGGTCGCCGAAGGCCGCGTGGGGACCGAGTACAACATCCCGATCCCGTTCACGAACCAGAGCATCCGCTACCGCGCGGGCGTCACCGGCACCGCGCTCGGCGTCGGCGCAGCGGCGGGCGGCGCCGCCTACTACGATCGCCAGGAAGGCCGCTTCCACCTCGGCGGTCTCCTCGACATCGAGGCGATCCTCGGCGTCGGCATCGATGCGGACTTCAGCTTCGGGAGGCGGCCCACGGCCCGCGAATAGCCCTCTCTCGCCCCGCGCCGAGACGCGGCTCTCAGCTCCAGCGAATCCTCCACTGGATCGGGGGGGTCTTCGGGCCCCCCCGATCTTTTGTTGACACCCTCCCCCACCGCTGCTATCCTCCCCCCCTTTCCTGTCGTGTTGGTTCTCGTGGCCCGTTGACGAACTTCGGACACAGTCGTCAATCCTTGTCACGGCGGGTCGTAACCCATGCGGCCGTTCGCGCGGGCCGGAGGCCCGCGCCCCCGGGCATCGTGCCTGGACTTCGTCAACGGGCCACTAGGAAACCCGTTTTCTCTCGACAAATCCTGCCTCGATCAAAACCGTCGGAAGCCACAGCTTTCACAGCTTCGACCGGACTCAACAGATCACGAATCTGTGAAATCGTCGTTCATCTGTGAAATCTGTGGTTCCGCCGTAGCTGGGCGGCGGCAACGCCGCGCTGGGACCACCCGCCTGCCTCGTTTCCGTCCTTTCGAAAGGGAACCGGGAGATGCCGTACTCTGTCCGCCGCGGGGCGAGCGCGACGATCCTCGCCGCCGCCTTCCTCTTCTCGCTCCTCGGCCTCGTGCCGGGAGCCGTGCCGCGCTACGCCGGCGCCCAGGAGCAGCTCAAGCAGCTCTCCGAGGTGTGCCGCGGCATGGACCGCACCGAGGGCTACTTCCACCTCTACAAGCGCGGAGAGACGCTCTACCTCCACATCACCAAAGACAAGCTGAATCGCCTCTTCCTCCTCGCCGTCAGCCTCGCCGGCGGCCCGCACTTCGCCGGCTTCCAGCTTGACGACATGGCCGTGGAATGGGACCGCGTCGAGAACCGCATCGTCCTCCGCCGGCCGAACCTCCGCCACCGCGCGGCCGACGGCACTCCGCTCGCCAACGTGATCGGCCGGACGTTCACCTCCTCCGTCATCTACTCCGCGCCGATCCTCGCCCAGGACGGCGACGGCGGCCTGGTCATCGACGCCACACCGCTCTTCAAGTCCGACTTCGCCCAACTCGGCGACCTTGCCGGTTCCCTCGGCGGCGGCGGCGGCTACAGCTTGAACGCGGACATCTCGAAGTGGGTCGTGACCAAGGGCTTCCCCCAGAACACGGAGATCGCCGTCGAGGCGGTCTACAACGGCCACGGCGGCGGCTCCAGCGGCGAGGTCGCCGACGCGCGCGGCGTCGTCCTCCGCGTCCACTACAGCCTCTCCGAAATCCCTCGCACCTCCTATCGCACGCGCGCCGCGGACGACCGCGTCGGCTACTTCATGACCGCGATCAAGGACTACTCACGCTCCCACGACGACCGCACCCTCTTCGATCGCGTCATCCACCGCTGGAACCTCGAAAAGCTCGATCCCAACCTCGACGTCTCCCCGCCCAAAAAACCCATCGTCTTCTACATCGAAAAGACCGTGCCGGTGCGCTTCCGCCGCTACATCCGCGAGGGCATCGAGGAATGGAACCGCGCCTACGAAAAGGTAGGCTTCGTCGACGCCATGGTCGCCCGCCAGCAGACCGACGACAACGAGTTCAAGAACCTCGACCCCGAGGACGTGCGCTACAACTTCATCCGCTGGATCACCTCCGGGTCCGCCTTCGCCATGGGCCCCTCCCGCGTCAACCCCACGACCGGCGAGATCCTCGACGCGGACATCATCGTGGACGACAGCTTCGCGCGGCTCATGCTCGCGGAGCACGGCCGGATCGGCACGTCCTCGCTCGCCTTCCTGCTCGACCCGAAACTCGACCGCATGACCCGCCTCTTCCCCGGCCTCGAGCTGTGGGGAGGGGTGGGCGCACCGCGCGACGACGACCAGGAAGGACCGCCCCCGGGCATCCTCGCCAACCCCAAGCTCGTCGAGTTCCTCGAGCGGCGCGGCCACCCGGCCTGCATGATGGCCCAGGGCCTCGCCCAGCAGGCGGCCTTCGCCTCCGCGATCGAGTGGGTCCGCAAGGACGCCAACGGCAAGATCCCCGAGGAGTTCATCGGCCAGTTCCTGAAGGAGCTGGTCATGCACGAGGTCGGGCACACCCTCGGCCTGCGCCACAACTTCAAGGCGTCGTCGACCGTGTCCCTCGCGAAGATCAACAGCGCCGAGAAGCCCACCCAGATCTCGGGCTCGGTGATGGACTACAATGCGATCAACTACGCGCCGAAGGGCGTCCCGCAGGGGAACTACCAGTGCATCGCCCTCGGGCCGTATGACTTCTGGGCGATCGAGTACGGCTACCGGATGCCGGGCCCGGGCCAGGACGAGAAGGCGATGCTCAAGCAGATCGCCGCACGCTCGGCCGAGAAGGAGCTGGCCTTCGCCACCGACGAGGACACGAGCGTACTCGACCCCGACCCGCTCACGAACCGCTGGGACCTCGGCGACGACATGGTCGCCCTCGCGAAGACCCGCGCGGCCCTGGTGGACGAGGTCATGAAAGACGTCCTCACCAAGCTCGTCCCCGAGGGGCAGGACTACTTCCTCGCGCGGCAGGCCTTCGGGACCCTGCTCGTGGAGTACTACCGAAACGCCCTGTACGTGACCCGGTTCGTCGGCGGCCAGTACGTGCATCGCGATCACCGGAGCGACCCGAACGGCCGCCCCCCCTTCGAAATCGTCCCCGTCGCGAAACAGCGCGAGGCGCTCCAGTTCCTCAAAGAGAACGTCTTCGCCGACCAGGCCTTCAAATACCCGACCGAGCTGCTCAACTACCTCGGACCCGGCCGCTGGCACCACTGGGAGTCCGACGAAGCGAACGAGCGGCTGGACTTCCCGCTCCATGCGCAGCTCTTGCAATTCATGTCCGCCCCGCTCCGCATCCTCTTCAACCCGTGGACCGTCGAACGCATCCACGACGCGGAGCTGAAGATCGCCCCGGACCAGGACGCGATGACCGTGGCGGAGCTCTTCTCCACGGTTCGCGGTTCCATCTGGACCGAGCTGGACGTGGCGCCGGGCGCCGGCCCGTACACCGTTCGGAAGCCGCTCGTGTCGAGCCTGCGGCGCGGCTTGCAGCGCGAACATTTGCGCCTGCTCATCAGCCTGGCCACGGGGTCCGCCGGCGCGAGCGAGTACCCGGCCGACGCGCGCACGCTCGCCTGGTACAGCCTCCAAGACCTCCAGGATCGCATCGCCAAGGTGACGGCCAAGTCGGAAGGGCTGGACGAGTACACCCGGGCGCACCTGCTCGAAACCGAAGACCGGATCGACCAGGCGTTGCACGGCCACTACCAGCGGCGCTAGCGTCCCGTTGACGAAGTGCGGACACGATGCCTGGGGCGCGGGCCTCCAGGCCGCGCGAGCCGGCACAGGGCTCATCCTGCGCCATAGCTGCGGGGACCAAGGTGTCCGAGGTTCGCCGGCGGGGCACTCGTTGCGCGTTGACGAGGTGCGAGCACAGTCCTCGACGGCCGGGGCCCCGTTCGTAGTTCCGCCTTCAGGCGGGGCGTTGGGCGGCATGGCTCTGGACCGCGAAGCCTCCGCCGGGAAGCGAGCCGAGACTTCGTCAACGGGCGCGCAGGGCTTCGCAATCGCGCCGCATCCGCGAAGTGAGGGGACGGGCGGCGACGTAGGGGCACGGTGCTACCGTGCCCGCAGTGCGGGGACTCGCAGAAGAGTAGCTTGGACAAACCTCTGGACTCTTGCGAAACGGCGCCCAAACGCGCGAATGCCACAAGGCGCGACCTTCCCCGTGTGCTCCTCCGCCGGCCACGAGCCCTTGTGGTGCAGGGCTTCCGCCTTCGCGCGCGGCGCTTCGGTGGACGTGTCCGCCCCTGCACCGACGGGACAACCCGAGAGGGCACGGCACCGCAGACGTGGACAAATCCAGGCATTTCACCTGTAGGGCCCGCGCAGAAGTGACTGCGCACCCCTTGTCCTCACGGCGCCAGTGCGCGAGACTTTGGGTCAACCGGCCCGCTAGAACGACAGCGACAGCGACACCGACGCCAGGTCGTCGTCCGGGTCGTGCCCCTTCTGCCAGTTGAACTCGTACTCGGCCTTGCCGAGCAGATTCGGCGCGAAGAGGTAGCCTACCCCCACCTGCGCACGATTCACGTCCCGGTCCCAGGGCGTGTCGTTCCCCAGCCCGTCGTCGATCTGCGAGAAGAACATCTGCGCCCAGCGGCCGGAGACGTGGAGCCGCGGGGTGAGCGTGTACTTCCCCTCGACGTAGTACCCGAGCGCGCGCAGGTCGCCCCTGA
>JACPWG010000088.1 GCA_016197205.1 Planctomycetota bacterium
CGACGAAACCACAAAGACTCGAAGTCACTAAGACCACAAAGGCGCATTTCGGCCGAGCCAAACTCGCCCCCCTCACTGACGGTCCTTCGTGGTCTTCGTGCCTTGGTGGCTTGGTGGTTTCGTCGTCCGTTTGGGTTTCGGACCTTCGCCTGAGTTGGGAACTGACCATGCCTTCCTTGCTTTGAGGAGACTCCGCCGTGGAACTGCCGTTTCGTCGCGAGGCACTCCTCGGTTTCGCCGCTCGGATTGAAGAGGAAGAGCGACGGCTGGCGGAGCAGGAGACGCCGGAAGAGCGTTTTCGGCTCGGCCTGGGGCTCAGCCAGTTGGCGCGCGTCCTGGCTCGCGGCGTCCGAGGCTCGTGGCTCGACGAGGACGACGACCTCGCCGCGAAGGCCCAGCGCTACGCCGCCCCGCTGCGGGCGGCGATCGGAGGGCCATGACTCCGGAACTGGAACGGACGCTGCTTCGGGCCGTGGAGGCCCTTGACGCCATGCGTCTGCGCTACGCAGTCATCGGTGGGCTCGCCTTCAGTGCATGGGCCCAGCCGCGCGCGACCCGTGACGTCGACTTGTACTGCGAGCTCCCTCCGGCTCAGCTCGACTCGCTGCAGGCCGAGCTTGAAGCCAGAGGCTTCCACGCGCCGGCCGTTCGCGAAGACCTCGCCCGGTTTGGGGCGTTTCGCTGCCGGTCGCGTCAGGATGGAGTGTTTCTCGACCTCTTTGACGCCATCGGGCCGCTTGGGCAGGCCATCCTGGACCGTCGTCGCGCGCTGCCCATCGAGGGGCGAACACTTTGGTTGTGCACGCCGGAAGACCTCGTAGTGCTCAAGGCCTTTTCCCAGCGAGAGCGGGACTTCGAGGACCTCACGACGCTCGTTGCTCGCCTCGGACCCACGCTGGACCGTCCGTACATCGATCGCTGGGCAGCGAAACTCGACGAGGGGATGGGCTCGGACGAGGTGCGCGAACGCCTCCGGCGCGCGCGCGCTCGCGCCCGGGGATAAATGGGGAGAGTCACTATTTCACAACGACCCGAACAGAGGCTAAACGCGACCGAGGGCGGCAAGTGGCTAGATCATGGCTCCACGTCCCAACTAGCCGCCTGCGAAATTTGAAATTTGAATTTTGACTTTTTGCAATTTGAAATGGGTGTGGCTACTTTTCGACGACAGCGCCCAGACCGCCTGAAGGCGGTACTACGAACAGTAGGTTCCGAGAGCAGCACCCACTGTTTGTAGTACCCCCTTCAGGGGGCCTACGAAAAACGATGCCGGTGACTGAGCCGGCCACGTGGAGGCTGCCGGTCGGCATGATTTGCGGCTGCGCCGTGCTTTGGTTGGCGGTGGTGGGTTGCGGCTGGTCGCTGACCGTTTTTTTCCGTGGCTCTGCCGTCAAAGCTGGGGGTCGGATCGTCCAGGGACAGTTCTTCAAAGCCCGGCAGCTCGCCCTGTCCTCCGGCATCGCACAATTTGTCCACATCCGAACGACTGGCTCGCTGCCACCGACGATTCAGCTTTTCGGCGACTCGAACCGGAACGGACTGCTTGATTTCGCGGCTGTCGGGGTTGCGACATCGAACGCGCCAGGGGCTGACGTACCCGCCGGTGAGCTCATCCCACTCGACGGAGAGTGCCGTTGCGAAGAGGGTGGGCACGAGCCGGCTGGACCCGTCGTGGCCCCACTCGCCGTTCCCGCGCTCGTGCCGGCACCGGCGGTCCCCCCTCCGGCCCCGTTCGAAATCACGTATCGTTTCCTGCCGAACGGAACGTGCGCTCGGCTCGGGACAACCACCAACCTGGCGGCCGGCGACTGCGACTTCCGCCTCGTGGGCCCCCGAAGCCGCCTCAGCATTTTCGTGAATCCCGCCGGAGGAAAAATCCAGAGGATGGTCTTCTCCCAGTGACGCCGTCCGGTTGCCTCGGGACGGTCACTCGATCCGTGCGCCGGGTCCCCGCGGCCCGTGGACGCCGGCGGAACCCCTGGCGCACGCAAGAAGATCGCCAGGCCCTCCCGCCGCGTCCGCCCCTTGACGGGCGCGCGGACGGCGACTATACTCGACGACCTCGACCCTCCCTCCCCGATCCCCTTGGGTGAACGATGGGCATCTTCAAGTCCAAAGACGAGCGGCGCATGGAGCGCGACATCGAGGTCCGCAAAGGGCTCAACGTCATCCGGCGGAGCATCAAGGACCTCGACAAGCAGGAACGCGCCTGGGTCGACAAGGCCAAGCACGCGCGCCGCATCAACGACGCCGCCCAGCTCGACTTCATCAAGCGCGCGCTCAAAAAGACCGCGGTCCAGCGCAAGCTGCGCGAGCGGCAGCTTCTCTCCATGGAAACCGCCATCCAGATGAAGGGGCAGGTCGAGGCGGACGCGGAGTTCGCACGCTCGATGCTGGGCATCTCCAAATCCATCGCCGAGTTGTACGGGGCGACCGATCTCTCCCGGACCCAGCGGGAATTCGAGCGCGCCATGGCCCAGGCCGAGTCCCTCCAGGAGCGCATGGAGCTCTTCCTCGATTGCGCCGCCGACTCCTCCCTCTCCGCCGACGTCGACCTCGCGGAGGCCGGCGTCTCCGATGCCGACATCGACCGCATGATCGACGAAGAGGCCGCCCACGACGAGTCGAAGGGCGTGGATGAGAGCATCCGCCGCGGGCTCGCCGAGATCCAGGAGGAGCTCAAGCGCGAGGAATAGACCGGAGTCCCGCATGTCCGGTCCCTTGTCCACACCGGCCACCGCCGACGAACTCCTCGGCCGCCTCGCGGTCGAGTGCGGCTTTCTCACCGAAGCCCAGCTCCGCCTCGCCTGCGCCGAACGGGACCGCCCACCCTCCACGACATCCGCCATCGCCGCCCCGCCCCCCGCCGCGCGGCGCCTCGCCGACGTCCTCCCGCGACGCGGACTCGTCTCCGCGCCCGTGCTCGATTTCCTCGGCCGCCTCGCCCGCTGCGAGCCCGTCGAACGCGGCCTCTACGTGCGTCAGCGACACGCGGACGCCGTGCTCGCCCGCGAGCTGGTGAGCCGCGGCCTCCTCACGCCCGAACAGGCCAATGACTGCCTCGTCGCCCAACTCTCCGACGCCGCAACCCCGTACCTCCCCTTGCCCGAGGTCCTCGTCCGGCGCGACCTGCTCGCCCCCGACGACCTCGGGCTCGCCCTCCCCGCGCATTCCACGCGCATCCTGCTCTGCAAGGGGTGCCGGTCGCAGAACACGTTTTTCGCCTATCCGATCCCCGTCCCGCATCGCTGCCGCGCCTGCGATGCCCCGCTCGACACGCCCCCCGTCGCCGAGGCGACCGATACCGTCCAGATCTCGACACAGTTTCGCGAATCGCCGCGGCTCCCCGTCGCGCCTGAGCCCGCGCTCCACCTGCCCATCCCCAGTCGCCCGGACCTTCCCGAACCGGAAGGCGCCGAGGCCGGCCGCCGCCCTGGACCCGCACCCGCGCTGTCCGACTCCGCCCGCACGCTCCCGCCGTCGGCTGCCCTCGCCCCCGAGGCCGTAGCCGCTGCCGCAGCCGCAGCCGCAGCCGCCGTTGCGCCACGACGCGGCGCCACCGAACCGCCCCAACCTTCCATCGACGCCCCCCCGCACCCCACCTTTGCCGCGGCCCCACGCCGGCCCGCCGCTCCCGAGCCCTCGCTCCCCGCGGGCCGGCCCTTCGGAAAATACGTCCTTACCGGCGAGCTCGGGCGCGGCGGCATGGGCGTCGTCTATCGCGCCTACCAGACCGACCTCCGCCGCGAAGTCGCGCTCAAGGCCCTCTCCGCGCCCGCGTCCGACGAACACGAGGTCAAGCGCTTCTACAACGAGGCCCGGCTCGCCGCGCGCCTCGTCCACCCCAACATCGTCCCCATCTACGACGTCGGCATCCATGAAGGCACGCACTTCTTCACGATGGAGCTCATCGAAGGGCCGACGCTCCTCGAACGACTCGGACCCTCCAGACTCCCGGTCCCCGAACTGCTCGCGGTGCTCCGCGACGTCGCCAACGGCGTGCAGTACGCGCACGACCAGGGCATCGTGCATCGCGACCTCAAGCCCCAGAACATCCTCCTCGACGCCTCGGGCAAACCCCGCATCACCGACTTCGGCCTCGCGCGCGAGCTGCGCTCCAAGGATCGCATGACCGTCACCGGCACGATCATGGGCACGCCTTCCTACATGTCGCCGGAGCAGGCGAACGGCGATCGCGAGGCCGTCGGCCCCAAAAGCGACGTCTACTCGCTCGGCGCGATCCTCTACCATGGCCTCGCGGGCCGCGCGCCGCACGAGGGGGACTCCCTCGTCGAGACTGTCTACAAGGTGATCGACCGCGAGCCCGACCCCGTGCGCAAACACAACCCGAAGGCGCCCGGGGACGCCGTCACCATTTGCATGAAGGCCCTGGAAAAAGAGCCGGCCCGCCGCTACCCCAGCGCCTCCGCCCTCGCGGACGACCTTCGCCGCTACCTCGAAGGCGAGCCGATCCAGGCGCGGCCCACCGGCAGCGTCTACCGGATGATGAAGCGCCTCGGCAAGAATCGCGCGCTCACGGCCGTCTCCGTCGTCAGCGTGCTCCTGCTCGCGGGGGGCGGGGCGTGGTTTCTGCAAAAGGAACTGGCCCACCGCGTGGACAAGGCCCGCGCCGAGGCCGACAAGGCCCGCGTCGAACGCGAGCTCGCCGACGCGAGGCGCCGCCGCGAGGACGCGAAGAAAATCTTCGATCGCGCCGTCCACCACCAGGGGAAGGAGGCGGTCGAGCTCTTCACGAAGGCCATCGAGACCTGCCCGGAGTACGCGGAGGCGTACTTCGCGCGCGGCGTCAATCGCCGCTCCATCGGGGAGTACGAGGGGGCCATCGCGGACTTCGGAGAGGCCGTGCGGCTGCAGCCCGGCTTCACGAACGCCTACCTCTACCGCGGGCTCACCTACGACGAGAACCTGGGAAAAAAAGAGGAGGCCATGCGGGACTACGCCGAGGTCGTGAAGGTGGACCCGGAGAGCGAGACCGGCTACCTCGTGCGCGGGAAATCGCTCGCCGGCGACGGAAAGCATGAGGCGGCGATCCAGGACTTCACGCGCGCCCTGGAAAAGGCGCCGAAGTACGTCGACGCGTTCCTGAGTCGCGGCGCCTCGCACAGCAGCCTTCGCCACTACGACGCCGCCCTGCGCGACGTGGACCGCGCGCTGTCCGTCGACCCTCGCGCCTTCGCCGCGCACTTCCAGAAAGGGCGGATCCACGAGGCCATGCACCGGCTGCGCGACGCCGTGACGGACTATGCGCGCGCGCTGGCCATCCAGCCGCTCTACCCCGACGCGCTCACCTCCCGGGCCTACGCCCTCGCGAATCTGGGGGACTTCGATTCGGCGTTGAACGACTTCCGGGCGGCGCTCGTCCTGCAGCGGGACAACGCGAACGCGGTGGCGGGCACCGGCTACGTCCTCGTCAAGCTCGACCGGCCGGACGAAGCCGCGCCCTGGATCGCACGCGCGATCCAGATGAGCCCGAAGTCCTGCTCCGCCTGGAACAACAAGGGGCTTTTGCTCGCGAAGAGGGGGGACCGGAAGGGCGCGCTCGAGGCCTATGGCCGCGCGATCGAGTTCGACCCGGACGATCCCCACGCCCGGCGGAATCGGGCCAACGTGTACTTCGACGAGGCGCGGTACGCGGACGCCGTGGAGGACCTGAACCCGGTGCTGGCGAAAAACCCCGCCATGGCCAACGTCTGGCACTTGCGGGGGGCGTGCCTCGTGTGGCTGCGGAAGTACCGCGCCTCGATCCTCGACTGGGAGAAGTTCCTGGAGCTGTCGCCGAGCGACCGCTTCCGCAACGACGGCTTCGGCGGCATCGCGACCTGCAAGATGTACCTGGCGGCCGCCGGCAAGCCGGTGACGACCGCGCGCGACCGGCTCGAGGTCGCGAAAAAAAAGCTGGAGGCCGGCGACCCGGAGGGGGCGGCGGCCGAGTGCCGCGCGGCCGTGGAGGCGAACCCGCGGCTGTACACGCCCCACGTCACGCTTGCGCGGCTCGCCGCGACGGCCGGGCGCGTGAACGAGGCCGTGACGGAGTTGCAAGCGGCCGCGGCACAGGGCTTCCAGGATTTTTTGGAGTTGGACAAGGAGCCCGCCTTCGCTCCCGTGCTCGCGGACGAGCGGATCCGGGACCTGCGGAAGTGAACCCGCCCTCGGAGGTACGACCTGCCACTTGCTTCCCGGGCCCTACGCGGCACCCGGAACCGCGACCGTCAGGGAGCGGCCTCGGCGCGTCGTCCCGGCCTCCCCGCGTGCGATCCCGCCGACCGGCAGGCGACCGCTCAGTACCGCCCCACGGAAGTCGGTGACCAATAGCCGAGGGCAAGTTCGGCCGCCCGCGAGGCGCGCGAGCGCGGCGTAGTACCGGCGAACTCCGTCGAGCGCGCGCAACGAAGCAGGCGGCCGAAATCGCCGAGGAAATTGGTCACCCAATTCTGTGGGGCGGTACTCAGGGCTCGACTGGACCCGGTGGTGTTTCTGAACTCCCGCGCGTCGGCTCAGCGGGTTCGAACATGCTGAGCGAGAGGGAACAGGGCGTGGTTTGCGCCCGCCGCGGGACCGCTCGCTCACGCTCGCGGTTCTGTGTTTGCCGGTGTCGGATGCCGATCGCGAGGTGAGGGTTCCGACGCTTCGCCCGAGTCCTGGCTTTAGGTGGGACCCGCCATGCGCTTCCTGCTCGACAACTTCGAAAAACACAAAGAAGAGGGCCTCACCGCCTGGCGTTCGGGGGAGGCCAAGGAGGCCCGGTACCATTTTCTGAAGGCGGCCGAGTACCTGTTCCGGCTGGCCGAGAAGACCGACGGCGACCTGCGTGGGGTGCGCATCAAGAACGCGGAGGAGCTGGTCGCATGGGCCCGGCGGATCGGCTCGGGCAAGGCGGGCCGGCCGCCCGGCGGCGGCGCGGGCGGTGCGGCGGCCGGCGCGGGCGGCCCGGGCGGCCCGGGCGGCGGCGGACCC
>JACPWG010000089.1 GCA_016197205.1 Planctomycetota bacterium
AAGTGCCGAAAATGGGGGACCCTCCCAGGGGGTGCGGAAGAGAGGTGTGACGGTCGAGGAATGCGCGCGTGGAGGCGGTTAGCGGGCAGCCCGCGATGGATGGCGTGCCGCGGGGCGATGGTCTACGTCTGAATCACAGCGTCACAAACGACACGTATTCAGGAATCTCGCCCGCCAGGTACCGTCCCAGCAGACGCGCCTGGATCTCCAGCACCCGCCGGTACGTCACGCGATACCCGAAGACAGGGTGCGTCACCCACTCGTCCATCCGCCGTTCGTACGCCCGCAAGATCGCCTTTCGCCCCGCCGGCGTCAGCGCTACCGCCCCGCCTCGTCTCAGGAAGTCCTTCGGTCCCACCTCGCGCTTGTTCACCACCGTGATGACCACCGAATCGGCCACGAGGGGCCGGAACTCCTCCATCAGGTCGAGCGCCAGCGCCGGCCGCCCGTACCGCGGCTGATGGTAGAACCCGAGGTAGGGATCGAAGCCCACCGCCTGCACCGTCACGGCGAGGTCCTTCGCCAGGATCGCGTACAGGTAGGACAGCATCGCATTGACCGGGTCCACGGGCGGCCGTCGGTTGCGCCCGTCGAAGTCGAAGGGCCCGACACCCGCAGCGCCCTCCGCGCCGGTGTCGCCGCCCCGCAACAGCGCGCCGAAATGCGCGAAGTAGGTCCGCGCAGCCGCGCCTTCCAGGCCCAGCAGCGTCTCCATGGACGCTGCGCGTTCCGCGGCCTCCGCCAGCCGGGCCATCTCCGCCAGCGCCGCGGTCGGCTCTTCGGGGTGATTGCGCCGCAAGAGCGTCCGGCAGTTCCGGATCTTCCCGGCAACGAGCGCCCGCGCCACCGCGAGCGACCGCTCCGGGTCTCCCGCGAGCGCGAACTGCCGCCGCCGCAACTCCACGTTCTTGTGGAAAGCGCCTTGCGCCATGCCGTGGAACCAGCCGCCGACCGAAAACCAGCAGACCGGCGCCCCGCGCGCGAGGAGCTCTCGCAACGCCTGCGTGGTCACCTGGACGTTGCCCATCAGGCAAAGTTGCGAGACGTCGAGGAGTCGGACCTCGCGGACGACCTTCCCCTTCTCCCGGACCTGCACGACCTCGCCGTCCACGCCGACCGAGAGCCCGTGCGTCTGGACGTAGAGCGGGTAGGCGTCGTCCCGCGCGGGAAAGATGCGGCGGACGTCGCGTTCGGACGCCACGGCCTCGCGCAGCATCGTCACCTCGTCGGGGAGGCAGATGGGGGCGAGGGAGCAGCGCACGCATTTGGGGCTGTTGACGAGCGGGGGCGGGATCGTGCCGCCCTCCGCCAGCGCCCGCAGGCCCGCGACGGCTTCGCGGCACCGCCGGGCCAGTTCGTCGTCGATGGGGACCTCGACCCTGCGCCGGGACTTGACATAGTAGACCACCCCGGCGTCGCAGGCGTATCCATTGTCCCGCAGGACCAACGCCTGCGCAGCGACCTGGATGCGGTCGGCCTCCCACGCCCCGTCGGGGAGATCGGGGGCCGCGCCTCGTTTGTAGTCGACGGGCGTGACGCGCGAACCTTCCCCCTCCACCAGATCGATGCGCGCGATCACCCCGAGCTCAGCGGACGAGAGGAGGACCGAGCGCGCGTGGATGCGCTCGGGTGCTGCCTCTTCGCCTTCGGCCGCGCCCCCAACCTCCTCCGGGCTCGGAAGGTCGCCGGCCTCGACGTCCACGCGGCGGTGGTGGAACTTGCCCTCGGCGACTTCGGCGTTGTCGCGCCACTCCCCCTGGACCCACTCGAGGTAGGCGAGGCGGGGGCAGTAGACGAACTCGTTGAGCATGCGGGCGGGGACCTGGGGAGCGTCCGGGTTGTTCATCGCGGATGACCTGAAAGCACGAGGCGCAATGTGCGGACGCAACCTCCGTCGACGTCGGTCAGGTCGCACGGGCCTTGATGGATGGCGTACGCCGCCGTAGAATGGGGTGGTGAGCCGGGGTCAGCTCGCTGTCCGGCTCCATGTCGTATCCGCGCGCGACGTGCGGCGGCGCCATGCCCACGGCTTCAGGCTCGAAGACGGGCGCCTGCGTGGTCGATCGGTTTGAGGAGACTCTCCATGAAGTTGAAGGTCGTGGTCCACGAGGCGGACGAGGGGGGGTACTGGGCTGAGGTACCCGCGATCCCCGGGTGCGCCACGCAGGGCGAATCCTTCGAAGAGTTGCTGAAAAACCTGTACGAAGCGATCGAGGGCTGCCTGTCGGTGGACGTCAAGCCCGCCAAGAGGACGCGGAAGCAACGGGTGGTCGAGATCGCGATATGAAGGCCATCACGGGGAAAGAACTCGCGCGGGCCCTGCGTCGAAAGGGCTGGAGCCTCAAGCGGGTCACTGGGAGCCATCACATTTTCGGGAGGGAGGGGAGCGTCGTGCGCCTTTCGGTTCCGATCCACGCGAATCGCCCGCGTAAGCGGGGCTTGCTCGCGCATTTGCTGAAGCTGGCCGGGCTGTCGGAGCAGGACGTCTGAGATGCACCTGGAGGTGCGAGCCCTCCTCACAGATTCGCGATCACGGATCCATGGGGGCGAACAGGCCGATGCCAAAAAACCTGCCTCCGCCGAGGCAGATCGGCCCGGGGACGGGGATTGGGGCGCCGGCGGAATCGCGCCACGTGATACGAACGTGGCAGCGTGGAAACCTAGCTATGTGGCGGGGGACTCCGTAGTGAGAGGGGAGATCCGCCCCGGGCCAGAACCCTACGCCCCGCCAGTCCAGCTCAGCGCAATCCGCCATTGCCTGGGAGAATCCTGCCTGGAGGATGGATTCCCGCAAGAGCTCCTCGACCTTCCTCCCACGGCGACCGGCGAATCCAGGCAACACAACGGGCGTCACAGTTGCCCACGTCGCCGCGGCGGAGGTGTAGAGGGTCACCATCCGGTCGGACGCCGGCAGCAGGTTGAGCAACGCCACGGGCTGCTTGCTGGCCTCGTCGATCAATTCGCAGCCGGAGAGCGTGCGCCTGGCCCACGCCAGCTCCTCCGCGCAGTCATCGGCGTAGCAGGACAGGAAGACACGTCGGACGTCACCGACGACGCGAGGCTTGCTCTGTCCCCTGCCCTCGATGCTCGGAACAGGGAGGAAGGCGAATCGACGCGGTCCGACGGGCACGTGCCGCACTTCTCGCCCCTCGCCGCCGGACGAATTCGAATGGCCAAGCACGAACCGGTTGATCCAGTCGTGGGGGCGTCCCGAGGCGGTCGCGGCTTGCTTGGTGGCGTGGCGGACCATCCCGGCCACAGTCAGCGCCCTGCGAGGCGTGTGGAACGCGCGAAAGCCGCTTGCGTCGAGCTTGAGCAGGGAGAAGGCGCCGACTGCGCGTGGGGCTGGATCGGTCGCGCGCCGGTACTCCACGAGTCTGTAGGCGGTCAGGGGAGGCGGTGACCGGAACACATCATCGCGTACGCGCTCCAGGAAGCCCGCGTGTCGTCGACCGAGATCCTCCAGCGTCCCCTTCACAGGGACACGCAGGCCGGCTTCCGCTGGCGCCACAATCGGAAGCCATCGCTCGCCCGGAAGAGCGCATGCGTCGTCTTCCGACAACACGCGCCCGTGTGCAACGACCAGGTCCACTCCCCAACCCAGAGCTACGACGCCTCGCGCCAGCTCTCGCAGGCACTCGACGGGGTCGCCCTCCGCACTTGACAAGCCCTCCTGCAAGAGCCAGAGGTAGTGCACTTCGCCATCTTCAAGCAGACGCGTCGGGCGAACAGGTTTCATCGTACGATGAGTCGCCGGGTCGGAGTCCGAGACGTTCCCCCGGGACCAGGCCGCCGCGACGACGTCCATGGAATTGTTCGGCACGGAGAGGCAAAACCCCGCCGCCGCCCTCGCCGCCGGAGCGACCACCTCGGGTGGTGCTTGCTCCTCGAGCCAATGGAGCGCCTGCCGAAGCGAAGGGGGGAATTGCCGGCCACGACTTCGGGCGGCGGCGGAGGCGACCAGCGACTGGAAGAGCCGGAGCGGCGACGGCGGCCATTCCGGCGAATGTTGCTCCCGCCGGCCGTGGAATTCGGAGAGCAGGAAGCGGATCGAGAGGCAGAGATGCGAAGGCATGACACCCTCCAGCTACTTTGCCTTCTTGCCGCGGGAGTTTTTTTTCGCCGAGTCGCTCGTCGCTTCCTCGATCTCCTTCTTCGCGGCGTCCGGTTCGAAAACAACCTCACGGTTCCCACCGACCCCGAACAGGCGCGCAGCTTCCAGTGCGTACTCCAGTGCTTCGATGTGGGAGAGTGCCAGTGATGTGCGTTCGCCGGTAGCGTACACTGCCTGGAACTCTCGGGGTCTCTTCGGATCGAGCACGAGGTTGCACCCCTGCCGGAGATAGGTCGCCGGCTGATGAGTGACGGCCGTGAGCGCAAGGCCGAGGATGTAGCGACGGAGCCTTGTCGTCCTCTCCACGTCTGCACTTGCCGAGAGCTGCCCTAAGGCTGCGAGCTGCAGTGTCGCGTCCCGCCGGATGCCGCCGTCGGCAATCACACCGCCATGCGATGCGGAGGCCGGCACGTGCACGAATCCTCTTTTGGCGTACGGGTGCTTCTCGCTGACATTCATCAGATTCCCCTCCGCGTCGCGCAGGTCGGACCGGTCCGGGAGCAGTCCTTCTTCGACGTACTCCACGGCCGGCATGTACTGCGCCGAGCGCCGAAGCCGCCGCACGTTGAACGCGCGGATGGTCGAGGCGATGAGCCGCGGCCTCTTGGCCTGGGTATCGCGGGAGTCCCACACTCCGAAGACCAGCGAAGTCGGCGCAAGCTTCGCCAGCGGCTCGTCGTCTCCCGCGAGCGCCTTCTCGAAGGCAGCCCGGACCTCCACGGCCAAGCCGGAGCAGCGCACCACCGCATCCCCGGCGCGGTGTCCCGCTTCAAGCAGGTTGACCTTCCTGGAACCCGCCTGGATCGTCACCTGCGGAACCAGCTTGGAGTATGGCTCTTTCGCGAAGAGGGGTTCCGTCCGGTTCGCCTGCGACCCCACGCTGTCGATGAGACAGACATTCGGCACGCCCTGCTCCGGGTCGATGTTGTAGCCGCCCGGAAAGCCGGCCCCGGCGGCAAAAGTAGCCGGGAAGAGCACGCCGTCGTGCCCCTCGACCGCCATGAGGTACTCGCGAATCACCAGCGCCGCGGGGGCCTTGTCGCCGCCCAACCAGTCGTCGTGACGGCTCAGCGGTTCACTCATCGGATCCCTCCTCGATAGGTGGCGGGTACGAAGGCCTTGTGTTTCTTCTGGCCGGTCCGGAACGCGTTCTCAAATCGGTAGCCACACGCGTTGACGTGGGGAAGGAGACCGCAAACGGCAGCCGGAGCCACGCGGGCGTCCAGCGGAAGCCCCCAGGTGTGGTATTCGAACACGCGGGGCGAGTCGGTCTCCGCAGGTCGGAAGCGCTGGAGACCGACCAGGCACAAGAGCTCGACCGCAGGGTAGGCAGCGGTCGTCATGCCCTTGAGGCTGTCCGGCATGAAGCCGATGTCGAGCGCCAGGGAACTGGCGCCGCGCCGGGCATCGAAGTAGAAGGGCTCAACTTTCTGCTTGGGATCGTCCGGCTCATGGACGACCATAGCGCGATCCAGGATCGAGTGGTCATGAAACCCAGATTGGACCAAGACAGCCTTCATCGCTCGTGCGATGCGTGCCCCGCGCATGCTTCCGGCCCAGACCTTGAGACGATCGCCCCGGGCGCGCCAATCCGTCCACCAGTCCAGGCGCAGGTCGAACGGACTGCCGAGATGGATCGGCGAGGAGAAGTCGTCATTCTGGTCTACCTGGTGCAAGTCGGCACCGGCAAGCGAGGACAGGAGCGAGGCAAGGTCGACCGGATGGAATTGCACATGCCGCGCTCTCACCACGAACGAACGGCTGGTCTCGAACCACCCCTCGGCCCCACGCCAGAGGCGGTCAGCCAGCTCCAGCAGTCCGCACGCGCCGAAGAACTGGCCTGGATTCATCGGATCCACGTCCACGCTGATCGCAGGTCCGTCTGGCATGCTCACGCCCTACCATCTTCGCCGGCACCGCCGGGAGTGGGTATGCCCCCCAGCTCCCCGGAAGAATCGGTCTGCGAGGCAAGGGCATCGGCTGCGCGCACGAGAGACTCCAGGTAGGCCAGGCCCCACCGCCCATATCTTCGCTGCAACAGCGAGAAGCGACGCGGAGCTTCGCGGACCACTTCGACGGCGGCTGGGTCTGGACGCTCCGGATCGAACGACTCATCGCGGCTGAAGTGCGGACGCGCCCGGCCATGGTGCGCGGCAATGAGGTGCCGTACGAGGTCGCGGCCATTCGGCGAGAGCTTGCAGAAGTCCGCCTCCTGTTCGAGGTCGAGCAGCGAACCCAGCTCATGCCGATAGTTATTGAGATCCGTCGGTGGGCGTCCGTTCCCCGACTTGGCCAGCACTACGCCCGGATACCCTCGGTTTCCGATCGAGCGCTGCCAGACCCCGCGCCTTTTCCCCAGGTCGTGCCACTTCGCGGCGAGCACGACGGCCGTCGCCTCCGGCTCCCTGAGGTCGAGCTTGGACACGAACTCCAGCGCGCGGGCTGCGGCCGTCGCAAGATGTTCCTCCAGCGTCTGCGGGGCTGCCGCCGCACGCGATCCGTCATCGTCCGCGTTCCGGGATTTCCCGAACCAGTGCCAGTACCGCGGCCCCGAAGGTCGCTCGTCGGTCCCGTTCGTCTCGTCAGGATCCGGTCTCGAGTCGATCGTGCGGATCCAGCGCATCCCGCGCGGCCGGGTGGCGTCATCCCACACGCGCCCGCGCGTGACCTCGCCCTGCTCATCGTAGCATCGGTCTGAGACGTCGTAGGCGCTTGCCTTCTCGTACTTCGCGCTCCCCTGGAGGAACCCATCCTCGAGGCCGCCGGCGCTGGGCGGCAAGAGGATCGCCCGCCCGCGTAGCTCATCCTCCGGGGACACGCTAAGTAGCTCCGAGAGGGTAGTTACCGTAACCGAACCCGAATCCGTGACCACCCAGACCGGTGTCGGCGGGCGATCGCTTTCGAGCCTCTTCAGGTGCTTGACCACCCGGTCCGTGCGGTCCCGGAGGACCTCGTGCGGCCTCAACGGGTACTCATCGAGAAGATCGTCGGGCTTGTAGCTATCCAGGAGCGTACCGGCTACGATCGCGACCTCCTCGCGCCACGCGACCTGCGTTTGGGGAGCCTCCCACTCCTCGATCCCGTGCAGCCAATCGGCAACCGGGGGCCGGCCCGGCAAGGTCTCGCGCACGGAGGTGAGGGCCCAGGAGTCAAACAGAATGTCGGTCGTGGGAACGAGAACCGGTGGGGGCGTGAACGCCTCCTGTCGCTGGGCGGCCGGTAGTTCACCCAGGGATGCAGGGCTGCAATCATGGCGCGAGTCGCCGCGCGTCTTCAGGGAATCCAGCAATTTCAAGGTCCTGCGCCGACGCTCGTCGTACTCGTCGGCTGCTTCTTCCCCGAATTTTGGATGGACCACATCGATGCGGGCATCGCCTTCCCCAAACCGATTCACTCTTCCCAGCCTCTGGGCCATGCTGTCGAAGGGCGTCAGATCACATACCATGTGGTCGGCAGACAGGTTGACCCCCACTTCACCCGCGGACGTGCAGACCAGGTAGACCGTGCCTTCCGCCGGCTCCACCCCGAGCTGCCGGTCGCGTGGGGGGAGGAAACGAGCGAAGATGGGATCTTCCCTTGCGAGCGCGTCTCTCTCGAGTCCACGCTGGGTTCCCGTAAGACGCTGCCATCGCTGCTTGCCCTCCTTGAGGCGCCTCGCGACCGTTTCGACGCCGTCCAGAGTCCGCTGGAAGACCAGAATGGCCTGCCCGGAATCCAGATGCTCCAAGGCCAACCGAGCGACCTCTTCTGGCGCGTTGGTATCGTCTTCGACCTCGTGAAGCACGAGACCCTTCCTCGCCCGCAATCGCTTCGAGACTTCCGGATGTGCGCCATCGGTCACAGAGTCCAGGCGGAAGGCCTCTGCGCCCGCTCCGCGCGACGTGGCCGTAAGTGCCATAACCGAGAACGAACGAAATTCAGAGCTGCGTTTCTGCTCCGCCTCGATGTCCTCAATGAGCCTTTGAAACGCCGGCTCGAGGTGGGCCTCATCGTGCACCAGAAGGACGTCCTGCCCCAGAAAGCCCGCGTGAAGGGGTCGGCTCTTGAAGCCGCGACCATACGCACTGAACAGGAGCCGGCTCCCGATCATGTCTACCGTACCCACGACCACCGCGGGCCGCGAGGGATCCAAGCGCCACTCTCCGTTGTCCGCGAACTGACCCCGAAGGGTACTGAGCGCAAAAGGGGAGGGATGCGCTTGAGTACAGAGGTCCTTCAAGCGGTCCGCGAAGGTCGAGAGTGTGGCTTCGTCTCTCAGGCGCTGACGCCATGTCTCCACCTCGCGCGTAGCCTGATCTACGACAGTCCGACGATTCACGACGTACACGAGGCGCCTCGGGACGCGCGTAGGTTCTTGTGCCAACGCGATCATCCACAAGGCAATGACGCTCGTCTTTCCGAGCCCCGTCGGTAGATCACAGCAGGGCGGGAATCGCCCTTCGAGAAACTCCCCCAGGAGCCGCTCCTGCCATGGGAACGGGGTATTGCCGGTCAGCAGCTCAAAGGTCGCGGAACCGTTGGATCTGCGCGTACTGGTCGCTGAGCTGCTCACGGCTGCTCCTCGTCGCGTGCATGAGCAAAGGTTGGCATGGTTCAAACTGCCGCCGACGTCGCGCACGGCCGGTTACGATGCCTCGCTTCGAGGGCACGGCAGCGCCGTGCCCCTACCGCTCGGCAAGCCCTACTTCGACCCGCCTCCCGCCCTCAGCATTCGGACCACACGACGCACGACTCGCAGCGCCCCTGCCGCACACCGCCCCTCCTTCGAGAGTCGCTTCCATTCCTTGCCAACCGGTTCCAGGAGGCGCACGGCTTGCCGAAGCAGGAAGGGTCGTCGCAACTCGACCAGCTTCCGCGCCAGAGCGACTGTGCCCTCCTCCGCGAGCGCGGCCGCAGCGCAAAACGCATTCAGACCCAAGGCTGCATTTTCAGGAGTGCCGACAAGCTCCGGGTCCAGAAACTTCTCCGCGAGCTCCAGAACGCGGGCACGTACTCGGGCGAGGTCTGGTCTGGCCGGAGGAGGGCCCTCGGTCGCGAGCACATTCACCAGGGACTGGAGCGCGACTTGACGGGTCTCCACCCTATCCTCCGGCCGAAGGAACTCCAGCCAGAAGGGCAGCTCGGCGAGAGGCATCAACGACGCGTATCGCCGCAAGCCGGCGCACAAGGGTCCGACCGCCTTCGCGCGCGAGTCGTCGCGCAGGCAGAGGCAATGCCTGCGAAGCGCTCGCCCCAGGCGAGCACGGAGGGACACCGCCCGCACCTCCACACACTCCGCCCCCAACAGCAGGACGTCGCGCCAGTCCGATTCCAAGTCGCCCCGCTCCAACGCCGCGACGAGGCACTCGGCCAAGCTGCGATCGGGCCTGTGGAAGAGTTCTTCCAGCGCCGCGACGCGATCCTCGATCGACACACCCGGCGCTCCCAGTCGATTGCGCAGAGCCGGCAGCGAGACATCCTTTCGAAGCGGGCATTTTCAGTCACGGGCCGGCAATGCTAGCAAGAATCTTCATGCGCGTCCAGGGGATTTGGGACCGCGCGGTCGTCTGGACGCGGACAAGGTCCTCGACCGGCAAAATGAACTTTGACCGATTGACGAGAGCCTCGTACGCTCTCCCCTGCGAGGGCTTTTCGCTGACTGACACGCGTGCGAAGCTACAGCCCACCTGCCGGCCGTCGCCACGCGCGTCCTTCACCACCCGCTGTCCGACCCGCTGTCCCCCCACGAGCCGCCCGAGTCGCTCGACCCGCCGCCGCCGGAACTGCCGTAATCGCCGGAACTCCCCGAGTCCGACGAGGACCAGTTCGTGTCCGAGGAGCTCGAGTGCTGCCGGGCGCGCGCCTCCTCCTCCCGCCGCCGCGCCGCGTCCGCCACGCGCTGATTCACGAGCACGCGCCCGGCCTCCGCTTCGTGCTCGGCGGCCTCCGCGGCAGCCAGGGCCTCGAGCCACTCTTGCCGCCCGCGCAAGGCCTCCGCGTCCTCCAGCCGGCCGGCCCCGTCGGACACGTCCGTCCCGGCATCCGCGGCATTGTCGCGGATGCACGCGCGCGTCTGCTCGACCGCCGCACGGGCGGCCGCGAGCCGCTCCCCGATTTGGTTTCTCGCCGCGTGCAAGTCGCAGAGCAGCGACGGCGCGGCTTCCATTTCCGCTTCGGCGCGGGTCGCGTCCGCCAAGGCCTCGTCGAGGAGCTTCAGCGCGCCGTCGAAATCCTGCTCCTTGTAACGCTCCGCTTCAGCCGCGAGCCGCTTCTCCACCTCCGGCCGGATCGGGTCCGTGGCCGCGATCCGCTCGGCCAGCCCCGCGCAGTACCGGGGCAGGAACTCCGCCCAGATCGCCCGTACCGCGGCCTCCCCGGCGGCGCGCTTCGCCGGCCAACCCACGAGGCGCTTTTTGAGGTCGTCGTAGCGCTCGTTGCACTGGCGCGAGCGCTCGACCCGCTGGTCGGCGGCGGCGCGAGCGGAGCCCAGCAGGTCACACGCGCGCTCCGCGACCCGCCGCGCCTCCGGTTCGTCCGCGAGCCCGTAGGGCGCGACCTTCCTCTCCAGCAGCGCCGCGGCCCCGTCGCGCTGCTTCGCCGCGTCCGCAAGCAGTTCGCGGGCCTCGGGCACGTGGAACCGGCACGCCGCCTCGGCAAGCCCGTATTTCTGCCGCAGCCCGGGGACCTCGCGCGCCTCGACGGTCTCCAGGTGCTCACGAGCGGCGCCGCACTCCTTCTCGTAGCGCGACAACGCCGCGCGCGCCGCGGCACCCGCGCCCAGCAGGTCCCGGACGCGCGCCTCCAGGGCCTCGCCGAGGGGGACCTGTCCCGCAAAACTCCGAGCGCACAAGGCATACGCCGCACGCGTCACGTCGGGCTCGCGGCGCGCGCGAAACCCCTCCTCCCCCCGCACCCAGAGGGAGTTCGCGTCGAACAGCGCCCGTCGCAGCGACTCGAGGTCCTCCTGAAGAGCCGACGCGTATTTCGGCAGCAGCTTGGGGGGCGAACCGGCCGCGGGCGTCCGCGTCGCGTCCCCCACCGAGGCCGCCGCGCTCGTCAATGCCGACTCGGCCGTGGCCCGCGCTCGAGCCGCCTCCTCGCGTAGCCCCGCGATCTCCCGCCACAGCAGCCAGCTCGACGCGCCGAGGCCGGCCGAGACAAGCGACACGACGAGCCACAAGCAGCCGACGGGTCCCTTCAGGTAGCGGCGCGGGCGGTTCATGCGCCGGCCTCCGCGGGCAGCCGCACCAGGATCGCGCGCTCGTCGACGACGCGGCCGTACCAGAGCCGGAGCCGCCCCCGCTCCTTGCGCGCGAGCAAGTGGCGCGACTTGTCCGTCGACCCCGCCAGGAAACTCTCGGCCGCGCCGTTCGCGCCGCCGTGCGGCGCCGGCCAGTCCTCGTTCGCGTAGCGGATCGGACCCACGCGGCCGACCGTGAGCGCCTCCGCGTCCGGCCCCCCTTCCAACGTCAGCCCCGCGCGATTCAGCCGCAGGACGAAGCGCTCCACGTCGGCCTCGCTGCTCAGCCCCGGCGCGAACTCACCCGGTCCGATGCGCCGCATCAGGACCAGTTTGTTCATGAACTTCAGCGCGACGAGCAGCCAGGTCTCCTCGCCGCGAGCGAGGGCGAACTCCCGCCATTGGGCCGTCCCCTTGTCCGCGACGCGCTGCGAGGCCCACCGCGAGCCGACCACTTCGAATTCGCGGCCTGCCTCCGTCCCCGCGTCGCAGCCGGCGATCAACGCGGTGCCGAAGCCGCCGTGCCCCTCGTCGATGTGGAGCCTGCAGCCTTTCGTCAGCTCCCACGCCGAGGGCGGGCCGCCGCGCAGCCGCCGGTCGGCCCGCGCAACCGCGGCGTACCCGGAGTGCGCGACCTGCGCAAGCCGCAACTCCGTCGACCCGAGCAGGCGCCCCGGCACCCGAAACAGATCGAGCAGGTACACGACGAGCCCGGTCAGCCCGAGCCAAAGGTAGAGATTGCCCACGCTTCGCGCCCGCGTAAGAATTACTTCACATTTTCGTGGACCGACCGATGCCTGGGGGCGCGGGCCAGAGGGCCGCGCCCCCAGGAGCCTCGAGGTCTGAGTCTGCGCAGTTATTTTTGCGCGGGCGCTTCGCGCCGCTCCGATTACCACCCCGAGCCGTGACCGCTCGAACCCCAGGACCCGCGCGACCGCGTTCCGCCGCTCGAGCTCCGGGAACTGTTGGAGGAGCGGGAGGAGAAGGACGACTTTCGGGAGTCCGCGTCGCGCCGCGCGCGTTCCCGCGCCCGGTCTCGTTCCGCGCGCTCCGCCCGCTCGAGCCGCTCCCGCTCGGCCCGGCGGGCCAGCTCGCGCGCCCGCTCCGCCGCGGCCACGAGCCTCGTCGCGGACGCCAGGCCGTCGTTCGCCTGCCGCAACGCCCGCTCCGCCTCGGCATACGCCTCCAGCCATTCCTGCCGACCGCCCCGTTCGAGGGCCGCCGGGAGGAACCGCGCGCCGTCGGCCACGCCGCCGCCGACGTCTCCGGCGTGCGCCCGCACGTAGGCCTGGGACTGCGCAACGGCCGTTCTCGCGCGCTCCAGCAGCGAGGGGAACCCCGCACGGCAGTTCCGGAGGCGCGTGAGGAGCAAGGGGGCGGCCGAAAGGTCGTCGTCCGCGCGGCTCAGGAGCGCGAGGGCTTCGTCGAGGAACGCGAGCGCGCCGCCGAAGTCCTGCGCCTTGTAGCGCTCGATCTCCGCCACGAAGCGTTTCTCGACCTCCGCGAGGAAGGCCGGCGTGCCGGCGATGCGCTCCAGCAGCCCCTCTTGGTAGCGCGGGAGAAACTCCGCTCCGAGGGCATGAACCGCCGCCTCGCCCGCGGCGCGCTTCGCGGGGACCTCCGCGATCCGGGCACGCAGGATGTCGTAGCGTTCGTTGCAGAGCCGCGCGCCCTCGATGCGCTTGTCGGCCGCGGAGCGCGCGGCCTGGAGCAGCGCGCGGGCCTGGTTCGCGACGGCGAGGGCCGCGGGCGGGTCGGGCGAGGCCTCGGTCTCCGCCGGGGGCTCGAGCAGGCGAAGGGCGTCTTCGCGTTGTCGTCGCGCGTCGGCGAGGAGCGCGTGGGCCTCGGGGAAGCGGAACCGGCAGTCGGCCTCCGGGAGGGCGTACTTTGTACGGAGCCCGGGCACTTCGCGCGCCTCCAATTCTTCGACATGCCGGAGGGACAGGGCCGCCTCCGGTTCGAAGCGGTCGAGCGTCTCGCGCGCCGCGGCCGCGGCATGGAGCAGGTCCTCGAGTTCCTGCTCGATGCCGACGACGGCTCCCGCGACCTGCAGGTCCCAGATCTCGGCGCACCTGCGGAAGAGCGCCTCCGCGCGACGGCGATCGCTCCGGTCGAGAAGCGCCGTCTCCGCGGCCGCCCAGTCCTGGTCCGCGGCGGCAAGGCTCGCGTGCTGGGAGTCGAGGCGGGCACGAAGGGCGTTGCCGTACTTGGCGGGGAGTCGGGGGGGCGCTCCGGCCTCGGGGGAACGCATCGCCTCCGCGATCCGCGCGTCCGCGGCGGCAAGAGCGCGCTCGGCCCGCGGTCGGGCCGCGGCGGCTTCGGCCCGCACATCGGCGACGGCAGCCCAGGCGAGCCAGTCGATCGTGCCCCAGCCGGTGGCGAACAGGGACGCGACCAGCCAGAGGCAGCCCGGCAGCCCCTTGAGGTAGCGACGAGGCGTGCTCATGATCGCGATCCTATTCGCTCACGTCCCGAGGGGTCAAGGGCGGACGGTCTGGGCTTGCGCCCGGCCCGGGTTCTTGCTCGGTCGCCGCCGGAGCCAAGGGGGCTGCTGCGCCGCCGAGCCGCGCCTCGCCCAGGGACACGCACAGGCGGTAGAGCGCTCGCACCTCCTCCAAGCGCGCGGAGATCGCGTCCGACGACATGTCCACAGGCTTGCTACGCATCCGGGTCCGATCGCTCCAATCGGTCGATGTCCGCCAAGTCTTGCAGGCGTCCGGCCAGACGTTTCATCTCGATCAGCCCGGTGCGCGACACGGCGGTCAACGGCGTTCCCCGCCAGTCGTAGGTCGCGCGGCCTCGAAAGACACCCTCGAGGACGGGCGTCACGACCAGGAAGTCCACGGTCAGGAGCTTTGCCCCGTCGAGCTTCGAGATTCGACGGACTCGACGCTCTTGGCGTGTCCCGGCGCCGAAGGTCATGGGAAGCGCGCGCTCGGTAAACCCGAGAGCTTCGGCCGCGGCGAGGGCACGCTCCTCATCCTCGGGGCGAATCAGGATGTCGATGTCCTTGGTTGCCCGCGCGACCCCGTGTACGGCGACCGCCAAGCCGCCACAGAGGGCGTACTCGATGCGCTGGGACGCAAGCCCTCGGACCAAACCCTCCATCTCAGCCACCAGATCGAGCGCCATGCGCCTACCGCCCCTCCTCCCCGCCCTTGCCGCCGGCTTTGTCGCCCTTGCCGTCGTCCTTTCCCTCCGCGGGGACCAGGAGCTTGATCGTGAGGGGCCGGCTATCCTCGTCGCCTTTCGCCACGGCCAGGAGCACCACGCCGACCTGCCGCCACGCGTACTCGGCGTAGCTCCAGAGGATGTCGGCGTCCAGCACTTCGCGCTCCGCCTTGAACGGGTGCTTGCCGTACCGCTCCTTCGCCGCCGGCAGGGTCGTCTCTCCCGCGCGCGGCCACGTGCGCACGTAGCGCAGCACGCCTTCGACGAGCACGGCCCGCGTATCCTTGACCGGGCGGCGCGCGTCCGCGCCGGCGTCGGGCTTCGGGGTGTACACCCACACCTCGGCCTTGACGCGCGGAACCTTCGGGTCCGGCGGCGAGGTGAGCGGATTGTCCCGGAACCACGGGTCCTCGAGCACGTAGTCGTAGCCGTCGCGCGGCACGTCGGCCTTGAACCTGCGCGTCGGCTCGCCGACGAGCTTCATCAGCTCGGCCGCCGTGGTCTTACCCGGCCGGACCTCCTTCCAGGCGTCCCCGTCCCCGGAGCCGTCCCCCGCGGGGGCGTCTTGCGCGTGAGCGCCGGCACATGCGACGGCGAGGAACATGGCCAGGCAGATGAGCAGCTTCAACATCGGAGGACTCCCCCGCAAGCGACCGTGTCAGTTGAACGTCGCGTTGTGGTCCGCGAACCACTGTGCCTCGTCGGCGGTGATCGTCCCGCTCCGAACGAGTTGCTCGAAACGGGGCCGGTCGTACTTGTACAGCTCCGCGGTGATCGCGAAATACTCGCGCTCGTTCTTGAAGGAGTGGACATCGCCGGGAAAGCGGCTCGGGTAGCCGTAAGACTCGATGAGCCGGCTCTCCTCCGCGAAGACCTCGTTTCGCCGGCGTCGGAATTCGTCCGCGGTGATGGTGCCGGCGTCACGATCCGCCTCGAGCGCGGTGATGAGGTCGCGCTGGGTCTGGAGCTTGCCTTCCAGCTCGGCGCGCTTCGTCTCCTTGTCGGCGAAGGACTGATCGAGGAAGGTCTGGACAAGGGCGGGGTCGTTGTGGTGGAGCGCGTGGGACATTTCATGGAACAGAATGCGATCGGGCGTATACCGCAGGGTGCCGCCGCGGTCGGCGATCGTCTGGTTGAGCGCGTCGAGGCCCGCGCCGAAGACGCTGTCCGAGAAGTTGACCGTGTTGTCGCCGGACCGGAAGAAGGCGACGCCGGGGTGGGGGCCCGGGTGGCGGTTCAGGGAAGCGATGGGTACGTTTTGGTACGCGGGGGGGAGGCCGTAGAAGGCGTTTCGCACCTGCCGCAGCTCGTCGGCCGTGAAGCCGTTGCCGTTCGCGAGGCGATCGAACCGGGAGGTGTCGGAGGGGACGACGACGACGGTCCCGGTGAAGGGCTCGACGCGGCCGCTCTCCCCGATGCCGAGGACGGGCGTGCGATTCAGGACCGCGCCCGGCTCGGAGGTGACGGCCAGGACGGAGCCGGTGTTGAGGGCGGCGGTGGAGCGTTTGAAGAGGTCGGTGATCGCACGGCCGAACACCGTGACGACGAGGACGCAGGCGATGGCGACCAGGGAAACGATGACGATGTACTCGGTTTGCGACGCCCCGCGTGGGGGACGTCGAGCGAGGAGTCGACGCATGGGCAGCACCTCGTGGAGTTCTCCGGTTGGGGCGGAGCGACGGCGCTCTCCCCTCATGATACCCGCGCGGGGCACGACCGGCAAGGGCGGGATGGAGCGGGGGGGGGAAGACGCTGAACTCGGCGCCCGGCCTCTGCGTCCCCGCGTCTCTATGCAAAAGTTTCCCATTCGACCCACGCGGCCGGGCCGAGTTTCAAATCGCAAAAAGTCAAATCTCAAATCTCAAATTTCGCCCGCGTCGAACCGACTTCCGTGGAGCGGTACTCAGTTCGGGTTGTTGCTTGTTTCTGGGGCTACCGCCACTCGTGCTTCGGATACCGCCGTTGCAGTTCGCGCTTGAGCGTCGGATAGAGGCGCGACCAGAAGCCCTCCAGATCGTCGGTGAGCTGCACCGGACGCTGGTTCGGCGCGAGGATTTCCAGGAGGACCGCCTGCCGGCCCCTGGCGACGCGCGGCGTGCGGGCCAGGCCGAAGAGCTCCTGGATCCGCGCTCGGGCGCGCGGGGGCGAACCCGGGGCGTACGCGATCCGCAGCCGCCGACCGCTCGGCAGGTCCAGCTTGCGCGGCGCCATCTCCTCCACGAATCGGCGGTCCTCGCCGGAGAGCGCCCCCTCCACGGCCTGCAGACAGGGGCGCGCACGGACCTGGCTCGCACGCGTCGCGCCCGCGCAGAGCGAGAGCGCGAGGGCGCGCAGGTCCTCCTCGCCATAGGCACAGAGCGGTCGCTCGGGGAACCAGCCGCGCACGCACCGGGTACGCGCGATCCACTGCTCCACCTCCTCATCCCACCGTTCGAGATGGATCCGTCCGCTTCGAATCCGGTCCGCCAGGATCGCCGCCGCCCGGTCCGCGTCCGGTTCCGGACGCGCCGTACGCTCCAGCTCGAGTCCGTCGAGCAGGAGCCGCTCGACCCGCTCGACCGACTCCGCCTCGTCGTTCCAGAAGGTCTCTTGCTCCGTCGCAACGCGCTCCGGGAAGAGCTCCACGACCGACACCGGCTCGATCGCGCTCGCCAGCCCGAGGGTCGTGTTCCGGGACTTGCCCGACCCCAGGTCCTGCACCTCGACGGCGAGGAGGAGCGGGTGTCCGCCGGCCACGCTCGAGGCGTCGAGGACCGCCGCGCGCCCCTCCGAGAGGACGTACCCGCGCGCCCCTTCGCCGCGCCTCGTCGCAAGGTGGTCCGGGTAGGCCGACAGGAGCGCGAGGAGCAGGGCCTCGACCTCCGCCGCTTCGCCGAGCGGACCGCCCGCGCGGGGACCGGGTGCGAGTCCCGCGTCGCGGCAGGAACGCAAGTAGAGTCGGCTCGTCTCGCCCACTTCGCGCGCCGCGGCGGCGTGCAGTCCCAGCTCCCGGCAGGCGCCGGGCCGGAAGTCCGACGCGCGGGCGGCCTCGAACGCGGCTTCGAGCGCGAGAAAATCGCTTACGCGCCCCTCCTCGCCTCCGCGGGCGAACTCGCGTGCGCGGCGGCGGTCGAGCAGGAGCTCGCGCTCGCTGACCAGCGCCGCCCAGAGGCAGGCCCTCCCCAGGACCCCGCGCGCCGCCGCCTCGAGGAGCAGTCGCGACAGACGCGGGTGTGCCGGCACGGCCGCCATGCGACGGCCCGTGGCCGTGAGCCGGCCGTCGCGGTCCGTCGCACCGAGCACTTCGAGCAGCCGGGCGGCCTGCGCGACGCGTTCCGGCTCGGGCGGCTCCAGCCAGGGGAACTCCCCCGCCCGCTCGACGCCGGAGTCCTTCAACCACAAGAGAATTTCCGCGAGGTCGAGGCGCCGCACTTCGGGGACGTCGTGGGCCGGGCGGGTTCGATGCTCGCGCTCCGTCCAGAGGCGCCGGCAGGTGCCGGGAGCGGTGCGCCCCGCGCGCCCCGCGCGCTGATCCGCCGCGGCGCGGCTGATCGGCTCCACGCGCAGCGAGTTCACGCCGCGCCGAGGGTCGAAGCGGAGCACGCGTGCCAGGCCGGCGTCGACCACATGGCGTACGCCTTCGACGGTGATCGACGTCTGCGCGACGTTGGTCGAGACGAGGACGCGGCGCTCGCGACGCGGCTCCAGCACGGCGTCTTGCTCGTCGGGCGGCATGCGGCCATGCAGGGGCAGGAGGACGCACGGAGACGCCGCGCGCGCGGCGACCTGCCGGCAGGCCTCGAGCGTGCGCCGGATCTCGTACTCACCCGGCATGAAGACGAGGACGTCCCCGGGTGCGCCGCGCGCGAGGATTTCGCGAAGCGCCTCCGCCGCCAGTTCCCAGGGTTCCTCGCCGCGCGGCGGGGTCGCGAGATAGGAGGTCTCGACCGGCCACTCGCGCTGTCCGGTACGGAGCGCGGGGCAGCCGAGGTAGGCGGCGACGCGATCGGTCTCGAGGGTCGCGGACATCACGACCAGGCGGAGGTCGGGTCGGCCGGCCTCCTGCAGCCGCTTGACGGCGGCGAGCGACGCGTCCGCTGCGAGACCCCGTTCGTGGAACTCGTCGAGGACGACCGCGCCGAGCCGTGCGGTTTCGTCCGGGTCGCGGAGGAGGCGCAGGAGCAGCCCTTCGGTGAGGAACCGGATGCGGGTACGCGGACCGACGAGGCATTCGTGCCGCGTCTGGTAGCCGACGAGCCCGCCGAGCGGCGTGCCGACCTCGGAGGCGACGCGACGGGCCAGCATGCGCGCGGCGAGCCGTCGGGGCTGCGAGACCAGGATCTGTCCGCGGACGCCCGCGCAGCGGAGCAGGAACTGTGGGACCTGCGTGGTCTTGCCGGAGCCGGTCGGCGCCGAGAGGGCAAGCCGATTGCCGACGGCGAGGTGCGCGACGAGGGCGGACTCGAGCTCGAGGATGGGGAGAGGCATGGGATTGGTGGGGAATTGAGAATGGAGATTTGGATTTGAGATTTTGGTCCGAGGATGGGGGCGAGGCGTAGATCGCGCACTGCGTGCAAGATGGGCTGGGCAAGAGAGGGCACGACGCGTGGGGTGGCAACCTTTTTTTTACACAGAGACGCAGAGGCGCAGAGGATCTTAAGGCGATTGAACATCCTTCGCGACGGCGCCGTTTTGGATCCCTACTGCGCAACTTCTGGAAGTCTCTTCGAGATATTCGCGAGGCCGGATTTTCGAAACCACAGATTTCACGGATTTTTCGGGATTTCACAGATTCCGAATCTGTGAAATCGCCGTTAATCTGTGAAATCTGTCGCGTGCCTGACTTGGGATTTGGGATTTGGGTTTTTCCGTACCGGAGAGTGTACTACAACCGCGAGCATTTCACGAGAGTCGCGAGCAGGTTCGTCTCCGCCGCGGCATTTCTATTGACGCCTTCCGGGCGCGGGCCGTATACTGCCGCCTGCATTTTATTTCGTGGATTTTCGTCGGCGGGGCGCGCGAAGACACATGGCAGACCTCACGCTCCGGAAGAAGACCTACCCGGGCGGGATCGTTTGCCTCGCGGTCCACGGCAGCGTGGACAGCTACACGATCCCGCGACTGGATCGGGCGATCGAGGGGCTGTTCAAGCAGAAGATCTTCCGGCTGATCGTCGATCTGGCCAACGTCGATTTCATGTCCAGCGCCGGGCTGGGGGTGCTCATCGCCAGCCACCAGCGCGTCGACTCCGAGAAGGGGTTCCTGGTCCTCATCAGCCCCCCGGCGAAGGTGAAAGAGATCTTCGTCAACCTCGGCCTCGGCAGCGTCTTCACTTTCTGCGACGACCGCCCCTCCGCCCTGCAGCACTTCAAGGAACCCGCCGAGAGCTGATCCCGGCTGCTCGTGTCGCCATGCGCAACGTCACGCTCGTCATCGCCCTCGGCGGCAACGCGCTTCTCCGCGAGGGGGAGACCGGCACCTACGAGGAGCAGCTCACGCACGTCGGGGAGACCGCCGCACGCCTCGCGCGGGTCGTCCAGGCGGGCTTTCGCAGGATCCTGGTCACCCACGGGAACGGACCGCAGGTCGGCAACCTCCTCCTGCAAAACGAGCTGGCCGCGGCTTCGGTCCCGCCGAACCCGCTCGACGGCTGCGTCGCGCAGTCGCAGGGGGGCATGGGCTACATGATCCAGCAGGGGCTCGCCGAGGCCTTCCGGCGCGCGGGGGTGCGCCGGCCCGTGGCTACGGTCGTCACCCAGGTCGTCGTCGACCCCGCGGACCCCGCTTTCGGCAACCCCACCAAACCGGTCGGGCGTTTCTACACGGAGGCGGAGGCCTGCCGGCTCATGGGCGCACGCGGCTGGCGCATGAAGGAGGACGCGGGGAGAGGCTGGCGGCGGCTCGTCCCTTCGCCCGCGCCGCTCGAGATCGTCGAGGTGGACGTGCTGCGTCGCCTGATCGAGTCGGGCACGGTCGTCGTGGGGGTCGGCGGCGGCGGCATCCCGGTGGTCCGCGGGCCGGACCGCTCGCTCTCCGGCATCGAGTGCGTGGTGGACAAGGACCTCGCCACCGCGCTCGCCGCGCGCCAGCTCGGCGCCCACGTGCTCGTCATCCTCACCGGCGTCCCGAAGGTCTGCGTGGACTTCGGCCGGCCGACGCAGCGCGCGCTGGAGCGCGTCTCGGTCGCCGAGCTGCGGTCGCTCCACGCGGCCGGGCACTTCGCCGCGGGGAGCATGGGGCCGAAGGTCGAGGCCGCGCTCGAGTTCCTGCGCCCGTTGCCCGTCGGCTCGCGGGAGGGGCGGGAGGTCCTCATCACCGAGCCCGGCCGCGTGGAGGAGGCGCTGGCCGGCCGGGACGGGACGCATGTGGTCGCGTGAGTCGCGAGCCGGCGTGGAGATTCCTGGGCCCCCCCGGAGGAAACAGACATGAGGACGAGGCCAAGGTGTTTACCCGATGTCGCGGTCGGCGTCGCGCTGGCGCTGGGGCTGGCCCTGCTCGCGGCCGGGGGCGCGCGCGCGGACGACGACAAGAAGGGCTCGAAGCCCCCGCGCCGGGAGGCGCCGCCGTCCGCGGAGCCGCCGCTGCCGGAGGCGGCAAGCGCCTCGGGGGGCGCCGCGCCCGCGGGGGACGCGGTGACCGTGCTGGTCGTGCACGCCACGCCGAATTGCAAGGCCGCGACCGACCCGGATGCGGCGTGCGGCTCCGCGATGCACTGGTCGCCGCGGCTGGGGAACGATTACCTTTCCGGGAAGGCGCTCACGCGGGCCCTGGAGGCGAAGGCCGACGCCGCGCGCCCGGACAAGAAGGCCGCGACGCGGCTGACGGTCCTGATCAAGCCCGACCGGCGCGCGACGTGGAAGGCGATGCAGGAGGTCCTGCGGTCCTGCGAGGACGCGGGGATCGTGAAGTTGGAGGTCCTGACCACGGGAGGGCGGCTCGCCATCGGGCACCCGCATCGGGCGTCGGCGGACCTCTTCCAGGTGGCGGAGGTACGCGTGACCGTGGGGCCGGGCGAGGGGGGGAAGGGCTCGCTCTCGCTCAAGGCCGGGCCGTGCAAGGACGACGCCGAGGCGCTGCGCGTGATCAAGGCCAACCTGAACGCGCAGAGCCAGCGGTCGAAGTACGTCCCGATCTACCTGGAGGGGGACGGGGGCGTGACCGTCGGGGCCATGGTACACGCCCTCGACCTCTGCCGGCGCGCGGGGGCCGAGGACTTCGAGTTCCTCGCCCCGCCGGAAAAACGAAAATAGCGAGGACGCAAAAAAAAGAAGAGGCGGCGCCCACGTGGACGCCGCCTCTGAAACGCCGCGGTCCGCCGTCCATCCGGTCGCGAAGCCTCCGGAGACCCTCGCGCCGACTCCTGGCGCGCCTCTCCGGCGGCGACGGCCGGACCTACTCTTCCACGCTCCCCAGGTCGAAGAGGACCCCGTCGGCGGGTCCGTCCGCACGGCTGCGGCTGCGGTCCACGCCCGGGTCCTCCCCACGGGTCGCCTCTCCGCTCGAGGCGTCCCGCCAGGCGCAGGTCTCCCGCTCGGGGGGGCCGTACCTGGTCAAGAGGAGCGACAGGAAGTTCTTTGTGTCGAGGGTGTCGAGATCGGGCCCTGTACGGGCGCCACGGCCGCACGGCACGCCCTGCTCGAGGACGAGCCCGGCCAGCCCCAGAATACCGAGTATGACGGATATGAGAGCGATGCGCGGAAACCCGCGCCCAGGTCGCGCGTCCATCGGGCGACTCCTTTCTTCTGCCGGACGCGCGGACCGCGGACGAAGAGGACGGAGGCCCGAAGAGCTTTAGCCTACCGAGTCGGGAGGGGCGAATGCAAGGGGTTTTTGAAGCAGGGTCGCACCGGTACCGAACGTCCACAGGCAGGGCCCAAACCGCCGGGGGAGTCGTGCCAGGCCGAGCGTGGGCGCTCGCGGTGCGGGCAGGGCAAGGCCGTGCCCCTACCTCCGAGGAGACCCGCGCGAGGGGTCCTCACTCGAGCGTTTCCTTCGCGACCGTCCAGCGGGCCACGCGCTCTTCGACGACCTCGTAGCCCAGGCCCGGCCCGGTCGGAACCTGGATCGTACCGTCGGGCGCCACGAGGACCGGGGGCTCGACCACGTCCTCCTTCCAGTAGCGGTCGCTCCCCGAGACGTCCCCTGGGAGGGTGAAACCCGGCAGGGAGGAGATCGCCACGTTGTGGGCGCGGCCCACGCCGCTCTCGAGCAGCCCGCCGCACCAGACGGGCGCGCCGGCGCGCGCGCAGACGTCGTGGAGCCGGCGCGCCTCCGTCGGCCCGCCCACGCGCGCCTGCTTGATGTTGATGATGCGGCAGCTCCCCAGCTCGAGCGCGCGTCGCGCGTCGTCCGCCGAGTGGATGCTCTCGTCGAGGCAGATGGGCGTCGCCATTTCCGCCTGGAGCCGCCGGTGATCCACAATGTCCTCGTAGGCGAGCGGCTGCTCCACCATCATCAACCGAAAGGCGTCGAGCCGCTTCAGGTGCGCCAGGTCGTCGAGCGTGTAGGCGGAGTTCGCGTCCGCCATGAGCGGCACGTCGGGGAAACGCTCGCGGAGGCTCTCCAGGACCGCAAGGTCCCAGCCGGGCTTGATCTTGACCTTGATCCGCCGGTAGCCGCGGGCGATGAACTCGCCGACGCGCGCCAGCAGGTCCTCGACGCGGTCCTCGATGCCGAGGCTGACGCCCGATTCGATGCGCTTGCGGTTGCCGCCGTAGAGCGCGCTGAGCGGTCGGCCCTCCCGCCGAGCGCGCAGGTCCCACAGGGCCATCTCGAGCCCCGCCTTGGCCATCCGATGCCCACGCACGCCTCGAAAGAGCGCGCCGCACTCCGTCGGATCCGACACCGGATGCGCCCGCAGCAGCGGCACCAGGAACTCGCGGAGCACGTACCGGCAGGTGACCACGGTCTCGCTGGAGTAGAAGGGACCGGCCGAGGCGGGGCACTCCCCCCAGCCGACGAGCCCGTCGGCCTCCACGCGGACGAGGAGCGTCTCCTGCGCGTCCACGCGCCCGAAGCTCGTCTCGAAAAAGTGGAGCAGCGGGAGCCGGAGGTGGAGGAGGTCGAGGCGGTGAGGACGAAGCATGCGGGACGTCCCAATGGGGATTGGAGATTTGAGATTTGACAATTGAGATTTGGGAGCTGAACCTCGAGAATGGATGTGGCTACCTTTCGATGTCCACCACGGGGACTTCTTCGGTGTAGGGAGCGCCACCGCTTTCGGGACGCCGCGTTGTCGCGTTGGATCCCGATTGCGCAACTTCTGGAAGTCTCTTCGAGACCTTCGCGAGACCGGATTTTCGAAACCACGGATTGCCCGGAGCAGCCGATGGCCGCAACCAAAGGGACGGGCCACCGAAAACGCCGAAGACACCGAATGACGAAACACTCGCGAATCGACTGGCGCAGCCGATCGGAACCGCGACCGTGAGGGAGCGGTCTCAGCGCGTCCTTCGGTTTCCTCGGGTTCGGTCTCGCAACCGATTGCCTGCTGGGGAAATTTGTTGCCGAAAAAGCAATCTTCTCCGAGGTTGTGTCACAGATTCTTCGGGATTTCACGGATTCCGAATCTGTGAAATCGCCGTTACTCTGTGAAAGCTGTGGTTCCCTTTCGGTTTCGGGCGCGAGCCTGACTTGGGATTTCCGTCGGCACTTCGAGCCAGAAGCACGTCCCGCCGCCCGGCACGTCCTCGAATCCGATGCGGCCGCCGTGGTCCTCGACGACGCGACGCGTGATCGGGAGGCCGAGTCCGACGCCTCCAGGACGGGTGGTAAAAAAAGGTTCGAAGAGCCGCTCGCGCGCGACTGCCGCGACCCCTTCGCCGCGGTCCCGGACTTCCAGGCGCGCGCCGCCGGCGAGCGGTGTCGTGCGCACGGCGAGCGGTCCTCCGCGCGGCATGGCCTCCATCGCGTTCAGGAGCAGATTGAGGACCGCCTGCTTCATGCGCGTCGCGTCCAGCTTCAGCGTCGGGACCGTTCCCCACTCCGCCGTCACGGTCACCCCGCGGTGCTCGGCCTGCCGCGCGACGAGCGCGAGGGAATCGCGGACGATCGCATTCCAGTCGGCCGGGGCCCGGTCCAGCGCGGCCGGGCGTCCCATGTCGAGCATCTCCTCGACGAGCAGCCGCAGGCGTTCGACCTCCTGGAGCACGAGGCCGAACCCTTTGCTCCGCTCCGGCTCCGTCTCCCCCCGCTCGAGCAATTGAAGCGTGAGCTTCATCGACGTGAGCGGATTCTTGATTTCGTGGGCGATCCCGGCGGCCAGTTTCCCGAGCGAATTGACGCGGTCCGCGCGCCGGGCCTCTTCCTCATGGCGGGCGAGGCTCGCGAGCAGGTGCTCGAAGGACTCGGCGAGGCGCTGGATCTCGTCCCCGGTGACGGGCACGCGCAGCCGCACCTCCGCCCCTCGGGAGATCGCCTGCGTCTGTTCCGACAGCTCGACGAGGGGCCGGGCGATCCGACGCGCGATGGCGTAGCCGACGAGCGCGACGCCGGCCAGGCCGGCGAGCGCGACGGTCACGAGGGGGCGGGCGGCGCGGAGCTTCTGGTCGCGGATGCGCGCCGCCGGAAAGAGCAGGTGAAACCGGTAGGCCGCGGGCTCGAGCGCGAAGCGAAACGGGGCCCGCGTGACGACGAACTCCCCCGGCCCGCCTGCTTGGGCATCCGCGCCGGCGCGCACCACCGCGCCGTCCGGCACGGCCGGTGGTCCCAGTCGTTCCCAGGCCGCGCGGTCGAGCGTCCCCTCCACGTAGGTCCCCGCCGCGTCCGTGAGGACCACCTCGGCCCCGAACGCCTCCCCCACCTTGGCCAGGACCGGCCCGCGCAAGCTCGTGTTGGCGACCACGCGCGCGAGGTCCTGCGTCTGGCGAAGCAAGCGCTCCTCGACCGCGCCGGTGACCGCCTCCGCGGCCACCCAGACCGCCAGTGAGAGCGCCGTCGCGAAGAGAGCCAGGAAGGGGAGGACGATCTTTCCGCGGATGCCCATCGGTTTGCTCCCGACCGGCGGCCGGCCGCGGCCGCGCGGGATCCCGGAAGGGGGAGAAGAAGGCGACTCATGCTAGCACGCTCGCCGCCGCCCGGCCACGGAAAAAGACACTGTTCACGTCTGATAAGCGCCCGCGCAAAAATAACTGCGCAGTTTCGGACCTCGAGGCTCCTGGGGGCGCGGCCCTCTGGGCCGCGCTGCGCGGGCCGGAGGCCCGACCGCTCCGGTGTGTGCCCAGGCCGTCCTGGAGACGCTCCTTCCTGGGGATCGGCTTCAGGTATGGCCGGACCCGATCGACCTTCGCTACGGCTGCCTCTTCCTGGACGAGGTTTTCGCGGACCTCCTCGCGACCGCGGCGACCTTCGAGTTGCAGACGCCGACAAGTCTGATCCGCGGACGCTGCGACGCCGAGAGCTCCGCACTCGAAGCGTCCGACTTGGCCCTGGCCTTCCCTGAGGCAGGGCGCGCCCAATACCAGCTCGAAGTCGTGGACTCCTACCCGCTTCGCCTGCGCGTCTTGTTCTCGCCGCTCGATGCGGACCCCGCGCCCTCTTCCCCGGCGGCAGCCTCGTCCGTCTCCCCTCACCGACGCGAGGCCGCCCCGCCGAATGCCACGGAAATCCTCTCCCTTGCCGCACGCGCCTGTTTCGCACCGATCGAGGCCTACCGGCTCGGGCGCGCGGCCTGGCAGCTTTCCCTCTCCGCGGGGTTCGACCGCCTGCTCTGCCTGCCGATGCTCCGGGACATGGAGGTGATGGAGCACCAGGTGAAGGCCGCGCAAACGGTCCTCCGGCGACATCGCGCGTGCGCGCTCCTGTGCGACGAAGTAGGCCTCGGGAAAACGATCGAGGCGGGCATGGTGCTCGCCGAGCTCACCGCGCGTCGGATCGCCCGCCGCGTCCTCATCCTGACGCCTCCCTCCCTGCTGGAACAGTGGCACGGCGAACTGGAGCGAAAGTTCAGCCTCGACTTCGTCACGCAGGACCACCCGGCGTTCCGTGAGGCTGGGACGAAGGCCTGGACCCAGTTCGACCGCGTGGTGGCCTCCTTCCACACCGCCAAGCGCGAGCCGCATCGCGGCGAGATTCTTCGGCAGGAGTACGACCTCGTCATCGTGGACGAGGCGCATCATCTTCGCAACCGAAACACCGTCCTCTGGAAGTTCGCCGCCGGCCTGCGCAAGCGGTTCATGCTGCTCCTGACGGCCACCCCGGTCCAGAACAAGCTGGAGGACGTCTTCAATTTGATCACGCTCCTCAAGCCCGGCTACCTGAGCACAGCTCAGTCCTTCCGGAAGCAGTTCGTCGCTCGCGCCGGCATCGTGCCGAAAAACCTGGATCGCCTCCAATCCATCCTCGCGGAAGTCATGGTGCGCAATCGCCGCAGCCAGGTGGGCGTCCGGTTCACGCGGCGCTTCGCTCGCACGCTCGAAGTCCCGCTCCCGCCCGCGGAAGCCGCGTTCTATGCCGAGCTGAGTTCCCTCGTCCGGCAATCCGTCCGTGAGGACGCGTCGCCCGGCCGGATGGCGCTTCGCACGTTGCAGGCGGAGGCCGGAAGCAGTCCGGCCGCGACGCGCGAAACCCTCCTCAGCCTGGGCTCGCGGAGCGAGCTTACGCCCGAACTGCGCGGGCGCTTCGGCGGGCTGGCCGACCAGGCGGAGCGTCTCGGCCCCGGCGCGAAGTCCGAAGCCTTCCTTCGACTCCTGCAGGGCACGCCCGAGAAGCTCGTGGTCTTCACGCGTTTCCGGGCGACGCTGAACCTCCTTGCACGGCTGCTGCGAGAGGCGGGCATCCCGACGGCGGTCTTTCACGGCGGGCTGCCGCGTCGCGACCGGCAACAGGCGATCCGATCCTTCGAAGGGGAGAGCCGGATCCTGTTGTCGAGCGACGCCGGGAGTGAAGGGCGAAATCTGCAGTTCTGCCACGCGGTGTGCAACTACGATCTGCCCTGGAACCCCATGGTGCTGGAGCAGCGAATCGGGCGCCTGAGTCGCATCGGCCAGCGGCACGACGTCGAGGTCTTCAACCTCGTCGCCGCCGGCACGCTGAAGTCCCACGTCCTGCGCCTCCTCGACGTGAAGCTAAGGATGTTCGAGCTGGTCGTGGGCGAGATCGACATGGTCCTTGGAAATCTGGAGAACGACGAGGAGTTCGAGGAGCGCGTGCTCAAGCTCTGGGTCGACTCCCCGGACGAGCAGGCCTTCTCCTCCCGGCTGGATCGGCTGGGCGAAGAGCTCCTTCGGGCCAAGGAAGAATACCTGCGGGCCCGCCGCTACGACGACGCGTTGTTCGGCGACCGGTACGTGCCGGAGGGGTAGCGTGGCCATGGAACAACCGCACAGTCTGGAAGGCTTCGTAAGCGCCTACTTGGAACACCGAGGTTGCCTGGTGGAGCCCCTGGAGCCGGGGGTCCAACAGGTGCTGGGTGGCGGGAAGGCGGGCTCGTGGCCGAAGGAAGGCGAGCTGGCGAGGCTGGTCTTCGATCCGGAGGCGGTCACCGAATATCCAGACGCCGTGCCGGTCTTCTTTGGGACGCCGCGAGCCGACGACTTTCTGGACGAGGGGAAGGCGCTGGCGCCCGTCGCGCGGGGTTTCAGGGCGGAGCTCCCGGTTGCCGTGCATGACCTTGCGCAGCGCTTGGGGCGTTCGCTGCATGCGCCGGGTTTCGTCATCGAAGTCCTGCCCGGGCGCTCCCGGTACGACCTGCTCGGGCTGTTTCTCTTTCGTGCGACCTTCGTCGGAGAAGAGCGGGAAGAGGAGCTCTACGCCGCGGGCGTGGACCTCGCCCTGGGCCGGGCGCATCGAGGGATCGAAGGCTGGGCCGCGCTGGGTGGCATCGTCAGCCGAAGACCGCGTCCGCTGCTCGACGGTCCGATGATGCCCCTTAGGAAGGCGCAGGCGCTGGCCTGGCAGGAAGTGTTGCCCCGCGTGCAGGCCGGCCGACGCACGCGCGAGGAGGCGGCCCGCGAGCGGGTCGGCCTGGAGCTGGGTCGACTGCGGGACTACTTCGACGAGAGCCTGCGCGAGCTGGAGGAGCGGCGCGTGGAGGCCGCCGGAGCGGCGGGCGAGTGGGAGGAGAAGAGACGCGTCACGGTCGCGGAACGGGACCGCAGGGTCCTGGAACTGGAAGGCAAGCAGGTCCTGCGTGTGGAGGCGACGCTCGCCTCGCTCCTGCTGGTGGGGGTGCCGCGGCAGGTGGCGAGCTTCCGGCTCCGAACGAAGACCCATGTCAGCGCGGACGTCGAGGTGCTGTACGACCCGGCGAGCGAGTCGGTCCTGCCGCCGGACTGTCCCGGCTGCGGGCGGCCGACGACCGAGTGGTGCCTGGCGCCGCCGCCTCCGGGCGGAGTTGGCGCGGGAGCGCGGGAGGGAAGGGCGGTCTGTCCGGCGTGCCATGCCAGCAAGGATCCGGGCCACCGCCGAGGGACGCAATTGTGAGCGTCTCGGAACGGCGACGGGCGGAAGACTTGGTCGCGACGGGTGGTCGGTCGCTGTCGAGTGCGGGAAGGGCGACCCGAGAAACGGAGGCCATGCGACGAATGGCCGTCAGCCTGGGCGTGCGATCGGAGGACATCCTCCTCGACCCGACGGGAGTGAACACCCAGAAGACCGTCCGCGGCACGGTGCCGCTCCTCGTCGCGCTGGGATGCCGGCGCGTGCTTGCGGTAAGCCACTTCTACCACTTGCCGCGCGTGAAGCTGGCGCATCGACACGCGGGCCTGGAGGTCTACACAGTGCCGGCGCAGGAGTCGAGAGGCCTTTTGCAGATGCCGTGGCTCGTGGCGCGTGAGGTCGTCGCGCTGTGGACCTACGATCTGCGGGCGCTCTTGCCGGCCTAGCGCCGCACCTTTGGATCTCCCGCCCCCGAGTTTTCCGAGAGTCGTCCAGCGTCGCGTACTAGTGGCCCGTTGACGAACTTCGGACACAGTCGTGAACTCTGTCACGGCGGGTCGTACGCCGTGCGGACGTTCGCGCGGGCTGGAGGCCCGCGCCCCCAGGCATCGTGTCTGGACTTCGGCAACGGGCCACTAGGCGGACCCGGCTTGGGAGCAGGGACGCGTGCTCGATGCCGGGGGACCCACCACGCGGGCGCCGGCTCCGCCTGGGTCGTCCCCGCGGTCGGCTTGACCCTCCCCCGCGATTCTGCTATCATCGCGCCACCATGAAGACGAAGATGCAGCCGAAGCCACCCACGAAGGCCACCCCGGAAGGGCACGTCCGGGTTCTCATTCCCGCCGACAAGATCCGCCTCCGCACGGCCCAGCTCGGTCGCCAGATCTCCAAGGACTTCGCGGGGCGCGAGCTGGTCGTGGTCTGCGTGCTCAAGGGGGCGTTCGTCTTCACGGCCGACCTCGTCCGCCGCATCGACGTCCCCGTGACGTGCGATTTCCTCCGCGTCTCCAGTTACGAGTCCGGCACCGTCTCGAGCGGCCAGGTGCGCTTCGAGTTCGATCTCACCCAGCCTATCACGGGCAAGCACGTCATCCTGGTCGAAGACATCGTGGACACCGGGCTCACGATGGACTACCTCCTCGAGACGCTCCGCGCCCGCCATCCGGCGAGCCTCAAGGTCTGCTCGCTCCTCCACAAGCCGGAGCGCTCGAAGGTCCATGTCCCGATCGACTACCTCGGCTTCACGATCCCGAACGAGTTCGTGATCGGGTACGGGCTCGACTACGAGGGGAAATTCCGCGGCCTGCCCTACATCGGCGTCATGACCGCACCCCGCGGTAAAGGGTAGCCCGGATGGACGCCCGCGTCGACTCCATCGAGGTCCTCAAGCGCGTCTCCAAGGTGATCGCCTCCAAGGTCGGACTCGACAAGATGCTCCGGACCGTGGCCCGCGAGACCGCGCGGCTCGTCGAGGCGGACGCCTGCTCCATCCTCCTCCTCGACGAAGGCTCGGACCTCCTCGTTTTTCGCGAGGCGCACGGGCTTTCCTGGAAGGAGCTGGAGCGAATCACTTTCAAGGTCGGCGAAGGGATCGCCGGCTGGGTCGCCCGCCACCAGCGGCCCGCCTGCGTGGCCGACGTGTCGCGCGACCGCCGCTTCCTCCGCGTCGAGGGCCAGAAGAGCCGCTTCGTCTCCATGCTCTGCGTCCCCCTTGTCGTCCGCGCCCGCACCATCGGCGTGATCTCCGTCACCCACGACTCCCGACCGGGGGCCTTCGGCAAGAGCGACCAGGACCTTCTCGCCCTGCTCGCGCGCCAGGTCTCGCTCGACATCGAGAACCACCGCCTGTACGAATTGTCGGTCACCGACGGGCTCACGGGCGCCTACAATCACAAGTTCCTCCTGAAGCGCCTGCGCGAGGAGACTTCGGCCGCGCGGCGACATCGGCGCGCCTTTTCGTTGGCGATGATCGACGTCGACCACTTCAAGAAAATCAACGACACGTGGGGGCACCCGACCGGGGACCGGATCCTCATCGAGCTGACCGCGCTCGTCAAACGCAACATGCGCCTCCCCGATCTCCTCGCACGGTACGGCGGCGAGGAGTTTTCGCTCGTGCTCCCCGACACCCCGAAGGCCGGCGCCGTGACCATCGCGGAGCGGCTGCGCTCCTCGGTCGAGCGGCACGTGTTCGTGATGCCGGACGGCAAGCATCGCCTGACGGTCTCCATCGGCGTGGCCGAGCATCCGACCGACGCCGACGATCGCGACGGGCTCGTCGCCCGCGCCGACCAGGCGCTCTACGTGGCGAAGCGCGAGGGGCGCAACCGTGTCGTGGCGGCCGAGGACGAGCGGAAGCGGGGGTGAAGGGGCGGCGTTAAATCCCAAATCCAAATCCCAAATCCCAACTCGGGCGAAGGCCCGAAACCCAAACGGACGACGAAACCACAAAGCCACAAAGGCACGAAGACTACGAAGGACCGTCACTGAGGGGGGCGAGTTTGGCTCGGCCGAAAAGCGCCTTTGTGGTCTTCGTGACTTCGAGTCTTTGGATATGAAACAAAAGGTACCTGCTGCTTGATCTCCTTACGCACTTGAATTCCTTTCCGTTTGATTACGTCTGCTAATCCTTCCATTGTTTC
>JACPWG010000006.1 GCA_016197205.1 Planctomycetota bacterium
CGCCCTGCGAACCCACCGGGCAGCGAGGTCGAATCCGCGGCTCTGGAAGAACGCGCGGAGACCGCTCCCTCACGGTCGCGGTTCCGTGTGTCCGTCGCGGACCCGTTCCGCTTCAATCGTCCCCATGTCGTGCACCCCCAGGGTCGATAGTGAAGGCCCACTAGCCTACAGGCGTCGTCGCATCGCGAAGGCGCGGGCGGTCGCGTGTATCCGATCGGATACGCGCGCGGGCCAGGAAGATACAGGGCCGCACGTCCCTGACGGCCCGGCCGGCCGATGTGCAGAACGAATTCCGGGTGCTTCCCCCTCCACGTCTCCCTTGGCGCAACTCCTTGCCCGACAATCGGCCAAGGCGGCCTCGGCGAACCGCCGAGCGAATTCTCACTCCCTCACGCTCGCCGTGCCATCGCCGCTTCGCGAATGGTACGCCGCTTGTGATAAGCGTCGAGCGAAGAACACCTCCTTGAAGCCAGAGTCCTTCCCTCCCAGGCGTGCTCGGCCGTTCCTCGCAAGCGGCCGGGCACGTTCTTTTTTTTGCAACGCGGTTTTCGGGCGGAGCCGGGCCATGAGCCGGGGCGACTATCGTTCCCCGAGGCGGGCGAGGGAGGCGCGGGCGGCCCTGCGGATGGCGAAGAGCTCCCGCTCGGCGGCCGTGCGGAGGGCGGCGAGCACCGGAGCCGTACCGCGCGGCGCAGCGCCGAGTGCGCCGGCGGCCGCCAACCGGACCCACGGATCAGCATCCGACAACGCCCTCACCTCCGCCTCCACCGCGCCCGCGGGCGACAGCCCCATTTCGCCGAGAATGCCCGCGGCGGCCGCGCGTGCGGTCGCCGGGCGGCCGGCCCCCACGAGGCGCACGAGTTCTTCGCCCAGGCCCGGGGCTTCGTCGCCGATCCGGGAGCAGGCCCACCGTGCCCAGAGCTGCAAGCCGTTGTTCATGGGAGGGATCGCCCTCCGGCTGCACCTCCGCAAGTAAGGCAGGAAGGCGCGGGCGCGCGGACCCGCGTGGCCGAGGGCGAGCAAGCCGGCTTGCGCGTCGCGCACCTGCTGCATGCGGGTCGCCGCCTCCGCGGAGCTCAGGGATCGGAGGTCGGCGCCGCCCACTTTCTCGAGCGCGTCCAAGAGCGCCGGCAGGAGCTCCGGGTCGCCGCGCGGCACGGTGATCTCGAAGCGTGCCTCGAGGGGGGACTCGTCATCGATCCGGGAGAACATGCGTGCCGGGAAGGAGCGTGGCTTGGAGAGCCTCAGCTCGCAGAACCCGCAGCCCTCCACGAACCAATGGAGCATGCGTTGAAGCGCGGGGGCCGCAGCCGCGGCAGCCGGGCCCATTTCGGCAAGGGCGGCGGCCGCTGCCGTTCGCTCTTCCCAACTCCGGCCGGTCTCCACAGCTCGGATGAGGTGCGGAATTGCGGCCGGATCACGCTCCCCCGCGGCAACGAGGATGATCCAGCCCCAGCGCGGGACGGAGGGGCTTCGCGGCTCAGCGAGCCGGACCAGCGAGCGCGCAATCGGCGTCGCGGAAGGGCCGAGGCAGGTGAGTGCATCGCCGGCCGCCGCGCGGGCCTCCTCCGGCCCATCCCGGAGGGCAGCTTCCAACGCATCCAGGACCGCGGGCTCCGCGATGCCGATGTGACCGAGGGCGCGGAGGCCGGCCTCGACGAGCCTCGGCACACCGCACCCTCGCAGGCGAACGAGACTCGGGATCGCCGCGCGCGCGGCCGACCCGATCTCTCCGAGTGCATCCGCGGCTGCGACCGCCGCCGTCGGGGCTTCGGCGTCCAGCGCGGCGATCAACACGTCGACGGCCGAAGCGGCCGCCGGACCTAGACTTCCCAGGGCCTCGGCAGACTGTCGTCCTATGACCGCCGCGCTCTGTGTGAGGTTTTTTCTCAGAGTGGGAATCGAGCCACCCTGTTTGCGATCGATCCGAGAGATCGCGGCAACGTAGCACTCCTGCTCCGCGTCACTGCCCCAGAAAAGGAGCCGAGCGATCTTGTTCGCCGACTCTTCGGCGCTCCCGCCGGCCTCGGCCAGGAGCACGACGCCGGCGGGGAAGCTTTCGGCTTCGGAGAGTTCCCGACGCGCGATGGGCAGTGCAAGCTCATGCTTCGGCGCAAGGGCCGCGAGGGCGTAAAGCCGCGCAGTGCGAAGCCGCGCGGCAGCGGTCGGGATGCCGGGGGACGACCAGGCAGTGAACGAAGCGCCGGGCATCGTTTCAGGGGAAAGCCCCCGTGACTGGAGATCCGACGCTAGCACGGCCAAGACTTCCGTGAGCCCCTCCTCCTCGGGCGGGCCGAACGCGCCCAGCGCCTCGAAGCCGGCCGCGAGGGTGAGCTCGTCCGTCTCCTTCCCCAGGAGCTCCACCACCAGGGGGCGCAGGCTCGCCATCTCGCTGCCCAGGTCCCGCAGCGACCGGTAGGCGGCTCGGCGGATCTCCGCGTCGGGCTCGCGGATGCAATCGGCAAGGAGCGTCCGCACCTCCTCGGTGGCCGACGCGAACCTCCCGACGTGGCGGAGGGCGGCCGCACGACCGGGATGCTGCGGATCGCGGGCCAACGCGAGGACGCCCTCGAGAAGACCCGGGATCGGCGTGGTCGTCCAAGAGAACGGGCTCGACCAGCGACTGCCTCCCTCCTCGTTAGGATCGGTGACGACCCGCAGCAGCCCCGGGACAAGCGGCGCGGCGTCCTCTCCCAAGGCGACGGCACAAAGGGCCGCGTTGGACCGCTTCTGAATCGAGGGGTCCGAGAGCTCCTCCTCCAACCAGCGTCGGACCGCCGGATCTCCAGGGGCCATGACCGACAGGGCCCACGCGATTGAGCCTCGCTCCTCCCCCGTCCAGCGTTCACAGAGAATTCTCAGCCGATCCGCCACCGCCGGAGATGCATGCGGAGACCCGACCAGGAGACAGGCCACGGCCTCTGCGAACTTCGGATCCTCCGATGGGTCCAGGGCGGAAAGCAAGTCCTCCGCGGCCTGCTCCGGCAAGCCATCCACCCTGCGGAGCGCATGGGCAGCTTCGACACGCCCGGCTGCCTGTCGATCACGCAGCACGGCGACCAACTCGGGTGTGGCCTCGGCAGCGCCGGCGCCGAGCAAGCTCAGAAGATTCGAGGCCTGGAACCGAACCTGTGGGTCTGGATCCCGCAACGCAAGGACCGCCTCCGGCATGGCAGGTCCGGCCATGAAACCGAGGGAGTCGAGCGCGCAACCCGCCGCGACACGCACGGGGAGGTCCGGATCCGCCAGCGCGCGTCGAAGCGAGGGGAGATTTGCCTCGGACAGCGAATCGCTTTGACGAAGCTCTTCGAGTGCCTTGACTCGATTTCCTGCATCCGCATGCTCCAGGCAGGCGAGAAGCGTTCCGCGATCCGCCCGGTTCAAGAGCTCGTGGTTCCGGTTGCAGAGCTCCCCCAGATCCCGCCGATTCATGAGGCTCATCATCCAGAGATTCAGCCGGACGACGAGTAACACGACTGCCGGCACGGCCAGGGCGACGGCGGCGACGGCGGCCCACCGGTGCAACGGGTGGACTCCTCTCGTCTTTTCCCGCGGCGCGTTCTCTTGGTTCAGCATGCTCGCTCCAAGATCGTTGTACGACAGCAATATACCTGCGGGACCTGTCCGGGCCCATGGTATTCGAGTAGCTGGGACGTGCCCGAATCCAAGCTGACCGGCGCCGCAGGCCGGAAAACGAGGCGGGGGTGCACCGCTTCTCCGAAAAATCTCTCGATTTCTTCAAACGCCGCGAGCGCAGCTTCGATGTCTGTAGCGGAAGTACGATTCGCCCCCCGTCGAGCCGTTCCGCCGAGCCGCCCTCCACCGCACCAGGATTTTGCCCGGCACGGACGTGGACCCGCACTACCCCCCCAACATGGGAATTCTCCATGGACTGCGCCGAGGTCCGCTCCCGGACCCACGAATTTCACGAAGGGGCGCTGCCGGTCGACGAGGCCGCTGCCGTCAGGGAGCACCTCCAGGCGTGCCCCGGATGCCGGACCGCCGCGGGACGCGTGAGCGCGCTCGACGCCCTCCTGCGACTCGGCGCGCCCGTGCCGCACCCCGGCGAGGACTTCTGGGCGGCCCAGCGCGCCCGCATCGCCGCGCGCGCCCGGCACGCCGCCACCCCCGGGCCTCGAGCGCTTCGCCGCCTGTCGGGTCCCCACCCGCGGACGCTCGCGGTCGCCCTCGGCCTCGCCGCCTGCGCCATGCTCGCGATCGGCGTGGGAATGCTGCAGGACGCCCGGCTGCGCGAGGACGCTGCTCGGGCGGCCGCACGCGCACGGGAGCTGGCCCTGGCGACCACTCCACGCTCGGCGCCGCCGGGAGACGCCGGCTCGCAGACGCAGGCCACCCCGAAGGGCGGAGAGGCCACGGCACGGCCGCCGGTCCAGTCTGAGCCCACGCCGCACGAGACCGAGTCGCCCTCCACGCCCGCGGTCGCCAGGGATCCTGAAACCGGCTCGGTCGACGTCGGCACGGTCGTCCCCGAGGAGGAGGCGGCGCCGCCGGTGGGCGCGGACTACGCCGCCGAAGCTGCAAACGCGGTCCCGCCGGCAAGCGTCCTCCCCGGGGAAGAGGGCCACGTCCGCAGGCTGATCGAGGAGCTGCTCGCGGCCGGCGCGGCCGACGACCTGGCCGCTCAGGTGTTTACCCTATGCGCGAGCGCGACCGCGCGCCTGGCCGAGCTGCGGACCGCCGTGTTGCGCGGAAACGAGCCGATGGCGACGGAGCTGGCCGCCGCTTACGACCGGCTCCTGCGCACCGGGCTCCTCGAACTGTTCCCCGCCGGCGCCGCCGGGGCGACCGGCGCCCACGACCTCGCGCGAAGGCACGAGCCGACGCTCGCGCGCCTCGAGCGCGGCGCCTCAGGGCCGCTCCGCGCGACCTTGCGGGACGCCGTCGCGGCGTGCCGCGAACTGAAGCGCGCACGTCCTCGTGAGCTCGCCTGGCAACCGCGTCAGGATCGCGGCGGCGCGGTCACGACCTCGCCCTGGCGCCTCGTGGAGACCGCGGGCGAACTCGTCAGCCTCGCCACAAGCCGGGAGCCGGATCGGCGCGTGGACCTCTTCCTCCAGGCCGCGCTCGCGCGGGCCGCCGCGCTGGTCGCCGCGCCCGGTGCAAAGGTCACCCGTGAGAACGCCTCCTCCCTGGCCGCCGCGTACGAAGACCTGCTGCTGCGCGGCGCCGTCGCGGCGATCGCACGAGGAGTCGCCTCCGGCGTGGACATGCAAAGCGCGGCGCGCCGTTGCGCGGCCGCCGCCGAAGAGGAGACGACCACCCTGCGGAGCGCGCTCGCGAAGGCCGACGCGCACGCGCGGGCCGCCTTGGCCGACGCGCTCGCCGCCTCCGAACGAGCCCCGGACGAGGCGCGCGCAGCGCTTTCCGCCCAGGGGGCCGAGTCCTCGGGCTCGCGCGACGCACGCGACGCGCACGCCCCGGCCGGAGCGCAGGACTCAACTCCGCGCCGCCGGTAGTCGACTTCACGAACTCCGCCTCTACGCTTTCACCACGATTTTGTTTGTCTTACCTTGGGAGGCCTGACGCATGGTCCGCCTGCCCCGGCGCCTCGCAGCCGCGGTCGCCCTCGCGCTCTCCCTGTCCGCCCTCCTCCGCCTCGGCGAACTTCGCGCCGACTCCGCGTCGCGCGGCCTGACGGTCAAGGTCGCGCAGTTCAACGTGCGCTTCGATTTCGACACCGACGGTCCGAATCGCTGGGCGCCGCGGGTCGAGCTGGTCGCGGGGCTCTTGCGGGAAGCGCAGGTCGGCGTGGCGTGCCTGCAGGAGGACAAGGACGGCCAGGTCGAAGACCTGAAGCGCGCCCTGCCCGGCTGGGAATTTGTGGGAAAGGCCCGCGACGGACAGCACTCCGAGCACTGTTCGGTCGCCTTCGACACGGCGACCTGGCACGCAGTGCGCACCGGCGACTTCTGGCTCTCCGACACGCCCGAGGTGGTTGGGAGCAACACCTGGCATTGCAAATTCCCGCACAAGGTGACCTGGGCGGAGCTGGAGGCGGTGCGGGACCCGCTGCATCGGCGCGTGACCTTTCTCAGCACGCACCTGGACGAGCATCGCGAGAAGGGGGAGGTCCGGGAGAAGTCGGCGGAGGTGATCCGGACGTGGCTCGTGCAGCACGCGCGGGAGACGAACGTCGTCGTCTGCGGCGATTTCAACGCCGGGGCGAGCGAGCCGCCGCACGAGCTCCTCGTGAAAGATGCGCCGGGGCTCCGGCTGCGCGACGCCTGGGACGTGGTGAAACCCTCGGACCCGCAGAGCGGCACGATCCACGGCTTCACGGGCAAGTCGACGCGCCGGCGGATCGACTGGATTCTCGTGAGCGGGTTCGTGAAGCCGCTGTCGATCCGGGTCGATCGCTGGAACAAGGGCGGGCGCTATCCCTCGGACCATTTCCCGGTGGTGGCGGAAATGGAAGTGGGTCCGGCGCCGATCGCGGCCGCCGGGGGGACGCAGGTCGGGCCGGCGCCGCAGGCCGAGCGGCAGGTGCGGTGAAAGGCGGCGAGAGGCGAGGCGCGACGGCGATCAGCGAAACAACTCATGGCTCACACTGTCGCCAACCGTCACTCGCTCTCCCTGTCTCATCGTTTCTCTCAGGATGTCGGCGCTGGCCCAGTCGTCCGCGGCCTTGCGAACGCGGAGTTCGCAGATGCTCAGGCCGCGCCGAAGGACGCGGAAACGATCTCCCGGCAGAAGTCCCCGATTCTTCCCGAGGCTCAACAGCACGAACCCAAACCCCCTGTCTTCACCCATCACAAACCCGGACGAGAAGACCACGAGGGGCCTTCGGAGAAGGGAGGGATCGTGCAGGAGAAACGGTGTCGCCGCGAGAGCCGCGAGCAGCACCGCCCAGCAAACGAAGAGCGCCAAGGCCGGCTGCGGGCGGGCGGCGGCCTCGTTCTTGTTGCGTTCCACCATCTCGTGCTCCAACCTTGCGCGGGCTCTAGGTGCCCGTCGCCTCGCCTCCGGTGCCAATTGTGGCGGGGGCGGCGACGGCGACTGCTCCGCCCGTGGACGCCGCCGCCTGCGCGGGCGAAGCAGCGGGCGGGGGCGCGAAGGGGAGCAGCGAATTCGCGTAGTACCCGAGGATCTCCCGTCCGCGCGACGGTAGTCGCACCTGGCCGTCCCGGTCGGTCAGGAGGCCGCGCCGGCCGAGGATCTCGAGCCCGATCCGCAGCGTGCGCCGCGCCTCGTCCGACTCGAGCATGCGCTCCTCCATGTCGTGCAGCTCCGCAGTCCGCGCCGCCTTCTCGTCGTCCAGCCGCTGCCGCACGCCGCGCAGGCTTTCGAATTCGTGCCCCATCACGATCGGCGCGCCGCGCGACGTCAGCTCCCGCCGCAGGTTTCGGACCCCATCGAGCAGCGCCTCGCGCGGGATCGAGTCGCCGCCGTGCGCGAGGATCGCGGAGCACACGAGCGGCACGGGCGTCACAGGAATCACCGACGCGATCCGCCCCATCAGGTCGTCCGCGAAGCGCTTCACCTCGGCCCGTCGTTCCGGCGTGGGCAGGGCCGCGAGGTCCAGGCTGTGGTCCTTCAGCCAGGCGTTCAGCGAGACGGGCGCCCCGAAGCTCACGCTCGCGTACCCATACCGACCCACGTCCCCCCGCACGTAGCGCCACACATTGACGGCCGAGTTGATCGCGAGCTTCCCGAGGACCACGCCCAGGGAGCCGATGCGCGCGAGGAGGCCGCGCCGCTCCCGCGCGCCCTTCGCTTCGGCGAGCAGGTTCACGTCCTCCAGGACGCGGTCGAAATTGATCCCGACCGGAAGGAACACGATGTCGCGCTCGCACCCGAGCTCGTGGCGCACCTGCAGGATGTAGTCCAGGAGGCCGATCTTCGGATCGCGGAGCTTGCCGTCGCGCGAGAGCCCGCCCTCGATGAAGATCCCCTGGGTCACGCCCTGCCGGCTGAGGAGCTGGACGTAGCGCTCGAGCACGCGATGGTACAACGGATCCCGGAAATTGCGACGCACGAAGTAGGACCCGAAACTCTTGAAGAGATTCTCGAGGGGCCACACGCGCGCCCACTCGCCGACCGCGTACGAGATCGAGACGCTCTCGGCCAGCGCGCGTGCGACGAGGACGTAGTCCGCGTTGGAACGGTGGTTCATCACGTAGACCGCGCATGCGTTCGTGGGGCGGAGCGCGGCCTGGCGTGCGAGAGCCTCGCGGTCGACGACCACGCTGTAGAAGAGGCGGAGGAGGAACCGGGCGACCGGATAAGCGACCTTATAGTAGGAAAGGAGGTTGAAGGCGGGGACGATCTCTTCGATGTAGTCGTCGACGAGGTCACGGACGTCATGGATGGGGAGGCCGCGCTCGCGGGAGACTTCGAGGATCTTCTCGTTGATGGAGGAGTCGTTGAGCAGCTCCTCGCGGATGAAGGGCTTGGAGGCGAACTTCCAGCGGCTGACGTCGACGCGGTTGCGCTCGACGTAGGCGTGGACCGACTTGCGGAGGTTTCTGCCGAGCCGGCGCAGGACGCGGAACCGGACGATTTCGTAGATGGCGGTCCAGAGTGCGAGGAACGCGGCGAGCCGAGCCAGGGGCCAGAGCCAGGAGGGCATGGGGACCTCCGATGAACCGGCAAGAAGATTGCTGATTGGCGATTGCTGATTGCTGATTGCTGATTGCTGATTACTGATTACTGATTACTGATTACGAACCCTTGGCGAATCCAGCGCTGAAGCTCGGCAGAGGGGGCGAGCGACTGTGGACCGGAGAAAGCTAACAGATGCGCGAAGGCCGAGCCCACGGCGACGCTTCGAGCAGGGCAAGGGGGCGGCCCTCTGGCGCCGGTCTCCGATCAGCAATCAGAAATCGTCAATCAGCAATTCACCGCATCCACGCCACCACCTCCTCTTCCACGCGCGCGCGGTCGTGATCGAGGGTGATGACGTGGTTGGAGCGGTCCAGGAGGACGAGCTTCTTTTCGGTCGCGCCGGCGCGGTCGTGGGCCTCTTGTGCGCCGTCCGGGGAGCAGGTCTGGTCCCCCCGCGAGTGGACGATGAGGAGGGGGGACCGGACCTGCGGCAGCTCAGAGCGGACTTTGTCGATCAGCTCCATCGCCCCCCGGACGGGCCGGAGGGGGATGTGGCGATACGACAGGTAGGCTCGTCGGGCGGCGCGGTCGTTGATGTTGCCGGGCAACGGCTTTTTCACGTAGTGGATCCGCTCCCGCGACAGCTCCAGGTAGCGTTCGGGAGTGAGCAGGTAGAACCAACGGTGCCGGAGCGCGAGCCACGGCGACAGACACGTCAATCGCTCCACCGGGTGGTTGGCCGCGAGGTGCAGGGAGAGCGTGGCCCCCGTGGAGAACCCGACCACCGACACTCGCGGGCAAGTCTTGGAGAGGCGCAGGAAGCCGTACTCGACCTCGTGGTACCAATCCTCCCAGTCCGTTCGTTCCAGCTCCGGCGGCGTGCGGCCGTGGCCCGGGAGGAGCACGCCCTGCACCGTGAAGCCCCTCGAGGCGAGAAGCTCGCCGAGCGGTCGCACCTCGGCGGGCGTGGAGGCATAGCCGTGGACGAGGAGGCAGCCGTGCGGCCCCGCCGCGTGGAAGAAGGGCTCGGCCCCCCGGAGCACCCCCGTCACGGGGTCTCGAGGCGCGGTGGCGATCTCTTTCTCGAGCGAGCGCTGGATGAGTTCCGCGTAGATGCGGCTGACGAGGCCGATGACGGGCCCTCCAATGGTCTCGGGACCTACTGACGAAGTCCGGACCCGGTGCCTGGGGGTGCGGGCCTCCCTCCTCCTCTCGCTCGCCGCGACCTGCGGAGCGCAGGCCGGCCCGCGCGAACGGCCCCAGGGGCTGCGACCCGCCGTGACCAGGTTGACGACCGCGTCCGCAGCTCGTCCACGGGCCACGAAGCACGACGGCCATTCTAGTGCTTCCTCGCTCCCGGATCAAGCGGGTCCGTGCGGGAGGATCGGCGCGTCGAAATGTTGCAGCGGACCCGCCCCTGTGGTATGTTGACGGGTTTGAAAGTAGCCCCTCCGTTTCGCGGGGGGTCGCCCCTTTTCGCTCCAACCGCGAGGAGTGCAGAATGCCCGCACCCCAAGTCCTGGTCGCCGGGATCTCCACCGAGGAACTTCAGAAGCTTTTCGCCAAGGGACCCGAGAAGGGGATCCCGAGCCTTCTGGAGAAGGTCATGACCACCCGGCCGGGAGAGCTGGAAGACCTGATGCGCACCCTGGACCTGGGGCAATTCAAGGGAGGGATCCTCTCCGAGAGCGCCGGTGCAACCGGCGAGGGGCTCTTCGCCGCCAATCTGGAAACCCTGCGCGCCCTGCCGGGGCTCGGCTCCTCGCTGGAAAGTTGGTGCCGCACGCGTCGCCAGCGGCTGGAAAAGGCCTGGAAGGCGGCGGAGCCCGGCCACTCGCGACAGGTCCTCTCCGAGGTCCAGGACCTCGTGCACGGCATCCTCTTCTTCCACAGGTACGACGTCCTCTCGAACTATGAGAAGGGGGAGGACACCCTCCTCCCGGACGACGCCACGGGGAACCAGCTCTACGAGGCCGCCGCGCTGCTCTTCGGACCGAAGCCCGAGAAGGGCCTGCTTTCCGAGCCGGTGTCCGCCGACGCCCCCCTCCGTTTGGAGTGCTGCCTGCAAGCGGCGGTCATCGCCTGCATCGCCCAGTGCATCCTCGAGGGCGGAAAGGTCTTCCTGGAGTCGGTCCCCGATCGGCGGAAGCACAACCTGCTCGAGCGACAGTACCTGATCGCCGAGCGGATCGAGTACGTTTCGGGGGTTCGGCTCACCCGGGGCGAGCTCGGGGCCATGGAGCCGCTCTGGGACGCCGCGCTCGTCCCCGTCTCCGAGAAGTTCCGGGTCCACCTCACGCGGGAGCGCTGCGTGGCCTACTTCAAGTTCCTCGGCCTCCGTCACAACACGGGCGTGGGCGGCCGCCTCCCGCCGGAGCACATCCGCTCCTGCCGGCGGTGCGGCGTGAACCACCGCTGGGTCGGCGTGCGCTGCAAGTCCTGCTCCTACCTGCTCTGCAAGGACTGCGTGCCGCGCATCGCCGACGGCGTCTGCCTGACCTGCAACCCGAATCCGACCGCCTCCAGCAGCGCGGCCGCCTCGAGCGGCGACGGCGGGCCCGGCCTCTCTCCCACGACCGCGGCGGAAGCCCGGCTGCCCAACAGCGAAGAGGAAACGATCTCGTCCTACAAGGAGGCCCTCCGCAAGATCTTCAAGGGGAAGGTCGGCACCGTGGAGCACGGGGCCGGCGTCGTGGTCTGCTGCGGCCGCGAGCTGCGCCTCCAGAAGTTCAGCCTCCTCGACGGGACCCTCGGGTTCGTGGAGTGCCCCGCCTGCCACAAGGGGTACTACACGAAGTAGGGGCCGGCGAAAAAAAAGAACCTCGTCGCTTGAGCCGCAAACAGAATGGCCGAAGACGCGCCGCAGACCGGGAAGCACGAGGAGCCGCGGGCGGGCGCCAAGGGCGCTGAAGCGAAAGACCCGCCCGCGGGGACGAGCGCGGCGGGCGGTCCCCCCTCCCTCCTCGACCGGACCCCGCCCCTCGGCCTCCCTCTCCCGCCCAGCCTGCCGTCTCGAGGCAGGGATCCGTCCCCCCTCGAGGACCGCACCCTCCCTCTCCACTCCCGTGCGTTCGCGACGTCGGGCGGCGACTCGCCCGCGTCCAGCGTGCGTGACGCGGGCGCGCGCGCGTCCAACCCTGTGCCGTCCGATGCGCCGCATGGCGACCCCGCCGCCGACGGAGCGGCGTCGGACCTGCCTTTCGGCCGCTACCGGCTGCGACGCGAGCTGGGACGCGGCGGCATGGGGGTCGTCTACGAGGCGTGGGACCAGGAGCTCCGACGGCCCGTCGCCCTCAAGACCCTCTTGCCGCAACCGGGTTCGCTCTCCGAACAGGTCGAGCGCTTCGCGCGCGAGGCCCGCGCCGCCGCGCGCCTGCGCCACCCCGGCATCGTCCAGGTCTACGACGTCGGCTGCCGGGAGGGCGTGCACTTCTTCACCATGGACTTCATCGAGGGCCGAAGCCTTCGGGCGGCGGCCAAGGAGCTGTCCGACCGCAGGTTCCTCGAAGTCCTGCGCGACATCGCGCTCGCCCTCCACGCGGCGCACGAGGCGGGCATCGTGCATCGGGACGTGAAGCCCGCGAATGTCCTCCTGGACGGCGCCGGCCGCGCGTACGTGACGGACTTCGGGCTGGCGAAGGAGGTCCGCCGCTCGGCGGAGGACGGGATCACGCGCTCGGGGGCCGTGCTGGGCACCGCTCATTACATGGCCCCGGAACAGGGGGGCGGGGAAACGGCGCGAGTCGGTCCCTGGAGCGACGTCTGGAGCCTCGGCGTGATCTTGTACGAGCGGCTGGCCGGGCGCTTCCCCTTCGACGGCGAGAGCGAGATGCACGTGCTCGTGAACCTGCTGACCGCCGACGTGCCGGCGCCGTCGCGGGCCGTGGGTCGGCCGGCCGGGGCGGCGGCGCCGCACGTGCCGCCGGACCTCGAGACGATTTGCATGAAGTGCCTCGAACGCGAGCCGGAGCGCCGGTACGCGACCGCGGCCGCGCTCGCGCAGGACCTCGGACGCTACCTGGAGGGGGAGCCGATCCTCGCGCGGCCGGTCGGCGGCGTCACGCGCCTGCTGCGAAAGGCGCGTCGGCACAAGGGGACGGTCCTTTCCACCGGCGCCGCGAGCCTGCTCGGGCTGGCGGGACTCACGTGGGCGCTCTATGCCCATGCGCAAAGCGTCCGGGCCGTGGAGGACGCGCTTCTGCAGGCGCGCAGGCTGGAGGGGAAGGCCGACGAGGCCGCGGGGTACGGACCGCGCGGCGCCGGCGTCGGCGCGCATGCGACCGGGCGCGCCTCGGTCAGCAAGAGCTCCGTCGCCCTGTACGCCGCCACGCGAGACGCCTACCGCGAGGCGCGGACCCTCGACCCGTCGAATGCGGCGGCGACGCAGGGGATCGAGCGCGCGGAGGCGCGTGTCCGGGAGCTGGAGGCGCGCGCGGCGGCCAACCGGGCCGAGGCCTTGCGTCTCCTGGAGGAGGGGCGTCCCGCGCTGGAACTGGCGGCCCGCTACGTGTACGACCCCGCCGCGAGCTACGCCGAACTGCTTCGCAGAGTGGAGGAGGGGCAGGGCCGGATCGAACGGGCCATTGAGCTGGCGCCCGATCTCGTCCTCGGCCGGCATCTGCTGGGGCGGGCGTGGGAGCTGCGCGGCCGCGACGACGAGGCGGAACGCTGCTGGCGGGCGGCGCTCGCGATCGATCCGGATTTCGGACCCGCGCGGTACCGGCTGGGCCGCGTCCTCGGCGCGCGTGCGTATCTCGCGACCCTCGGGGCGACGGAGGCGGAGCGCCAGGCGCGGCGGCCCGAGGCGGAGCGGCTGGCCGCCGAGGCGCAGCGGGAGATCGAAGCCGCGGCGGCGTCGCGCGGCGGGTTCGAAAACGACCTCGAGCGCTGCGTGGCCGAGGCCGTCGGCGCCTACGTGCGCCGCGACTTCGCCGCGCTTGAGCGCCTTACGCGCGCAGGGCTGGAGCGACTCGGCGAACGTCCCGGCGTGGAAGACCTTCATTGGCTGGCGGCCCTGGGCGTAGCGGGGGACCCGCGGTTGGAACGACTGAATCGCGCGATCGCCCTTCGGCCGAAATTCCCCCTCGCCCTGCTCGCGCGCGGCTACGAACGCTCGAGCCGCGGCGACCCTGACGGCGCGATCGCGGACTACACGGCCACGCTCGAAATGAGCCCGTTCCTCCCCGAGCTCTGGTACAGCCTGGGGACCGAGCGCGGCCGGGCGAAAGGGGACATGGACGGCGCGCTCGCCGCCTTGAAACGAGCGGTGGAGCTGCGGCCCGCGTACCCGGAGGCGTGGAACAACCTCGGCAACGCGCACGCGGCAAAAGGGGAGCGGCAGGCGGCGCTGCTGGCCTTTTCGCGATCGTTGGAGTTGAGCCCGGCCTCCGCGGAGGCCTGGAACAATCGAGGCAACGTGCGCGCGGAGCTCCGGGATTTCGCCGGCGCGCGGGCCGACTACGAGCAGGCGATCGCCCGGGCGCCCGGGTACGCGGAGGCGTACAGCAACCGCGCCGCGACGCGCGCGGCGGAGGGGGACTTCGCGGGCGCGGTGGCCGACCAGACGGAGGCCCTGCGCCGGAATCCGGAACTGGTCAAGGCGTGGTTCCAGCGCGGGCTCGCGCGTCGGGCGGCCGGCGACCTCCCGGGCGCGATCGCCGACTTCGGGGAAGCGATCCAGCGAGGCCCGCGGTTGGCGTCCGCGTGGTTGGAGAGGGCGGACGCCCGGCGGGCCGCGGGCGAATTGGACGGCGCCCTTGCGGACGCCGACGCGGCGCGAGGACTTTTGCCCGGCGAGCCCTCCGTGCTCGGGACGCGCGGCGCGGTGCTGCTGGCCCGCGGCGACGCCGCGGGCGCGTGCGCCGATTTGGAGGCGGCGCTCCGCGTGGCCCCGACCGAGGGCCCGCTCCGCGCGCGGATCCAAGCCCTGCTGGAGCAGGCGCGCCGGGCCGCGGGGGAGGCTGGGGAGCGACGCGAGTAGGCCTCTCGTTTCAACAAGCCGAAGTGAACCTAGAATCGATCTCTCCGTCCGTTGCCAGAGATGATCGCCGGTAGAGGACGATGGACTCAGCGCCCGGCCTCTGCGTCTCCTCGTCTCCGTGGTAAAGTCTCGCGTTCGAGCCACACGGCCGGGCCGAATTTCAAATGGGTGTGGCTACTTTTCGTAGGCCCCCTGAAGGGGGTACTACAAACAGTGGGTGCTGCTCTCGGAACCTACTGTTCGTAGTACCGCCTTCAGGCGGTCTGGGCGCTGTCGTCGAAAAGTAGCCACACCGCGGCCCTGTTGCTCGCCGGGCTGGCGGGCTGCCGCGTACACCGCGTCGCCGCGCCGGGCGTCTCCGCGTCCCCACCCCGGGTCGTCCTCCTGACGGACTTCGGAACGCGCGACGACTCCGTGGCGCTCTTGCGAGGCGTCATCCTGTCGATCGCTCCCGACGCGCAAGTCCTCGACCTCACGCACGACGTCCCTCCGTACGACGTCGAAGAGGGTGCTCGCCTCCTCGAAGAGGCGCCGGGCCTCTACCCGGCGGGCACGGTGTTCGTCGCCGTGGTCGATCCCGGCGTCGGCACGGAGCGCAAGCCCATCGCGGCCGAGCTGGCAAACGGCGTGTACCTGGTCGGCCCGGACAACGGACTCCTTTCGCGCGCCCTGTCTCGTCACGGCGTGCGCCGCGTCCGGGAAATCGCCGACCCGCGGTTCGTGCGCCGTGCCGTGTCGTCGACCTTTCACGGTCGCGACGTATTCGCGCCCGCGGGCGCACACCTCGCGGCCCGTTGGCCATCCTTCGACCAGCTCGGCCCCGAAGTCCACGCGTGGCAACGCCTGGAGGCGCCGGTCGTCGAGCTCGTCCGCCCGGCCGGCGCGTCGGCGGATGCGCACCCGACCGCACTCCGCGCGGTCGTCGTCGCATTCGACGAGCCGTTCGGTAACGTCTGGACGAACGTCGAGCCCGCCGACCTCGAGAAGCTGGTCTCGATCGCGGTCGCGGCCGAGAAGGGGACGCCGCCTGCGCCCCCCGCGGGTACCCCGCGACCGGATGCCGTGGGCCTGGGCACGACGTTGCGCTTCACCCTCGGCGAACCGCCCGTGCAGGTCCTCGCTCCCCTCGTGCGCACCTTCGGAGACGTGCCCGAGAAGCAGCCGCTCGCCTACTGGAACTCGCGCGGCCGACTCGCCCTCGCCCTCAACATGGGAGACGCCGCCCGGACTTGGTCGGTGCGCCGGGGCGCGCCCGTCCGGCTCGAGCTCTCACCCTCGCCCACCCGCTGAGTCGGTCCCGTCAGCCGCTCGCCGCCGGCCGCGCCGAAAGCCGAGGACCACGCAAAGGGCGAGCGAGGCGAGGCTCCCCCACTTCCCCACGCGCCAGGTCCACGGTGCGAACCGGAACTCCACCTCGTGGTCGCCCGCGGCCACGAACACCCCCCGCACCAGGTGATTCACGGGGTAGATGGTCGCGACCCTGCCGTCCACCGTCGCTTGCCATCCCGGGTAGAAGGTGTCGGCCAGGACGAGGAGCGAAGGGACCTCCGGCCGCGCCCGCACCACGACCCGGTGCGCTTCGTCCACGACGATTTCGCACGGGCTCGGTGCTTCCGCATCCGCCCCGGTCCCTGCCCCGACCCCGCCGCCGCGGCGATCGCCGCTGAGTGCGCCGAGCCGTTCGTCCAGGCGTCCGTCCGCGTCCTCGACGACGAAGCGCCGGTCGAAGGCGTAGTCCGCACCCTCCCGAAGCGCGCGAGCGAGCTCGTCGATGCCGGGCTCCACGCGTGCCGCGCGCCGGACCAGAAATGCCCGCGGCAGGCACGCCGTGTTTTCGTAAATCCGGCAGTCGGGGTCTTCGTACGCCTTCACGAAACGCGGCGGCTCGAGCCTCAGCGGGGGTGCTCCTTCGCCGCCCGAGAGCAGGCTTCCCCCGGCCAGGGGGCCGCTCAGGTTCATACCGTAGGTCGTCGGGAACGGGCTTTGGAGCACGTAGCGGACGCCCAGGAGGTTCCAGAGCGGCGCGTCGGGCCGCACCGGAAACGTCGAAGTGCGCTGTCCCCCGATCGCGGGGTCGGCGAGGACCATGGCTTCGCGAAAGCGGCGGACTTGGATCGGTTCGACGATCCGGACGTCCGGGATCCGTTCCGCCGTCGCCCGATTCGGGCTGAGATTGGCGCCGAGCAGGCCCAGGACGCGCCCTTTCCCCGGGCGCGAGCGGAGGAACGCGAGCGGCGCGGGCTCGGGCGCGGAGACCTCGAAGAGCGGCTGCGGGGTCAGGTACCCGCGTCCGTTCAGCAGCAGGTCCGCGACCGTAAGGGCGAGGACGGCGGGCCCTAGGAAACGGACAGGAATGCTCTTTTTTTCGATCAGCCGGCAGAGGACCAGAAGAGCGGCCCAGAGCCCCGCCACGAGCAGAAAACGCTCCGTGATCGCCGGCGCCAGCGCGGTCAGCGCGGCGGGCTCGAGCCGACCGACGATCTCGTCGAAGAGCCGGGCGTGGGTCTTCGCGGGTGTGGACAGGCCCGCGAAGTACAGCCAGCCAAGCGCCGCCGCGACCGGGAAAAGAGCTGTGAGCGCGAGGTAGTAGCGCGGCCGGCCTGAGGGGGGAGTCGGAGGCGACGTCGGCGCCGAGCTCGAGGGCCGCGGGGGCGCGGCCCCGTTCGACGACGTCCCGGGGTCGAGGTCCGCGACGAGCCGATCCAGCCCATGGGCCGCGGCGACGACCACCGCGCACGTCAGGAGGAAGAGGGTGTAGTGGGCATACGCGAAACCCAGCAGGGGGAGCGCGCGGAGCCAGCGAGCCACGGGCAGGTTGAAGACGATCCCCGCCTCCGCGAGCAGGAACACGAGGCACGGGAGGGGCAGCCGCCGTCGGAGGCCCGCGTAGCAGGCGAGGGCGAGGACCGCGGCGCCGCAATAGGTCATGTAGGCGTAGGAGTCCGCGAGGCTGTAGTAGAGCTCGACTGCCCCCGTGCCCGGTTCGTAGATCGGCAGGAGCGCCTCGGACAGGTTCGGGCAGACGAGGGCGATGCCGCGTCGTACCGCCTGCACGCCGGCGAGCGGCGGGATCTCGCGCGCGCCCGGCTCCGCGAGCTTGTAGGTCCAGGCGTTGGCTACGAACTCTTGAAAGGGCAGGAGCAGGCAGAGCCCGATCCCGACGCCGAGCGCGGCTGCGACCAGCGCGAATCCGACCGGGCGGGCGGCCGGCGCGAGGCTGCGCGCGCGCACCGCGGCCGATGCGACGCGTGCGAGGAACCAGAGTGCGCCGCCGAAGAGGGCGATGAAGACGATTTCGGGGTGTCCGGAGTGGAGGAGGAGACCGAACGTCGCGCCGAGAGCCGCGGCCGTGCGCGGGCCCGGTCGGGCCACCAGGCGCTCGACCACGGCGAGGAGGAGCGGGAAGAGGACGACGGTCTGCAGGCTCACGTAGGGAAAGTGGGCGACGAGAAAGCCCGACAGCGTCCACGCGGCCTGGGCGAGGAGGGCGGCGATGCGGGAGCGGCGCAGGGTGCGCACGAGGAAGTACATGAGCGGCCCGGCGAGGACCAGGCGGAGGAGCAGGAAGAGGTCGAGGCCCCGGGGGGACGGGAACAGGTAGGGAACGAGCTTGAGGGGATAGAAGGGAGCGGAGTAGAAGTCGGCCAGGAGGGGGGCCCCGGCGGCCTGGTAGGGGTTCCAGAGGGGGGCCTCGCCCGCCTGCAGGCAACGCGCCGCGTGGAGGAGGAAAGGGTGGTCCTGCGCGTGCGGGGTCGGGTCCTCGAGAAAACAGGGCCTGAGGTCACGAGCTTGCGGCAGGCGGGCGTAGACGGAGTCGGTGTAGAACCAGGCGTCGGTGCAGAGGCCGCGACCCGGGAGGAGGGCAGGGCCGGCGAGAAGGCCGACGAGAAGGGCGGAAAAGAGAAGCGAAACCAGGTACGCGGAAGAAACGCGCTCCGCGGGCGGGCAACCCTGCGCCTCGTCGACCCTGGCGGCGATCGCGGCCGTGTGCGTTGTCCTTTTTTTTCGGCGCCGCATCCGGTGGGAGGCGCCGGGTTTCCCGGAGGGACTGTTTGCTCGACGCTTAGCGCCCGCCGCCGCATGCCGCGTGGCCCTCCGGGGAGAGGGGGGTCGCAGCGTCGGGCCCTTGTTCGACGCCGCTGCGGCGACCCGAGATCCGCGGGGTCGTGCTACGGAGCGGTCATGCGCCGTCGGCGCCCGGCGGCTTGCTCGGAGCGGCGCTCCGCTGGGCCGTCACCAGGACCTTTTCGATGAGGGTCGCGAAGCTGTCGAAGTGGAGCGGCTTCTCGACGATGGCCTTGCAGTTGTGCGCCTCGAGGTCCTTCCGCACGTTCGGCGGGACCGAGCCGGACAGCACGATCACGGGCAGATGCGGGTAGGTCTTCATGATCTCGTGGACCAACTGCACGCCGTCGACCTCCGGCATCCAAAGGTCCGTGATCACAAGGTCGAAGGGACGGACGGCGAGGCGCTCCAGGCCCTCCCGCCCGTTCCGGGCCAGCGTAGGTTCATGGCCGAGGTCCGCAACCATCCCCTCGAGGATCCCCAGCACGTCCGGGTCATCCTCTACGACAAGGACTTTTCCCTGAGACATTCCTTCTGCTCCCCAAAGTGGCGGCGCATGGCTGGCGGTGGCGGACAGCAGGCTCGCTCGTTCGAGACGACCTCCGGAACGCCCAATTCTACCGAGGCCGACGCGGGCGGGAAAGAGAATTGTGGGGAACGCTCCTCAACGCGGGCGGTCCCCGGCTCTCCCTGGGAAAACGCTTGACCTGCGACAGCCCCCGGCTATAATCCAGCCCCAGCGTCCACGCCTGCCCGGGTGGTGGAACTGGCAGACACGTACGTTTGAGGGGCGTATGGCGAAAGCTGTGCGGGTTCGAATCCCGCCCCGGGCATCCTTCCCGCCGGTCGCGTAGGCCCGATCGCGCTTGACCTGGGGCCCCACGTCCGCCCCCCCTCCGACGAGCCCCCCTTCCTCGCGCGGGGGGCCTCGCCGACCCGCGACCTTCCTCCCTCGGTATCCACTGGCGTCTTTCTTCCGCCGGTCCGCCCCGTTCCACCCCATCCAAGGAGGAACCTCCGATGCAGTCCGATCGCTACACGAAATTCGTTCTCACGCTGATCGCCGTCGCCCTCTGGGGTCTCCTGGTCCGCGACTTCCTGCCGATGCGCACGGCCTCGGCGAAGGAAGGGGAGCTTTCCAACGTCAATATCGCGCAGTTCGCGGGGGTCGCCCTCTCGCCGGGTGTGCTCGATTTCCAGTTCAAGCATCCCATCAAGGTCGAGGGCGGCAACGACGCCCCCATCCTCGTCATCCAGGCGCTCAATGCCCCCACCGTGCCCAAGGCCGAGCCGGGCAAGTAGTCCACTCGAAAGCCTTGACTTCCGGCTCGCGCCGCTCGTATCATTTCCTGCGTCGGCGAGGGGAACATGAGTGGAGGCCACGAGGGAACCATGGCCACGTCGAAGGTTCCGTTCGTCCTGGTCCTTTGTCCGGACGCAGCGCTCGCCACAGAACTGAAGACACTCCTGACCCCGCTGGAGTTCCGCGTACGCTCCATCGAGTCGCTCGGGCTTGCGCTTGCGGCGCTCTCCGGCGAGGAACCGGACGTCTTCGTCCTGCGCGTGCCGATCGGGACACCGGAGTGGGCGGAGCTGATCCGGGACCTACCCGCCGACCACCCGGACATGCCGGTCATCGTGATCTGCCGCGACGAGGAGGAGCCCCTCCTCTCCTCGTGGACGAAGCATGTCTTCGACTTCCTTCGTGTCCCCTTGATGAGTCTTCGTGTCCAGGTTTCCGTTCGCAATGCCATCGAGCGGAGGCATCTGGACCTCGAGTGTCGGAATCTGCGGACCCTCCTGGAGAAGTCCGCCGCGGCCACGGACGAGAGCCCAAGCGCGACGGAACAAGACCAGGAGGGCGATCTCCTCGCGGTGGGGACGCCCGCGCCCAGGGAGCCTGCCGCTGCCGCGAGGAACGCGGAGCCTCCCCCGGAGAGAGAACGGCGGGTCCAGGTCGTGGGCACCGATCCCCCTTGGATCCCCAAGGCGGCGCCCTCCACCAGGCCGCCCGCGGAGGCGGAGGTCGTGCCGCCCCCTGCCTCCTCCGCCCCCTCGCACTCTCGGCAGCCCCCGTCCGCGCCTGCATCCGCGCCTGCGCCGCCCCCACACGCGCACACGAGTCCTGCTTCCCAGCCCCGGCCAGGCTCTTCGTTCGCGACCGCCTCTCCGAGCTTCACGCCGACGTCCATGCAAGAGCGACAGGCTGGACCGACGGCCTCCCCTTCGCCCCACTCGCAGCCTACGGCCCAAGACTCGCCTGCCTCGCCCTCCCGCGCGCAGGAAAGGCCTCACGGCCCACCGGGCACCTCGCCGGCCGGCGCGCCTGCCGGCGCGCCGCCCCCCGCCGTCACGGAGCCGCACCCGCTGACGGCGGCCCCCGGTTCGCTTCATCCGACCCCGGCCTACCCGCCGCTCGCGCACCCCGGTTTCGTGCCTCTGACCTCGTTGCATCCGACCCCGGCGCACCCGACTCCCGTCTATGCGCAGCCCGCGCGCTCCGGCCAGCCGCACGAACCCCGTGGACCCGCGGGGTCGGGCGCGAGCGGAGCACCCGGCTCAGCGCCGGGCTGGGCCGCCCCCGTCGTGCCTGCGGCTGGTTCTGCGCCGGTCGCGCCACCGGTGCCGGCCGCGACGGGACCTGCCGGCACGCTCGATGCAAAGACCGCGCACCCGGGTGCGCCCCACGCTCCCTCCGCGCATTCCGCGCACTCGGCTCCGGTCGCACCGCCGCCTGGGGGCGCGCCTCCCGCACCGCAGCGCACGACAGGCGCGGGAGTGCCCGTCATCCACGGAGGAGGCGGCCCCATTCGACCCTCCCACCCGGCGACCGCGAATCCCGCGGGGCCGCACTCCGGCGGGCCCCCTCACGCCGGCCCGGCCATACCGTCGGCCGTGGGTTCCGCGCCGAGCGCTGCGGTCCCGAGCGTCGGCGCTGCCGCGGCCCAGCCTCCGGCAAGCCTGCCTCCGGCGCTTCGACCGGTGGTGATCGGCGGCTCGCCCGATACCAAGCGTATCGGGCCCTCGCCGGGCGCGGGAAAGGCCCCCCCGCCCGCGATGCCGAACGTCGGTGCCCAGCGTCCCGTGGGGGCCGCGGGCGCCGGGGACGCTGACGCCTCGAAGACGATGCGCTTGACGTTGTTGTCGAT
>JACPWG010000007.1 GCA_016197205.1 Planctomycetota bacterium
CAAGGCAGGCGCGCGCCCGAAACCCAAAGACGATGAGTAGCCACCGAAGACGCTGAAGACGCCGAATTTCACGACGGGTCGTTCGGCGTCTTCGGCGTCTTCGGTGGCTCGTCCTTCCGTGGGCGGAGCGCACGGCTTCCAAAATCGCGACAGGCTTTCAAGAAGTCGAACGGTAGGGATCCAAGTCGGCGCTCGCGCCCGAAACCCAAAGACCAAGGCGAAGGCGCAATTTTCAATGCTCAAGGCTCAGGGAGGCCGGAGCCCCCAACGCCGATCTTCCCAGACCTGGTTCGTCAGCGGATTTCCGGAGATTCGGTCACGCACGCGAATAAGGCGTTGAGCCTTGAGTCTTGAGCATTGCTTGAACCTTGATCATTGAGAATTGAGCCTTCGTTCTCCCCCCAGGCTTTCGAGGCGGGTCGGGGCCGCGAGAGCCACCAAGAACCTACAGAACCTAGATTGAAGCCCCACTAGGCCATTCCCGCCACCCACGCAGGCCAATGCCCTCCAAACGGCATGCAATCGGACTTTACAACTTGCCGCAGGGCGTGTTCACTGCCTTGCCACCCTCCAAGGGACAGCGGACGCTCGCTCAACCTGCTTTCCGGGCCGACCGAGCCAGGTCGTGTCTCTCTAACTTCACGTTGTCCCTTCCTCTAGACCAAACTCGGGATCGCCAGGGAACGCAGCAATGGCGCGGGTTCCCGGGCTGGCACGCAGCATGCGTAGCGCATGGCAATGAGCCACTCTTCCCTGGCCAGGGAGAAGCGGTGCGGAGAGTTCGCGAGAGGCGCACGTTGCCTTGAACCGACACCTCCATTCGTCCGACCACCCGCCACCCATCGTCCGCCATCCGCCCTCCGCCATTCGCGATCCTCCGCCCGACCTCCGCCCATCCGCGATCCGTCGCCGGACTTCCCCCTCCCTCCGTCAAGCCGCGGCACCCGGGCACCGACCGCGTCCAGCCGCTGCGCCCTTCCTTGATCCCGCTCCGACCCCCTCCCCCAACGTCCCTCTGTCGCCAGGAGCACCGGCATGACCGACCGACACCTCATGGGCCAGGTTGCGCTCGACCTCGGGCTGATCACACCGGAACAGCTCCGGCTTGCCCTGGAGGAAAAACAGCGAACCCCGGAGGTCCCGCTCGGAACAACCTTTCTGAAGCTGGGCTATCTCGGGCCCGAGAACCTCCAGCTCCTGCTCAATGCCCAGCTCCGGAGGCTCGAAGAAAAGGCGGCCGTCACGACCCTTCGGCGAAGAGCGCTGCCAGAGCGCCTGACCGACAGGAAGGACGCAGCGGGGGAAGCCCGCGCACTGTCCGCGCCGCAGGCGGAGGTGCCGGGCTGCACGCTTCGAGATCTCCTGTCGCGACAGAGGCTGAGTGCCGAGCGCGCCGTGCAGATCGTCCACGACGTCGCGCAAGTCGTGGCAAGTCGAGCAGGGCTCGGCGGCGCTCGGCGGGGCTTGACTCCGACCCGCATCTGGATCGACGCGCGCGGCGATGTCTCGCTGTCGGCCGCCGGGGGATCCTTCCTCCCGAGCCCGGAAAGCCGGCCCGCGGTACCGACAGACCGGCCAACCAGGCGGAGTTCCCAGTCCATCGACCGTGTGGAGGTGGAGCGAGCCGTGGCGCGCGACCTCGGGCAGTGCCTCTTCGAGGCCCTGCTCGGCCACCCCTCGCGGAAAGGCAGGGCGGACGCAAGGGACGCCTGGACCAGCGGCCCCGCTCGGGACCTGCCGCTGGAAATAGCCTGGATGTTGCGAAAGGCGCTGCCCCCTGGCCCCGAGGGCGGCTACGGCAGCCCACGCGAGCTGGCGGACGACCTCGGTCGCTACCTCCAGGGACTCGCGCCCGACGGGGCCGCCGGCGGTGCGCACCGCTTCCCAGTTCCAGCCGCGGGTATGCTCCTGCTGTTGGTCCTGTCCGTCGTGCTCTGGCTGTTGGCGAGCGCCCCGGGGTCGATCCGTCTGTGTCCGCCCTGGCTCCGGCTGCCGCTTCCCCTCTTCGGGGCGGCAAAATAGGCCGAACGCGCGCACGCCTCCCGGTGCTTCGCCGACAAGTGGGAGCCAGAGACAGGCGACGGCTGCCTGTCCCGCACGCGCCAACGGTGTGGCGCGGGCCCGGGCGGCGACGGCTCCCCGCACCGCACGAACCTCGCCCGGGGGCGCCGCACCGGCCTTCCCCCGCCCCGGACCTTGCATTTTCGCCCCGTTTCCGCTATCATCACCCCCGCAGCCTTGCGAACGACCGCCCGCGGTCCCGTCCGTTCCCCCTTCGAGAATCCACCATGCCCGCGCAGCCGCAATTTCTGCCGATGAGCCTGGCGGAAGTACGCGCCATCGGCTGGGACGGGCTGGACGTCATCCTCGTCTCCGGCGACGCCTACGTCGACCACTCCTCCTTCGGCACCGCCCTCATCGGCCGCTGGCTCGTCAAGCACGGGTACCGGGTCGGGATCATCGCGCAGCCGGACTGGCGCACGCCGTCCGATTTCCTGAAGCTCGGGCGGCCCCGCGTCTGCTTCGGCGTGACCGGCGGCAACCTCGACTCCATGGTCACGCACTACACCGCGAATAAAAAACTTCGCCGCAACGACGACTTCTCCCCCGGCGGCCGGCACGGGTTCCGCCCCAACCGGTGCACCATCGTCTACGCCAACCGGCTCCGCGAGCTCTTCAAGGGCGTCCCCATCCTGCTCGGCGGCATCGAGGCCAGCCAGCGCCGGCTCGCGCACTACGACTACTGGGACGACCGGGTCCGCCGCTCCATCCTCCTCGACGCGCGCGCGGACATCCTCGTCTACGGCATGGGCGAGCGCCAGGCCCTCGAGGTCGTCAACCTCCTCGCCGACGGACGGGACGTGAACGCCCTCGACCACGTCCACGGCACCTGCGTGCGCCGCAAAGACCTCGACCCCTGGCCGAACGCCGTGGTCGTCCCGAGCTGCGAAGAGGTCGCGGCCGACCCCGCGAAGTACGCCCAGGCCTTCAAGGGCATCTACTACAATCAGAATCCCTGGAGCGCGAAGCCCGTCGCCCAGCAGCACGGGGACCAGTGGATCGTCCAGCTTCCGCCCGCCCTCCCCCTCGGCGAGCCCGAGATGGACGCGGTGTACGACCTCCCGTTCTCGCGCATGTACCACCCGTCCTACGAGAAGGACGGCGGCATCCCCGGCTTCGAGACGGTCAAGCACTCCATCACCTCGCACCGCGGCTGCTACGGCGCCTGCTCCTTCTGCACGATCTTCTTCCACCAGGGCTCCACGATCCAGTCCCGAAGCCAGGACTCGATCGTGCGCGAGGCCCAGCGCATCACGGCCATGCCCGGCTTCCGAGGCACGATCGACGACGTCGGCGGCCCGACCGCGAACATGTACAAGACCGGGTGCGACAAGCCCGAAATCCACCAAATCTGCAAGACGCAGCACTGCGTCTTCCCCCGCCATTGCAAGAACCTCGAGGTCGATCACGAGCCTTACCTCGACGTCCTCGAGGCCGTTCGCAAGACCCCGGGCGTGAAAAAGGTCCGCGTCGCCACGGGCATCCGCTACGACCTCGTCCTCCGCGACAAGTCCGAGCGCTTCATGAAGGACCTCTGCCAGTTCTACGTCGGCGGCCAGATCAAGGTCGCGCCGGAGCATGCCTCGGCCGACACCCTCGCCGCGATGAAGAAGCCCCCGATCGAGGTGTACGAAGAGTTCCGGGTAAAATACAGCGAGACGAACGTCGACCTCCACAAGAAACAGTATCAGGTCGAGTATTTCATCGCGGGGCATCCCGGTTCCCGCCTCGAGGACGCGATCAAGCTCGCCGAGTACATCCACGCGAAGGGCTATTACCCTGAGCAGGTGCAGGACTTCACGCCCACCCCGATGACGCTGTCCACCTGCATGTGGTACACCGGCGTGGACCCGCTCCTCGGGAAGCCGGTGTACGTGCCGAAGAGCCCGAAGGAGCGGAGGATGCACCGCGCGCTCCTGCAGTACAAGAACCCCGAGAACTACGGGCTGGTGAAGGAAGCCCTGGAGTTGGCCGGACGTCGGGACCTGATCGGGGACGGGGACAAGTGCCTCATCGCCCCGACGGCCCCGCGGTCGGACGCGTGGAAGACCGGTCGAAAGAAGGCCCGCGTGCTCGATACGGAGTCCTTCGACAGCTAGGCCTCGTTTCCAAGCAACAACCCGAACTGAGGCTAAACTCGACCGACTGCGGCAAATGGCTGGATCATGGCTCCGCGTCCCAGCTCGACGCGGGCGAAATTTGAGATTTGAAATTCGACTTTTTGCAATTTGAAATTCGACCCGACCGCGTGACTCGAACGTGAGACTTTTACACAGAGACGCGGAGACGCAGAGGCCGGGCGCTGAGTCCATCGTCCTCTACCGGCGATCATCTTTGGCAACGGACGGAGAGACCGATTTTAGCTTCACTTCGGCTTGTTGTTTCCAAGCCCCGTCACCCGGAGCCCCGTCGCCCATGAGCCTGCGTTTCGCATGCGAGTGCGGTAACCGCCTCGAACTGCCGGAAAGCGAGGCGGGGAAACTGGCCACGTGCCCCGTCTGCAAACTCACCTTCCAGGTCCCCACCCCGGAGGAGGCCGCCCGGATCAGCCAGGCGGTCTCCGCCCCCACGGGCGGAGGGCCAGGCCCCGCCGGCCGCGAAAAGGGCGGCACGACCAAGGTCGCGAAGCGCGCCTCCGTGGCCAAGAAGCCGTGCCCGCACTGCAAGGAACCCGCCCCCGTCACCGCCACCACCTGCCCGTTCTGCCACGGCGACCTCACGGACCCCAAGGCGAAGGTCGTCGTGCCGCGCACGTCCAAGTACGCCGTGTTCGGGGTATTCCTCGGCGCCGGCGCCCTCGGCGCCACCATCCTCGGCAGCCTCCTGCTGGCCCGGACGGGCCGGGGCATCTTCTGGCTCACCATGCCCGCCGGCCTCGTGGCCGCCGGCCTGGGCGCCATTTCCCGGAAGGACATCCTGGCGAACAAGGCCCTGAGAAAAAAAAAGATCGATCTCCTCGGCCTGCCGCTCGCTCTCGGAGGCATCGCCACCGGCGGCATCGCGACCGCGCTCTCCCTCCTCGTCCTCCTCTTCACCACCCCGCCGCGGGCCGCCCGCGAGACGAACGAGGAGTCGGCCGTGAGCGCGCTGCGCATGCTCGTGCTCGCGGAGAGGAAGTTCTTCGACACGAATCCCTGGCAGGGCAAGCGCCCCGCCTACTGGGTCGGGGACGTCGCCGGTCTCTCGAAGTACACGCCCGGAGGAGAGAGCGCCCTGGGGCTCATTCCCGCCGCCATCGCGGAGGCCGATCAGCGCCCCCTGATGCAATTCGCCCTGCTGGGCGAGCCCAGACCCTACCACGACTATCTCTTCCGCGTGATCACCCTCAATGCCAAGGGCCAGAGCATCCAGACCAACGAGGCCTTCGGGTTCGGCGACTTCCTCTCCAACGTCAAATTCTTCGCGTTTTGCGCCTTCCCCACCAAGTACCCCGACGGCGGCATCCACACCTTCATGGTGAACGAGGTGGGCGAGATCTGGAGGAAGAACACCGAGGGGAAGCCCGTCGAGCAGTGGCCGAGGCCTGACGACCTGCAGAAGGACTGGGTCAAGGTGAAATGAAGTCGCGGCGCATCACGCCCAGGGCCTCCAGCCCGCCCGATAGGCCAGCGACATGAGCGCGAGGAACAGGGCGTAGGCGCCGGGAAGCACCAGCGTCACCCAGGCGGGGTACGCGGGCGCGACCTCCGCCTCCGCCGGCTTGCCGTCCCCCCGGACCAGGAAGCGGTCCGCCAAGCCCGCCAGCACGATCCCCGCCAGGACGTCGGCCACGTAGTGCTGCTTCACGAAGAGCGTCGAGGCCCCGATCGCGCTCGCCGCGCCCAACGCGAGCCACGCCAGCCTCGGGTTCGCTCGCCGGGCCCCGAACGCCCCGAGAAAGGCGATCGACAGGTGCAGGGAGGGGAAACAGTTGTTCGGCGGATCGAGGTAGTAGTTGAGCGCGATCCCCCATTCGATGAAGGACCGTTCCTCCACCTCCGGGCGTTCCATCCGCACCGGGAAGAGCGCGAAGCAACAGCACGAGGCCACGAACACCCAGCCGTACGCACGGAGGATCCGCAAAAAAAGCCGGGTGTCCCGGACCACCGCCAGGGGCAGGAAGACGAAGAAGTAGACGAAGGCGTAGGCATACTCCCACAGGGGGACGAACGGGATCGCCCGGTCGAGGGGCGTGGAGAGGCTGTGCGCCGGGACGGCGTTCGAGGCGTGATTGACAAGGAGGTAGAGCGGGAAGATCCCGAGCAGGAAGAGGACGCGGGAGAGCCTGGGATGGCGACGCACCAGGGTCAGCATCCGTCGCCCCGTGGATAGAGACGAAGGGTCCGGTTCGAAAGCCATGCGTGCGGGACGTGCGAACGTGCGGAACCATACCACCCGGTCGGCGGGGGCGTCAAGGGGAGGCGGGGGACGCTCCCTCCTCGCCGCGGTCGCGAGCGCGCTCGCGCTCGTCGCGGTGGCGGCAGTCGCCGGCGGCTTGTCGCGACGAACCGGAACGTCCTCTTCCACCGAAGGAGTCGCCGGCTCGGCGGGGGGCGGTCGGGGCGCGGCCGGGGGGGCCTGGACGGGACGAGGCGCCGCACGACCTGCGCCGCACGCGGTGGTGCTCCCCTTCGACGCGCTCGTACAGCCCGCGCTTCGCCCCGTCTTCTCCCCGTTTGCGGGCATGATCGCCTCGAACGACGTGCAGGCGGGCGACCTCGTGCGGGCCGGCGACGTCCTCGCGAGGTTCGAGCCGCGGACCGTCCTCCTCCCCCCGGAGGCGCAAGCGGACGCGGGCCCGCAGGCAAGAAGCGGCGGCCGGCGGCCGGACGTGGTCGTTCGCGCCCCCTGGGCCGGCAGGGTCCACACCCTCGCTCAACCCGGCTGGTGGTGCTTTCCTCAAGCCCTCACCGCGCAGGCGAACCCCGTGGCCGTGCTCACCGAGGACCGCGGCCCTTACCTGCTCGAAACCCGCATGACCTCGCGCCTGCGCCGCCGCATGCGGCTTGGGTCCATGGGCACGGCGCGCGCGCGAGCCTGGGGTTGGACACGGCCCCTCGAGCGCCCCTCTTCCGCCACGGAGCCTGCCTCCCCGGCCCCGCTCTTGCCCGAATTCGGCGCTCGCGTCGTCGGACCCGCCGCGGCCGCGACGAGACAGGGACGGCTCTTCCCCGGCGGCGACTGGCTGCTGCCCGGCGGGCTCGCGAAGGCGGCGGACGGTCTGCTCACCCTGCTCCCCGAGGCGGGCGCTCCGACGCTCGAAGCGGGCCAGCTCGTGGAACTCTTCTTCCGCGTCACGCTGCCGCCGGATGCGGTGGCCGTGCCGATCGAGGCGGTACGCGTGGATCCGAGCGGGCCGTGGGTGGAGGCCGAGCAGCCGCCCGCGCGTCGTCGCGTCCTCGTCGCGGAGGTCGACGCCGACACCGCCTACGTCACGGGCGACCTCCGCGCGGGCGAGGGCCTCCGGCTCCCGGCCCCCGGGCGACGGTGAGACGGCCGCCTCCGTGCCGCCGAGGCCGGCAGCGGTAGGCCCTTCCACGGCACCCTTTTCCTCTCAACAAGCCCAAGGGAAGCTAAAACCGATCTCTCCGTGCGTTGCCAGAGATCCTCGCCGGTAGAGGACGGTGGACTCAGCACCCGGCCTCTGCGTCTCCGCGTCTCTGTGGAAAAGCGTCGCATTCGCCCCACGCGGCCGGGTCGAATTTCAAATTGCAAAAAGTCAGATTTCAAATCTCAAATTTCGCACGGGTCTAGCTGGAACGCGCAGCCATGATCCAGCCATTTGCCGCCGTCGGTCGAGTTTAGCCTCAGTACCGCCCCACAGAATTGGGTGACCAATTTCCTCGGCGATTTCGGCCGCCTGCTTCGTTGCGCTCGCTCCACGTAGTTCTCCGTTACTACGCCTCGCTCGCGCGCCTCGCGGGCGGCCGAACTTGCCTTCGGCTATTGGCCACCGACTTCCGTGGAGCGGTACTCAGTTCGGGTTGTTGTTTCCTCTCGGAGCAACGTCGGCGCTCTCTCCCGTGTGCGCTTCCGGATCGCTCCTCAAAGACAGACGAACTTCCGCATTTCCGCACGGCAGCGTTCGTGGGGCCTTCGCATGCTCCTCCAGGCGCGCGACGTCGCCAAGACCTACCGGATGGACCGGGTCGAGGTACAGGCCCTCCGCGGGGTCTCGCTCGCCGTCGAGCCGGGCGAGTTCCTCGTCATCTTCGGCCCCTCCGGCTCCGGCAAGAGCACCCTCCTCCAGATCCTCGGGCTCCTCGACCGTCCGAGCCGAGGCACTTTTCTTTTCGAGGGCAGGGACGTCTCCACGCTCGGCGATCGCGACCTCTCGGCCGTGAGAAATCGGCGCGTCGGGTTCGTCTTCCAGGCCTTCCACCTCCTGCCCGGCTACACGGCCCGCCAGAACATCGAGCTGCCTCTCCACTACGCGCGCTTCGGCGCGGCGGAGCGGGACCGGCGCGTGGCCGAGGCCGCGGAGCAGGTAGGCATCGCCGCCCGGCTTTCGCACCGGCCGGTCGAGCTCTCCGGCGGCGAACGGCAGCGCGTCGCGATCGCCCGCGCGCTCGTGTGCCGGCCCGCCGTGCTCCTCGCCGACGAGCCCACCGGCAATCTCGATTCCGCCTCCGGCCTGGGGGTCCTCGAGGTCTTCCGGGAGCTGCACCGCGCGGGTACGACCGTCGCCCTCGTGACGCACAACCTCGACCTGGCGCGCTTCGCCACGCGCTGCGTCACGCTCCGGGACGGCCTCCTGCACGACGGAGGCGCGTAATGCTCCACGCCGTCGTCCACACCTTTCGCGACATCCGCCAGTACAAGATCCGCTCCCTCATCACCCTCTCCGGCGCGCTCTGGGGAGTCATGATCCTCGTCGCGGTCTACTCCCCGATCCGCGCCTTCGAGCGCGAGTGCGCCCGGATCTGCGACGGCGCGGGCGGGCTCCGGCAGTTCGACGTCGCGCTCCCCCGGTCCCGACCCGAGGACGTGGCCGCGGCGCGCGCCCTGCTTCCGCCCGGCGTCGAGGCCCTTCCCCTCTACCCGCAGATCTGGTGGTTCGGCCGGCAGCACTCGCGCGCCATGAACCTGGAATGGGACTTCCGGCGGATCTCCGGCGTGCCGCGTGAGTTTCTGGACTACTTCGGCTTCCGCTTGAGCGCGGGCCGCGGCTTCTGCGACCTCGACGACGCGCTGGAGAATCGCGTCTGCATCGTGGGCGGCGGCGTCCGGCGGGGGGACGCGAAGGGCGCGGACCTCCTGGGCCGGCAGCTCACGCTGTCGAACACGCGCTTCACGGTCGTGGGCGTGCTCGACCCGATCGTCCACACGGAGTGGGACATCACGCGGGACGAGGTCGCGCACATCGCGGGGGGGTTCCCCGACGCCTGCGTCTTCCTCCCGCTCGCCACCGCCCGCGGCATGGTGGACCGCGGGTTCGCGCTCCGCGTGCGCGTGCCCGAAGCGCTCGACCTGGACCTCACCCTTCAGCGTTGCAAGTCGCTCTTCCCGGGCAAGGAAGTCGCGGCCTCGTCGCTGCTTTCCGGCTACCAGGACCTGCGGCGGCTCGTCGGGAAGTGGGAGCGGGGCCTGTCGGTGGTCATCGGGCTCTGTCTCTTGATGTCCGGGATCGGCGTCGCGGTCCTCATGCTGTCCAGCATCCACCTGCGCATCCGGGAGATCGGCATCCGCAAGGCCGTCGGCGCCTCGAACCTGGACATCGCCTTCCAGTTTCTCGTCGAGACGTCCGTGCTCTCGACCCTCGGCGGCTGCGCAGGCGTGGTCCTGGGGCTGCTGCTCGCCCATTTCGCGTGCGGCGTCATCGGCTTTCCGACCGCCGTGGACCCCGCGATCGTGCTCCTCGGCTTCGCCTCGTCCATCGCGCTCGGCGTCGTCTTCGGCACCATCCCCGCTTTCCTTGCCGCCCGCATGAGCCCGGTCGAGGCGCTCCGAAGCGAGTGACGCGGCCCGTCCCCGCGTTGGAGCACCGGGCGAAGAGCCGGGGCACGGCGTCGCCCCCCCCACGAGGCCTCGAGGGGACAGCGGGCTCGCGACCTGGCCCCGCCCCACGCCCGCCTGGACTCGTACCCGCACGCCTACCTGAGGCCTGCGGCGACGAGCGAACGTTCCAGCGCGGTCGGAAGCGGACCCAGGGCGCGGAGTCGCGGCAGGAGCCGCTCCACCTCCCCGCGGTCCCCTTGTGCCAGCCGAAGGTCCACAAGCAGGGCGAGGGCATCCGCGTCCCGGCCGTCGAGCGCCACGGCCCGCTCCAGATCGTGCGCCGCACCCGGCCAGTCCCGCGCCAAGGCCCGGAGCCTTCCCCGCTCGCGCCAACACGCCGCGCCGCCTGGCGGATCCGCAAGTGCCCGATCCAGGATCGCGGCCGCGAGGTCCGGCCGACCCGCTTCCGAGCACGAACGGGCCAGCAGGGCCGTGAGGCCCGACGCGTCCGAAGGATCGCCGACCTCCAACTCCGCGGCGCGCGTGAGCGTCGAAAGCCCTTCCTCCACCCGACCGGCCGAGACCTGCCAGGCGCCAAGGCCTCGAAGCGCGTCCGGCTCCAACTGGGCGGCAAGTTGCGCCCGACGAAAGCACTCCCCTGCCTCTTCGTTCCGCCCCAGCCGCATCAGCGCCTTTCCGAGGAAGAGGCACGCCTTCCACTCGAAACCGATCGACAGCATCCTCCGCAGCTCGCGGGCCGCGGTCTCGTAGTCCCCCTTCACGAACGCCGCGTACCCGCGAAGCCGGAGAGCATACGCCTCCCATCCTGGGCAGGCTTCCAGCCGCTCGGCCAGCTCCAGCGCCCCCGCCCAGTCCCCCTCCGAACCGCGGACGTGCGCCAGCCACTCCATCGCCCGGCACGCGTCCGGCTGCCGACTCAACATGTCTTCGTAGAGCGTTCGCCCGTCTTTCCACGCCGGGTTGCGCTCGTAGGCGATCCACCCGTAGACCGCGAGCCACGCGGCGAGCAGGACCGGGCCGAACAGCCGCCCGACGGTCGTGCCGGTCCGCTCGGCCCGCGCGGCGAGCGCCGTGTACGCGAGGCCCAGGAGCAGGCACGTCCCGGCCGTCGGGAGGTAAAGCAACCGCTCGGCCTCGATGACGTAAATCCGGAACACGAGATTCGACACGGGGACGAGCGCGAGCCCGAACCAGCCCAGCGCGTAGGCGGCCGCCGGCGAGCGTCTCCAGAGGAGCGGGAGCGCGGCGACGCAGCCGACGAGGACGAGGGCGGAGAGGAGCACCATGGGGTCCATCCACGAGGTCGGGTGTGGATACCCGCGGCCGATGGCGTTGCGCGCGTACTCCGCCGTGAGTCCGTAGGGGAGGAAAGCGAGGCGGACGTAGTCGGCGAGCACAAGGGCCATGGTCCGCATGCGGCCGGCGGTGTCCACGCCGCCTCGATCGAACAGGGACGGCCCCATTTCGAGGGAGCCGAGCACGAGGTGGCGCACGTACAAGTAGAGCAGCGCGACCGCCGCGTGCGGCAAAAGCCCCAGCGCCCGCGGGAGCAGTCGGAAGAGCGTCGCGCCGCCCGATGCCGGCGGCGCCGCCGCCGGACGCCGCTGTGGCAGGAGCCGGTCTTCAACCACCACCCACGCCAAGAGGAGGAGCGGCAGAACCACCGCCGCCTCCTTGGCCAGGAACGCGAGCCCGAACGCGAACGCGGACAGGACGCGCAGCCGGCCGGGGAAGGCGCAGCCTGGGCGGCCGGCGGCCGCGAAGAGACCGACCGCGAGAAACGAGAGCCCCCCGCACAACACGTCGGACCGGTTCGCGATGGCAGTGACCGCCTCGGTGTGGACCGGGTGCACGGCGAAGAGCGCGGCCGCTGCGCAGGCCGCGCGCCCATCGGCGAGCAGCCACCTCGCCATCGCGAGGAGCGCGAGGCTCGCCAGGACGTGGAGGAGCACGTTGGTCGCGTGGAAGCCCGCGGGTCGCGCCCCCCAAAGCGCCCAATCGAGCGCATACGTCGTCGCCGTGAGCGGTCGGTAATCCACGACCGGGTCGCGCTCGTTCTGCAGGACGGAGGGTGCGAGGCCGCGCAGGCGAAACAGCTCGGGAAGCCGGGCGAGCGAGCGGATGGTTTTGTTTTCGAGCACGCGCACGTGGTCGTCGTGGACGAACCCGTTGGCCGGTGCATTGGCGTACGCCGCGGCAGCGAGCACGGCGACGAGGAGCCACGGACCCGCCCTGCGCGCGAGGTGGGCCGCGGGCGCGTGGTCCGGGGGTGAAGGCGCCGACGCACCCGCGGCGGGCGGCTGGGGCATCTCGACCTCCAGGCAGGGCGGGCGGAGAGGGCTCGCGGCAAGTCTAACCGCCCGCCGGGCGGCGGTCCAGGGACAATTCGCTGTCCGCGGCAGCGCGGGAGGACGACTGCAGGGCAAGTTGTGCTTGCGCTCCCTCCGATCCTCGGAGTACGATTCGGAGGACACCGGCCGGCGTCCTTCGCAGGAGCGCTCCCCCATGTCGCACTTTTCCACGCTCGCCACCCGTCTCACCGACGAGGCCGCACTTCGCGCGGCCTTCGAGCAGCTCGGGTACAAGGTGCGCCCGAAAGCCACCCGCGTCCGCGGCTGGAGCGACCAGGAGACTCACGCGGACTTCGTCGTCAACGCCGGAGGTGAGTACGACGTCGGCGCGGTCCGGACGAAGCACGGCACGTTCGAACTGGTCGCGGACTGGACCATGGCGCGCATCGACCGGGACAAGTTCGTCGGCCAGGTCAGCCAAGCCTACAGCCGGATCCTCGTGACCCAGACGGCGAAGAAAAACGGGTTTGTCGTGGCGAAGGAAGAGGTGGACGCCCAGGGCCGGGTCCACCTGCTCCTCCGTCGCTTCGTGTAGCCCGAAGAGGACAGGTACGGATCGGAGGACGCCATGGCGGAGAAGGTCGAGCTGGAGGTCGAGATCAGCCCGACCGGCGAGGTCAAGCTCGCGGTCAAAGGCGTGAAGGGGAAGAGCTGCGTCGACCTTACCCTGGCCTTCGAGAAGGCCGTCGGCGAAGTGAAGGACCGGAAGTTCACCCCCGACTACTATCAGGCCGCAAAGGCCGTGCAGGTTCGGCGCACGAAGTGAGTTCGCCGGCCGGCAACGCTCCAAAAGCAGAGGACGAGGCATGCTCCAGGAGGACCTCCTCACCTACCTCCGGGCCCGTTACACGCTCATCTACCTCCTGTCCTCGGAGGAGCAGCGGGCCGTGGAGGATCTCGAGCTCTTCGCGAAGCAGGAAAAAAAGAAGCTCGTGGTCTGGAGCCACGCGCGCGGGGCGAACGGGCCGGGGATCGAACGGGGCAAGGCGCAGGGGGACCCCGTGGCGATCCTGGAAAGCCTCGCCACGCTCGCGGACGGCACGCTCCTGGTCCTCCTCGACTTCCACCCCTTCCTCGCGGACGCCGGCGTGACTCGCCTCGTCCGGGACATCGGCCGCGAGCTGGAAGCCACGACCAAGACGGTCCTTTTCCTCTCCCCGGTCCTTACTCTCCCCGTGGAGCTTTCCAAGGAAGTCGTGGTCGTGGACCACCCGCTTCCCGAATATCCGCTCCTTGCGCAAACCTTCCAGGAGATCGTCTCCTCGGTCAAGGACGGCATCCAGGTCCTGCTCAGTCCCCAGGACACGGAGCGCCTGATCCGCAGCGCGCAGGGGCTCACGCTGAAGGAGTTCTCGAACGTCCTCGCGAAGACGCTCGTGACCAAGGGCCGCATCGACCGCGAGGCGATCGACATCGTCAACACCGAGAAGAAGCAGATCATCCGCAAATCGGGGATCCTCGAGTTCTATCCGGTGTCCGAGTCCTTCCGCTCGGTCGGCGGCCTCGAGAACCTGAAGGCGTGGCTCGTCTCGCGCGGACGCGCGTTTTCCGACGCGGCCCGGGGCTTCGGCCTGCCCTTCCCGAAGGGCATCCTCATCGTCGGCGTGCAGGGCTGCGGCAAGAGCCTGACCGCGAAGGCGGTCGCCGACCAATGGAGGCTCCCGCTGCTCAAGCTGGACATGGGTCGGATGTTTGGCGGGCTGGTCGGCGCCTCGGAGGAGAACATGCGCCGGGCGATCCAGCTCGCGGAATCGATCGCGCCGGGCGTGCTCTGGATCGACGAAATCGAGAAGGGCCTGTCGGGCCTCGGCAGCTCGAACACGAGCGACGGCGGCACAACGGCCCGCGTGATCGGGACCTTCCTGACCTGGATGCAGGAGAAGACCCGGCCGACCTTCGTCGTCGCCACGTCGAACGACATCAGCGCGCTCCCGCCGGAGCTGCTGCGCAAAGGGCGCTTCGACGAGATTTTTTTCGTCGACCTGCCGACGTTGGAGGAGCGACGCGCCGTCTACGAGATCCATGTCCGCAAGCGGGGCCGCAAGCCGGAAGAGTATGACCTCGCGGCGCTGGCCGGCGCGACCCAGGGGTATTCGGGCGCCGAGCTCGAGGAGACCGTGGTCTCGGGTCTCTTCAAGGCATTCGAGCAGGGTCGCGAGCTGAGCACCGCGGACCTGCTCGAGGCCGCCCGGGAGACCGTCCCGCTGTCGGTGGTGATGGAGGAGCGCATCACGCGGCTCCGAGAATGGGCGGCCATGCGGACCCGTTCCGCGTCCGTCGCCAAGGACTGGCCGCGCGAACGCGCGACCATCGCGGAACGCCTGACGCGGATCGCGGGAGAGGGAGGCGAAGCGGCCTCGGCCACGGCGGCCGGCACGACGACCGAAAGGCCTCCGCCGACCGCCGCAGCGGCAGCGGCACCGGCAGCGGCAGCGGCACCGGCGCCCCCACGCCGCGGGCGGGACTCCTCGAAACCGCGACCGGCCCCGTAACTCCGGACCCTCGGCCCAAACGAAGGACACGACCCGATGGGCAGTTACTCCGGCGGCTCCGACTGGGACGACGTCCCCGCCGCGTCCAGCTTCAGCGCCTTCAAGCCAACGCAGTCGACGCCCTCTACGCCCTCCGCGCCGCGCGCTCCGGCGCCCGGCGAGCCCGAGGCCGAGGAGCCCCTCGCCGCGCCCGCCTCCGGGACCAAGGCCCGGCTGAACGCCATCTTCGCCTTCGACACCACGGGCAGCATGACGCCCTATGTGGAAAACGTGCAGCAGAAAATGGAGTACCTGGCCGCCGGCCTCCTCAAGCTGCTCGACATGGAGATCTCGCTCCTCGGGGTCGGCGACCACGGCGACGGCAAGAACATGCTCCAGATCAAGCTCTTCAGCTCCGACCTCGCGGTCCTCAAACAAAACATCCACTCCCTCCTCCCCACGGACGGACGCGACACCCCGGAGGCCTTCGAGTGCCTCTTCAAGGTGCTCAACTCGATGGAGTACGACGTCCCGACCGTCCTCGTGGTCGTGACCGACTCCATTCCGCACGGCATGAAGGGCTTCACGGGAACGGACGACGGCTGCCCCTTCGGCGTCGACTATGCCCATGAGCTTGCGGAGCTGCGGACCCGGCTCAAAAACGTCTATCTGGTTTCCTACGCGACGGACGAGCGCATCCTCGCGTTGCAAGAGGAGCTCGTGGGGCCCAACGCCTTTCTCAAGATCCCGAATTTCTGGCGCTTGACGAACCTCGTCATGGCCATCTGCATGAACGAGGTCGGCGAGCTGGACTTCTTCCTGGACCTCCTCGAAAAGCAGCGGGGACGCCGGCGCCGGGACGAGGTCCTGGAATTGCTCGGTCGCCATTGACTCTCCCCGCCTACCTCGGATGTGTCGGCGCCATGTCCACGCTCCCCGCCCGCATCGGCGCGTTCCTTCGCGACGTCCCGCCGCTTTTCACGACGGAGAAGCCGGTCAGCTTCGACCCCGTCCAGACGACCTTCCTCCAGAAGCTCGTCCGCGAAAGCGCGCTGAAGGCGAACGTCACCATCCGGAAAGAGGACTTCTTCAAGGGCATCGTCTACCTCGACTACTTCGCCGAGGTGGTGGCCGGCCGAGCCGCGATTTTCGAAGACGTCGCGGTCCTCGTCGAAGAGCTGGAGAAGCTGCACGACTACCTTGACGTCGATCTCGAGCTGGTCGTCCGCTACTCCGGTCTTTACTTGATCAAGGACCTGAAAGGCGAGCAGCATTTCCGAGCAGGGTCGCTCTCGCAGCTCGTCCGCAGGCACGAACGAACGAACGAGCGACCCGCGGCCGGCGCTCCCGGCGCTGCCGGGGACGGCGAGACGGATCTCTTTCATCGCGCAGTCGGCAGCTTCCTGTGCGACCTGGTCGTGCGGCCGGAAACGCAAGCCTGCCTGGCCTCCTTCCAGGGCCGGAACGACCTGCGTGCCGCGCTCCTGGCCGATGCCGTCCTGGCCGCGCTCTCACCGGCCGAGGCGGACCCGGAGGCCGTTGCCGCGCTGGCCGCGGGGGACGTGGTGAAGGCCTGCACGGGCCTGCTCGCCGCCCTCGTGCGCGCCTCCGCGGGCTGGTCGCTGAAGACCTACGTCGAGCGCCTCCACGCGCGGATGAAAGGGTGAGCCGATGGCGAACGCGGCGCCCCCCACGAGAAGGGCACTCTACATCGGCAGGTTCCAGCTCTTTCACATAGGACACCTGGACGTCCTCCGCCAGATCGACGCTGCGCCCGACATCGATGAGATCCTGATCGCGCTCGGGAGTCCGCAGTACGACCACCGCACGAAGAGCCCCGAGGCCCCGTGGTCGGTGAATCCCTTCACCGTGGAGGAGCGGCTCGAGATGATCGCCGGCGCGCTCCACGGACAGCTTCGGAAGCCCTACGGTATTCACCCGATCCCCGATTTCCACGACTACGAGCGCTGGCACGCGCACATCGTCGAGCGGCTTCCGGCGTTCGTGGTCCTCTACTCGTCCGACTCGCGGGAACGGGCCTTCTTCGCCGCGCGCGGGACGGAAGCGCGGACCTTCGAACGGCGTTTTTCTTTTCACGCCGGCAAGCTCCGGGAGCGCATCCGCGAGGGTGCCGAGTATCGTTCCGCGCTGCCCCCCGCGACCCTCGCGGTTCTGGACCGCATCGGCGCCGCGGACCGCATGAAGGAGCTCCATGCGCGGGATCTCGCGCATCGCCCAACCTGACGATCGAGCGACCCCCATGGCCGATAAGTCCTTCCTGGACCGCTTTCAGCGCCTCGAGCTGCCCGAGGACCGCAAGGGCCTCGACTGGGCCTTCCTCGATGCCCCGCTCGGCCTGCCGGAGCCGCTGCCGCTCCAGGAGCACACGCTCCTCGTGCTGGTCAACGGCCACGCCCTCCTGCCCGCGGACGCGCCGCCCGAGGAGGTTCGCAGCATCCGCTTTCATGGCGAACCTCACGCCCTCACGCCGGCTCAGCCGCCGAGCGAAGCGGAGACGGCCTATCGCGAGCGACACGCTTCCCAACTGTCGAGAGGCGCCAAGCGCTTCCTCGATTCGATCCCGGTCAAGATCCTCGACGATCGGACACTTCTCGAAAGCGCCGCGGACCTGCTCCGCATTCAGGGCTCGGGGAGCGAGACCTCCGCTCCCTTCGCCGATCGATCCCTTGCGGCTCGGGGCGCGGGCGACCTCGCGCCGTCGAGCGCCTCCTCGGTGTTTTTCTCGCGGCTCGTCGGCCTGGCCCGGCTCCTGCGCATCCACGAAAAGCTATACGACCTCGTCACCCTGCAAGAATACGCCCGCGTGTTCGAAAAGGCGATCCAGGCGGACTTCTTCCGGAAGCTGCAGACGCTGCCCGCCACGGTCGCGCCGGAAGAGATGCTGCGGCTGATCGAGGAATCCCTCGACGCCATCCACGCGAAGGCCCGCTCGCCGCTGCGCAACAAACTGTCCACCTGCCGGCTGGTGGTGAACGGGATCACCCTGCTTCCGATCTACCGCGAAGCGGCACGCGGCCTCTTCGAGAGCTACGCGCGGCTGCTCGACCGGAAGCTCAAGCTCGACACGCTGGAACGCCACCTCGGGGGCCGCCGATGATCCGCCCGTTGCCCGCCGGCGCCGCGACGCGCCACTCCCCCCTGCCCGACCCGCCGCCGCCTTCGCCTGTCCCTCTGACCGACGACGCGGTCGCGGAATTCAAGGCGCTCGTCGCACGCGGCCGGCACTACGACGCCCTCGCCCGCGCCGCCCGTCGCCGCGGCGACCAGGGCTCGGTGGCGGGTCTGGAAACCGCGTTCGAAGAACTGGACCGACGACCCGGGACGGACCTCGCGCCGAGCGACCGTCGGACCCTCCTGCGGCTTCTCGGGGACGCACATCGGCTCCTCCTCCGCCTCGAACCCGCGATTCGCCGCTTCGCCGAGGCGAACGATACCTCGGAGTTGGAGCGACTCCTCCGCCTCGCCATCGACCTTGGGCGCTATCGTGCCGTGAAGCTCCTGCTCGAGCTCTTGCCGGCGCCTGCGGAGCTTCGCGAGGACGGCTACCGCCGCTTCCTTCTCGAACGCGCGCTCCCTTCCGTGCCGATCGGCGGGGACGCGCAGGGCGGCTTCTGGATCGACGAGGCCATGGTCCACGAAATCGCCGCCGAGCTCGGCGAGCCGCCTGCGCCCCTCCTCGCCAGGACTTGCCGCTGGATGCTCGAACGCGGCTCGCGGCACTTCGCGAAGCTTCTCGTCTTCGCACGCCTCTCCGGAGACGCCCAGCTCCTGAAGAGCATGGACGCGTGCCTGACCGAGCGCGCCCAGCGACCGCGCGCGCGCCTCCGCCAACTGCTCGCAGGCGAAGTCCAGGGGGGCGGTGGCGAGCTGCTGGACACGCTGCAGGAAGGGGATGCCGACAACTACAACCCCAAAAGCGCCTGGCTCTTCGCGGCAGTGCTCGACCGCCGGCGAGTCGTGCTCAAGGAACATTTGCGCCTCCCACTCGACTATGTCCGGATCGACCCCGCGAGCGAAGAGAAGGCGCTTCTCGAGTCGCTCGAGCACCCAGCGATCGTGCGGTGCCAGGGCGCCCTCCACGTGCCCCCGCATGAGTTCCTCGTGCTCGACTGGCTCACCGGGCGCTGCCTCGCGCCCCACGCGACCGCGCAGCAACTCCTTCCCCGCGCCGAGGCCCTGCGCGCCGCAGGCCGAGTCGCCGACGCGGTGGCCTACCTCCATTCGCGCTCGATCGTGTACCTCGACGTGAAGGCGAAGAACGTCGTCTTCCGCGGCGGGGGCGGTCGCGGGAGCAACGGCGGCGTCACGCTCGTCGACTTCGGCATGGCCCGGCGCCTGCCCGCAGGCAGCAAAACCGTTCGCTCCCTGCTCTCCACGCCGGCCTACGTGCCGCCGGAGATGGCGCGCTCGTTCGCTGCCGGGCCCGCCGCGGACGTCTTTCAGCTCGGCCTTCTCACCTACGAGTTGCTCGTCGGCCGCCATCCCTTCGCGACCGTCGACTTCGCCGAGGGAGACGCCCTGCGCGAAAGCGAACTCGTGAAATTCGCGCTCTCGAACCTGTGGAACGAACCCAACCTCGACACCCTACCCGCGGCGGAGGGTCCGGGCCTGCGCGAACTCGTGCGCCGCATGCTCGACAAGCAGCCCGAGCGACGGCCGACGGCGGCCGAGGTGGCCTCCTCACTCCGGGAGCTGGCCTGAATGCGCTCGCCCTTTCCCGAAATCCTCTGCACCCTGGGCAGCTCGACCGACGACCCCGCCGTCCTCGCTGCCATGGTCGACGCGGGCATGGGCATGGCTCGCATCAATTCGGCCTACGCCACGACCGCGCAGATGGCCGCGCGGGTGGAGGGCCTGCGGGCCGTCTCCCCCACGCCGGTGCTGCTCGATGTCAAGGGGCCGCAGCTTCGTCTGGAGTGCACGACCGAGAGGCCGGATCCTCGCACCGGCGAGCCGGTCACGGTTCCGTGCAGCTTTCCCATCAGCCGAGACGAGCTGATCCGCGTGGGCTTCGGGGTCGGGCCCGTGCGCTTCCTCCAGGACTTCGGCGCGGACCTGCAGCGCGGGGACCGGATCCTGTTCGAGAATGGAACGATCGTCACGGAGGTCGTCGAGCCCGCGTCGGAAGGCGTGGTGCCTCTCCCGAAAACCGTGCTCTTGCGCGTCCGGGAGCCGGGCCTGGGCCGACTGTCTCCGGGGATGGGGGCCAACGTGCCCGGGCGGCAACTCCATGTGGCGCGCCTCTCCCAACGCGATCTCGAAGCGCTCGCGCTCGGCGTCCAGCGACGCGTCGAGTGGTACGCTCTCTCGTTCGTGCGGGAGCCGGAGGACGTCGCGAACCTGGCCGGCACGCTGTCCGCGGCCGGTGAGCGCGAGGCCGGGCTCGTGGCGAAGATCGAGGAGGCCTCCGGCGTGGCGCGGCTGGAGGAGATCGTGGAGGCCGCGCGCGCCACGGGACGGCCCGTCGCCGTCATGATCGCGCGCGGCGACCTCTTCGTCGAACTGCCGCGGGCGAGGCTGCCGGAAGTCCAGAGCGACCTGGTTCGGCGCTGCCGGCGCCTTGGGGTGCCGGCCATCGTCGCCACGGGACTTTTGCTGTCGATGCAGCGGGGAGCGACGCCCGCCCGCTCCGAGGTCTGCGACGTCGCCGCCGCGGCGCGCGAGGGCGCGGACAGCTTCATGCTCTCCGACGAGACCTCCAACGGGGCGCACCCGGCGCTCGCCGTAGCGACGCTGGCGGACATCGTGCGCGCCTATCGGCACCGCGACCGGTAGGGCCCGTAGGAAAATAACTTGCTCGTTTGACGCGCAGGGGGACGACAAGAATTCTCAAAGCTCAATTCTCAAGACTCAGAAAAGGCTCAGTACCGCCCCACGGAAGTCGGTGACCAATAGGCGAAGGCAAGTTTGGCCTCCCGCTAGTCGCGCGAGCGAGGCGTAGTAACGGAGAACTACGGCGAGCGAGTGCAAGGACGCGGGTTCTCGGTGACCACCTCGGAACGTAGCCCGGGCACGGAATCGCGGACTCTGAGCCTTGAGCTTTGAGCCTTGCCTGAAAACTGATCATTGAGCCTTGAGCCTTTTCCTGAGGAGCTCCCCGGACTCCGAGTTGCACAAGTTGTTTCTTTCCGGGCCCTTGGGGCGCTGTCTCGCCGCTCTCGCTCGCTCGCGTTGTGCTTCCAGGAGCCGATCCCCGGCTTTCCGATTTTCGAACGAGGAGGACCGATGGGGAGCTACTCCGGCAGTTCCGACTGGGACGATGTGCCGAGCGTAACCGACGCGCAGCGCTTTTCGCCGGCGCCCGCGCCCGCGCCCGCGTCGCCGGCCGCGAAGACGACGCGCGACGACGCGGAGGAACCGCTCGACCTCACCCCTGGCGGCGTCGCGGGGAAGCCGCTCAACCTGATCCTGGCGTTCGACACCACGGGCTCGATGCGCGCCTTCATTCAAAACGTGCGACAAAAAATAGAGTACCTCGTCCAGGGGCTGCTCAAGCTGATGGACATCCGGATCGGCTTGATCGGCGTCGGCGATCACTGCGACGATCGGTTCATGCTGCAAGCGTACCCGCCGTCCTCGAAGTTCGAGGACCTGAAACGGGCCATCCACGAGATCCGGAACACGAGCGGCGGCGATTACCCCGAGGCCTTCGAGTGCCTCTTCAAGCACCTGAACGAGTCCCCGGCCTGGGCCTCCGACATCCCCACGGTGCTCGTGCTCATCACGGACTCGGTCCCGCACGGCATGGCGGGGGCCGGCGACGCCGGCTGCCCCGACGGCGTGGACGCGCGGGCCGAGCTTGCGAAGCTCATGCCCCGATTGAAGAGCTTCTACCTCGTCAACTGCGGGAACCACGAGGCCTCGATCCGGATCCAGAAGACGCTGGTCGCGAGCGAGAACTACTTTCTCCAGTTGCCGAATTTCTGGCGCCTCACGAACCTGATCATGGCCGTGTGCATGGACGAGGTCGGCCAGCTCGATTATTTCCTGGGGCTGCTGGAGAAGCAGCGCGGCAAGGAACGACGGCAGGAAGTCCTCTCGCTCTTGCACCGCTGAAGCGGCAACGGAAGTGCGTTCGATGAACCTGCGCCTGCACGCGTTCGACCCCGCCAGCCGGGCCAACGGGCCCGGGCTGCGGGCCGTGGTGTGGTTCCAGGGGTGCTCGCTGGCGTGTCCCGGCTGCTTCAACCCCGACTCCCACACCCCCGCTGCCGGCACAAGCGTGAACGTCCGGGAGCTCGCGGAGCGGATCCTCGCCGGTCCGGACGTGCTGGAGGGAGTGACCTTCTCGGGGGGCGAACCGTTTCAGCAGCCCGAGGCCCTGCTCGAGTTGTTGCTCGCGCTCGAGCGCTTCGCGCCGCCGGCGTCCGCCCCGCTCACGACCCTCGCCTTCAGCGGCTACACTCGGCCCGAAGTCGATCGGCTGACACTCGGCTCCGCGCTTCTCGCGCACCTGGACGTGCTCATCGCCGGCAGGTTCGTGCAGTCCCGCCCGGTCGGCACGGGGCTCTTGGGTTCGAGCAATCAGCAGGTTCATTTCCTGACGCCGCGCTACGGACCCCGCGACCTCGCCGGGGTCCCCGACGGCGAGGCGATCCTCCACCCCGACGGCACGGTGACGTTGACCGGCATCTCCCCTACGTTACCCCGCTCTTGGCCATCCGACCCGCGACCCGCGTGGCCACCGCGTAGACGAGGTTGACGTCCTCCTCGGAGAGCGGCGGACGCGTGACCGCGCGATCCAGGTAGAGCGCACCGTGCACGCGGTCCTTCGTCTGAATCGGAACCGCCAGCATGGAGCGCACGGTACCCGATGGCACGCCCTGCGAGCCGGCGTACCGCGCCTCCTCCGGCGCGTTCCAGATCGGACGCGGCTCGCCGGTGGTGAGCGCCTCCTCCACGAGCCGCCGGATCGCCTCGAACCCCGCCTCCCCGTACGACGACGTGGTCAGGCCCAGGCCCACGACCGGCGTCAGCGCCGCGCTGTCCTTCGTCAAGAGCACGAGCCCCCGGTCGCACGCGACCGCCTCCGCCACCTGCCGCAGCACCAGGTGCAGCAGCCGGTCCAGGTCCAGGCCGACCTCCATGCCTCGTGAGATCAGCCGCACGGTCCGCATCGCGTCGCGCGAGAGCGGCACCTCGCCCCAGACCGTGGACTTGTCCCGCCCTTCGGTCTTCGCACCCCCTGCCGCGCTGCCGTCCACGGGTCCCGGAAACGCGAGCTGATTCCGGCCGTTTCGCTTCGCGTTGTACAGGGCCTCGTCGGCCTTTCGCGCCAGCGCCTCCCGATCCTGCCCGTCCTCCGGACACACGCACACGCCCATGGAGACCGTCGTCCGGATCCGCCCGCCCTCGCCGAACTCCAGCGCGCGGATCCCGGTCAGCAGCCGCTCCCCGACGATCTTCGCGCCGTCGCGGCCCGTGTCCGGGAGGAGGACCTCGAATTCGTCGCCGCCATACCGACCGGCAAGCTCCCCCTGGGGCTCGCTGTCCCCCGACCGCACGGGGAGATCGCTGCCGCGCAGCGTCTGCCGCAGAAACTGCGCGATCGTGCGCAGGATCTCGTTTCCCATCCCGTGCCCGTGGAGATCGTTGATCAGCTTGAAATTGTCCACGTCAAGCATGAAGAGGCACAGCGGTCGCCCGTGCCGGACCGCCCGGCTGACCTCCTCCGTGAGCCGGATGTCGAAATAGCGGTGGGACACCAGGCCGGTCAGCCCGTCCCGGATCGCGTCGCGATAGAGCCGAGCGTTCGTGATCGCGATCGCCGCCTGGTCCGCCAGCGCCTCGAGGAAGAGCCGGTCCTCGTCCGAGAACGGGGAGCGCCGCTTGGTCGTGTCCAGGTACACGACGCCGAACGTCTTCCCGCGCATCTTGAGCGGCAGGCACGCGACCGACTTCAGGCGCAGCACGTGGACGGTGGCGAAGCCGTCCATGTCCTCGTCCCCCTCCACGCTCGTGGAGATCTTGGCCTCGCCGGTCGCCAGCACGTGGCGCGCGATGGAGTGGCTGATGTTCGACTCGTTGCGGGGCACGGACTCGCGGTCGAAATTCCGCGCCGCCATCACCCTGCGCCCGTCCGGCTCCTCGATGATCACGAAGCCGCGTTCCGCCCCGAACATGGCGATCATGGCGTCCAGGACGGACTCGATCAGCACCGTCGGATCGTGCACCTGGGTCAGCTCCCCCGTGACCCGCAGCACTTCCTTGGCTTTTTCGAGCGGCGTCAGTTCTTTCCGTTCCGAGCCCATCCTCGCCTCCGGTGTCCCGTGTTTCCTCTCCTATTCTATATCGGTCCAGCCCGCCGATTCCAGGAGAACCCAATCGGCCGGAACGATCCACCCTCGCTCCTCGCGTTGTTTCCCCTACCGGTCCTCTGCGCCTCTGCGTCTCTGCGTTTCGTCTACCCTTCCTCCCACCCTGCCCCCTTCACTCGCGGAAATATTCGTTCAAATCGTACACCCTCACCTTCCCCCCGACCTCCGACAGCAATCTCGCCTTCCGCTCCCACACTTCCTTCGACGACGTGTCAAGCATGTACAGCTCGTCGGCGAAGTATTCGCTCTCACCCGCCGGGTTCTCGAAGTCCTGCGAGCGCACCTTGGCGTCCAGGTCGAGGAACAACGGCCAGAAATAGGCCGGCCCCCCTTCCTGCGTGAGAAGCGTGGGCGTCAACACCAAATACCGGACGCCCGCCCGGTACAGCGACTCGAACTCCTGCCGGCTGTCGGGCAGGCGCCGGACCCCGGCGCCCGGCGGATCGTAGAACACCGCGAGCGGAGAGTCCATGCAGAAGTAGCCGCGGCCGTTCCCTTTCGCCCGCTCCTCGCGTACCCAGCCGATGGCCGTCCCCAGCCCGGAGCGATCTCGCGCCCACTGCCGCGCGCCTGCGGGGATCCCCGCGAGGAGCGCCGCCGCCGCGACCCACGGAAGCATCCGCAGCGAGGCACGCCCGAGCCTTGTACGGATCGGCACGGCCAGCAGCGCGGCGCCGGCCGACAGCGCGAGGAACGGCAGCGCGGGTCCGAGATACCGGAGTTGTTGGTCCTGCGTCCTCAGCTCGAAAAAAACAAAGACCCACGCCACCGGGAGCACGAGCGCGGCCGCTTCTCCTCTTCGTTCCCGAGCCGCCAGCAGCAGGCCGGCCCCGGCGAGCGCGAGCGGCGCCCCTCCCACGTACTCCCAGAGGAAGCGGAAGAGCGTCCCGCCCCCGCCGACCCCCAAGTCCCGCACTCCCTGGCCGCCGTAATGCTCCGCGACCCGCGTGAAATAGGTGCGAAGCGACCCGTACGCGGGTGCCTGCAGCAGCCGGAACGCCCCCACGAAGAGGAGCTCCCAGGCCACGAGCGGCAGGACCATCCCCACGCAGAGCCAGAGCAACCCCCGAAACCGGAGCCCCGGCAGCGGACGATCGCGCGCAAGGAGCGTCGCCGCGTACATCGACCACACGATCGGCGCCGCGACGACCACGCGGTGATTGCTGGTGAAGCACAACCCGGTCGCGACCCCGGCCGCGAAGAGCACCCGAAGCGGCGACGGCTGCCCTCGCGCCGACACCCGGACCAGCGCGACCGCCAGGAGGAGAAAGAAGGCGCAATCCGTTTCCGCCAGGGCTCCGCGAGACAGGAGCACATGGAGCGGACACACCGCCAGCGCCAGCGCCGCGACCAGCCCTCCCGCCTCGCCGAAGAGCGCACGCGCCAGCACGCCGACCAGGAGAATGCTCGCGAGCCCGAAGACGACCCCCTCGGCCAGCGCGGCCCAGTCTCGATCCCCGAGGGCGAGCAGGAAGAGACCGACGAGCAGACTGTGGGTGTTCTTGTGAAAATTCGGATACCTTCCGGCGGCGACGTTCGCGCGCATCCGCTCGGTCAAGGCCGCCATTTCAGGCCCCGCCGCCTCCCCGCCCCTTCGGGCAAGCCAGCCGTAGCGCAACGCGAGCGGGACCGACCGCAGCGCCCCGGCCATGAATCTCCCTTCGCAGGCGTACACCCCCTCGTCATAAAAGACGAGCCCGCGAGCCCCGAGTCCCACCCCGCGCAGCAGCGCGCCCAGCGCGATCACGACGGCGAGCGCCACCCACCAGGCGCGCCTGTCGACGAAGAGGCGACCGTCCATCGAACTCACCGGCGAAAGTACGGGTGGAGGTCGTAGATGAGCACCGTGCCGCCACGCGCCGCGAGCACCACCTCCGTCGCGCGCGTCTCGGCCAGCGTGGACGAGACGAAGAGGTTGTGCTCATGAGCGAAGTAGGCGAGCGCGCCCGCCGGGTGCTCGAGCCGCACCGGCGGCGACGCCTTCTCGACCTCCCGGAGGAGGGGCCAGAAATACCCTTCCGTCTTGTGCTGGAGGAGGAGCGTCGGAGTCACCACGACGTAGCGGATGCCGGACACGTATCTCGCCTTCAATGCGGCGAGCGTACTCGGCAGGAATTCGCAGCCGTCCCCCGGCGGATCGTAGTACGCGGCGAGAGGCCCGTCCAGGCAGAAGTAGCCCCGGCACGCCCGGGCCGTTTGGCGTTCGTGCAGCCAGGCGATCACGCGTGCCATGCCCGACCGGTCCGAGAGCCAGTCGCGCGACGTGAGGGCCGCGGAGAGAAGGACCGCCCCGACACATCCGACGCTCGCGGCCGCAATCCGCCCGCGCCGCTGCCGCGGACTCGTGGCCCAGGTCTCGTAGGGGCTTCGAAGCGCGGCGCCGGCCGCCAGGGCGAGGAACGGCGAGGCCGCGCCCAAGTACCGCAGGCATTGCTCGCGCGCCCGTAGTTGGAAGAACACGATCACCCAGAGCAGCGGGATGGCCACCGTCAGCAGCTCGCTGCGCCGGGTTCGGATCTCCCGGGCAAGGCCGAGCGCGACCAGGAGGAGGATCGGCCACCCGACGTACTCGCGAAGCAGGTAGAGGAGCGACTCCGGGTCGCCGAACCCGAAATCAGCCGCGCCTTGCACATTTGCGCAGAAGAGGATCTGTCCGAAATAGGTTCGCAGCGAGCCGTAGCGAACATCGAGGAGGCCAAAGGCGGCGAGGTAGAGGGTCTCCCACGCGAGCAGCGGCAGGAGCATGCCCACGCAAAGCCAAACCAGCCCGCGAAAACGAAGTCCCGCGAGCGGTCTTGCCGGGTCGAGGAGACTCGTGCCGTAAAGCATCCACACGATCGCCGGGGCGATGGCGTTGCGGTGGTTGCAAGTGAAGCAGAGCCCGGTGGAAAGCCCGGCGAGGAAGAGCGTGCGCAGCGAGAAGCGGCGGGTACGCAACGCCGGCCGCATGAGCGCCACCGCGCCCAGGAGGAAGAACGTGCTGTCCGTCTCGGCGAAGGAGCGGCGAGAGAGCAGCACATGGAGCGGGCAGAGGGCGAGGACGAGCCCCGCGAGCAGCGCCCCTCCGGTACCGTACAGCGAATGCCCGAGGAGGAGCACGAGCGCGATCGACAGCGCGCCGAAGACCAAGGACACGGCGTGGCCCGCCCAATCCACGTCGCCGAACGTGAGGAGGGCGAGGCCGATCATGAAGGAGTGGGTGTTTTTCGGGTACCAGGGATACAGCCCATGGACTACTTCCGCGCGCATCCGGACCTGCAGCTCCTCCACGCGCGCGGAGGACGCGGGCTCGCCGCCGAAAATCCGCAGCCAGCCGTAGCGCAACGCGAGGGGCACGCTTCGGACGGCGCCGGCGAAGAACCGGCCCTCCCCGAGGTAGACCCCCTCGTCATAGAACATGAGCCCGCGATCGCGCAGGCCCGTGGCGCGCAGTCCGACCCCCACCACGACCACCAGGGCCGCCACCGCGAAGAGCGGCAAGGACCCGCGGTTCCGCGTCCACCATGCGCTCTTCATCGAGGCCGGCACCAAAGGAGGTCGTAGACCCACACCGTGCCGCCGGATTGAGCGAGGGCATCCGCGGCCTTCCGCGTGTCCGCGAGCGTGTCGGTCTGGCCGAACATGTTGTGCTCGTACGCGAGGTAGGGCAGCCCGCCGGCGGGATGGGGGACGCGCATCGGCGTAGACCGCTGATGGGCCTCACGGAGGAGCGGCAGGAAGTAGTCCGGGAGGCGGTAGAACCGAAGCAGCGCGGAGGTCACCACCAGGTAGCGCGTCCCCTGCCTCACCCGTTCCTGGAGCGCGGCCAACGTCTCGGGGAGCGGCTCGCAGTGGCCTACGGGGGGATCGTAGTAGAGTGCGAACGGAGTCTCCTGGCAGAAGTAGCGGCGACACTCCCCCTTTTCACGATGCGCACGCAACAGGGCGAACACCTGAGGCAGGCCCGAACGGTCGCCCAGCCATTCCCACGGGCCGAGGACCGCGCCGACGAGCACCGCACCCGCGGCGGCCCACGAGCAGCGTGTCGCCCACGCAGCGCCCGGCGTGGGGCCCGGTCGAGCGCCGCCCGCCGGCGCGCCGAGCTCCGTCCCGACCACGACGCCGACTCCCGCCTCCGACTCGGACCCGCCCCGCACCCGCAGCGCCGCGCCGGCCGCGAGCGCAAGAAACGGGAGCGCCGGGCCCAGGTAGCGGAGGCACTGCTGGCGCGTACGCAGCTCGAAGAAGCCGATCACCCAGACGAGCGGCAGGGCGATGTAGAGGCCGTCGAGCGAGCGCGCGCGCACGAGCACGCCGCCGCCGACCACGGCCAGCAAAAGCACGGGCCATCCGACGTACTCGCGCAGGAAGAACGGGAGCGACGACCAGTCCCCGGTCCCGACCTCGGGCGCGCCCTGAATCAGGATCCAATGCAGCACGAGCTGGAAATAGGTGGGAAACCTGCCGTAGGGCTGACCCAAGAGCCACTGCCCCGTGAGGTACGCGGCCTCCCAGGCCACGAGCGGCAGCAGCATGCCCACGCACAGCCACGTAAGGCCGCGGAAGCGAAGCCCCCCCAACGGGCGCCGGTCGGCCAGCAGCCCCGCGCCGTAGGCGCACCAGACGATCGCGGGCGCGATCGCATTTCGAAAGTTGCTCGTAAAGCAGAGGCCCGTGGCCAGGCCGGCGAAAAAAAGGACACGAAGCGGCGAACGCGCGTCGGCAAGCGCGGCGCGCACCAGCGCTACCGCCGCGACGAGAAAAAAGATGCTGTCCGCCTCTGCCAGCGAATGGCGGGAAAGCATGAGGTGGAGCGGCGACAGCGCGAGCGCCAACGCCGCGAGCACTCCGGCGGCATCGCCGTACAGGGACCGGCCCAGCACGCCGACAAGGCCGATCGTCAGCACGCCGAAGACAAGCCCCACCGCGTGCCCCGCCCAGTCCGCATCCCCCAGCGTGAGAAACACGAGCGCGATCAGGAGGCAATGCGTGTCCTTCGGGTACGCAGGGTACATGCCCGCTTCAACGCGGGTCGCCATTTGCGTGCGCAGCTCGACCCGCGCCGGCGCCTGCGCGGCCTCCCCGCGCACGTGGGCGAGCCAGCCGTGCCGAAGCGCATCCGGCACCGAGCGGATCGCCCCCGCCACGTAGCGCGCCTGGCACAGGTAGACCCCTTCGTCGAAGAGCAAGAGACCGCGGTCGAAGAGACCCCACGCGCGTACGAAAAAGCCGGCGACCAGGACGGCTGCGGCCAGGAGTAGGAAGCCCCGCCTGCGGTCAAGCCAAGGCAAAAGAGTCGGCATTGCCCGTTCCCTCACCGCCGCCGGAAGTAGGGGTAGAGGTCGTAGACCCGCACCGTTCCACCGTGCAGGGCGAGGGCCTCCGCGGCCTCCCGCGATTCCGCGAACGAGGTCACTTTGCCGTACAGGCTCAGTTCGTAGGCGAAGTACGGGAGCGCGCCGGCCGGATGCGCGAACTCGCGCGGCGGGCATTTCTCGTCCAGGTCCCGCACCAGGTCCTCGAACCAGGGCGGGAAGCGGTAATGCGTCATCATCGGCGGCGTGACGACGAGCCAGCGCGTGCCGTGCTCAAAGCGACTCTTGAACTCGGCGAACGTGCGCGGCACCGGCTCGCACCACATGCCGGGCGGGTCGTAGTAGGCGGCGAGCGGAGGATCCTCGTAGAAGTACATCCACGAAGGCTTCGGCCGTCGCGCCTCACGGAGGTAGGCGAACGTCGCCGGCAGACCGGATTGATCGTAGAGCCACTCCTTGGGTCCGACCACCGACTGGGCGAGCAGCGCGAGGCCGGCGACCGAGCCGGCGACCCACCGTTTCCATGCGTTCGAGCGGTCCGCACCGTCGGAGGGGCGCAGGAGTGCGCCCGCCGCCACCGCAAAAAAGGGCGCGACCGGTCCCACGTAGCGGAGGCACTGCTCGCGGCTCCGCAGCAGGAGGAAGGCGAGAAGCCAGCAGACGGGAAGCGCCGCGACGAGCGCGTCCGAGCGCTGCCGCCAGGCTTCGAGCGCGAAGCCGCACGCGGCCAGAAGCACCAGCGGCCACCCGACGTAGTTTGCGAAATAGAACGGCAGGCACGAAGGATCCCCCACGCCCAGCTCCGGAAGTCCCTGCCGGTCCATGTACTGGCAGAGGCGCGTGAAATAGGTCCGCTGTTCTCCCCACGGCCATTCTCCGAGGAGCCAAAAACCGGCGCGAAAAATCAACTCCCAACCCAGCAGGGGCAGGAGCATGCCGACGCCGAGCCAGAGGCACGCTCGAAGCCGGCGTCCGGCAAGCGGCCGGTCCGCGCCGAGCATGCCCGCGCCTACGATCGAGGTGACGACCGCGGGCGCGACCGCGAGCCGATAGTTCACCGTGAAGCAGAGCCCCGTGACCACGCCGGCCACAAAGAGCTTGCGCAGGGGGGCCCCGGCGTCGCGCACCGCCGCGTGGGCGAGGAAGCTCGCCAGGACGAGGAGAAAAGTCCCATCCCCCTCGGCCATCGCGCTGCGACACTCCAGGATGTGCAGCGGACAGAGCGCGAGCGCAAGCGTCGCCAACAGCCCGCCGGCCTCGCCGTAGCAGGCCGTCACGCGTACCAGCACGAGGAGCAGCGTCGCGACGCCGAAGAGCGCGCCTACCGCGCTGCCGAGCCAGTCCCCTTCGCCGGTCACGAACGACAAGAGCGCGAGGAAGAGCGTGTGGGTGTTCTTGTGGAAGATCGGGTAGATTCCCGAGGCGACCCGCTCCGACATTCGTTGTTTCAGCTCCGCCAATTCCCCGGGGGCCTTCTCGCCGGCGACCCGCGCGATCCACGCATAGCGGAGCGCCGAGGGGATGCTCCGCACGGCGCCCGCGACATACCTGGCCTCGCACAGGTAGATCCCTTCGTCATAGAGCGTGAGGCCGCGCCGCCCGAGGCCGACCGTCCGGAGCGACACGCCGCACACGAGGATCAAGGCCGCGCAAAGCAGGAACCCGACCCGTCGCGGCGGCAAGGAGACACTCTTTTTTTCGGTCGTCATCGACGGCTCTCGTGGGGGTCGGCTTCAGTGAAGCAGTTCCCGGAGGTCGTACACCCGGATGCGCGTGCCTTCCCGCGCCAGGAGCTCCGCGGCCAGTCGGGTATCCTCCAGGGTCTTCACGCGGCCGAACTGGTGGAGCTCGTACGCGAAATAGCGCAACCCGCCGGCGGGATGCTCGAACTCACGCGGCAGCGACCGCTGCCCCAGCACCTGGATGAGCGGCCAGAAAAAATCGGGCATCCCGTAGTGGGTGAGCACGGTGGGCGTGAGCACGATGTACCGGGTGCCCATTTCGTAGCGCCGGCGAAGGTTTTCCACGTTTTTCGGCACGAAGTCCGCCCAGCGGTGCGCGGGCGGGTCATAATACCAGGCAAGGGCGTTGTCGGGGCAGAAGTACCTCACGCACTCGCCGCTTTCCCGTCGTTCCCGCAGCCACGCGAACGTCGCGCGTGCGCCCGAGCGGTCCGACAGCCACTCGTGGGGGTCCATGGCCGCGTGCAGGAGGACCGCGACGGCCGCCACCGACGGCAGGGCAGCGCGGGCAAGCCGGCCGAGCCGGCTGACGCAGGCCACGTCGCCGGCGACCGCCCCGGCCGCAAGCGCCAGGAACGGCGCGAGCGGTCCCAGGTAGCGCAGGCACTGCTCCTGCGTCCGCAGCTCCACGAACGCGATCCCCCAGGCCAGCGGCAGAGCCAGGTAGGCGACCTCGACGCGCCGCGTCAGGACGACGAGAAACAGTCCCGCCGTCGCCAGCGTCAGGACCGGCAGGCCGACGTACTCCTGGAGGAAGAGCGGCACGGTCCCGAGGTCCCCGACGCCCAGCTTGCCCGCGCCTAGCGAGGTCCCGGCGCGGAGCAGCAGCTCGAAATAAGTCGCCTGGCTCGAACGCGGGACATCGAGGAGCCAGAACGACGCCACGTAGAGCGTTTCCCAGGCCAGGAGCGGCAGCACCATGCCGACCGACAACCAGACGAACCCGCGGAGCCGTGCGCCGGCAAGAGGCTGGTTCGGGGCCGGCGCCACCGCGGCAACCAGCGACCAGAGGATCAGAGGCGAGATCACGTTCCGATAGTTGCACGTGAACGAGAGTCCCACCGAGAGTCCGGAAACAAAGAGCAGTCGAAAGGGCGCGGGGCGGCCGCTGATGGCCGCCCGGGCGAGCGCGACCGCCGCCACGAGAAAGAAGATGCCGTCCGCCTCGGCAAGCGACCGCCGCGAGAGCATCACGTGCAGCGGGCAGAGGGCCAGGACCAGCGCGGCCAGCAGCGCGCCCCGGGCGCCGTACATCGAGCGGGCGAGGCCCAGCACCAGGACGAGCGTCAACACCCCGAACACCAGCCCCTCCGCGTGTCCCACCCAGTCCGTGTCTCCGAAGACGAACGAGAAGAGCGCGATCAGGAGGCAATGGGTCTCCTTCGGATACCAGGTATAGAGCCCGCGGTCCACCGCGGCCTCCATCCGTTCGCGGAGCGCGACTCGTTCCTCCGACATCGGCTCCTGTCCGCGGACGTGCGTGACCCAGCCGTGGCGGAGAGCGAGCGGGATGCTGCGGACGGCGCCTGCGAGGAAGCGCGCCTGGCACATGTAAATGGCTTCGTCGAAGAGGAGCAGGCCACGATCGCAAATGCCCGAGCCTCGAACGACGAGGCCGGCCAGCAGTACCAGGGCGGCGAGCGTCGTGAAGTGCCGGCCGGCAAAACCGGCCCCTGCACGGTCAACCATGCCTGCAACCACCTCTCGAGGAGCTCCGCGACCACCACGCGCCGACGGAACCCTGGCGCGGCCCGTCCTCACCACCGCCCTCTCCCGCTCCGCGGAAGTGGGAGACCATGGCGGACGCGCCTTTCTCAACGGAACAACACGCTCAGGTCGTACACGCGGATCCGCCCCCCTTCGTGCGCCAGGAATTGCGCCGCCTGCCGCGTGTCCGCGAGGGTCACCACCTGACCGAAGCCGTGCAGCTCGTAGGCAAAGTACGGCAGGCCTCCGGCGGGGTGCTCGAATTCGACCGGCGGCGCCCTGCGGCCGAGCTCTTGGATGAGGGGCCAGAAATAGTCGGGCATCCGGTAGTGCGCGTAGGCGGTCGGCGTCACCACGATGTAGCGAGTCCCCATCTCGTACCGCTTGCGGAGGATTCTGATGCTCGGGGGCAAGAGGTCCGCCCATCGGTGCGCGGGCGGGTCATAGTACCAGCCGAACGCATTGTCCGGGCAGAAATAGCGCACGCAATCCCCGCTCTCCCGCCGCTCCCGCAGCCAGCGAAACGCGTCACGGGTGCCGGCACGGTCCGCGAGCCACTCGTGCGGACCGGCGATCGCCTGGGCCAGGAGCACCGAGATCACCGCGAACCGGACCGCGGCGCCGCGCCACGCCCAGACGCGGCTCCCCCACGCCGCCTCCGTGACGGCGGCGCCGGCGGCGAGCGCCAGGAACGGGATGGCCGGGCCGAGGTAGCGGATGCACTGCTGCCGTGTGCGCAACTCGTAAAACGCCACGAGCCAGGCCATCGGCACCGCGAGCAGGAGCGCGTCGGCGCTCCTCTTCCGCGCCAGAGCCCAGAGGCCCAGCGTCATGCAGAGCAACACCGGCCACCCCACGTACTCTTGCAGGAAGAAAGGCAACGCGCCCGCCTCCCCGAAGCCGAATTCCGGCGCGCCCTGCCCCAGGATCCAGGAAAACACCAGCTCGAAATACGTGGCCGCATAGCCGCGGGGCACGCCAAGCAGCCACTGCCCGAACCGATACACGGCCTCCCAGGCGAAGAGCGGCAGCAACATGCCGACGCAGAGCCACACGAGCCCCCGGAACCGAAGCCCGGCCAAGGGCCGGGCCGGCGCCCCCAGCTCCGCTCCGTAGAGCGACCAGAGGATCACCGGCGCGATGGCATTCCGGAAATTGCACGTGAAGCAGATCCCGGTGGCCACGCCGGACAGGAAGAGCAGCCGCAGCGGAGAGCGCGCCCCGCGACAGGCCGCTCGCAAGAGCGCGACCGCGGCCACGAGGAAAAAGGTGCTGTCGGCCTCCGCGAGCGAATGCCGCGAAAGCATCACGTGCAGCGGGCAGAGCGCGACGACCAGCGTCGCCGACAGCGCGCCCGCCGGACCGTGCAGGGCAAGCCCCACCCAGAGCACGAGGCCCAGCGTCAAGAGGCCGAACAGGAGCGCCTCGGCGTGGGCCACCCAGTCCGCATCCCCGAGGGCGAGGGACAGGAGCGCGATGAGGAGACCGTGGGTCTCCTTCGGGTAGATCGTGTAGATCCCGTTCTCCACCGACGCTTCCATCCGGTCCCGCAACGCTTTACAGCCCTCGGAGCCGGCGTCCTCGCCCCGGACGTGGACGAGCCACCCGTGCCGGAGGGCGAGCGGGAAAGAGCGGATCGCGCCGGCCACGTAGCGCGCCTGGCAGCCGTAGACGCCCTCGTCAAAAAAAAGAAATTGTCGATCGAAGATCCCCCAGGCGCGTACGGCGAAACCGGCCAGGAGGAGCACGGCGGCCAGCGCCAGGAACGCCCTGCGGGAGGGCACGGGTCCGGGCGTGCTCATGCGCCACCTTCGTGGTGCTGGAGTCGAGGAGCGAGGAAGGGGGCCGGTCGCGCGAAGTGGGGGCTCATTTTACAACGACCCGAACAAAGGCTAAACGCGACCGAGGGCGGCAAGTGGCTAGATCATGGCTCCGCGTCCCAACCAGCCGCGGGCGAAATTTGAAATTTGACTTTTTGCAATTTGAAATTCGGACCGGCCGTGTGGGTCGAATGCGGGACTTTACCACAGAGATGCGGAGACGCAGAGGCCGGGCGCTGAGTCCACCCTCCTCTACCGGCGATGATCGCGGGCAACGCACGGAGAGATCGAGCTTAGCTTCATTTCGGCTTGTTGTCATTTTATGCTCCCGGGAGTCGGCGCGCAACAGAACTCCAGGCCGGCCCGACGCGCACGAGGCGTCGCGCTTTCCGACGAGCGACCAGCCGCCGGCACGCCTCCCCTTTCCCTTGGAGCGGGCCCTCTCGGTGCTATAATCCCTTCCCAGTCCGAACACGCTTCACACCTCCCGGCGCCGCGGACGCATGGAGTGGAGACGGCATGCGCGTCAGGTCGATCGCGGTCCCGCTGCTGGTCGCGCTCCTCGCGGCCGCCGGCTACGTCGGCACGCTCCGAAACGGCTTCGTCCTCGACGACCGACACGCCATCCTCGGGGATCCCACCCTCGGCGACCTCCGGAACCTCCCGCTCTATTTTCGCACGAACTACTGGGGCACCTCCCTGATCGCACGGAAAGAACCCTCCATCGAGGGCTACTCCTACCGCCCCATCTCCACGAGCTCCTTTTCGCTCGACCATGCGCTCTGGGGGCTCGAGCCCTTCGGCTATCACCTCACGAACCTGCTGTGCCACGCCCTCGCCTCGCTCGCGACCTACGCCTTTCTCCGCGGCGTCCTGGGCGCAGGCCCGTTGGCCGCGCTCGCCGCCGCCCTCTTCGCGGTCCACCCCGTCCACAGCGAGGCCGTCATGATGGCGGCCTATCGGCCGGAGTTGCTGTCGGCGCTCTTCGGGCTCCTCGCGCTCACCGCCTACACGGCCTGTCTGCCGGCCCAACTCCTTTCCCCGGCCGGACCCGGGGCCGCGCCGGCCGCGGGCTCCGTTCGCACGGCGGTCGTTTTTTGTTTCGCACTGCTGCTCCTCGAACTCGCCCTGTTCAGCAAGGAATCCGCGATCATGCTGCCGGTCCTCCTGACCGGCCTCGAGGCGGCGGCGCTTCTACGGCGCAACCCTGACGCGACCCGACCGAGCGCCCGGACCCTCGCGGCCGCGGCCTTCCCGGGCATCGTCCGCCTGGGCCTCGTGGCGGTCGCCGTCGCGCTCTACCTCGCGGCCCGGTTCCGCGTCCTCCACCACGCGGGCACGGGCTTCGACCTCTTCGCCAGTCTCGGCATCGGACCCGCGCGCCAGGCGGCGACGATGGTCGGGGTCTTCGGCGAATACCTCCGTCTCCTCGTCTGGCCGCACCCCCTGTGCGCGGACTATCCGGAGAACGGCAATGCCTGGGCGAACCTCCGGAGCTTCGCGGAGGCGCCGATCCTGCTGTCGGCCGCGGCCGTGACTTCCGCCCTCGCGGGCGCGCTCCTCGCCCTTCGCCGGCGACCCGACCTGGGGGGCGCGGGGCTCTGGTTTTTCATCACGCTCTTCCCCGTCTCGCACGTCGTCTTCCCCCTCATGGTGATCAAGAGCGAACGGGCGCTGTATCTCCCCTCGGTCGGCGGGTGCGTCTGCCTGGCGGCCGCGCTCCTGGCCCTCCGGGGCGCGGACGCGACCACGGCACGCGCCCGCGCAGCTCTCGTCGCGGTGCCTGCCCTGCTCCTCGCCGGCGTGCTCCTCACGGCTGCGCGCACTCCGGAGTGGAGCGACCAGTACGCGTTCGCACGACGACTCGTGGAGCAACAGCCTGCGAGCTGCCGGTCCCATCAGTGGCTGGCGGGGGAACTCATGCGGCGAGGCCGGCACGAGGAGGCCATCGAAGCGTACGGCCGGTCCATGGACCTCCAACCCGGACGTTGGGTGCCTCGCCTGCTGCGCGGCATCGCCCGCCAGGCGATCGGCGAGCATGAGGCCGCTCTCCAGGACTTCCATGCCGCCCTGGCCCTCTACGCTCACGCCCCCGTGTATCTGCACCGGGCCAAGAGTCTCCTCCTCCTCGGCCGAGCGGACGAGGCGTGGACCGAATGCCGCCTCGCTCGCATCGAACTGCCCGAGGACCCTGCGACCGCGCGCGAATATGCCCTCTTCTGCCTCCGGCGGGAAAGGCCCGAGGAAGCGAACCGGCCGCTCGCGGAGTATGTGACCGGGGTCACGGGCGCAAACCCGCCTGCGGCGAGCGCGGTCGCGCTCGAGCTCGCGCGCGGTTGGCTCGAAGTGGAGCGACCTTCCGAGTCCCTCGCCGCGTTGGAGCGCTTGGCCCCGGGCGCCTCGGAGCACGCCGCCGGCGCGAAGGTGCGAGGCGAGGCCCTGCTCGCGTTGGGGCGCGCGCGCGAAGCGCTGGAGGCGTTCAACGCCGCGCTGGCCTCGGCCCCGGACGACCCTGCCGCGCTTCTCGGCCGGGCACGCGCCCGGCTCGCCGTCGGCACGGAGCCCGCGGAAGCGCTCGCCGACCTCGAACGGGCGCTGCCGCGCGCCGCGGATCCGATCGGGACAAGCCAGGACCTCGTGATCGCGCTCCTCCGTCTCCGCAGGACGGACGAAGCAGCGGCGCGCTTGCGCGGGCTCGCCGCTGCGGGCGTCCCACCGCGTGCGGACGTGGTCCGCGAGCTCCGGCGCCGAAACTAGCACTACAACGCTACATCGACAGCTTCGGCACCTGCGACGGATGCTGCCAAGCTCCGCACCTGTTCGTAGTTCCGCCTTCAGGCGGCGCGTGCGGCGAGAACTGCGACACTTGGTTGGCAGCCCCGCCTAAAGGCGGAACTACGAACCAGTTAGGCTCGAAGGCTCCACTTCTCCAGCGTTGTAGTGCTAGCACCCGAGGGCGTGCCGCGCCGCCGACCGGTTGCCGCCGACCTGCAAGCCGACGATTCGGCCGCCCCTCCCGGCACGCAAATGGGAGCGCTCCAGGTGACCCCTTCGAAGCTGGTATCCAGGACCGCCCGCGGCCCGCTGGCCGCGCTCGTGCTCGTCGTGCTGGCGCTCGCCTGCCACGCGAACACCCTCGAGAACGGGTTCGTCCTGGACGACAGCGTGGTGCTCTTGAACGACCCGACGGTGCGGGACCTGCGCAACGTCCCGCAGTATTTCTCCACGTATTATTGGAGCACGTCGCTCGCCGTCCGAAGGCAGAGTCTGTTCCAGGCCTATTCGTATCGCCCCCTCGCGATGGCCTCGTTCGCGCTCGACTACGCCCTCTGGGGGGGACTCAACGCGCGGGGCTTCCATCTGACCAACGTGCTCCTCCACGCGGCCATCGTGCTGGTCCTCCTCCTGCTCCTCCGCGGCTTGCTCGGCGACGCGACCCTCGCATGGCTCACAGCCGCGCTCTTCGCGGTACACCCGGTCCACACCGAGGCCGTGGCCGCAATCTGCTTCCGGACGGAGCTGCTCTCCACGCTCTTCGGCCTCGCCTCCATGCTCGTGTATGCCCCCTTCCTGCCCCACGACCTGCTGACCACCGCCGGACCCGCTGCGCAGGCTCCGACAAGGTGGTCCGTACGCTCCATGGGCCGCCTTTTTTTTGCGGCGCTCCTTCTTCTCCTCGGGCTCTTCTCCAAAGAAACCGCGATCGTGGCCCCGGCCCTCCTCACCGCGCTCGAAGCCGCCGCGCTCGTGCGAACCCCGCGCAGCGAGGGCGCGGCCGGCAGGAAGGAACTCACCGCGCGCCTTCTCCGGGCCCTCGTGCGCCTCGGGGGCCTCGCCTTGGGCTTCGGCTTGTACCTGCGCTTCCGCATGTCGGCCCTCCACCACTTGGGCAGCGGCCTGGATCTTCTGGGCTTCTACGGGGCCTCTCCGCTCCAGGCGATGGCGACCCTGGTCGCGATCTTCGGAGACTACGTACGCCTCTCGTTCTGGCCCTACCCCCTGTGCGCCGACTACCCGGAAAACGCCAATCGGACGGCCGTGTTCCGCAGCCTGACCGAGCCGGCCGTCCTCCTGTCGCTTGCGGTCGTCGCTTCGTCCCTGGTCGGCACCGCGACGCTCGCGCGTCGCAGGCCGGACCTCGCGTTTTTCGGCTTCTGGTTCTACGTGGCGCTCTTCCCGATTTCGAACGTCGTGTTCCCGCTCATCGTCCTCAAGACCGAGCGGTCGCTGTACCTCCCCTCGGTCGGTCCTTGCGCGATCTTGGGGGCCCTCGTGCTGGGGCTGGACCGCGGCCTCAAGACGCCCGCCCGACGCCTCCTGGCCTTGACCCTTGCCATCGCCGGGCTCGCGGGAGGCTCGTTCCTCACCGTGACCCGCAACCGCGACTGGCGGGATGGCATCTCGCTCGCCCGAAGTGTGGTCGCCTGCCAACCGGACAATTCCCGAGGGTACCTTTGGCTGGGCTCCGCCTACATGGAAGCACATCGGCCCGCGGAGGCGATCCCGCCTTTCGACCGGATGCTGCGGCTCGTCCCCGACAACTGGTGGGGCCTGCTCCATCGCGGCCTGGCCCGTCAAGCCGCCGGCGACCCCGAGGGCGCGCTCGACGACTTCAACGCCTCGCTCGCGGCGCGGCCCAGTTCGCCCGTGCGCGTCCACAGGGCGCGCAGCTTGCTCGCCCTCGGGCGGGAGGAGGAGGCGTGGGAGGACCTGCGGCAGGACCGGCGGGACTTCCCTGACGACCCGGAAACTGCACGCGAGTACGGGCTGGCCTGCCTGCGACGCGGGCGGTTGCAGGAAGGGCGGCAGGCGGTCCTGCAAACGCTGGCAATTCGTGGTGGCGCGGAACCGCCGCCGGCGATCGCCGAGCGCGAGCTCGGACGGGCACTCCTGGACGCCGGACGGCCCGCGGAAGCGCTCGAGCGGCTCGACTCGGCGGCGCAGTCTCTCCGGGCGGAGCCGAGGCTCGAGGTCGCTCGCGGCGAGGCGCTCCTCGCCCTGGGACGCGCGGAGGCCGCACGCGCGGCATTCGAAGCGGCTCTAGGGTCTTCCCCTGAGGACCCCGCCGCGCTCCTTGGCCAAGCCAGGTGCCGCCTCGCGACGGGGAAGGAGCCGGAGGCCGCCCTCGCGGTCCTGCTCGCGGCGCTGCCGAGGGCCTCGAACCCGGCCCCGCTCCGGCAGTCGCTCGTCGTGGCCTACCTGCGCACGGGAAGGGCGCGGGAAGCCGATGAAGAGCTGGAGCGCATGAAGGCCGCCGGCCTGCCGCCGAGCGCGGAGGTGGTCCGGGAGCTGCGGAGGCGCCCATGAGCCCCGCTGCCGGTCCCCGCCTTCGCTTCCACCTGCAGTGGCTGCTCCTCACCGCCCTCGCCGCGGGCTGCTACGCCAACACCCTGCAAAACGGCTTCGTCCTGGACGACGAAGTGGTCGTAGTCCAGGATCCGTCGATCCGCGACTTGCGGAACCTCCCGTCGTATTTCCAGTCCGGCTACTGGCAAGGCTCTCTGGCCGCCCGACGGATGCAGACGATCGGCGGCCAATCCTATCGTCCGCTTGCCACCGCCTCCTTCGCCGTCGATCACGCGCTTTGGGGCTTGGAACCGCGCGGCTACCACCTGACGAATCTGGCGCTGCACGCCGCGGCCACGCTCCTGCTGTGGGTGCTCCTCCGGCGAGTGCTCGGTTTGGGACCGCTCGCCTGGGGGGCCGCCGCGCTCTTCGCCGTCCATCCGGTCCACACCGAGGCCGTGGCCGCGATCGCGTTTCGACCCGAGCTCCTGTCCACGCTTTTCGCGTTCGGCTGTCTAGGCGCGTACTCGTACGTTCTGCCGGCGGGTCTGCTCGCCGCGGAACCGCCCGGGGACGCCTCCCCTGCGACACGGCGGGGGACGGCGGCAGGCCTCGCCCTCTCCGGCATTGGTCTCGCCCTTGCGCTCTTGTGCAAGGAGAGCGCCATCACCCTCCCGGGCCTGCTCGCCGGCCTCGAAGCCCTCGCCCTCGCGCGCCGTGCCCCCGGGTCGGACCTCGCAAGCGCTGCCCGACGCGCCACCGGCCGCCTCCTGCTGGTCGCGCTCCTTGCGGGCGGGTATCTCGTCGTGCGTCATGCGGCCCTCGGCTCCCTCGGAAGCGGCTTCGACAGTTTCGCGTCCCTGGGCATCCCTCCCTCGAATCGGGTCGCCACGATGCTCCGCGTGTTCGGCGACTATTTGCGCCTGATGGTCTGGCCGCACCCGCTGACGGTGGATTACCCCGAGAACTTCAACCGTGCCCCCAACCTCGTGTCGCTCACCGATGGCCGCACGCTCCTCGCCGCAGTGGCGGTCGCTTCCGCCCTCGGCGCGGCGATCTCCTGCCTGCGCACGCGGCCCGCCCTCGGGTTCTTCGGCCTCTGGTTCTTCGTCGTGCTGCTCCCCGTCTCGCACCTCCTCCCCGTGATGGTGATCGAGCACGAGCGGCTGCTCTATCTGCCCTCGGCGGGTGCGTGCGTGTGCCTCGCCGCCGGCCTGCTGGCCGCGGAGTCACGCGCGACCCCAGGAATGCCCCGGCGCCTGGTTCGCGCCGGGCTCTGCGCGCTCCTCCTGGGGGCGTGCCTGATCACTTTCCGCCGGAATCGCGACTGGCGCGACGGGCTCTCGCTGTTCGCACCCCTCGCGGAGCGACAGCCCTCGAACGCGCGGGCCCACATGTGGCTCGGGAGCGCCTACCTGGCCGCCGGTCGTGCCGACGACGCCGAAGCGTCCTATGACCGGATGCTTGAGCTGCTTCCGGGCAACTTCCTCGCGCACTTGCTCCGCGGACAGGCCCGGCAACGTGTGGGAAACCACCTCGGAGCCATCGTGGATTTCGACGCGTCGATCGCCGCATCGCCGCGCTCCGCCGCGCGCCTCCACCGGGCGAGAAGCCTGAGCGCGTTGGGTCGGGACGACGAGGCCTGGGAGGACCTTCGGGAAGACCGCGGGCTGTTTCCCGAGGATCCCGAGGTGGCGCGGGAGTACGGGGCCGCGTGCCTGCGCCGGGGACTGCGCGAGGAGGGGGAGCTTGCCTTGCGCGAGGCCGATCGACTCACCGCCGGCGAGGGCGCGGGCGCGGGCGCCGTGAAGTAGACGAAAAGGACGAGCCACCGAAGACGCCGAAAACACCGAATTGCGTGAACTGCTTTTCGGGGCAGGACGGAAGAAAGTCGAACTAGGGTAACCGTTCACAGCCACGGTCGCTTCACCACGGAGACACGGAGGGTGCACGGAGAGGAGGATCAGCCTGACGACGGTTCTCCGTGGAGTCTCCGTGACTCCGTGGTGAACGCTTACGAACTAGGTTCGAAGAAGATACTTCGAGCCTTCTTCGAGTGGTGAGAGGTACTCGATGATCCAGCACGAATGGACATCTACTTCTCGCTTCGCCGGCTCACTTTCTTCCCCGGCCCAACAGCAAAACAACTCGACCGGCCCCCCGCGGAGAGCCTGGCCTACGAGGTCGTAGATACGGCGACGCGAGAGCTGGGATGAATCGAAGTCTCCGCGCTCCTTCTGGCTCATGGCACTCAATAGCGAAACGACGTCGGCAACCAACGCGAAGCCTCTGAAGGTGTACTCATCCGAATTGAAGCCACACCCACAACCCTGGTGCGAGCCGACGTAGGTGACATGGCGAGAGCTGAAGTGTGCACGAACAGGCGCACTTGTCGGTATAGCCTCGATTCTGAAGTAGGCCGCCTCCGGGAGGTCCCTGAGGTAGTCGTCAGCAGACAACGCCTCGGTCGAGCCCACCCATACCATCAGACACATCGCCGAGTGCCTCCATAATCCCCATGAGCGGGAATGACGGAATCGTAGTGCGTACCGGGGTGCCTGCCAACCGGGAAAAGGGGAAGTTGGGCGCCCTCACTCTGACCGCCAAGCGGAAGGACGACTGTCCCGGCCGCCTCACCGCGGCCGCAACGGCTCGAGGTCGGCGGGGAGCTGCAGGCCGGCGTCGAGGAGGCGACCGACGGTGGCACGGGCGGCCGCCTCGTGGCCGAGGCGGAGGTGCGCGCGGGCGAGCGGGGGGAGCGCACGAGCCGCGAGCGCGGGATGGGAGACCAGCGCGGCTTCCAGGGCGGGGACGGCGGACGCGAGGTCGCGGCCGAGCTCGACGAGATAAAGCAGGCGGAGAGACGCGGCGCCGGAGCGTTCGGCGTCGAGGAGGGCCAGGGCCGGTTCCAGCGCCTCCAGGGCCTCGGGGAGCCGGCCGAGCGCGTGCAGGGTCTCGGCGCGGTGCAGGTGCGCCGTGCCGCGCGCCGGGTCGGCGAGGATCGCCTTCTCGAACCACTCGAGCGCGGACTGCGGCAGGTTTGCGGTCAGCCAGGACTGGCCGAAGGCGTCACAGGCCTCGGGGTTCGAGGGGTCGGTGCGCACGGCGAGCGTGAGGTCGTCGTGCGCGCCCGCGAGGTTTCCTTGGCGCTGCCGGCAGCGCGCGCGGCGCAGGAGGACCTGGGCCTGCGCGGTCGGGTCCGGCGTCCGCGCCAGGGCCTCGGTGAAGTCCTTTTCCGCGGCATCCGGCCGCCCTTGCAGGTAGAGAAGCATTCCGCGGTTGGCGTAGACGCTGAACGCGCCGAAGCCGAGTGACAGGGCATGATCGTACGCGTCGCGGGCGCGATCGAGGTCGTGCGCATCCTGGTAGGCCTGGGCGAGCCCAACGTAGGCCCGTGGATTGTCGGGATCACGCAGGACGAGGTCGGCGAAAAGCGTCCCCTGGTTCTTCCAGTCGAGGTTGCGAAGGAAGGTGAGGCTCCCCCACGTGCAGACGAGCGGCAACGCGAGGAGACCCAGGGGCGCGCCAGGACGGCCGTCACGCGTCGCACGAGCGGCGAGCAGGGCGAGAAACGTCGCGATCGCCAGGCAGGGTCCGACGGAGGGCAGGTAAAGCGAACGCTCGGTGTACACGACGCCGATGGGGAAGACCAGGCTGGAGACGGGGAAGAGGGCGATGTAGAACCAGGCGATGCCGACCGAGACGCCCGGCAAGCGCCGCCATAGCGACACGATCGCGACGGTCGCGGCGGCGAGGACGGCGAGGGCGAGCCAGACCCGGGGCTCCGCAAGGCCGGCGTGGAGTGCCGACGCCTGGACGTTCCAGCGGTGGTCCGCGAGGAGGGGGTACGGGACGAGTTGGACGCGGGCGTACTCGAGGAAGACCTTGGCCATGGTGAGCAGGCGGTCCGCCGCGCCGATGCCGAGCCGCTCGAAGATCCGGTCGGTCGCGCCGAGCTCGCCGATCGCGCGGGTCCGGAGGGCGATCACCACGCCCCCGGCAAGGGCGAACCCCGCGAACCGCAGCACGAGGGCCACGGGTCGGGCGGCGGCGCGACCGCCGGGTAGGCGGAAGACCGGCGGCGCCTTGCCGGCGAGCACCAGCGGTTCCACGAGGAGGGCGAGGACGGGCACGACGACCGCGGACTCCTTGGACAGCAGGGCGAGCGCGAACGCGACGGAGGAGGCGAAGAGCCAACGCCCGGCGTCTGCGCCGACGCGCAGGAAGACGCCATAGGCACCGAGGGAGAGGAGGCCGAAGAGGGTGCAGAGGACTTCCGCGCGCCCCACGATGCCGGTCACGGCCTCGGTGTGCACCGCGTGCACGCCGAAGAGGAGGGCGGCGAGCAGCGGGACGCCGGGCGGAAGCGCGAGGGGGCGGAGGAGGAGCCAGAGGAGGAGGGTGACGGCGAGGTGGAGGAGGACGTTGGTCAGGTGATAGCCGGAGGGGCGATCCCCCCAGAGGCGGTAGTCGACGGCGTAGGACGCGAGGACGAGGGGGCGGTACAGGTCGTTGGGGACGTTGCGGGCGCCGGTGGCGCGCCAGTAGGATTGGGTGAAAAAGCCGGGGATCTCGGAGAGGGAGCGGAGGGAGGCGTTCTCCTTGACCACGGCCACGTCGTCGTAGACGAAATCAGCCGGCAGGGCGCTCGCGTAGGCGGCGAGCACGGCGAGCGCGAGCGTCGCCGCGGCGAGCGCGGACCCGCGCGGCGAGCCGGAAACCGGGCCCGGCCCCTCGGCCGCCGATCGGGAAGCGCCCATGCCTGCCCGCCTGTGCTGGGGCCCGCGCGGAAAGGACTTCACAGGGCCCAGGGCGAGCAGCACACCGGCGGATGGAGGGCGCCTTCGCTCTCCAGGGCGTGGCGGCCACTCGCGCGGGCCGGAAGCCCGCGCCCCCGGGAACCGCTAGGGCTGCGTCTGCACGATCCTTTTTGCGCGGGCGCTCATTGGATCGCCTCGGCAAGTTTATGGAAGAAGCCGCCGAGTTTTTCTTTTTCCTGTGCGCCCACGTTGCGAATGCTGATCTGCGCGGCCGTGGCGCAGGCGACGTCGACGAAGCCCCGGGTCTGCGGTGAGTCCGGGTGGGTGACGACGATCGGCTTCCCCTCGTCGCTGCCGGAACGGACCAGGACGTCGAGGGGGATTTCACCGAGGAAGGGGATGCCGAGCCGCTCGGCGGCCCGCCTCGCGCCGCCATGGCCGAACACCTCGGAACGCTCGCCGCAGTGGGTGCAAAGGAAGTAGCTCATGTTCTCGAGGATGCCCAGAATGGGCGTGTTGAGCTTCTTGAACATGGCGATGGCCTTCATGGCCACGGTGAGGGCGACGTCCTGGGGCGTGGAGACGACGACGGCGCCGGTGAGCGGGATGGTCTGGCACAGGGAGAGCTGGATGTCGCCCGTGCCCGGGGGGAGGTCGATCACGAGGTAGTCGAGGTCCCCCCAGTCGACGTTGCCGAGGAACTGCTGCACCACGCCGTGGAGCATCGGTCCGCGCCAGATGACGGCCTCGCCCTCCTTCATGAAGAAGGCCATGGAGATGACCTTCAGCCCGTGCTGCACGACGGGGACGATCGTATTGTCGTTGACGACGCGGGGCTTCTCGCTGGTGCCCAGGATGAGGGGAATGCTGGGCCCATAGACGTCCGCGTCGAGGAGGCCGACGGTGGAGCCCATCTTGGCGAGGGCGAGGGCGAGGTTGGCGCTGACGGTGGACTTCCCGACGCCGCCCTTGCCGCTGGCCACGGCGATGACGTTCTTGACGCCGGGGAGCAGCTCCTTCTTTTTTTCGCCGAGGCTGGGGCGGACCTGCGCGGTCATGGTGACCTCCACGCGGCGGACGCCGGGGAGGGCCTGCACGACCTGGGTCGCCTGCGCCTTGAGCTGTTCCTTCACGGGGCAGGCCGGGGTGGTGAGCTCGACGGAGAAGGAGACGAGTCCGTCGGCGATGCGGAGGTGCTTGACGAAGCCGAGCTGGACGATGTCGCGGTGGAGGTCCGGGTCCTGGACGCCGCGGAGGGCGCCGAGGACGTCCGCTTCGGTGACGGCGGGGGCGGTCATGGTCGGGGCACCTCGAAGGGAAAGCGGCACGAAGGAAAAGCGGCTTGGGGCGGCGCCTGCCGGAGGCGCGCGGGCGGGAGGCACCGCGCGGTGGAGCGGGCACCGCGGTCGCGCCCCCGGAGCCCGCCGCGACGACCGCGGGGCCGCCAGGCCTTCCGCGGCCGGGCTGGAGCCGGCGACGCCACGCTAGTGGCAGGGAATGATCATCATGGAGTGCCGGATCTCGTGGAAGAAGTCGTGGACCGCGGGGGTCGTGGCGAAAAAGACCGCGTAGAGCACGACGCCGACGATGGCGAAGAGGATGACCGCCTGAGCTTTGAGGGTCAGATTGAGGGCCCGGGTCAGACGGATGTGGCGATTGATGAGGCTACCCATGCTACGTCTCCGATGGCTCGCCCGAACCGACCTGTGCCCGGGACGACGCAACGCCTACGGTTTCCCCCTCCCCGCCCCCGCGATGGCCGTTCGCGATCGGGCTGCACGCCTTGCAAAACCCATGGATCTTGATGGCGTGCGAGGTCGCGGTGAACCCCTTCTGCCGCGCGACCTGGCGGGGCAGGGATTCCAGCGCCTCGTTCGAAAATTCCTGGATCCGTCCGCAGCGGAGGCAGATCATGTGGTGGTGATGCTTGTGCCCCACCACGTGTTCGTAGAGGTTCTGGCCCTTCCGCAGCGTGAGTTCCTCCACCAGCTCGCTCTCGACCAGCAGGCCGAGCGTCCGGTAGACCGTCATCCGGCCCGTCGAGGAGTCCTTTTTCCGAACCCACTCCGCCAGCTCGTCCGGCGTGAAGTGCTTGTGGGTGGAGAAGACGGTTTCGGCGATCTGCATGCGCGTCTGCGTCACCCGAAGCCCGCGCTTCTCGAGGAACTTCCGGAACAGGCCTGTCTCGTACTGCATGTCTCCGCGGACCTCGCTGGCCGCGCCACTGGTATTGATACTCAATACCGGGATTATACCCAGCGCCTGCCCCTGCGTCAAGGCCGAAACTCGGCAGGGGGGGCTATCCCCTTGCGGCAAGCGGCGCTCGACGGAACCGCGACCGTGAGGGAGCGGACTCGGCGCGTTCTTCCGGGGCCTGGGTTTCAACCTCGGAGCAAGTCCCGCCTGAGTACCGCCCCACAGAATTGGGTGACCAATCTCCTCGGCGATTTCGGCCGCCCGCTTCGTTGCACTCGCTCGACGTAGTTCTCCGTTACTACGCCTCGCTCGCGCGCCTCGCGGGCGGCCGAACTTGCCTTCGGCTATTGGTCACCGCCTTCCGCGGAGCGGTACTGAGCGCGCAACGACGACCAGCACCGTGACCTTCGGGAGCGTGTCGCCCGGCCGGGGTCCGATCCTGTCGCTCGGCTGCTACCCCCCGGGCAGCTCGTTCAGCTCCTTCGCCCGGCGCCGCAGCAACTCCGCGAAGCGAGGTTCGGGAAGCTCCTGCGCGCCGAGTCGCCGGTCCAGCTCCCGCAGGATGTTCTCGGTGACCTGGCGGCGCGCCGCGTCGCCGACGTCTCGCGCCGCCTGCAGGAACTCCCCGAGGAGCGCGTCCAGGTCCGCGGCAAGCTCCGCCGCCCGGGGCCCGGGCGACTTCGCCGCCTGGTCGAAGATCTCCCCCGCGAGGACGACCGTCTCCTTCAGGTAGGCCTGCCGCAGCGTCCCGCTATCGGCCCCATCGAAGAGCAGGAGCAGCATCCGCATGGACGTCGTGCGATTGCCCGCTTGCGTGTGCATCATGGCCGACATCTCGCGCACGTACTGCGGCGCGGACGGCGACTGCGCGGCCTGCTCCATGTAGCGGATCGCCGCCTCCTGGTCGGGCGGATGGCTCAGATGAGCGGCATTGAAGGAAAGGATCGCCGCGAACTCCCACTCCTCCGGCAGCCACCGCAGGGCCTTCTGGAGAAGCTGGTTCCCTCGCTCGAGATTGTTGCCATACCGCGGCAGGTAGCTCCCGCCGTACCGATATACGACCTTGAAGTACGGGTCCATTTCCGTGATCGTGTCGAGGACGTAGAACCACGCCTCCGAATCGATCTTGCTGGGGTCCCGCTCGGAGGGGAGGGCGATGTCCGTGGCCTCGATCCAGAGGAAATCGGCCGTGAGCAGATCGAAATCCACGCTCAGGCTGCGCAGGAGATGCTTGTTCGGCAGGTAGGGCATTTGCCGGAGGCGCGTGGAGCCCCGCACGTCGTCGAGAGCGGTCTGCACGGTGAACACCGACCAGAGCAGCGCGGTGATCGCCAGCAAGCTGAGCAGGGTCCGCCGAAGCGCGAAGGGGCTCATGGCTCAGTTGAACTCACGACGTTCGAAGATGAAGCGCGCCACCGCCAGCGCAAGGAAGACATAGGCCAGTGCATAGACGACGGTGAAGAGGACCTGGGCCGCGGGGAGCGAGGCCCGATGGAGCATCTCCTTCCGGATGTCGAAATTGTCGAAGTTCGGGAGGAGGAGGTAGAAGAGCTCGCCCGCGAACGCGGCCCCGGGACCGTACTCCGGGGCAAAGGCCCGGAAGCGCGCCGTCGAGTTGCCGATGAAATAGGTGACGAGCGTGTACAGGACGCTCAGCGTCGGCGTGGAGAAGGTCGAGAAGGCGACGGCGATCGCGGTGAGCACGGAGAATTTCAGGAAGAGGAAAGCGACGTTCGTGAGCAGCGAAAACTCCCAGACGCCGAGCGAGAGGCGGAGCTGCAGGAGGAAGAGAGCGCCCATGAACTGGATGTCGAGGAGCAGGAGCGCCAGGAGCCCCAGGTACTTTCCGACCAGGAGTTGGTGGCGCGATACCGGCTTGACGAGGAGCCAGTAGAGGCTCTTCCTCTCGATTTCCTTCGAGACGAGGCTGATGCCCAGGAAGACGGAGAGGCAGAGCCCGAAAAAGGAGATGCCCGCGAGGCCGAAGTCCTTCAGGATGCTGCCGCGGTCGCCGACCGGCACCGAAGACAGGAAGGCGGAGGCGAGGAGCATGCCGAGGGCGAAGAGGAAGATCGAGTACAGGACGCGGTCCCGGAGGCTCTCCAGGAAGGTCGCCCGGGCGACGGCGAGGAGCATCCGCACGGCTCACCTCCCCGCGCTCGGGTCGGGGGGGGACTCGGCGTCGGCTTCGCGCACCTTGTCCATGAAGGCGTTTTCCACGCTGCCCCAGCGAGCGACCGCGTCGGCGACCGTGCCGACGTACCGGATCCGTCCCTTCACGAGCAGGGCGAACCGGTCACAGCGCGACTCCACGTCGTAGAGGATGTGCGTGCTGAAGAACACGGTCTTGCCCTGGGCTTTGAGGGCGGAGAGCATGTCGAGGATCTCCCGCCGGCCGATGGGGTCCAGGTCGGACATCGGCTCGTCGAGGATCACGACCTCCGGGCTGTTGACGAGCGCCTGGGCGAGGCCGATGCGCTGGATCATCCCCTTCGAATACTTGCGCAGGGCGAGGTCGCGGGCGTCGTGCAGGCGCACGAGCCCGAGCAGTTCGTCGGTGCGACGGCGGATCTCGGCGCGCGGGAGGCCGAAAATCTCCCCGACGAGGGAGAGGGTCTCCGCGCCCGTGAGGTAGGTGTAGAATTGGGGGCTTTCGGGCAGGAAACCGATCCGCTGGCGGATCTCCTTCTCCGCGATCGGGCGGCCCAGCACCTCGACCTGCCCGGAGGTCGGGAAAAGGAGGCCCGTCATGATCTTGAGCGTCGTGGATTTCCCGGCGCCGTTCGGGCCGATGAACCCGAAAATCTCGCCCGGCCGCACGTCGACGGAGACCTTGTCCAGGACGAGCTTTTTTTTTCTCGTCCAGTGGTCCTTGAAGACCTTGCAGAGCTCGCGAATCCGGATCGCCGGCGTGGCCGACGTCGCGGGAGGGGCGGCGGTGGCGCTCTCCATGGGCAGAGAACACTCCGTGGAAGGACCTACCGGAAAAGGGCATGGTTCAAATCTGGCAGCGTGTGGGTAACACGCTTTCGTGTCCGGACGTAGGGGCGGGCCTTGTGCCCGCCCTGTTGGCGACACCGCGCACTCCACCAACTTGCAGCGGGTCGTGGGCGCCCACAAGGGGCGCCCCTACGGCAGGCGGCCGACGGCAGGCTGTAACCCACGTTTTAACCATGCCCGGAAAAGTTCGGGAAGCGGTCCCGCACGAGTCACAAGACCGGCGGTCCACCGTGACCGGAGGACGGACGGTGTTTCTCGGGGGACGCGGCGTAGGCCCAAGCGCCGACCCTTCGACGAGGCCGCGTCCCCGCCGGGAGACGCCGGCCTATTGTAGCGAGGTCGATGCGCGGAGTCACTCATCTCTTGCGTCGATCGGGGGCCGCTTTCCAACCGCCGCGAGGGTCGCGTACAGCCGAGTGGCATGCGTCGCTTCGTGGGCACGGCGGCGCCGTGCCCCTACGGAAAGCAGCCGATACGCCTCCGGCCTTGAACCACGGCCGAGCGGGGCGCGGCAGTGCCGGCGCGGGGCCTGGTCACCAGGCGTCAGTTGCCGCCCTCGCGGCGAACGCCCAGGCTACGCAGGGCGTCAACCACTTCCGGCACGACGCTGGCCCGCAACTCCGGAAAGTCGGCAAGCGCTTGCAGTGCGTCGCCGCGCAGGCCCAGGGCCGCGAGGACGAGAAAGAGGTGCCGTCCGGCCTCCCGATCCTGGCGATTCGCGCGGACCGCCTCGCGAAGGTCCTTGGCCGCATCGTCGAGGCGGCCGAGCCGGCGGAGGGCGATCCCTCGCCAACGAAGCGCGTCGGGCCAACCGGGGCGGTTGCGCAGGCAGTGCTCGAAATCGGCGAGCGCGCGGTCCGCGACGGGGTCGGCGAGGTAGCGGGCGATGCCGCGCTCCAGCCGCGGCTCCGGCTCGTCGGGACGAACGGAACACGCGCGGTCCAGAAAGGGCAGCGCGAGGTCCGGCCGTTCGATGCGCAGGGCGTCGATGCCGATGGAGCGGTTCCACGTGAATTCGTCCGGGGTCTCCTCGCCCGTCTCGAGCCGCATCGCCGCGAGGAGGAGCCGCACGGCCTCCTCCTCATGTCCGGTGCGCAGCCGAAACAGGCCCAGTTCGCGCGTGCGTTCCGCGGAGCGCGGGTCGAGCTCATAGGCCCGCACGTAGTGTCGTTCCGCGAGGTCCTGCTTGCCCAGGGCGAGGCAGGCGAACGCGAGGCGCCCGTGCGTGTCCGCTGCGTCCTGGTGGCGGAGCGACTGTTCCAGCGCCTCGACGGCCTCGGCGAAGCGGCGCCGGCCCAGGCGCGCCATGCCGATGCCCTGCCAGGCCGCCCCTTCCGCCCCGGAGAACGAGCCGAGCCGCCGGTAGCATTGCTCCGCCTCGGGCCAGTTCTGGGCCTTCAGCAGGAGTCCTCCCAGGAAGTCATGCCCTTGCGGCGCGTCGGGCCGGTCCCGCACGATGGAGCGGGCCACGGCCTCGTCGTCGCGCCAGTCCGGATTGCGCAGGAAGGTCAGCAGGGAGAAGGCGACGAGCCAGGCGACGATGCAAAGCGTAACCAGGGGTCGGAGGCGGAACGAGGCCCGCTGCCGGAGGGCGCACGCCGCCGCGCCCAGCAGGAGGCAGCTCCCGACCGTGGGCAGGTAGAGGGAGCGATCGGACTGGACGATGCCCACCTTGACGGCGAGGTGGGACACGGGAAAGAGGGCCACGAAGAACCACCCGACGCCGAACGCAAGGAGCGGGACCTTGCGCAGGAAGACCAGCGTCAGCGTCACAAGCAGGCCGAGGGTAAGCACCGAGACCGGCAACCGGAACCCCGAGACGTGCGAGGCCAAGTCTCCCCACGGTGAGTTCCACGGGTAGTTGGCGGCGAGCGGCCAACCGAGGACGGCGAGGCGAACGTAGTCCGCGAAAACCTGGACCAGGAGCGCTGCCCGCACGAGCGTCGGCGTGCCGGCCATGTCGAAGATGGAGGGGGGCGGGCGGAAGCCCTGGTCCACCCGGATCCGCAGGGCAAGGGCCACGGCGACGGGGACGGCGAGGCCGGCGCAGGCGATCCCGGCCCTACGCAGCCAGGCCCGGTCAACGCGCGCGCCCGCGGTTGCGGCCGCGAGCGGCGTCCATCGGTCGCGAACCAGGCAAAGCAGAAGGAGGACGAACCCCGGAAGCATGAAGGCGGTCTCCTTGCTGAGCAGACCGCACAGGAACAAAAAGCAGGTTGAGAGGTACGCGCCGGCACGCCACCCAAGGACCCCGCCCGCCCCCGCCCCCGCCCCCGCGGTCGCCGGGGCGTCCAACACGAGCCGCAGGGCGGCGAGCGAGGCGAGGACGAAGAGGGTCGCGAGGACGTCGCCGCGATTGGAGAGGGCGGTCACAGCCTCGGTGTGGACGGGATGGACCGCGAACAGGGCGGCGCCGACGAAGGCGGCGTCGGCCGGGACGAGCCTGCGGAACAGGGCGAAGGCCGCGAGGGTCACGAGCAGGTGGAGGAGGACGCTGGTCGCATGGTGACCCGGCGCGGCCGCCCCCCAGAGGGCGAAGTCGACGGCGACCGAGAGCGCGGCGATCGGTCGGTAGCTGCCCGTGTACGAGGCCTCGCTGGCGGCGCGGGACCGGGCGTGGAACTTCATAAAAAAAAGGTCGGGGACCGAGCGAAGAGAGCGGACGGCTTCGTTACCGAGGATCGCGCGCTTGTCGTCGTAGGCGAAGCCGTTGCCGAGCGCGTTGGCGTAGCTTCCGCAGACCAAGGCGGTGAGGAGCAGCCAGGGAAGGAGGGGGCGGAGGCGGGGCGGGACGCTCGCGGGTGCCGTCATTCGATCCCTCGAGAGTGGCGCGTCGCGCCTCCCCGTGCCCGAGAGGGACGAAGCGCGGACGCTGAATGCCGAGCCGGCGGCTGAGCTTCCACGGCCTGGCATCCTGCGTTCGAGCTTCGCCGTTGTCAAGGATTGGGCGTGGTTGGTAGGGGCTGGGTCGTCCGACCCCCAGCACCGCTCCAGCCCTCTCCCGCCGCGGCGGGAGAGGCGGACTGCGGCGCATCGGCCCTCGCCTGGTGGGCCTTCCAGGCTGTTTCGGTAGGTTCTGCGTCTCCTTCGTGGGTCCATCCCAACTCGAAAGCACCCGAGGCACGTACCATGCGCGACCGATGTTGAAAGGCCACTCGCGAGTGAACGCCAGTCGGGTCACGGGCCGCCTGAAGGCGGAACTACAAACAGCGCCGCGGCCTGTTCGCAAGGGGCCTGAAAATCGAGCACGACAGGGCGACATGCCCGAAGGACGGTGACCCGGTTCGTAGTTCCGCCTTCAGGCGGAGTGACTGGCTGACGGATGGTTCGAGTCCGCCGTCGCGTCCCATTCCGCAGCCGAATGCTCCTTCAGAGGCGCGGTCCGACCTTCCTTCTTCACCTCCCGGATCGAACTTGAAGGCCCACGAGTGGCCCGTTGACGAGCTTCGGACACAGTCGTCAAGTCTGTCGCGGCGGGTCGTAATCCATGCGGCCGTTCGCGCGGGCCGGAGGCCCGCGCCCCCAGGCACCGTGCCTGGACTTCGTCAAGGGTCCCCTACGGGTCCTCCGTAGGCTGGGGCACGCCGAGGAGACGGGCGACGCGGCGCATGCCCTCCTGGTCCTTGCAAGAGCGGCGCGGATTGCCCATGCCCGAGTTCAGCTTGAACGCCCGCGTGTAGTAGTCGAGGGAACGTTCGTAGTCGCGCTGGGCCTCGCGGAGGACGGCCAGGTGGTTGAGGTTCACGGCCTGGCCGTCGAGGTTGCCGATTTTCTCGTCGATGGCGAGGCCACGTTCGTAGGCGTCAAGGGCAAGGGAAGTCTCGCCGAGGGCCTCGTGGGCCGCGCCCAGGTTGGTCAGGTTCGAGGCGATCCCCTCTTGGTCGTCTTCGGCGGTGTTTTTTTCGAGCGCGGCGGTCAGGTATTGGATGCCGCGGGCCGGCTCGCCGGACTTTCGATAGGCGACTCCGATGTTGTTGAGGAGCACGGGTTCCAGCACACGGATGCCCGAGCTCGTGGAGAGTTCCAGGGCCTTCTTGTAGTCGTCGAGCGCCGCGTTCGGCCGGCCGGTGGCGCTCTTGACATTGCCCAGATTGTTGAGGGACCGGAGCTGGCCCTCGACGTCCCCTTCCTCCAGACTCAGCCGGAGGGCGGTCTCGTAGTGCTGCTCGGCCTCCTGTGCCTGCCCGAGACTCTCGTAGGCGGAGCCGAGGTTGGACTCGCAGCGCGCCATGCCCTTGCGGTCATGGCTTTCCTCGGCCATCTTCCGGGCCTCCTGGAAGTGGACGAGGGCCTCGCTGACGCGCCCTGTCTCGAGGGCGCGGACGCCCATCTCGTTCCACCGCGCGGAGGCAGGCCGAAGCGACTCGGTCTGGAGCTTCTGGTCGGCCTTGCACGAGGCGCACGTCGCGGCGACGAGGGCGAGGGCGGCGACGAAGAGGGCGCGGCGGCGGCACAGGCCGGCCCCACGGCCCGTTCGCCTAGCGATTCTGGTCATAGTTTCGGTCCCTCAAATTCGGGGTGACCCACTGCTGGCCCGAGCGGTTCTTCAGGTAGCGCGTGCTGTCGGCTTCCGGCCGGAAGGGAGTGTTCTTGTCGGCGGTGAAGCTGGTCTCATCCTTCACGATGGAGGGGGTGATCATGATGACGATCTCGTTCTTGCTCGTGAGCAGGCTCTTCTGCTTGAACACCGGCCCGATGAGCGGGAGGTCGGACAGGATGGGGATGCCCGCGGAGCTGGCGTCGCGCTTCTCTTCGATCAGGCCCCCGAGGATCAGCGTATTCCCATCCCTCACAATGACGTTCGTCGTGAGGGTGGTGGTGTCCTCGCTCGGGACGCCGTTGACGACCTGCCCGTTGGAAATGGTCGGCGTGACCTCCATGCCGACGTCGCCGCTGGGGAACACGTGGGGCGTGATCGAGAGCAGGGTGCCGACGTCCAGGAAGCTCACCGTCTGGGTCGTGGTGGTCGCGGAGGTGGACGCCGTGAGGAACCCGATCCGCGAGCCGACCTGGAGGCGCGCCGGTTTTTCATGCAGGGCCATCAGTCGCGGATGAGACAAGAGCTGCAAATTCACGCTGGTCTGAAGCGCCTCGAGGACGGTCGTGATCGAATGCTGCGTCGTCGAAAGCAGGAGGCCAGCGCCAGGCGTGGTGATATTCGCCGGGTCCGTGATCCCGATGAGACTGCCGCGGGACCCCAGGTCATCGACGGCGCGCCCGGCGACGTTCCCCTGCTGCTGTCCCCCGTTGGCGTCGACGGCGAGGCTCGACAGGACGCCCGTGGTGGAGGTCGCCCACTCCCCGAGCTGGGCGAACTTCTGGAAATTCACGCCGTACTTCTCGTTGTCCGTCAGCTTGACGGAGATCACCGCGGCCTCGATCATGACCCGGGGGATGGTCTTGTCGAGGAGCGGAAGGGCCCTTTTGAGGTTCTGCTTCGCGACCGAATTCCCGGTGGAGAGAATCATGCCGCTGTTGTTATCCACCGTGAGCCCGCCTGCCACCGTCTCAGGACCGCTCGAGGCCGTCGCCAGCGAGGCCAAGATCGTCTTTGGATCCGCATATCTCGCCCTTAACCCCATCACTCCGTCCCGCTCGGTGTCTCCGTCCAAGTCCGGCGTGTCGAAGCGGGCGATCAGCTTTCGCAGGACGTCCAGATCCGCGGCCTTAGTCTTCACGATGAGGGTGTTCGACGACGCATCCTTCGTGAGGGAGGGGGTTCCGGCTCCCGCGGCGCCACCGACCGCCCCCCCGCCGAGGTGCGGAGTGAGGATCTTGACCAGTTGTTCCATGCTCTTGTAGCGCACGACGAAGGTCGCGATCTGCAGCGCGTCCTGCGGCACGAGGGAGATGATGTCCCCCTCCACGCGCGCCCCGATCCCCGACTGACGAAGGACGCTCAGAAACGCGTCCTTGAAGGACACGCGCTTGAGCTCGATCGAAGGGAGGTCCCCCTTGATCGTCTCCGGGATGAGCAGGTTCAGTTCCGCGTCCTGGGCCATGATCTGCAGGATGGCCCGAACGGGGGCGTTCGTGAAGGAGAGCGACACAAGGCGGTCCCTCTCGTTCAACAGACGCACGAGATCCTGCGATTCCAGATCCTTGAATCCATCCTGGGCCCCAAGCGGGCTCGACAGCAGAAAGCCGAGGGCGGCGCTCCCCAGCCCGAGCCATTTGCTCCGGCGCATTCGATCCTCCTCCTTTTCGTACCACGGAATGAGCGTGCCGTCCTAGCGGGCCTCCGAGGCCCCCCCCACGCACAGGTCCTGATAGCGCGTCGGATCCGAGCTGTTCGCGATGCGGATCCCATCGACGCGGATCTCTTCGATCTTCCAACCGGGCTCCACTTCCTGGCCCGGCTGGCGCGTTTCGCCGTCCACGATGGCCCGGGCGAAGCCGGTCGAAGGGGACACGTAGACGCCGAGCACGAGGTGGGTTCGCGGACGCGCCGCAGCGATGCCGGTCGCGACGCCCGTCGAACCCGTCGGGTCGCTCGGGGCGGAAGCCCGCTGTCGGGCCGCGGCGACCGGAGGCGGCGGCAAGGCACGAATCGGCGCCGGGGAAACCTCCAGCAGCGCGCTGCCGGCGGGCGCGGGGGCCGGCGAGTCCGGCAGGATGTCGCTGTCCAGCGGCTCCGTGCCACCGGACGCCAGCCTCGGCAACTTGGGACGCACGAGCGCGTCCGCACCAGGCGCCGTAGGCACGGCGGCAGGGCTCGGGGTCGCCTGCGCCCCGAAGTCCACCGCTTCGCCGACCCCGACGCCGGGCCCTGCCTGCTCCGTGGCGGCCGACGCTCGACCCCTCGAAGCGACCGCGGCAGCGGGCGCGGCGACGAGGGGCTTCTCCGGACCGACCCGGGGCGTCGAGTGCGCGCCCGCGGTGGCGCTTTCCTCCGCTCTCCGCACGAAGTTCGCCTGGTCTCTGAGACGCGTTCCCTCCACGAGGGCGACCAGCAGGGCGGGCACGAGAGCCAGGACGCCGACCATGGCCTTTTTCAGGTTCATCTGCGGGGCCTCCCTCGAAGCTGGGGAAAAGTGCGAAGCGGCCACTGGTACTTTCGTCCATTCCGCTCGAACACTTTACCGGTCCCAAGGTGGGAGTCCCGCGGGGCGAGGCTGCAAGACGATCGCAGACGCTTCGAGCTCCCAAGCGGAGGGGGGGCACCGCGCACTCCACCGGCTTGCAGCCAGGCACGGGCGCTCCCAGGGGACGCCCCGACGTCGGGTGGCCGGCCCTTTCGAGGTGGTGTTGCAAGATTTTCGCTCGCCTCCAGCATGAGATTCACTTGAGCCTGCGGCATGAGACCGCTTTCTGGTGCAGGGCTTCCGCGCCGCATCCGCACCCGCGCCCGCACCCGCGGGGGGCGTCCGAAGCACTTTGTCACTTCCCGTCGAGCCGGCACCGAACCCAACGGGCTGCGTGACTTTCACCCGAGTTGTCCCGCCGGTGCAGGGCGGAAGCCCTGCACCACAAGGGCCGTGGTCAGGTGAAAAAAACACCGGGAAGTGCACGACCTCCGCCAATTGGGCATCTGAGCCCCCGTTTCGGAAGGGGAGCAGGGTTCCTGCCACCTTGAAAGGCCCGGCTGGGTGGGCTAGGGCGAGGTGTGATCCGTACTTAGCGCCCGCGCAAAAATAACTGCGCAGATTCGGACCTCGCGGCTCCTGGGGGCGCGGCCCTCGGGGCCGGGCTGCGCGGGCCGGAGGCCCGCGCCCCCAGGCATCGGTCGATCTGGCGTCGGGCTGTTGTTCGTCCCCTGATTCGAGAGCGGGACGCCGGGCGGGGTCGGCCCCGAGGGGGCGGCGCCTGGCGGCGCGTTCTTGGCCGCAAGCTCAGCCTCGGCCCGCTTCGCCACCTCGAGCGGGGAGAGCTTGTGAACGAACCTGTCGTCGCTCCCCTCCTTGCTGAGCCTGACTCCCGTCTCGGTGATTTCGGCGACCTTCCAGCCCTCCGCCACCGGATCGTTCACGCGCACGATGGCGTCGTCCATGTAGGCGGCGGAGAAGCCGTTCCCCCAGGAGAGGTAGAGACCTGTGAGCTTGAAGTCGTGCTCCACCTTCGGAGTCTCGACGACCGGTCGTTCGACGACTCTCTTGTCGGGGTCCACGACGGGCATCGGCACATCCACGAACGGGTCGCTCTTGATCCCCGCCTTCTCCGCGGCTTCCTGCTGCATCGCGATCGGGTCCTCTTGCGAAGTCCCCAACCCGAGGGCACGGAGCTGGTCCTCGCTCAACACTTCGCCATCCTCTCCGGCGCCGCTGCCGTCAGCGCCCCCCGCGGCCGGAGGGGGCGTCGAACCGGGCGGCCGGGGTCCCGGCGCCGTGGGCTGGGTCGCGGCCTGACCGGCCCTGGAGGGGTCGGTCGCCGTCGGGCTGTTCTGGTCCGTCGTCGTCGTCGGCGGCGGAGCGGTATTCCGAGGCCCCTTCTGGTAGGTCTGGTACGCGTCCCAAACCAGGTATCCAAGGATGGGCGCGCCCATCAGAATGATGATGACCTGCTTGAGTTGGCTCTTCATGATCCCACCGACTCCTCACTTTTCCGGCTGCGGCTCCTGGAAGTACATCGAGATCTTCATCGAGGCCGAGAGGATGCCCTTCTCCTTCACGCCCTTGGGCGCGATTTCGAGTTCGTCGATCGAGATCGCGTAGGGGAGCACCATCAGGCATTGCAGGAGGTTGGCGATTTTCTCGTAGCTGCCCGAAACCGTCATGTCGCGCCACAAGCGCTTGACCTTCTTCGCCGGATCGGCGACCGGCGTCCATTGCGTGCGCTGGTCGACCGTCACCTGGGACTTCTCCACGGCCTTGCCGACCTCGACGCCGCCGTCGTCGATCTTCTCGACGCCGGGGAGGAGGAGCTGGTCGTTCTGCAATTGGGCCCTGACCCACTTCATCTTTTCTTCCAGGCCTGGAATGATGCGCGCGATGAGCTCTTCCTGCTTCATCAGCTCATCGTGCCCCTTCACGTAGTCCTGGTTCAACTGCTGCTGGCGCTTGGCGACCGGCTGATACAGGAAGACGAAGATCCCGATCATCGCGAAGAATTTCGCGACCAGCGAAGTCGAGCTCATGGCCCACACCGGTACAAAGCGAAGCATGGTTCCCACCTCCTAGCGCGGATGCCCGCGGGCAAGTTTTCGAATCGTCGGTCGTCCCTCGCTCCCGGCCTCAGTACCGCCCCACGCAATTGGGTGACCAATTTTCTCGGCGATTTTGGCCGCCCGCGTCGTTGCGCTCGCTCGCCGTAGTTCTCCGTTACTACGCCTCGCTCGCGCGCCTAGCGGGCGGCCAAACTTGCCTTCGCCTCTTGGTCACCGACTTCCGTGGAGCGGTACTCCGCTGCACGCCCGTGCAGAGCGAAGGGCGGGAAGCGGGAAGCGGCCGGTCGCGAGCGGTGCGGTACTCAGGACGCCTTCGGCCACTTCAGCGTACAAGTCACCCGAAGGTTGTACGGCTGTCCGGCGGGCTTTTCCTCGCTGAACGAGTCCGGGTTCGCCTCCAGGAAGAACGGGGACTTCCCGAGGAGCTTCCAGAAGGGTTCCCGGATCGACGAGAACTCGGTCAGACTCTCCACGGCCACGCTCGCGTGAATCTCGATGGCGTCCTTGAGTCGCTCGGTGGTCGCGCCCGTGCTCTTGGCGAACGCGGGATAGACGATCTTCTTGAGGTACAGCTTCTCTTTGAGGTCCCTGTGGTGGAGAAGGTTCGCGATTTCCACCAGGATGCCGTAGAACTTGATCGGTCGAGGGACGATCTGCTCGGCGTACTTGCGCTTTCGTTTCAACTCCCGGACGAGGAGCTCGAACTCGCGCGCCTTCTTGAGCTGGTCCTTCAGGCTGGCATTCCGGTCCCGCTGCTGGGTCAAGAGGTTTTCGAGCTGATTCGCGGAGGACCGCTGGGCCCACCAGAAGACGAGGACCATGAGGCAGACGCCGATCCCGACCACGTTGATGACGCGATCCAGGGAGGCCAGCGCGTTCGACAACCGCCCGCGCGGCAGGAGGAAGTCGATGCGGGGCTCGTCTTGGAGCGCCAGGCCGACGGCGACGGCGAGCGCGGGCCCGTACGCCTTGGCCTCGCGCCGCAGCTCTTCGGGCACGTCGATGTTCCGCCACGGGTCGAGCAGCTCGACCTGCAGGTCGTCCACGAGGAACTCGAGGATTTCCTGCGCTCGGATGCCGCAGAGGTAGACCTGCTCGACGCGCATGGTGCGCACGGACTGATGGAAGTACTCCAGGGACATCATGATCTCCGAGACGAAGCGCTTGGTGCTCTTCTTCTCTGGGGCCTTCACCTCGGCGGCCCCTTCCTCGGCCGCGGGCGTCTCGCCGGTGTTGGGCTCGGAGGCCTCGAGCCCGAGCAGATCCTTGGCGCCGATGCCGATGTCACGACAGAACTCGAGGCCTGCGCTGCCGTACACGGCGAGGACCGTGGAGGCGAAGCCGACGTTCAGCACCGCGGCCGCCTGGCGGGGAGCGACCAGCTTCGAGCGCCGGACGAGGTTTTCCAGCGCGAAGACGTCCGGGGTGACGGATTGGACGGCCAGCCCTGCGCGCTGGACGGCCGAGGTACGGAGCTCGACCCGCTCGGGATCCGCCGCGCAGCCGAAGATCTTCTGCCGGCCGCCGACTTCCTCGCCCTCCGCCCGCTTGTTGCAATACCGGATGAGGGCGGTGTCGGGGGAGAACGGGAGGCCCTTGGCGAGGTGCTGCCACCGCAGCGTCTCGCTGATCTCCTTCTCCCCCACGGTGGGACGGCTGAAGGGCTTGACGACGACGGAGTTGCCGGAGATGTTGCAGTGGGCGCTGTGCATGCCCGGCAAGGACTTTCTCTTCATCGCGCGGAGGGTACGCGCCAGGGCGATCTCCAACTCCTCGTCTGGAACGTCGGGAATGCGTTCCAGCGCGAAATTGGAGAGGACGGGCGGCTTGCGTCCGCTCACGCGGAGTTGGACCACGTGTACGCTGGCGCCGCCGATATCCACGCCCGCATGGAGGCGCCCGGAGGCGACGCCGGACGCGGCGGCCCGACGCGGGGCCTGCGTTTCGCCGGCGACCGGCACGGGCGGGCCGCTGAGGGTCGCGGTCACGTTACCCGGTCCCGGCATGCCGGCTGCGGAACCCGAGACCACGGTTTCCCCGCCGTAGCCGGCGGCGCCGGTCGCAGCCATGCTGGAGCCCGGGGGGACCGGCAGAGCTACGGTGACGCCGGTCGGTCCGGCGGTGGGAAACCCGGGCATCGGGACGCTGAAGCCGCCGCCCGCGACCTGGGTTGCCTGTGCGGGAGCACCCGGCATGGCGACGGTGGGCGGGAAGGCCGCGGCCTGGCCCATCGGGGAGGCCGGCCCGCCGGCGAAGGGCGCGGTGACCTGGCCGGTCGGCGCCTGCCCGGTAAGGGGATCCATGCGGGCCACATCCGGCGGGGACATCATTTGGGTGGGCATCGGCATGCCGCCGTACATGCCCCCCGACGGGGCGCCGGGGTAAGCGCCGGGCATGCCCGCGGGCGCTGAAGCCTGAAGGGCGTTCGGCGCAAGCAGGGTCGCCGCCGGCAGGCCGAGGCCGGGCAGGGGCGTGGACGATCCCAGCAGCGCCGCCTGGAAATCGCCTTGCGGCGTGAGCATGGTGGCGGCCGGCACGTTCGGCGTGCTCCCGCCGCGGATGTCCTTCACCAGATCGGTCAGCCCCTGCGGCGTCGCCGTGATCTGCCCCTCGCTCGGGACCGCGGGCATGTCGGTACTCGTGCCGGAGAGGTCGTTTGCTTTCAGCACCTCGAGGACCATGTCTTTGTAGTCCTGGGCCCCCGGCGCGTCCGAACGATAATAGAAGATGGGCTTCTTGGCCCAAGCCGCCTCCTGGAAGGAGGTGTCCTTGCGGATGAGCGTGTTGAAGGCCTGGGCGTTCCACTCCTTCTGCGCGCTTTCGAAACTGTCGCCGGTGGCCTGCACATCCGGCTGGTGAAAGGTCCAAAGCCAGTCGATGCGGCCGGTGATCGGATTCCCCTGCCCCATGAGCCGGCTGATCAGATCCATGAGTTGGGCAATGTCATCACGGAACGCGGACCCGCGCACCACGGGCACGATGAGCTGGTCGGCGGCGACGATCGCGTTCGAGGTCAGGAGGCCGCAGCTCGGCGGCGAGTCGACGATGATGAAATCATATTCTTCGCGGACCGTGGAAAGCTGCATGTGGAGCACGGTCTCCTGGCGGCCGCCGGAGCTGGTGGGCTGGGATTCCGCGCCGCCGAGGCTGACATTCGCGGGCAGGACTTCGAGGCCGGAGTAGGAGGTCTTGGTGATCGCCTCCGGCAGGGCGGCCCGCGGGCCGAACAGGGCCTCGAAGGCCGTCACCTTGAGCGACTCCGGAGTAAGGCCCACCCCGGACGTGCAGGCCGCCTGCGGGTCGAGGTCCACCAGCAGGACCCTCCAGCCGCGCCGCGCCAAACCCGCGGCCAGGCTGACCGCCGTGGTCGACTTCCCGGTCCCCTTCTTCGGGTTCACGATGCTGATGACGCTCATGGCTGCTCAATCCTCACCATGCACACTCGATCCATCCACTCTGCATGACTCCCCAGGGGGCAGCACGGTCGGAAGGACGGCCCCACCTCGGGTTCGTTCCGTCGACCGACCGGCCCGGAGCTCCGAGCGATCCTCCAAATCACTCTTCCCGCCAGTCCACATAGGTCGAGAGGCGCCGGGGGAAGACGCAAGTCCGCAGGAAGGTCTCCCCACCGTACTCGGACTTGATCCGGATCTGTACCTTGATCCTCCAAATGTCTTCAGGGACCAGGGGGGTTCCCCCGCTCTCGGTCCAGTATTCCAGGTTGAAGTCGGTCACATGGTCGGCGAGGACCTGGGCATTGCGAAACAGCCGCGGCGCGGTCCACGCGAAGGTGACCATCTCGTCGTCGAAGGCCTTGAAGGAAAAGGAGGTCGCGGAAAAGGCCGTGACATTGGCGGTCGAGCCCTCCTTGATGTGGAGGATGTCCCGGCTGACCCGCTGGATCGCCAACCTCGCCACTTCGAGGTTGTTGGCCCGATAGTTCTGGTCCGTGAACACGGCCCCACCTTCCAGGACGACGAGCGCGGTCACCCCCGAGATGATCCCAAGGATCACCATCGACATGATCAGCTCGATCATGGTCCAGCCGCCCGTCCCGCGTCGGCGGGCGCGGGCGACTGGAGGGAGTCCCTGTCTTCTACCTCGGCCAGTCCGCATGCAAGCTTGAACCTCGACTCTAAGTACCGCCCCACAGAATTGGGTGACCCGTTTGCTCGGCGATTTCGGCCGTCCGCTTCGTTGCGCTCGCTCGCCGTAGTTCTCCGTTACTACGCCTCGCTCGCGCGCCTCGCGGGCAGCCAAACTTGCCTTCGCCCATGGGTCACCGACTTCCGTGGAGCGGTACTAAGGATGATGGGTGAACAGCGTGGGAATCTCCAAGTGCTCCGCCCGCTGGTTCCAATAAATGATCACGGTGACCCGTTTGTAACCGGAATTCGGGTGCGGCGTCAGCAGGTCGTTCGGGTCCACCTCCAGGACGACCGTCTCGCGCTCGTACTTGTCGAAGCCCGGGACCGGGTTTTCCAGCGGATAGTTGGCCTGCGCGATGTAGTTCCACCCGCGCACCGAGGAGAACTTGTCCGCGGAGATCGCCTCAAGCTTTTCCTCGGCGAGGTGGGTGGCGATGGCGACCTGCTCGGTGTGAAAGCTGGAACGCGCGCTCGTTTCGAAGAGGAGCAGGATGCCGGGCACGGCGACTCCGACGATGATGGTGACGAGAATCAACTCCATCAAGGTGAACCCCGCCTGCCGCCGCGCCCCGAGCGGGCCGGGAGCGTGCAGGCGCAGGGCGAGGGGGCGGGTGCCGGGTCGGGGGACCGCATACGAGGCTTCGGACATAGCGAGGATTCCTCCGTCAGTCAATTCACCTTTCGGTCCCGGTCGGCGGTGGGCAGCGCCGCATCGCGGCGGCGTACCCACCGCCGTGGCACGGCGAACGGCGGCAAAGGTTCCGCGCAGCGGGAGCGACGAAGCGACGTGCCCCCACCGAAGGCCGGTCGGTCGGCGACCGTGAGCCGCCCGCACGCAGCCGGTCGGTCTGCACAACCACGTCACTGCATGACCACGCGTCCGGTCTCGGGCGTGATGGACAGCACCCGAGCGCCGTTCAACTGGATCAACCCAGGCGTGGTGATGCGATTCCCATTCTGGTCTTCGGGAAACCCGTACTTGTCGAACTCCAGTTCCGGGGTGCCGCCGATGTTGATGCTGGTCAGCGAGCACGCGGCGGTCTGAGGCGAACCGAGAGAGATGATGTATGGGCCCTGGGTGATGGGATCTTTTGCGATCCGTCGATTGGCCCGACCGAGGTTTGCCGGATTTTCAAGGAAGAGGGTGTACTGGTTCAGAGTGACGTCGAAGGCTATCCACGTGTGCAAGTGACGTGCAATCGCCAAGTTCTGAGCGAGCCGGATGTCGGTCATGATCTTGCGGGCGGAGATGTCGCGCCGGATGACGTTGATGTCGCCGAGCGAGATGCTGATCGTGGCGGCGAGGATGCCGAGGATCACCGTCACCATGATCAGCTCGATCAAGGTGAAGCCCCGTTGAGCCTTGCGCACTCGCGGCCAACCTCCTCAAGAACCTTCACAGGACTCTAATGATTGTATCACACGAAAGGCGCATGTGACGGACAAAATTCCATCGCTTCAGAATCTATATTCGCCCACCTGTGGCGTGTCCGTGCCCGCCCAGAACTGGCCGATGTCGCGCCCCTGCGTCGGATCCCCGTAAGGTTCTCCGGCCGAGAGGCCGTTCACGGCGTTCCCGACTTCGTCATAGGCCCAGGCGCCGGTCGTGCCCTGCGGGGCCGGATGCTCCCCGGTCGCGACGCTCGCGGAGCCGGCGAGGACGTCGTTGCGGCCGGCCGGTTCCGTCCGAGTCGAGAACGGATTGTCGGGCATGCGCGTGTCGAGAACGGGGCCGGGACCGGCATCCGAGCCCTGCAGGCGCGACAGGCTCGGCCACCACGGCCGGTTCCCACCGGCAGGGGCGGGCATCGAAGTCCGGGAAAAGTAGAGGGAGATGGCCGTACGAACCGAGCCGAGGGCTGCGAGGGTCCGCGCCCGACCCGCATCGCCGGAAAAGTCGACAAACCGCGGCAGGGCAATGGCGACCAGCACGCCGAGGAGGGCGACCGACAGAGCCAGCTCGAGCAGGCCAAGGCCGGAGCTGTGGCGCCGGCGACATGCGTAGGACATCCCCTTCCTCCGAGACCCTCGAACAAAAAAAAGGTGGGGAAAGTCCTCTTGTGAGGTCTTCCCCACCTGGCCTGGCGGAGCCGCAACCGACAGCGAACGCGGGGACCCCGCCGTGGGCGCCCCGCGACCGACCTAAATTCGGGGACAAGAGACAAGGGACCGGCACGGGCACCCGCGCCCCCACTCCCCCCGCTTGCGAGGCCGCCCTCGCTCCTGGTCGCCTGGGGTGCGGCCCGGCTTCGACTCAGCCGGGCACGGCGCAGGCATGCCCCGCCCGGGCCCGGACCGATCGAAGGCCGACGAGCCGCTAGTATTCCCGCTCCGCCACGCCGTTCGAGGACGTGTGGGCGTAGAAGATGCCGACGTCGCTTCCGTTCTGCGGGACCGTGTAGGGCTGGCCGGTGAAGAGCCCCGCCTCCTGGCCGGACTCATCGTAGGCCCAGGCCCCGGTGTTCCCCACGCCGAAGGTGTCCACGCGGAGGGCGGTGGAGAGCAGGGGCGTGTCGGTGATGTCGTTTCGGGAAGTGGTGACCCCCGCGAGGGAGAACGGGTTGTCCGCCATTTTCGACTCCATAACGAACCCGGGCCCGCCGTCCGAGCTGCGCAGGTGGGTCAGCGTGGGCCACCACGGCATGCTCCCGCCGGTCGGAGGGGGAAGGGCGTTCTTCGCATAGTAGAGCGCGATCGCCGTGCGGACGGCCCCGAGGATGCCCAGGGTCGTGGCCTTCTTCGCATCGCCGGAGAAGTCGAAGAGCCTCGGGATGGCGATCGCCGCGAGGATGCCCAGGATGACGATGACCATCACCAGCTCGATGAGCGTGAATCCCGCGATTTTCTTCTTGGCAAGTCGACTCATCTCAGTCCTTCCTCCGTTGAGAGGCCTGATTTGCCCCTGGCCATCCGAAGCGTCTCCGGATTCGGCGCCGATTCCTCGTCGTGGAGGGCGCGGCCACGAGCCTCACAACCACCAAATGCACACTCTTCCAGGGGGAGAGGGAGGACACCGGCCGGGTGTCCCCCGCTCCCCGAAAAACCCATCGTGCAAGAGACCTGAACCTGGCACTCTTCAGCGGCTAGTACTCGCGTTCGGCGACGCCGGTGGTCGAAGTGTGCGCATAGAACAGGCCCACGTCGCTGCCGCTCGCCGGCACCGTGTAGGGCTGCCCGGTCGTGAGTCCGGCTTCCTGACCGGATTCGTCATACGCCCAAGCGCCCGTATTCCCGGAGCCGACCGTGTCCGTGCGTTGGGCGTCCGCCAAGAGGGCCACGCCCGTCACGTCGTTTCGGCTCGTGGTGCTGCCCGCCAGGGAGAAGGGGTTGTCCGCCATCTTGGACTCCATGACCGTTCCCGCTCCGCCGTCGGACGCGCGCATCATGGTCAACGCGGGCCACCAGGGCCGCGTTCCCCCGTTGGGAGGGGGCAGCGCGTTCTTGGCGAAGTACAGCGCGATCGCGGTCCGGACGGCCCCGAGAATGCCCAAGGTCGAAGCCTTCTTGGCATCCCCGGTGAAGTCGAACAACCGGGGAATGGCGATCGCCGCTAGGATGCCCAGGATCACGATGACCATGACAAGTTCGATGAGGGTGAAACCTACCACTCGACGCCGCATCAATCGGTGCATTGAACACCTCCGCTGTGAGGCCTCAGTTCCCCAATCGCCGATCGGAGGCACCTCCGCTTTCGGCACCGCTCTTTCGTGGAGGGGAACGTTCCCACGACCCTCACAAGCTCCTTCCTTCCCCCTCGCGGCTGTCGACCAGGCCGAGCCCGGCGCTCCCGACCCGCGAGGAGGGTTCTCCTCTCGGATCGTCTAGTACTCCCGTTCAGCCACTCCATTCGTGGACGTGTGGGCATAGAAGAGGCCGACATCGCTGCCGGTCTGGGGGACCGTGTAAGGCTGGCCCGTGGTGAGTCCGACTTCCTGACCCGACTCGTCATACGCCCAGGCGCCCGTGTTCCCGGAGCCGACCGTGTCCACACGGATGGCGGTGTCGAGCAGGGCCGTGTCGGTCACATCGTTTCGAGAAGTCGTCGTGCCGGCCAGAGAGAAGGGGTTGTCCGCCATCTTGGATTCCATGACCAGGCCGGGGCCGCCATCGGAAGAGCGCATCATGGTGAGCGCCGGCCACCACGGACGCGTGCCGCCCGTCGGCGGGGGCAGGGCATTCTTCGCAAAATACAACGCGATGGCGGTCCTCACCGCCCCCAGAATCCCAAGGGTCGTCGCTTTCTTTGCGTCACCGGAGAAGTCGAAGAGCCTCGGTATGGCGATGGCCGACAGAATGCCCAGGATCACGATCACCATCACCAGCTCGATCAGGGTGAAGCCTCCGATCCTTCGCTTCCAAAATCGTCCCACAGTTACCTCCTACCACTAGGGTCAAGGCGTTCGTCCGGCAGGGTCCCGGAAACCTCGGGCGACCTCGCCAACTCTGTGCTCCCTTAAGAATCGGCCGAGTCGCCACCATACTTGAAACGAATCCCTCGCGAAACTCAGGCCCCTGGGCCGGCCGGGGCTGGATCCAGGCCATGCGCCGCCGCTTACTGATACGCAACTTAAGTTCTACAAACAAGTAAAGAATATATGTACGGCCGATAATTCCGCAGGGAGGCGGCGCAATCCGTGCCCGGGAAGCGATGAAATGGTCAGAAATCGGAGGGGGGGTAGTAACAGAATATCGCCGCGCCCGGCCGATCAGAAGAGGAACTCATCCACGCCTGGGGTTGACGTGTTTGCCCAGAAGGTCCCGACGTCGTAGCCGGGAGTGCCCGGCGGGTACGGCTCGCCGGGCTTGCCCTGCACTCGATCGTCGTCGTACGCCCATGCACCCGTGGTTCCGCTCGGTCGGCGCCTCGCCCCGGTCGGGGGCAAGTCGATTTTCAGGACTTCGTTCCGCGCGGGGAAGTCGGGGTTCGAGGAGTACGGGTTGAGGGGAAGGGCGTGCTCCAGGACCCGGGCTCTCCCGCCCCCGCGACCGACGAGTTCGTTGAGGGTGGGGAACATCGCCCGTCCCATCCCGACAGGGGGTGGCATGGCCGTCCGGGCGAAGTAGAGTTGGATGGAAGTGCGGACGGAGGCGAGTGCGACCAGGGCCTCCGTACGCCGCCCGTCCTTCTCCCACCAAGAGAGGCGTGCGAGGACGACGACCCCAAGGAGCCCCAGGAGGACCAGGAGCACGGCAAGCTCCGGGAGCGTAACGGCGCTGACGCGGGAGAGAGCCACCCGGGGGCAGGCGACGCCCGAAGCTCGGCACGCGGTCCGGCCGGGGCGGTCGCATGGCAGCGGACACGGTGCGCCGAGGTGCGCGTCGCCGGCACTCGCAGTCGTCACACCCTGCTCATGCCTGGGAGGCCCCTGCATCGCACGCCTCACTCCGCCCCTCCCCCTGTTTCGCATCCGGAGCTGATGCTGTGAAGTCCCGCGAAGACGTAGCACGCACAAGGACCGAACAGGAAGTGCATGGTGGAATGGCTACCGGGTGGGCAAGGTTTACGACAAGAAGTTTGGAACAAGCGCCCGGGCCGGATTCACAAACTGCGCGCACGTCGATTCTCGCGGCTGCGGCCTCCGGTGGAAGGTGGTCCGGGCCGGTGTGAAAATCGGCATGGTTCAAACGTGGGGTACAGCCTGCCGTCGGCC
>JACPWG010000131.1 GCA_016197205.1 Planctomycetota bacterium
GCTACCGCGGCTGCGGCGCCCTGCATGCCAGCCGCCGCGTCAGCGGGACAGCAGCACGCGAATGCGCGAGCCGTATTTCAGGAGGAGGTCGGCGCGACCGTTCTTGTCGAAGTCGCGGATCTCGACGCCCTTCGGCGTCTCGGGGAAGGCGAGGAACCACTCGTCCTTTTCGTAGGCGAGGCCGGAGGAGTGGAAGAGGCCGACCCCCTCACGGCCGCGGTACACGGCCAGCCGGCCTTCTCCGGAGAGGGTGACCATGTCGTTGCGTTTGTCGCCGTCGAAATCGCCGCTGAAGTAGATGTGGGGGAGGCCGCGGCCCCCCTTTTCGATACTGTCGGTCGGGATCGTGACCATCCGTTCGAAGTCGTAGTCGTCGGAGAAGCGGTTGGTCTTCGGGTCGAAAAGAAAAATGTAGTAGGAGACGTTCACGGCCTGCAAGAGGGCGCTCTTGGCCGCGCCGAGCAGGTCGGTCCGGAAGCTCGACACGACCAGGTCGGTCCGTCCGTCCCCGTTCACGTCGACGAGCTGCGGGTCGATCGAGACGCCCTTCAAGTTCAGGATCTGGTCCGGGGTTTCCGAGAAGGGCGCCCCTTTTCGGCCCAGGTAGAGGACGATCTTCGTGACGAGACTCTCGAAAACCCCGACGTCGCCCGAAGTCTGGGCGACGATGAGGTCGGCGGATTGGTCGCCATTCACGTCGACGAGGGTCGTGAAGGAGGCCTGCACTCGATTCCGCTGGACGGAGGCCTTGAGGAACTCCAGGTCGAAGGTTGCGGAGGGGGTGGAGGGAAAGGCCCCGCGCTCGTCCTGGAGCCAGTAGGAGAAGCGGCTGCCGGAGCAGGTGACGAGGTCGCGCCGCCAGTCCCCGTTGACGTCCTCGACCTCGAGGCGCGGGATGGCGTAGTTGGCGACGAGTGCATTGCCGGACCCGCGGGTCACGGAGCGCGCGCCCGCAAGCGCGATGGGGGAGATGCGGCCGAACTTCCCCCCCTGGTGCTGGAAATAGATGCGGTAGCCGTCCTCTTGCGGGACGAGCAGTTCGTCGAGACCATTGCGGTCGATGTCGATGGGATACCGGAAAACGGGCAGGGCGTCGGCCTGCGGCGCCTGGAAGAAGGTCCGCGTGAAGAGGAGCCGCCGGGGCAGCAGCTCCCAGCGCTCGCCGTTCCAGGCGTGGTAGATCACCCCATCGGAGCGGAAGAGCGCGAGGGTGAGCCCCTTCTCCCAGCCGAGGCGGAGAAACGCCACCGCTGCGGCGGAGGGATCGGCGGCGAAGGTCTGGTCCGGAAGGCCCGGAAAGCCGGCGCCCCGCTGCTGCAGGAAGACGGACACCCAGCGCCCGGACAGCCCGCCGCGCACCTCGCCGCAGTGGATCACGATGAGGTCGAGGAGTCCGTCGTCGTTCACGTCCTGGGTCGCAACCGTCTGGATGCGTCCACCGACCCGGAGGCTCTGGTCGAGGAAGTGTTCGGTGCCGAGGGGCTGTTCGTCGGCCGCCGCGGATCCGCCGCAGAGCGCGACCAGCAGGAGCGGAAGGAGCGAGGAGCGAAGAGAGGCGGCTGGCCTCATGCGGTCGGGCCTCGATTCCAGGAGAAAGTCAGGGCTGGATCGGGGGGGCGGACGGAGGAGGGACCGACGGCGCGGGTTGAGGGGCATCGACCGCCGCTGGGGTCCTCGGTTCCGGAGGGGCGGGTGGGACCGGGTCTGGCGGCTGCATGGCCGGCGGTGGGGCCGGCGGGGCCACGTCCGAAGCCGCGAGGGAGGCGCACTGCGTCGTTGCGGCGGCCTCCGCCGCCGGGTGGGGCGGCGCCGCGGCGTCCAGCGCCTGCGCCGACGGTATGGCGGGCGCCTCGGGCGGCGTGCTGGCCGGCAGCTCCGCCGTGGCCGGCTGCTCGGGGTTCGAGGCGGGATACGGCGGGGCACCGGGCGCGGGAACGGTGGTCGCTGCGTCAGGCAGCGCGGCGGAGGAGGCCGAGGTCTCCGCAGGGGGGGCCGGCGGGACGGGCGCCGCGCCTGTTTCGGCGGCAAGGCGCGCCGGAGCCGCAGGCGCGGCCGCCGCCGTGCCTGCCGCGGGTACGTCCGCGGCCGGGGGAGGCGCCGTGACTGCGCCCGCGCCAGTGCCCGCGCTCGCGGCCGTACCCGTACCCGTTGCCGTACTCGCGCCCGCGGCGGCGGCCGACGCACGTGCCGCGCCGCCGCTCTTTTGTCGCAAAGACCTGGTCGTGCGCCACGAGTGGCCCTCCCGCGAGGACGACCATCGCACCAGGAAATAGCCGCCCACGATCACCACGAAGAGCGTCCCGGCCATCCAGGCCGACATGACGAAGGCGGGCGAATCGGTGGGGTCCGACCGCGAGTCCCGAAGGATGTGCACGTCCTTGGCGAACAGGAACGGGGCGGTAAGAGTCCGGTTGCGGTCGTTTTCGAAAGTCACGTTCCGGTAGAAGAGCCCCGTCACCTGAATGTAGTCGCGCCCGAACTCGAGGGTCGGCGGCTTTTCGACGATGTCGCAGATGAACCCGCCGCCGCTGCGGGTCTCGTAGAGGTAAATGCGGTAGATGTCGCGCACGTCCCCGACCGTCCTGTCGAGGCGCTCTACCGTGACCAGGTTCACGATCCCCTCGACCTGGACGAATTTTCCGCGGCAGGCGGCGGGGTGGGCGACGAAATCGTCGTAGTGCAGGTCGAGCCAGAGCGTCTTCGACATTTCCTCGAGCGTGATGCGCTGGAGGTAGGTGAGGAGCATGTCGTAGGCAGGGTCCTGGACGAGGGCGGTGCCGTCCGGGGCGTGGTCGAGCTTGCCGTCGAAGACGATCTGCTCCGGCTGCTCGGGCGGCAGCTTGCGGGCGGGACGGCTGCCCTTCGGGTCCTCGCCGGTCGTAGGCGTGAAGGGCTTAAGGGCGAGCACCAGGATGCAGCCGAGGAAGAGGGCCGAGAAAAGGACCAGGAGCCGGAACTCCCGCTGGGCGTACCACGGGGGTTGAACGGCCAGGAGGTGGCGCTGTCGAGCCTCGAAGTCGATCATGCGTGACTGCTGATGGAGGTGCAGCGCAGGGCCGAGGCCGTCCCCCTCTCCCGGTTCGCGGGAGAGGGGACGACGGCTGGATGTGGGTTCGATTGCCGGCCCCTGTGCGGGCGGAACGGAACTCGCGAGGTCGAGTCCCCGCGGATCGAGCCGGAGCCGGGGGCGAGTCGGTTGCTTTCTTGAAACCGTTCACTGCGATCCGCGCTTCACCACGGAGGCACGGCGTCACGGAGCGCGCACGGGGAGGCTCGGGCTCGTGGCGAGAGCCCTCCGTGTCCCTGTTCCTCCGGGGTGAACGGTTACGCTTCTTTTTACGAGCCGGCGGTCGCGGCCGCGGCATCCGGCCAAGGAGCGGCGAACTCGATCTTCTCAAGCCCTTCGCGCTTGCAGATGTTCATCGCCTTGATGATGTCCTTCCACGGGACATCGGGCGCGGCGTCGATCGAGACGGGGATCTCGTTCTTCGCCTTGCCTGCGGTCTCGAAGTTGGTCCTGCGTTGCGCGAGGAGCGCCTGGAGGTCCGAGTCGTTTGCCGCTTCGCTCTGGTTCACCTTGCGTGTGACGGTGTTCGAGCTGGAGTCCCACTTCATCCAGATCTTGATGTCTTCCAACTCGACGTGTTGCACGGGGGTGCCGTGGATCCCCTTATCCTTCGGCAGCCAGGAGTCCATCTTCCCTTCGAGCTGCTTGAAGTGGAACGAGCAGAGGAAGAAGAGGCAGAGGCAGAAAATGATGTCGACCAGGGGCGTGACGTTCAAGGGGATGGGGTTTTCGTCACTCCCATCGGACATCGATGCGCCGGCCATGGCGTTCTCTCCGTGTTGGGGGTGCGTGCGTTACGCGAAGCAGAGGGCCCCGCGCGGTGCTCGGGGCGCGAGCGAGGGGCGACCTTACTGGACGGGCCTGGCGGCTCCGATCTCGATCTTGTAGATGCCGACCTCCGCGCACGTATTCATGACCTTCTGCACGGTGCCGTACGGACCGGCCTCGTCGCCGCGGATCATGAGCCGCCGTTCGGAGAGCAGCTTGTTATTCGGATCCGGCCGGTTGCTCTCGGCCTCCTGATAAAGCCGGTCCTTGAGCGTGAGTCCGTCCTCGCGGGCCTTGGAGCCGTCCAAGGGATAGTCGATCCCGCGGATCCCGATCTTCCAATGGGCGGTGTCCCGGCAAATCTTGTCCTCTCCGCCCTTGGCGGCCGCCGCAAACACCGCGCAGTAGGGCCCGTGCGGAGGCGTGACGTGGTAGGCATTGACCGTGGTCCTACCCTCCGGGTTCTTGTCCTCCGTCACCGTGTCCGCCAGCGGGAGCTTCACGTCCTCGAGTTCCCGGTGGCCCATGTCCGCTCCGAGCATGAAAAACAGGAGGAGCAGGAACATGATGTCCACCATGGGCACCAGGTTCAGGGTTACGTTTTCGTCGATCGCCGGTCCCTTCTTCCTCGACATGGTTTCCTCCTACCCGCCCGCCTGGCTGGTGTGTGCCTTCTTCAAGAGCTCGAACGCCACCATGTTGATGCCGAGGGTCATCCGGCTGACCTTGTTCTTCAAGAAGAAGTACACGGTGAGGAACACGATGGCCGTGAAGAGGCCCATCGTCGTGTTCACGAGCGACTCGTACACGCCCTTGGCGAGGTCGGCCGGCGTCGGGGACTTCGACTTCTCGATTTCCTGGAACGAGCTCACCATCCCCGTCACCGTGCCGAGCAGCCCGAGCAGCGGGGCGATGTTGCCGAGCAGCGAGAGGTAGCTGATCTTCGTGTTGACCTTGAAGGTCTCCTCCGCCGCGGCCTGTTCCATCCCCTTGAGCATCTCGTCGAAGGAGGAGCCGGCCATGAGCACGCCCCCCGCGACCACGTTCCCGAGGTAGCTCTTGTCCGAGTCGCAAAGCTGGAGCGCCTCGTCCATGCGCCCCTCTTCGAGGAGGCCTTCCAATTCGCCGATCACGTCCGGCGGCGCCAGCTTCTCCTCCTTCAAGTTGACCAGGTTCTCGATCGTCAGCGCCACCCCCGTCACCGAGCAGCCGACGATCAGGATGCCGACGAGGCCGGTCGTCTTGAACAGGTCCCACCAGGTCTTCTTGGCGTGGACCGTGTCCCCTTCTTCGGCCGCGAAGGCGACGGAGCCTGCGAAGACGAACACGATGAACGCGAGGGCGAGGGTCGGTAGAATGCGGGACTTCATGGGGGCCGAACTCCTGTAACGGGAGGCCTGGGGGGCACCGGGAGGAACCGCGCAGCGACTCGCGGACGTTGCCGGCGGACAGCGGCAACACGCAGAAGTCCGCCGCTATCGGGCTGGGCAGGGTCGCGCCGCGCCCCTACTTCTTTGGCGTGGCGGGGACCTTCTCCTTGATCGACTTTTCAAGCTCGTCGAGCTTCGCCGTGAGGCCGTGCTTGTTGTTTTCCCACTTGGGGTTGGCGGCCCGAAGGTCGACGATGATGACGTTCGCGCGCATGTAGTTGCCGCCGCCGTAGAGCGCCTGCAGGTAGCCGAGCTTCGATTGCCACCACTGCCGCTGCTCTTTGTCGGAGATCTGCGGGTCGCCGATGTTGCCGAAGACGTTCAGCGCCTTGTCCCACGCTTCCTTCTGCGCCGGCGCTACCTCCAGGTAAAGCTGGCCGACGTCGAGGTAGATGCCGAGCAGGTGCGGCTTCGCGCGCAGGACCTTGTCGTCGATCCGCAGGAACTTCTGCTTCGTCTTCTCGTCCGTCACTTCCTTGCAGAACTTCTCGTCGGTGAGGATTTTTTCATACACCGCGACCGCCTCGGGCCACTTCTTGATGAAGGCCAGGCAGTTCACGAGCTTCACGCAGTTCTTCCAATAGTCGGGCGCCGCCGGGTTTGCGAACTTCCCGTTCACGAGCAGATCGTAGGCCTTCGCGGCCGCCTCGTAGAAGACCGTCTCGGCGACCTTCCCGTACTCGGTCTCCTGGAAGCTGCCGACGACTTCGGCCAGGCCGTTGGCCACGTTGCCGACCCGATAGAGCAGGTCGCCGACCGAGCTGATGTCCGCGGGCTTCAGGCCGCGCGCCCCTTCCGCGGAGCGCTCCAGCCAGATCGTGTAGTACCGCGCCGCCGAACGCAGGTCGTCCAGCCCGACCGTGTTCCCGGCCTTCACGTCTTTCCGCTTCTCTTCTCCCATGGAGTGGTAGACGAATGCGACTTGCTTGCACAGGTCGGAGACCTTCTTCGCATTCGGGTCCTTCTCCAGAAGCTGGTCGAGCAGCTCGCGCGCTTCCTGCGGCTTCTTCTGGTCGAGGAAGGTCTGGATCTTGAGCGACCAGCAGCGCGAGAGCTTGTCCTGGGCGCCCGCGTATTCCTGTTCCATCTGGTCGAGGAGCTTCAGGGCGTCGTCGGTCCGCTTGACCGATTCGTGGACGAGGAGCTGGGCCGTCATGAAGCGCCCGTTGAAGGCCATCTCGCCTAGTTCCTTCTTGATTTCTTCGGTGGCCGTCTTCCCCTGTTTCTCGATCTCGGCCGCCGAGCGCTGGAAGCCGTCCTCGGCCTTCTTGAACGCCGCCTTCGCGTCGCTCTCCTTCTTGTCCGTCCAGAGCCGCCGCCCTTCCTGGTACCAGCAGTAGCCGACCTGGAAGAGGCACTGGACGTAGTAGGCGCCCACGTTCGAGGGGACGCGCGCGAATTGATCCGCGGCCTCGACGAACTTTCCTTCCTTGGACAGCTTTTCGCCCAGGAGGACGGGGGCCATTTTCCCTTCCTCGGTGCTGACGTACTTCTCGGACAGGTCCTTGAGGGCCTTCTTGTACTGCTCCTGGTCGAAGGCGTTGTCGCCGCTCGCGAGCATGCTGGTGAAGGAGCGGGCGGTCCCGAGGCAGGCCTTCGACGCGTAGGGGTTCTGCGCGGCGTCCGGCCAGGTCGTGTAGATGCGCTGGTAGATCGAGGCCGCCTCGTAGGTCCGGTCCAGCTTGTCGAAGGCGACCGCCATCCGATACCAGGTTCTTTGCGTGAGCTTCAAGGACTCGGGGTCGGTCTTGGTCTTCAGGGCGAGGAGCACCCTGCGGTACTCGACGATCGCCTCGTCTTCCTTGCCGCGTGCGGCGAGTCCCTCCGCCCCTTGCAGGAGGCGGTCGGCGCTGATCTCGATCGAGCCGCCGAGCTTGGTGATGAGCGCCGAGGCGTCGTTGTGGATCTTCTCGGGCCCGTCCTTGGTCTTGTCCAGGACTTCGGCCACGAGGTCCATCGCCGCCTTGTTGTCCCCGAGGAGCGCATACCCCTCGGCCTTTTTCTCGTCCATGTACCAGCCGAGCGGCTTTTTTTTCCACTCCGGACCGAACGTCTTGAAGAATTCCTCGACGGTGGCCACGGTCGCCTTGCCGTCCTTCATGTCGATCATGGCCTGGGTCTTCGTGGTGAACGCGTCGCGCAGGATCTCGATGGCCGTGTCGTCGAGGACGTAGCCCCGGGTCTTTTCGTCGAAGTAGCTGTCCCGGAGCGCGATCCCCGCGTCGAAGATGCCGATCGCCATCTTGTCTTCGCCCAGCTCCTTGTAGACGAGGCCGCCGATGATGGAGGCGATGTAGTAGTAGATGCGGTCCTGGTAGTCGAAGGAGAAGTCCATGTAGTGCGTCTTGGCCTTGGTGTGATAGTCCTTCCGCTCCGAGCTGCCGGCGTCGTAGAGCATGCCGAAGTAGTAGCAGGTCTTGAGGAGGTTGTAGCGCGCCGTCACGAGCGCGACCGTGTTCTTCTCTTCGTTCTTTTTTTCGTCGGGCTTGTCCATCCGCTCCCGGATCTGGGAGATCATCTTCTCGATGTACGACTTGGCCTGTTTGAAGGCGTCCTGCCCCTCTTTCCGCAGGTCGCCGGCCTTCGGCGCGCTCTCGGGGTTCTTCAGTTCCGTGATGACGAAGAGGCCCTTCTGCAGGTAGAGGTCGCCGATGTCGAACTTGGCTTCCTCGGCCAGGGGGTGATTCGGGTTGGAGGAGAGGAAGCTCTCGAGGGCCTGGATGGCCTTGGCGATCCCCTCGATCTTCTTCTTGAGATCGGTCTCGCCGGCGGCCTGCCCCTTGATGATCTCGGCGCGGACGAGCTGGACCGAGGCCTTGTCCGGTCCCGTTGCGGTCTTTTCGATCGCCAGGCAGACCTCTTCCGCCCAGTCGAAGTACTGGCGTCGCCCGAGCCCGCGCGCGAAGTCGATTTCCTTGTCCACCGCGCCCTCCGCCGCGACGGGCGGGGCGTAGAGCAGCGGCAGGAGGAGCGCGGGCAACGCGAGGACCGCGGCCGGGCGGAGGAGGCAACGCTTGGTCATGAGGTCCATGCTCCCAGTGTCGGAGGATGCCCGGGCGGCGGGGTCGACCCGCCGCCCGGGTAGAGTCGCTTGGTGAAGTGCGGCCGTTCGGCGCGGGGCCGGGGCCGGCGCTCGGGGGACGCCGTTACTTCCGCTTGTTGCCGCCGAAGGCGCTGTCGTACCGGTAGTACACTTCGAGGGTGAGGGTGTTGAGCGCGGTGGCGTACACGCGCCCGCCTTCGAAGCCCCAGCGGTCATCCGCGTCCCAGGAGCCGGAGGCGCAAACGTCCTTGGGCGTGGCCTGGTGCTTCACGATCGCCTCGACCATCGCCACGTTCCAGTGGTTCCAGTACTTCTGGCTCCCGCCGCTGTCCGGGCCGTCGAACTGGAAGAGGCAGAGCGTCGCGTAGTACCAGTAGTAGTAGTCGTTCGTCTTCTTCACCTTGTCCCAGGTCGGGAGGTCCTGGACCAGGAGCTTCGCGCCCAGCTCGAGGATCGGATCCTTCGAGTTGTGGTCGATGAACATCCGGCAGAGCATGCCGACCGCGGTGAGCGAGTCGTGGTTCGCGTAGTCCTCGTTTTTCCCCTGCACCACGACCTTGACGCCCGCGTCCTCCAGCTTGGTGTACCCGCACTTGCCGTAGTTCTTCTCCGTGATCTCTTCGATGAAGGACTTCGCCTCCTCGAAGGCCGCGCGACCCACGTTCAGTCCGGAGATCTCCGCGGACTTCATGGCCATGACGCACCACCCGGTGACGGACGAATCGTTCTCGCCGTCCTTCGGCTGGTAGCGCCACGCCTTGTAGGGGTTCTTCGCGGCGAGCAGGAAGTCGATGCCCTTTTGCGCCGGTTCTTTAAAGAGCGGTGATTGGGTCAGACCGAAGGCCTCGGCCATGGCGAGGGCCGAGACGGCGTGGTTGTACATCATCTTGCCGCCGGCCTTGGCGCCGAAGAGGCCGTCCGCGTCCTGCGCTTTGATGAGGTACAGGATGCCGTTCTTCACCACGGTGCCGAAGCTCATTTCCTTGCCGGTGATCGGGTCGACGTACTTGTCGCGGGACAGGTGCGTGTAGCCGGCGCCGAGGAAGGCCAGGAGCGAGAGGCCGGTGAGGCCGATGTTGTAGTCGCGGTAGCCCTTCCCGTCGCAGATCGACTTCTTGCACTGCGCGGAGAAGTTCTCGGCGTCCCAGCTCCCGTCCGCGTTCTGGTGGCGGGCGAGCCAGCGGAGGCCGGCCGTGACCGCGTTCTCGGTGGCGTCGGTCGAGCCCTTGGTGCCGCCGCCCTTCGCGCGCCGGTTGACGCGACCGCCGAAGGGGCCGCCGTACCGGCCCGCGCCGCCGCCGCCCCCGCCGATGCCGATGGCGTCGGTGAGGCCCGGGCCCTTGCCCGTCTGGCGGCCCTTGATGCCGCCGCTCTCGCCCGGCAGGTAGGAGATGAACTCCTTCGAGTCGCCCTTCATCTGCCCGTAGTCCTCGCCGTCGGCGGACTCGTTGTGGTCCGACTCTTCGGCGTCCGGGAAGTAGATGGCCGGCTCGTCCGTAGCGGACGGCTGGGTGTCGCCCGTCGGTACACCCTTGCGCTCGACCAGCCCCTGCGGCCGCTCGATCTCGATCTTCGCCACCTTCGGCGGCGGGACCGTCACGATGATCGGCACTTCCTCGCTGTGCACCTCCTGGGTGGAGAAGGTGATCACGGAGAGAAGCGCCAGGAGCATCGCGTGCCCGGCGAGCGAGATGGCCCACCAGGGCGTCTTCTTCACCTGCTCCTGGAGCCAGGCGTCGAAGTCAATGTTGTCCCGGATGCGGTCGGCGAGAGCACGCGGTGCTCCCTGCTCCTCGTCCATTGGCTCCTCGGGCTCAGGTCTCGACTTCGCCATTTCACTCTCTCCGATGTTTCATTCCCGGTCGGTGTCTTGCCTACGACCGAAACTTGTTTCCCTTCGACGCCGCCCATCCCCGCTGCCCGCCTACCGTCTCCTCTCCCTCAGTTTCTGCGTCCACGGCGAATCCGGAAAGCGCTCCGCCAGCTCCTTGAGGGCGGCTGTGGCCTTGGGGCCGAACTCCTCCGCCCCCACGTCCTTCCCGTCCTTCTTTGGCGTGGCCGCGACCAGCGCCTCGTAGACCATGCCGGCCTGGTACAGCGCCAGCTCGTACCCGTCCGACGGTTCGTTGGCGTCGGGGAAGCAGAGGGCCACGCCTTGGGCGCAAGCGAAGGCCGCCTCGCGCAGCAGGGCCTGGTCCTTCTTCGCTTCCGCCTGCTTGGCCAGCATCTGCGCCAGGTAGCCGCCGGCGGCCGCGCGCGCGGACGAACTCGGCGCCCCGGCCAGCGCGTCGCGGAAGACCTTGAGCGCGTCCGGCTCCTGCCCGAGCTTCTCCAGCACGCGGCCCCGGGCGATGGCCGCCTCCCCCTGCACCGCCGGGGAACGCGCGCTCGCGGCCAAAGCCGTCAGGCTCCCCGACGCCTCGGCCTGCTTCCCGGTCCCTTCCAGAATGCGGGCCTTGAACAGCTCCATGTACCCGTCGAATTCGTCCCCGAGGTTCGAACTCTTACCCGTGTTGCGGGCGGACTCGAGCGCCGGCGCGGCGCCCGCAGGGTCCCCCTTGTCCAGGTAGGCGCGCACGATCCCGACATGGCACTCCCGGACGTATTTCGTCTCGGGCACGGAAGTGAGCAGCGAGCGGAAGGTGGAGATCGCCTCTTCGTATTTGCGTGTGAGCAGTGCGCAGGTCGCGAGCTTGTGCAGTGCGTGTTGCTTGAAAAGCTCTCGCCCGCCCTTGCCCGACTCCTCCACGGCCTTTTTGTACTCGTCGAACGCCTGGGAATAGTGCCGCGTCTGGAACTGACGCTCCCCTTCCCGGTAGGAGGCCGGCGTTTGCTTGTAAACGACGTTGATCACATCCTTCCAGGGGATTTTCTGGATTCCGGAGGAGGTCTTGATCTCAATCTCCTTGAAGTCCTCTTTCGTGATTTCCCCGCGCACCTCCGTGCGGCCCCCGGTTGCGCGGATGACGTCCGTGTCCTGCGCGAAGACGTCCATCCCCGCGAACAGCATGACGAAGGCGAGCATGCCCAGCCGGGAACCACGGATCATGCGAGCGTTCTCCTTCCATTGTCCTTGCACGAAATAACACCCGTTGCGACTGGGAAGCCCGGGTGTAGGAGCAAATTGGGTGCCGCCGTTCGCCGCTCTCCGTTTCTTGTGACCCGGGCAACCCTTTCCTGCGGATGGGGTTGCAACCATGCCTTCGGCCAGCCGCGACGCCGGAGAAGCCTGCTCCCACCCCTCTCGTGTTGCACTTGGGGGCAGTCTCGGTCTCCCTCGCGTGTCTGCGCTCCTATCTCTTGTGGCTCGAATCGGTTATGTTTCGCGCACCGGGTGGCGCGTTTTGCTACACCGAAGGGGGCCATGCACAGGCCCGCGGGAGCGGGTCGCTTCCTCTATGGAGATTCATCGCGGCAGAGGAGGGCGGAGATTCTAGCCTCGGTTCGTGCTGCCCGCAAGAGGAAATTCGACTCGGCTTCCCCGTTGCTTCCCTCCGGCTCTTGGGGGCCGAGCGGCGGGTGCCCGCCGCACCGAAAAAAAGTGACTGGAGGAACGCTGCCCATGCGTATCCGAATGCGGGTGGGAGTTGCAGTGGCCGCCGGACTCTTGTCGGGGCTCTGCACAGCCGACGAGGTCCGCACGACTTCCCAAGAGGTCCACAAGGGGGTGGTCGTGCAGGAAAATGTTGGCGGCCTGGTCCTCGCGCTCGACGACACCGGTCGGGCGACACGGCAGTTCGGGTGGGAACGCGTGGCGGGGGTCCGCTACGACCCGGCCCCCGACGGGCTCGAGGAGGCCGAGAGGCTGACGGCGGAACGACAATACGAGGCTGCGCTGGCGGCATGGAAGGCCCTCCGGCCGCGGGCGACGCGCCGGGTGGTTCTCCAGCGGGTTCTCCACGGGATCGCGCAGAGCCTGGGCGGGCTGGGGCGGCAGCAAGGGGCGGCGGACGCGTACGCGGACCTCCTGCGCGAGTTTCCGGACACGCGGCACTTCGAAGAGGCGTGGAGCGGGCTGGTTCGTGGGCGACTGGCCGCGGCCGTGGGCGGGGAAGCCGGCGGGTCCGGATCGTCGGCTGCGCCGGCGGCTGTGGCTGCTGCGGCGGCGGACCTGGCGCGCGCCGAGGCCGCGGCGTCCACCGTGCGCGGCCTGCCTCCGGCTTTCGCGCTGGAACTTCGGCTGCTGAAGGCCGAGCTGCGCGAGGCGGAGGGGCGGTACCGGGAGGCCGAGGCGGAATTTCGGGCCGTCGCGGGCGCAGCCGGGGGTGCGCCCGAGCGCGGATGCTTCGCCCGTGCGCGCATCGGCCAGGCCCGCTGCCGGTTGGCGTTGGGGGAGGGGGACGCGGCGAGACGCCTCTTCGGCGAGGCGGCCGACACCGCATCCGATCGTCCCACGCGAGTTGCCGCCCACACAGGCGTCGGGGAGAGCCTCTGCCCCTCCGCGCATCACGAGGAGGAACCCGCGCGCTGGCGGGAGGCTCTTTTCGCCTATCTCCACGCGGTCGTGGCACTCGACGAGGAGCGTGCATCCGGCACGGCGGAGGAAGGCAAGCCCTACTTCCTCGCGGGCATGTGTGCGGAGCGCCTGGCCGCGCTGTGCGGCGAAGCGCCTGCTTCTCTCCGTGCGACCTACCTGCGCCGCGCCCGGGAGCTGTACGAGGACGCGCTCGGCCGGTCGAAGTCCGGCGAGTGGGCCGAGAAGGCCCGAGCCGCCCTGGCCGCGATGGCTCGCCGGCGCTGACCGCGGAGGAGGAGGAGGAGGGAATTCCTCGACCCACTTCCGCGGTTCAGCCGGCCGGCCTTTTGGCGAGGGGGACACCCCCCTCGACGACGACCTCCTGGGCGCTCATGCTCTCGTGGCCGGCGGCGTCCACCGAGGAAAGCCGGAGGTACATGGGGGCGCGGGGACGAATTCCCCCAAAGGGCGGGCTCGCCGAGGCGAGCCCCGCGGTCGCCGGGACGTACGGCCCGCCGGACGTCCAGCTCTTCCAGATCCGGACGCCGGCGAGATCGGGCGGGATGAAGGGGTAGGACCAGGTCAGGCTGTAGGTGTCAGTCCAGGTCCCGACCCCGAGGGAAATTGGGGCCGGCGGGGGATCGTCCGTGACGACGGCGGAGGCCTCGGTCGAGTAGGGACTCTCGATCGGAGGATCGCCGTCCACCGACGTGACGACGTATTAGTAGGTGCCGGCCGGGACGGACGTGTCTCGATAGGAGTTCGCGTAGGCCGTGTCGAGCAGCACACATTCCGAGCCGCTGCTCGTCGACCGGTATACGCGGAAGGCGCAGGCGCCCGGGAGGGGATCCCAGGCGAGGTCGACGATGGTCTCGCCGCCGGTCGCGGTCAGCCCGGTCGGGATCGGATCCTTGTCGTTCGGATGCTTCTTGTGGAAATCGCCGGGGGTGATCGTCTTCTCGATCGAGAAGCTCTCGTGGCCGGCCCGGTCCACGCTCCCGAGCCGGACGTAGATGCGGTTCTGGGGCTTGTCGCCGATGAGCCGGCGCGTCCCGGCGGCAAGGAGCTGGGGCTCGAGCCGTGCCAAACTCTCGTCCGGCGTCCGCCGCTGGTAGACGTGGAAACCGGCGAGGTCGGGCGGGACCGAAGGCAGGTCCCATTCGAGCGACCACAGGTTGGTGCTGAAGCGGAGGGTGACGGGGTCCGGGGCCGGGGGAGGAATGTCGGTCGGCGACGCGGAGACCGTGGCCGAGCGGTACTCGATGGCGGGCACGCCCTCGACGGCGGCGATGATGTAATAGAAGGTGCCTGCGGGGAGCCCCCTGTCGACGAAGCTCAGAGCCTCGGTTGTTCCGATGGTCGAGAAGCCGTAGGTTTGGTGCTCCGAGCGGAGCACCTTGTACGGCACCGGCTCCGGGTGGGTCCAGGTCAGCGTGACCTGGGTCTCGCCGGCCACGGCCTGGACGGCCTCCGGCGTGAAGGCGGCGGCGTGCGAGGCGACGACGGCGAGAGAGAAAGCGACCAGTAGTGCGGCCTGGGCAAGTCCGCAGCGTGGAAGTGCGTTCATTTGACTTCTAGGCGCACGAGGGGTGGTCTCGCGAGCCAAAATCCGGGCGGCCGTGTCGTGGAATGCCTCGTAGGGCCACCTAGGTGCCGTTCTGCGAATCGCCACCATGAAACTGTCTCAGAAGTATGCCGCATCTCCGCGGGGCTGCCCCTTGGCCGGACCCTCTGTACCTATGATGGTGAGACACCTCCGCGGGCGCAAGAAAGCCAGCCTCATGCAGGGGGACCGAATTGAACATCATGTCCCCGATTTTCCATTGTGTCAACTCCCCAGAGGGGCCGCAAGGTGGCAAAAGGACGCCCTTGGCTGGGGGCTACACATGACGCAGTGCGTCATGGCTTGGAATCGGCAGGTCGAGTTGCAATAACTCTTCGGGCTTGGACTGGGGGCCTATTCGTCTGCGAACCGCTTCCTCCGAGTCTCCGCAGCGGGGCTAGTAGACCTACCTCGGCCGATGGCCGCAACCAAAGGAGCGCACCCTCCTTCTCTCCCGCCTCCGCGGGAGCTTCGGAGCGTGCTATTCCTCCGCAACATTTGCGCACATCGCGCAAATGTTGCGGAGGAATGGGACAACGCGGTAGTTGAAGTAATTCCCAGGCGCGTTCAACGCGTATCGGTACATGTTGCCCAGGTCATCGCCGAAAACCCCAATGGGGTCCGGGCCAACGAACCACTCCGTTGACGTGCGGAGTGGTTACGAGCAAGGACGCGGTCTCGAGTCGGGCGGCGTCTTCGTTACGCGTCGAGGCAATCCAAGATTTGCGGCGGCGTAGGTCCCTGATGGGACGATGAAATAGTGCCCCGATGTGTTCGTAATGACAAAGGTGTCGAAGAGACCAGGCATCGCCCATGTGGATTTGATCTCATATGCTCCATCCATCACACCGCCGCCGCTCTCGTAGAAGAGGCAGTCGTGCATGCGTCTCACAGATCGGGTACGTGTCCATGTAGATACCCCTCGAAACAGCGCGGCCCTGGCCATCGTACCGAGCACGATCAAGACAAACCAGAATTGCCACATGTCAGGATGCTGCATACACTTGACACACAAAGAACCGAGCACCCCTCCGCTCACCAGGCGCCAGATCAGCATGTGCGGAGGATTCAGTAGCTCTTGGAAAAATGTCAGCCGGTAGGCATGAGCCTCACCTCCGGCGACCTCTGAGATCATGTGCGAATCACCTCTGCTTGACATGTCCCGTCGCCCCGCCCGCCGCACCAGCCGCACCAACTAAAATGTTTCCTTTAGGAGTAACGCCAGTGCCAGCCAACGCAATCGACTTCGCCGTTTGCTCCGCAAACGTTGTGGTCAACTTGTATGCCTGCCCGCTTGCGTCCACTCCACGTTCGATCATGTCGGCCTTGGCCAAGTCGGAAGTGGCGCGCCCCCCCAGAGCCAGATAGTCTGCGTCATTGAGGGCCCGCGCCCCGCTCTCCACCCGACATAGCACTTGACCCTTGCTCAGTCCTTGCGCAAGCTTGTCCGTTGCCTGGACAGTCGCCACTTTGACTGATGCGGTGTACAACCCGCCACCGAGAGATCCGGCGATCGAGATTCCCGCGTCTGCAATGTTGGCCTGCGTCGGGGAAAGACCAGCGGTTTGAAGCACAATCGAAGTCACAGATTCGGCGTCCTCCTCGAAGAGCATCTGGCGGATTCCGGCTTGAACCTGATCCAAGCCATGGGCCGCCACCGCTCCGCCAGCGAAGAGCCCGACTCCCGACCAACTGGTGGCAGCTGCAACGCCAAGACCTGTCCCGGCTTCAAGCAAACCACCGATGGTACGCGCAAGGCCCTTGGCGATATCCCAGCCATCCAGGCCAAGGGGGTCGGTGTAGTTCGACGGCGCGTTCAAGGCATACCGGTAAACATTCGTCAGATCATCGCCGGAGTACCCGATCGGGTCCGGGCTGACGAAGCGGCCGCTCCTGGGATCGAAGTGACGGGAACGGTAGGAGTACAGCTCGACCTCCGCGTCCCACTCGCGGCCTGTGAACATCCGGGTGTTGCCGATCGCGCTGGCACCGCCTAGCACCCCTGCGCCCCACCCGCCGGCACCTCCGTTGGCCTGGGGATCCCAGGTCCATACCGTTGGCAGGCCGTACTCAGTGTACTCGTACTTCTCCACGTCGTGCCCGGCCGCGTCCGTGACCAGACGAACGCTTCCCAGGGAGTCCTCGTGGAGAAAGTACCGCTGGCCGCCCCGGTCCATCGCGAGGACCTCGTCGATGCCGTTACCGTTCACGTAGGTCGCCAGGTAAGCGCCGGACTGGTCCCGCTCCCCGATGATTCGATAGCCGTCGAGAAGAAAATCGACCCAACCGGCCTCCATGCCCTCGACATCGATCGTGTACTTGCGCTCGCGACGGCCGAAGGCGTCGTAGAGGTAGTGGGCGATCAACTTTCCGTCGCTCTTCCTATGGGCGCGAACGATCTGGTTCCGCCAGTTGTACGTGTACGTGTTGCGTCCGTCGTCGGTGACGTTGCCGTTCGCGTCGTGCGTCCTGGTCGTGTCGTCGACGCTCCGGATCCGGTTCACGAGGTCTGGTACGTACAGGCCGTTCACGTGGTTGTAATAGGAGACGACTCCGTCCGAATCCACGGTCTTGCGGTTGCCGCCGAAATCGAATTCGAACTGCCGTTGGGAGGTGAAGGTCGAGTAATCCGCGTAGTCCTTCGTAGGCGTGAGATCCGCCTCCGGGATGCCGGACTTCACGCCTGTGAGCTGGCCCAGTCCGTCGTATCGATAGACATCCGCGAGGCCGTCGTGCAGCCGGTGTTCGTACTTCTTCTGACCCAGCTCGTCGTAGGCATGCTCGAAGCCGGCTCGAATCGTCCCGGCACCCTGGACATGCTGCCACGTTGTGACCCGGAAGAGGGCGTCGCGGGAGATCTCGAGCGTAAGACCGTTGGAGTAGGTGCGTCGCGACATGACCTGGCCCGCGTAGTCATAGGCGGCCAGGGTCGTCGTCCCTTCGCGGACCTGACGCAGGCGATCCCGATCGTCACGGGTGAAATCGAGCACTCGCCCATTCGGGTAGGTCATCCGAGTGCGCTCACCAGCCGAATCGAACTCGAACGACGTGTCCGCGATGCCCGGCGCGTCATCGATGGTTCGGTGGAGCTTCTCCACCTGGTGCAGCGACGTGTACTCGATGGACGTGGAGCCCGACTCTCCGGAGATCGTTACGGGTCTCAAGACGCCATCGTAGGTGATCGATTCGGAAATCGCGCCCTCCACACCCGGCGCCAGCGTCATGCCGCGCTGGAAGGGCATCCCAAACCAATTGTATGCCGTCTCCACGACCGTTCCGTTGGCGTCAGTCGACCGGATCGGCCAGCCATTCCCGTCGTACTCGAAGGTCTCGGTCGTCTGGTTTGGGTAGATGACCTGGGTCGCACGCCCGATTGTGTCCCGCATGTAGGTTGTGGTATGCCCGAGTCCATCCATTAGGGTTGTGAGGTTCCCGTCCGCGTCGTACCCGAACGCCAGCGTGATTGTCGGCCCGCCCACCGGTTGGTAAACGTGCGTTCGAACGTTTCCTCGACCGTCGTGCTCCCTCTGGATCCGGTTCCCTTTGGGGTCCTCGACCTCGACGACGTTCCCGAGGGAGTCATGCTTGAAGTGCGTCGTCAGATTTGCCCCGCCTAGGCCCGGGTCCTCGATAATCGCCGACAGCCGTCCGTACGGGTCGTACTGCCTCTCCTGGCACCGTGTTTCGAGCTGCCCGGTGGCGGTGTTCTCCGTCGTCCAGGTGATCAGCGTGGCGTTCCCGTCGGCGTCGAGCACGGCGCTCACCCCGTCGCCCCCCAGGCCCAGGCAGCCCCCGCCGCCAGCGCCGCCACCTCCACCCCCCGGCGCGCCTCCGCCCCCACCTTGGCTGCTCGCGGGCCGGAAGACCGCCGTCGCGCGGTCCGCCCCGTCGCGCGTGATCGTCAGTGTGCCCCCGCTGGCGGTCGTGATGCCCGTGATGTTCGAGTTCGGGTCCAAGTTCGCTGACTGCACGGACGTTCCGCCGGCGATCGGTTGCTGCTGGCTGTTCTTGTGCGCCTTCGAGATCCTGTACGGCCGGTGATTCTCGTCCTTGTTGGTGGACTCGGACGTCACCGCGCCGAAACCGCCGCTGCACGAGGAAAAGGCCCCCGTCTGGCTCCCGCTCGGCGCGTCGCCGCCTGGGCCGTGGTCCTGCCGCCCCCCGCGAGCGGAAGCCCCGCCGTTGTTCCCGCCTCCACTGCCTCCAGTACCGCCACTGCCATCTTGGGAGCTGTTCTCCCCCTCGTGGCAGTCCGCATCATAACTGTGTAGGATCGCAGTCGACGTCGGGTAGACCGTCATTTTCTTCCGCCCGAAGCCGTCGTACGTCATCCAGGCGGTCCCGGCGGCCGTCGAGATCGAGTCCGCGTTGCCCCAGGCGTTGTAGGTGAACTCGCGCACGACCGGGTGCGCGCTGCCGTCCCCGAACGTCGCCCGCGTGACCAGGCCCCGCCCTTCACTCACGAAAGCGTCGTGCCTGCCGCTCGGGTACGTGATGCCCAACAGGTTCTGCTCCGCGTCGTAGGCAAAGCTCGACGTCGCGTTCTCGCCGGCCCACACCGTGCGTGTCTCGCTCGCCACGTCGCCGAGGATGGTGTATGTGCGCGTGGTCACCACCCAAGGCAAGGTCGGACTCAGCAGACCATCCCCGTCCAGGTTCTTCACCCGCTGCTCCAGCAGCCTGCCGTTCTCATCGTGGGTGAGCTTCACCTGGTAGCCGAGGGGACCGTCGACCTGCGTGACCTGATTCGCGCGGTTCACCTCGAAGGACAGAGTATTCACGCGAGGCGACGTTACGCTCGTGACGTTTCCCACGGCGTCCAGCGTCCACGCGGTCGAGAGGTTCAGCCCCCCGAAATCCTCG
>JACPWG010000008.1 GCA_016197205.1 Planctomycetota bacterium
GGGCTTGCCCGCAGGGTCGAGGCCGGCCTCGACCCGGTGGAAGGAAGAGGGTCGATAGAATCCCCCGCGGATGTCGTCCTCGCGCCTCCAGATGACCTTGACCGGCGCTTTGACCGCCTTGGAAACCTGCACCGCTTCCAGCACGAAGTGGCTGTCGTCGGCGGCACGCCGCCCGAACCCGCCTCCGAGGAACATCGTGTTCAACTTGACCTGCTCCGGCTTCAGCCCGCACTCCTTGGCCGTGAGATCGCGGTCGAGGGTCTGGTTCTCGGTGCCGGTCCACAGCTCGCAGGCATCGGGTCGCACGTCGGCGACGCAGTTGAGCGTCTCCATCGGCGCGTGGGCCAGGTAGGGGAACCAGTAGGTGGCCTCGAACTTCCGCGCCGCCCCCGCCAGCCCGGCCTCCACGTCCCCTTCCTTTTCGGCCACGATCCCAGGCTGCTTGGCGAGTTCCTCGTACTGCTGCGGCTGAGCCTCGCTGTCGAAAGCGGCGAGCGGCCCGTCCTCCCAGACCACCTCCAATTTGCCAATGCCGAGGCTGGCCGGCCAGAAGGAGTCCGCTACGACGGCGACCCCACGATCGATGGCAACGACGTGCCGCACGCCCGGGACGGCCTTTGTCTTCGAGTCGTCGAAGCTCTTCATCTTCCCGCCGAAGACGGGAGGGCGGGCGACGAGTGCGACCAGCATCCCGGGGACCTGGACGTCGATGCCGAAGAGCGCCTTGCCGTTGGTCTTCTCCAGTGAGTCGAGCCGCTTCGTCGGGCGTCCGACGAGCTTGTAGTCCTTCGGGTCCTTCAGCGTGACCGCTTTCGGCGGGGGAATGCGCGAAGCCGCCTCCGCGAGCTTGCCGTAGGACAGCTTCCGTCCGTCCGCGTGGAGGACGTGGCCGTTCTCGGTCCGGCAGGTCTTCGGGTCCACCTTCCACTCCGCGGCCGCGGCGGCGACGAGCATGGCACGCGCCATGGCGCCGGTCCGGGCAAGCGGTTCATACTCGTTCCGGATGCTCGAACTGCCGCCGACCCCCTGCGCATTGTCCACGGGGCTGGTATAGACGGGTGCCACCGGCGCGCCCTCGACCCGTACCTTGCTCCAGTCGGCGTCGAGCTCTTCGGCCACGATCATGGGAAGGGAGGTGTACGTGCCCTGCCCCATCTCGGCCTTGGTGACGACGATCGTGACCGATTCGTCCGTGCCGATCCGGATGATGGCGTTCGGATCATAGCAGGCCGCAGCTTCCCCCGCGGGCGGAACCGCGGCAGGGGCGTTGGCCTTGGCCGGGGAGCAAGGTGTGCAGCCCGGAAGGTTCACGCCCAGGATCAGGCCGCCTCCCGCGAGCGCCCCCATCCTCAGGAAACGGCGACGGCTCAGGTTGACGATGTCGCTCATTTGCCACCTCCGGCCTTGAGCTCGACCGCGCGACGGATGGCGCACCGGATGCGCTGGTAGGTCCCGCAGCGGCAGAGGATGTCCTTCATGGCTTGGTTGACCTCCTCAGGGGTCGGCGACGGGTGTTCCCGCAGCAGCGCCGCGGCAGCCATGACCTGCCCGGGCTGGCAGTACCCGCACTGCACGACGTCCTCTTCGATCCACGCCCGTTCCAGCACCTCTCCGAGGTCGCGCGGGAGGCCTTCGATGGTGGTGATCGCCCGCCCCTTCGCCTGCCCCACGTCGGTGATGCACGAGCGCACCGCCGACCCGTCCAGGTGCACGGTGCATGCGCCGCACTCCGCAATCCCGCAGCCGAATTTCGGGCCCGTCAGGCCCAGCGTGTCCCGCAGCACCCACAGGAGGGGCGTCAGCGGATCCACGTCCACCGTGCGCTCTTTGCCGTTCACCTTGAGCGTAATGCTCATGTGTGCAACCTCCACTCTACGTCCAGCAAGTGAACCGGGAGTATAGCGGGAAGCGGAGAAGAGTGCAAGGAAGGGGGCCTGCCAAATTCGCCGAACGGCGATGCGAACGGCTACCGCGCCGGCGCCAGCCGCACCCGGCAGTCAAGGTACGCCGCGCCTTCGCCGGCGTCCGTCAGGCGGGCGCGGATGAGGGCGTTCGCCGAGGCCCCGCGGTCGAAGTGTCCGCCCTTCGGCACGAGGACGACGTCCCGGCGCTGGCGGTCGTCGAATCGCACGCGCACGCGGAGGCGGCCGAGGGCGCTTTCCAGCCAGGCCTCGTCGCCGTCGGCGAGGCCGGCCGTCGTGGCCGTCGCCGGGTGGCAGGCGGCGGGGAGGAGGTCCGGCGGCGCGCCCGCCCACTGGCTGCTCTGCGCCCGCTCCGTCGAGTTCGAGAAGAGCCAGAGCGGGAAGCCCGGCTCCTCCGGCGGCTCCGGCGGGAAGTCGTGGACGAGGTTCATGCGCCCCGTGTCCGTGGGAAAGCGCCGGCCTTCGAAAAGCACGCGCGGCGCGAGCGGGTTGCGCTTCGCCCCGCCTTCGAGCGCGTCGACGGTCACGCCGAGCGGCTCCACGCGTCGCAACAGCCGGCGCTTCCAGTCGCGCGCGGAGCCCGCGAGGAGTGGCGCGATCTTTTTTTCGGAGGGCGAGGTGCGCGCGTCCACGGCGGCGGCGAGCCGTTGGACGATCTCGAGATCGGAGAGGACGCCCGGGGGCGGCGCGAGGACGGGCGTGGAGACGCCCAGCCAGTGGTGGCCGTAGGCGCCGTGGAGGTCGTCGTCCTCGACGAGCGTGGTGGTCGGCAGGACGACCGTCGCGCGGCGCGCGGTGTCGGTCACGAACGAGTCGACGACCACGACGAATTCGCGGCTCTCGAAGGCGCGCGCCACGGTCGTCGAGTCGGGCAGCATGGCGACGGGGTTCCCCGCGGTCACCCACACGGCGCGCACCGCCGGGTCGCGGGCGTTCAGCAGCTCCTGCCCGAGCAAGGGCTCGGAAAGGGTCCGCGGCGGGCGCTTCGACAGGAAGCTCGTGTCATAGGCGCCGCGGCGCTTGAAGTAGTAGGAGACGCCGCCGCCCGGGATGCCGAGGTTGCCGGACACGGAGGCGAGCGCGTCGAGCGCGCGCACGATCGCCGAGCCGTTCGTGCGACGGGCCATCCCCCACCCCACCTGGATGGAGCACGGCCGGGCCGCGAGCGCGTCCGCGACGAGGCCGACCTCCGCCTCCGAGACGCCCGCCTCGCGCGCCCACGCCCCGGCGTCGCGCGAGAGGGCAAGCGCGCGAAATTCCGCGAAGTGGTCGTTCCAGGACGCGGCGCCGGGGTCAACCGCGCCGCGTGCGAAGAGGACCGCGGCCGCCCCCAGGGCGAGGTGGAAATCCCCGCCCGGCCGCGGGGCGATCCAGCGGTCGGCGAGGGCCTCGGTTTTGTGGTGGATCGGGTCGATGAGGAGCAGGCACGCCCCGCGCCGCTTCGCGTCGCGCAGGAAGGGCAGGAGGTGGATGTTGGAGACCGTCGGGTTCTTGCCCCAGAGGAGGATGGAGCGCGCGTGCGCGAGGTCGAAGAGGTCGTGCGACTCCTCGTCGCCGAAATCCGTTTCCTGCGCGGCGTCGCCGCCGCCCGAGCAGATGTCCCCTCGTTTCACCGAGACCGGGCCGAGCAGTTCGAAAAAATAATCGACGACCGCCTTGAGCAGTCCCAGGCTCCCTCCCGACCGATAATGCAGGATCGCGGCCGGGCCCGATTCGCCGCGGATGCGGAGGAGGGTGTCCGCGATGGTGGAGAGGGCTTCGTCCCAGGAGGCCGGCTCCAGCACGCCGGCGCGGGCGAGACCGCCTGTGAAACCGCCGGCGGTGCCGCCGTCGCCGCCGCCCCCGCCCCCGCGCCGGAGCAGGGGCGTGAGGAGGCGCTCGGGGGAATTCTGCCGTTCCGGGAAGCGCGAGGTGCGGGAGCAGATGAACCCGCGGGTGACCGGGTGGTCGGGGTCGCCGCCGAGCCGCACGAGGCGGCCGTCCTCGATCGTCGCGACGAGGCCGCAGGCGTCGGGGCAGTCCCGGTTGCAGAGGGTACGCTTGGTTTCGGTCGTCATTCGGCCTCCGAGAGCCCGCGCGTCTCGAACACCCTTCGTGCCGGGTCCTAGGCGCCCGCGCAAAAATAACTGCGCAGACTCAGACCTCGCGGCCAGCCCTTTCAAGGTGGAGCCGATCCGCGTCTCCAACGCGGGCTCTTCGCCCCATCAGTGACAGAAGCCCCGAAGGGGCAAGAGAATGTAGCCAGGGGCAACGCCCCTGGAATTGGACGTGGAAGCGTCGAGCCCCGGAGGGGCGAGAGAGTCCCAGGCGATTCTCTCGCCCCTCCGGGGCTCGAATTTCTTGCCATGCAGATTCCAGGGCCTTCAGCCCTGGCTACATTCCGCCGGCCCCTACGGGGCCTCCGGCTCGAGCCCGGGAGCAGTGGCTGCCCGAATCCCGATGTCGGTCACCTTGAAAGGGCTGAGCTCGCGGCTCCTGGGGGCGCGGCCCTCTGGGCCGCGCCCTCAGGTATCGGTCGATCCACGAAATTGTAGAGTGAGTCTTGCGCGGGCGCCAAGCCTGGGAAGGCTTCTTCGCCGACGTGCGGCGATGCGTCCACCGTGTGCCGGTTCGCGCGGGCCGGAGGCCCGCGCCCCAGGAGGGGCGCCTGGACCTCGTAAACGCGGCACGAGGTCGAAGCGTGCGGCGTCCTGCGTGGACGGGCTCTCACGCCTGCTGTTTCGTCTCCCGTACCCAGGCCGCGATCCGGGCCCGGCCCTCCGGCCCGAGCCTTTCGCCGTGCGTGGTGAGCGCGCGCTGGTAGAGTGCGCGGGCAGCCGCCGCGTCGCCGGCCGCACGTCGGATCCCGGCGAGGTTGAGCAGAGCCGTCCCCGCGTCCGGGTGGGCCGCGCCGAGGCTGCGTTCGCAAATTGCGAACGCGCGTTCCGCGAGGTCGATCGCCGCGGCGAACTCCCCCCTTCGCTTCCGCAAGAGCGCCAGGTTGTTCAAGCTGCCCGCGGTGTGGGGATGGTCCGGGCCGAGCGAGGCCTCGCAGGCCGCCCGCGCCCGCTCCAGCAACGCGAGCGCGGCGTCGGCGTCGCCGGTGGCGTCGCAGAGGCGCGCGAGGTTGTTGAGCGCGGCCGCGGTGTACGGGTGCGACGCTCCCAACGCGCCCTCGTGCACGGCCACGATCCGCTCCCGGAGGCGTCGCGCCTCCGCGACCTCCCCCATCTCTTCGAGCAGGCGGGCGAGGTCGCTCAAGAAGAGCGCCAGGTGGGGGTGGCGTTCCCCGAGGGTGAGTTCCCGAATGGCGACGGCCCGTTCGAGAAGAGGGCGGGCCCGGTGCGTCTCTCCGCTCGCGCGCAGGGCCTCGGCGAGCGCAGCGAGGCTCGACGCGGTCTGCGGGTGCGAGGGGCCGAGCACGCGTTCCCGGATCGCGAGGGCGCGTTCGTGGAGCGGCAGCGCGGCCCGCGCATCCCCGGCTTCCTGCAGCAGCTCCGCCAGGTTCGCGAGGCTGACCGCGGTGCTCGGGTGGTCGGGCCCGAGGGAGCGTTCGCGGAGCGACAGCGCGCGTTCCGCGAGCGGCCGCGCGGCGGCCAGCTCCCCCACGTCCGCGAGGAGGAGCGCGAGCTGGTCGAGCCCCTCGGCCGTGGAGGGGTGCTCCTCGCCCAACGACCTGCCGGAGATGGCCACGGCGCGCTCGCGGAGCCGGCGCGCCTCCGCGACCTCACCCGTCTCCTGCAGGATGGACGCCAGGAGGTCCAGGTGCGGAAGGGTTCCCGGGTGATCGGACCCGCGATCGGTCTCGACCTTGCGCAGGACCTCGCGCGCAAGCGGCAGCGCCTCCGCGGCCCGTCCCTCGTGGTACAGTCTCGCCGCCCTGCGGCCCGTGTCCGCTGTTTCTTGCATGTCGATCCGCGCTTCCTTTCGTGGCTCTGGCCGCCTCTTCCCGCGCGACGCCAAGGGTGGAACACTCGCGGCGCCAGGGGAGGCGAGGGTTTGTGGAGGACTTTCGGGGGGCGGATTCTAACTGGGCGTGGAGGTGCAAGTCAACCCGGAAGTCGGCGGAAGGTCCACGCGTCGGCCGCGCGAGCCGCTCCTGGGCCCGGCGCCGCAGCCGCTCACGGCGTGGCAAGCTCCTAAGACCCCTCGGACCGTCGGTGCAGGGCGGAAGCCCTGCACCACAAAGGACGCAGCACACTCCACCCCCTTCCGCAAGCCTCATGCGATTGTGGTGCCGGGCTCCACCCGACACCCGTTCGCGCACGGACCGTCGGAGGCACTTTCCCGCGGTCTCTCGCAGCCGTGTCGAATTCTCCCGGCTGCGCAGTCTCTACCCGAAGCGGCCCCACCGTACGCGGCGGAAGCCCCGCACCCCAAGGGTTCTTGGCCGCCCCTCAGGCCTTGCCGCCCGTCACGAGCTTGGGGTCGAGCGCGTCGCGGAGGCCGTCGCCGAGAAAATTGAACGCGGTCACCGTGATCCAGATCATCGCGCCGGGGAAGACGGCGACCCACCAGAAGCCGGCCATGATGTCCTGCTGGGCCTTCGCGAGCATGTTTCCCCACGACGACGTCGGCGGCATGATGCCGAGGCCGAGGAAGGAGAGGACAGACTCGTAGAGGATGATGCCGCCGATCGCGAGGCTCGTGGACACGATGATCGGGGCCATGCAGTTCGGGACCAGGTGCACGGCCACGATCCGGAACGACGAGGCCCCCAGGGCGCGGGCGGCGGTAATGAAGTCCCGCTCCCGGAGCGACAGCACCGAGCCGCGCACCAGGCGCGCGACCCCCATCCACTCAAAAAAAATAACGACGAAGAGGATTTTCAGCAGGCTCCCGGTGCCGCTCTGGGCGAGGAAGGAGAGGTCCACGACGAGTGCGGGCCTCGATCTCGCCGCGAGGAGTTTCGGGAAGGCCTCCTCGAGCAGGATCCGGTTGAGCTCGGTCCGGTCCGCCCCGGTCGGTTTGCGCTCGGCCCGACGCCGGGTCCGCTCCTGGAGCGGGGTCAGGCTGAAGGCGTCGGCATCGTAGAGCTCCTGCGTCTCCAGGACGGGGTTGAGCTCCTGCACGAGGCATCGGCGCAGGCCGGCGGGGTCGGCGGGGCCTGCCGCGGCACGGAGCCGAGCGCCCGCCTCCGCCGGGAGCAGCCCCTGGAGCCTGCGCGAGACCGGCGTCCGCGGGTCCGTCAGCTCCTTGAGCAGCCCCGTCGGGTCGGTGACCTCTTCCGCCGAGAAGACGGGGTCGCCGGCGGGCCAGAGCGGGAGCGCGAAATTGATCTTCCGGAAATCGAGCGCCGCGAGCAGGATCATCAGGGCGAGGATCGGGAGCGAGAGCATGGCGTCGGTCGCGCGCATGAGGAGGGTGTCGATCCAGCCGCCGAAGTAGCCCGCGGCCGCGCCGACGCCGGTGCCCAGGAGCGCGGCGCAGAGCGCGGCCAGCAGGCCGACCAGGAGCGAGATGCGCCCGCCCTGCAGCACGCGGATGAGCACGTCGCGTCCCAGCTCGTCGGTCCCGAACGGGTGCGTCTGGCGACGCCACACCTGCTTGGGAAAAGCGGCGTCGAGAAGCTGCCGGTTGAGACGGACGAGGTCCTCTCCCTGCGCACCCTTTTGAGCGAGGGCGAGCACGTCCGGGGGGAGCTTTTGTCCCTGGAAGCGGTCCGTGGAGTAGAGCGCGTCCTCCCGCAGGATGCGGTTGAGGTCCGCGACGAGCGCTTCCTGCAATTCCTCCGAGGGCGGAGCGGGCTCGTCGGCCTCCGGGGACCAGGCCTGCAGGCGCTCCCGGCACTTCCGCGAAAGCCGCTCGCGGACGAACACGGCCAAGGGGTCGTCGCCGTCCCGGAGGCGCGCCGCGAGCTCCTCCGGCCTCCGCAGGCCCTGGACGGTGAGGAGCCACGAACTCCCGGCAAAGAGCGGCGGGGCGTAGCGGTTGCGGCTGTCCTCCCCGGCGCCGCTCTCGGTGTACTTGAGGCACCCGAAGTAGATGGTCCCTTCCTTGTTCTTGAAGAGGTCGACCGTGAAGCTGGCCACGATGAGCGCGCCGAGGACCCACAGGCTGGCGACCGCCATGCGGTGACGGCGAAAGCGGTCCCAGACAAGCCGATTGATCGACTTGTAGGCGATGCCCGCCTCGGGAGGCGCGACCACGATGCCGGCGTCCATCGACCGATCACCAAAGGTAGAAAAGCCAGGCTGGGTTGCTGATTTCCGATTGCTGATTGCTGGTTGCTGGTCGTCCGATGTCGCAGGGAAAGGGAGCACCCCAGCCGATCCGAAGCGGTTCATGGTTCGAACTGCCGCCGACGTTTCGCAAGGCCGACGGCAGGGTCCGGCATCGTGGGCACGGCGGCGCCGTGCCCCTACGGGAACGAGCCGAGCGGCGAGTTTGAGCCGGACGCGAGCCATCCCCAGCCTATGCCGCGCTGGAGTGGATGGGTAGCCGGTCCGTATCTGGCCCGTCAATCAGCAAGCAGCAATTGTTAAATCTCAATTCCAAAATCTCAATTCTCAATTCACTGGAGCCTGATCCTCGGATCCACGACCGCGTACAGGATGTCGGCCAGCAGGTTCGAAAGCAGCGTGAGCAGGGCGATCAGGAGGAAGCTCACCATCGCGACCGGCGAGTCGCCGTTCACGACCGACTTGTACAGGAGCTGCCCCATGCCGGGCCAGGAGAAGATCTGCTCCGTGATGATCGCGCCGCTGACGAGGCCGGGGATCGAGAGCGCGACGAGGGTGACGATGGGGATGAGGGCGTTGCGGAGGGCGTGCTTCCAGATCACGGCCCCTTCGCCGAGCCCCTTGGCGCGCGCGGTCCGGACGTAGTCCTCCCGGATCACCTCCAGCATGCTCGCCCGCATGTACCGCACGTCGGAGGCCACGCTCTGCACGCACAGGACGACCGTCGGCAAGATGAGGTGGCGAAGGAAATCGCCGAACGTCTCGACTCCGGGCGAGCGCATCTTGTCCGGCGGCAACCAGCCGAGCCGCACGGCGAAGAGGTACATGATGAGGATGCCGAGCCAGAACGACGGGACTGAAATCCCCGCGAAGGCGAAGAAATTGACGACGTAATCGGCCACGGAGTGCTGGCGCAGGGCGACGTAGATCCCGAGCGGGATGGCAAGCGCGAGGCTCACGAGGAACGAGGTCACCATGAGCTTGAGCGTAGCGGAGATGCGCAGGCCAAGGAGCTCGGAGACGGGGAGCTTGTAGGAATAGCTGAAGCCCAGGTCGCGGTCGACGACGAGCATTTTCACCCACTTCACGTACGCGACCGGCAGCGAGTCGTCCAGGCCGTACTGCTTGCGCAGCCGCTTCACGTCCTCCGGCTTCACGCCGGGCCGCGACGAGACCATCATGTCCACGATGTTCCCCGGCATCGCGTCCATGATCGCCCGCAGCGCGAACGAGAGCAGCACCAGGACTACGACCGTCTGCAACAGCCGCCGAAGGATGTAGGCTCTCATGGGACTCCATGATGGATCTACGTCGGGTCTACGTACGGTACAAGCACCCTTTGGCGCTTGCGGCCGAAACCCAGGGGCGAAGGCTCAATTCTCAATGCTCAATTTTCAAACAAGGCTCAAGCCTCAATTTTCAACTCGGGCGGTGCACGGTCTCGGAACTTCCGGGCGAAATTCGGGATCCCATCGGTAGGAGTCCGGAGACGGGAACATGTCTCTGTCCGAACCGAGACCCTCCGCGTCTCCGCGTCTCTGTGTAAAAGAGAGGCTCTCGATCCCCCACGTCGTCCGCACTCTGTCTCCACGAGTTCGTGGTCTGGCTCGCCGCGCGACCTCACCTTCCCGCCGCCCTCACACGTTGTCCACCACCGACGGCTCCGCCCCCCTCAGCACCGCGATCTTGATCCCGTCCTTCAACTTCACCGTGTTGAAATTCACCAGGATCGCCACCTTGCGCCGCGTCGTCTTCAAGTAGGAGCAGATCTGCGCCGTGTGGATGTCCGCCAGGTTCGCCTCCGCGCGCAGCTCCACGAGCACCGTCCCTTCCACGATGAAGTTCAGGCTGTGGCGCCCGATCTGCATGTCCTTGTAGATGACCGGGACCTCCGCCTGCCGCTGGTTTTTCAGCCCGCGGCAGGTGAACTCCCGCGCCAGGGCCTCCTCGTAGATCGAGTCGTTGAAGCCCGGTCCCAGGGTCGCATGGACCTCCGTCGCCGCCGCGACGATCTTCGTGATCAGCTCGTGATTGGGGATGATCTTCGTGTCGCTCATGCTCGGCTCCGCCTCGTTGTACGGGGTCCACAACTTCTTGCGAATCGCCCCCCGGGCCCTCGTGCGCGAGCCGGAGGGATCGAACCCCGGGGCGACGAAGGCAGCCTCGAGACCGCTCCCTCACGGTCGCGGTTCTGTTTTCCCCCGCGGGGCCGCCTCGCGGGCGGGGCTTGGCAGCGGTCGCCTTACTCCGCGAAATGCCACCGTTCGCTGTTCCACGCGACGCCGACGTCGGTCCCGGTCGGACGCCACTCCTTCAGCTTCTTCCGCGCAACGGTCACGTCGCTCCGGAAATAGAGCGGGATCGCGGGCAGCTCCTCGATCCACAACTCCTGTTCCTGGCGCAGGAGCTTCACCCGTTCCGCCTCCGCCAGGGTGATCGGCACCAGCCCGTCGAGCCGGTCGATCTCGGGGTTCGTGCAGCCCGGCGTGTTCTGGCCGGTCCACCCGTTCTTCTCCGTCGGAATGTTCTTCGCCGTCCAGAGCGTCTCCCCGTCCGAAACCGGCGACAGGGTCCAGGCGTACATGGCGAGGTGCTCGAATTTCCGGTATTTCATCGTCTCGCCGAAGAAGACCTTGGCCTCCTGGTTCTCGATCACCAGCTCGACCCCGACCTCCTTCCAGTTCGCCTGGATGAACTGCTCGATCTGCTCCCGCACGGCGTTCTGGGCCGTGGTGCGAATGACGAGCTTCAGCTTCTCCCCCGCGGCGTTGTGGCGCCAGCCGTCGGCGGCCTTCTTCCACCCCGCCTCGTCGAGCAGCGCCTGCGCCTTCGCAGGATCGAAGCCGTACTTCCGGAGATTCGGATGGTGGGCGTAGTGCTTCGGCGGGAGCCAGCCGTCGGCGACGGGCTGCTTCCCCTCGAAGAAGACGTCGACCAGCTTCTCGCGGTCGATCGCATAGGTGAGCGCCTGGCGGACGCGCTTGTCCTTCACGAGCGGACTGTCCAGGTTGAAGTCGATGTGTTCCCAGACGAGGCCGGGCGTGAACAGGGTCTTGAAGCCCGGGGGCGGCTTCTGCTGAAGCTGCAGGCCCAACTCGAACGTGAGCCCCACCGGCGAGGCGGCGTCGAGCGTGTTGGACAGGATGTTCGCCAGGATCGTGTTCGTGTCGGAGGTGAAGGAGTAGATGATCCGGTCGAATTTCGGGCGTTCACCCCAGTAGTTGTCGTTCCGTTCGAGCGTGATGGAGCCGCCGCGCGCCCAATCCTTCAGGCGATACGGGCCGTTGCCCACGAGCCGCGCCGCGATGTCCTGCTTCGCGTACTGGTTCGGGTCCTTTTCGTAGATCGGCCGCTCGAGGTGGCTCGGCAAGCACGCGTGTCCGGTGTCGGCGTAGGCGTAGGGTTCCTTCCAGGTGATGACCAGGGTCTTCTTGTCGTCCCCCTTCGCCTCCATGGTCTCGATGCGCCGTTCCTGGTCGCGGCTCACGACGCCGAGGACCCGGTCGTCCATGATGACCTTGAACGCGAAAATAAAATCGTCGGCCGTGATCGGGTGCCCGTCCGACCACTTCGCCTCCGGGCGCAAGTGCCAGGTGGTCTCCATCCGCTTGCCGCCGTCCAGGACCTTCCAGAGGCCGTTCTCGACGGAGGGGAGTTCCAGGGCCAGGAGCGGGCGATTGACCCAGTCGTCGCCGCGGACGCACAGGCCGGCCCAGAGCGGACCCGGGCGGATCGTGTCCCCCGCGATCTCCGACGAAGCCGACATGTCCATGAGCAACGGGTGCAGGGAGTCCGGCTCCTGCTGAATCGTGATCCGGAGGGAGCCGCCGTCGCCCGCGGTCAACGCCCGGCCGGCGCCGAGCGCGCCCAGGGCGAGCGCGGCGAGGCCGACGGCCGCGACCAGCGTGCGAAGGGTACGGGGTTTCGTCATGGGTCGGTTCCTTTCGTCTGAACGGGTGCGAGCCGGGTCTCGGAGCCTTTCGGTGCGGGCGAGCGAGGTCGAACCCGGGCCTGCGGAAGGACGCCTCGAGGCCGCTCCCTCACGGTCGCGGTTCGGTTTCAACAAGCCGAAATGAAGCTAAAATCAATCTCTCCGTGCGTTGCCAGCGATTTTCGCCGGCAGAGCAGGGTGGACTCAGCGCCCGGCCTCTGCGTCTCCGCGTCTCTGTGTAAACGTCCCGCATTCGACCCACACGGAGGGTCCGAATTTCAAATTGCAAAAAGTCGAATTTCAAATTTCAAATTTCGCCCGCGGCTGGTTGGGACGCGGAGCCATGATCTAGCCGCTTGCCGCACTCGGTCGCGTTTAGCCTTTTTTCGGGTCGCTGTTCGGTTTCGCTCCGGGCCCGGGGGCCACGGACGCTACAACAACGGCCGCGTTCGATTTCTTTCCGCCCTCGGCCGCGCCGCGTTACGTCTTCAAGCGCGGGTCGATCGCATCCCGCAGGCCCTCGCCCACGAGGTTGTACGCGGTCACGGTCAGGAAGATCGCCAGCCCCGGGTAGATGGCCAGCCACCAGTAGCGGTAGTTCTCCCACGCCTCGTGCAGGGCCTCCCCCCACGTGGGCGTGGAGGGGTCCACGCCGAAGCCGAGAAAGGTGAGGCTCGACTCGGCGAGGATCGCGCCGGCGATGCCGAAGGTCGCCGCGACGAGCGCGGGCGCGACGGCATTCGGCAGGATGTGCCGGAACATGATCCGGAAATCGCTCACGCCGAGGGCACGCGCGGCCGCGACGTAGTCCTGCTTACGGACTTTCAGGAACTCGCCTCGGATCAGTCGGGCGATGTGCGGCCACCCGGTGAGGCCGATCACGATCATGATGAGGAAGATGTTGCGAGGGAGGAAGGCGACGATCGTGATCAGCAGGAAGAAGGTCGGAAAACACAGGAAGACCTCGATGATCCGGCTGACGATGAGGTCGACGAGGCCGCCGTAGTAGCCGGCGAGCGCGCCCAGCGTGACGCCGATCAGCAGCTCGATCGTCACGGCAACAAGGCCGACCAGGAGGGCGATCTTCGTGCCGTGAAGGATGCGCGTGAAGAGGTCCCGGCCGACCATGTCGGTCCCCATGCGGTGGACGGGGGACGGCGGCGCCGCGATCACGTCGAGATCGGTGGCATAGGGTGAATGCCGTATGGGCGCCCAGACCGCGAACTCCCCCTTCGCGGGGTCGAGCTTCTTCGAGAGCCGCGCGTAGTCGGTGATGTCGAGCCGGGTCTTCGTGACGCCGATGGCCACGCAGACGCCGAGGACGGCGACTCCCCAGAGAATGGCGCCGACGGTGAGCAGCGGCCGGCCGGGCGAACCGCGCGGCGCGCGGCGCAGAGCACGGGCGAGTTTCCAGAGCAGGACGCCGGCGGCGAGCACGAGGGCGAGGCGTTCCGCCTTTTCGGAAAACTCCCACGCCGGGAACGAGGTCACGAGCATGGGGACGGCTGCGCCGGCGGGCTTGAGCATGCGCCGCAGGAGGAGCGGGCGGTCGTTCGCAATGTACGAGGAGCCGAGGGCGAGGGCGGCAAAAAGCAGGACCATCCAGAGACCGACGCGGGCGGGCGTGTTCCGGCGGAACTGCTTGGCGACCGTGGCCCAGTAGGTCTTGTCCACGGTGGCGGCCGTCGCCTCGGCCTGCACCGGGGGCGAGGCTGAGGAGGCGGGCGGCGAGGCGGCGGCCGATTGCGACATGAGGGGCGGTCCACTTCACCGAAAAGTCAGTGTTCGCGAATGTTTGAAGACTTTTTTTTACCGCAGAGACGCTGAGACGCTGAGGATTTCCGATCCACCGAACCTCCTCAGCGCCTCCGCGGCTCCGTCGGGCCCTTCTCAGGCCTCCCGGTTTCCACTAGTCGAACGAGATCCGCGGATCGACCAGCGAGTACAGGAAGTCGGAGAGGAGCACGCCGAGCAGCGTGAGCGTCGCGGAGATCACGGCGACACCCATGATCACGGGGTAGTCGCGGCTGAGCACGGCCTCGAAGGAGAGCCGCCCCATGCCGGGGACGTTGAAGATGGACTCCACGATGATGCTCCCGCCGATGAGCGCCGGCAGGATCCCGCCGAGGAGTGTGAGGATCGGGATGAGCGAGTTCCGCAGGGCATGCTTGAAGATCACCAGCCTCTCGGCGAGCCCCTTGGCGCGGGCGGTCCGGATGTAGTCCTGGCGGATCACTTCGAGCATCCCGGTGCGGGCGTAGCGGGAGAGGCCGGCGAAGGCCGCGTAGGTCAGGCACGTCACCGGGAGGACGAGGTGGTGCGCCCGGTCCAGGACGCGCCCCGAGAAGCTCAGGCTGTCATAGCCGGCCGACTTCAGGCCGTACGTCGGGAACCAGTTCAGGAAGTCGCCTCCGCCCAGGAAGACGATCAGCAGCATCGCGAGCCAGAAATTCGGGATCGAGTAGAGCACGAAGAGCCCGACGGTCGAGACGCGATCGAACCACGAATTCTGCCGCACCGCTCCGTAGACGCCGACCGGGATCGAGATGAGGTAGACGAGGGTGATCGAAAGCAGCGCGAGCGTGATGGAGACGGGGAGCCGGCCCAGGACCTTGCGGATCACCGGCTCATGGTCCCCCTCGAACGACCGGTCGAAGTCGAGAAAGACGACCGGGCCGAGCGAGAGCCCCGTGACCTTCGCGGGGTCGTGGTCCGCACGGAACCAGGACGCGTCCCAGTGGACCAGGCGGCCCATCCAGGACCAGAATTGCGTGGCGATCGGCCGGTCGAGACCGAGGAGCTGCTTCTTCGCCGCGAGCACGCTCTGCATCTGCTCGCTCATCCCCTGGTTGCCCCCCTCCCCGCCGAAGGCCGCCATCGAGGCCGGATCCCCGGGCGCGAGACGGATGATGGAGAACGTGACGACGAAAATGAGGAGTAGCGTAGGAAGCATGGAGAGGACGCGGCGAAGCAGGTAGGCGCGCATGCAGGAGGGTCCGCTACTCTTTGTATTTCTGGACGGCCGAAGGCACCCACCACGAGTTCCCCGGTTCGTATTCCTTCACTCCGTAGCGGTAGAAATCGAACACCCCCACGTTGCGGAAGCGCTGGTGGACCGCCAGGAGGTCGTACTGGGAGAGGAGGAAGGTGTAGGGCTGCTCGTCGTGCAGGATCCCGTGGAGGCGGCGGTACATCGCGTTCCGCTTATCCTCGTCGAACTCGAGGCGCGCCTTCTCGATGATGTCGTCCACTTCCTTGTTCCGGAACTCGATCCGGTTCGATCCGTGGTCCACGTCGGCCTGCGACGAGTGCCAGATCTGGTACGGGTCCTGCCGGTAGCCCATCGACCAGGACAGGAAGCACGCGTCGAAGCGCTTGGCATTCAGGTTCTCGATGAAGACCGCCCACTCCGCCGGCTTGATCGTCACGTCGATCCCGCTCTTCCGGAACTGCTCCTTCACCACGGTCGCGATCTTCTCGCCCACCACGCTCTTCGCGGGCAGATTCAGCTCGAACCGGAAGGCCACGCCGTCCTTGTCAAGCACGCCATCCCCGTCGGTGTCGGTCCAGCCCGCCTCCTCCAGCAGCTTTTCCGCGCGCTCCGGATCGAACGGCCACGGCTTGATCGCGGCGTCGTTGGCGGCGGTCTTCAGGAAAAACGGCCCGGTCGCGACCTCGGCCAACCCGAAGAAGATCTTGTCGACCATCTTCTGCCGGTCGACCAGCATCGTCAGGGCCTGCCGCACGCGCTTGTCCTTGAAGAACGGCCGCGCCTGGTTCCAGCCGAGATACGTGTAGCTCGGGACCAGGTACTTCTGCTTGGCGAAACTCCCCTTGAATTTGTCCGTGTCCGTTTGGTTTTGCCATTGGTCGGGCAGGAGGTTCATCCGGTCGGCGCTTCCCTGGAGCAGGACCTGGAAGGCGACCGTGCCGTCCGGGATGAACTTGAAAACGATCCGCTGGAGGTGCGCCTTCTCCCCCCAGAAGTCCTCGTTGCGGACGATGGCGATCTCGTCGGGAGACTTCCAGTGGAGGAACTTGTACGCGCCGGTCCCGATCGGGGCGCGGTTGTTCTTGTGGGTGTTGAACTCCTCTCCCTTGGTGAACGCAAAGACGTGCTTCGGCAGCACCGCGAAACCGCCAAGGAAGTCCAGCATCTGGAAGTAGGGCTTCGAGCAGAGGAACTGAACCGTGAAGTCGTCGAGCTTCTTCGCCTCCTTCACGTCGAGGTAGTAGTTCCGCAGGTTGCCGCACTGCACTTCGGGGTTCATGAGGGCGTTGAACGAGAAGACCACGTCCTCCGCGGTCATGGGCCGGCCGTCGTGGAACCGCACGTCCTTGCGCAGGTGGAAGGTGTAGGTGAGGTGGTCGTCGGAGACCTCCCACCTTTCGGCGAGCCAGGGCCTGGGGTTGTAGGTTCGCGGGTCGAGGTCGAGGAGGGAGTCGTACACGTTCGCGTTGATCATGGTCTCGTACGAGTCCGTCGCCGTGAACGGATTCAACGTCCCCGGTTCGATCAGGCGCCGCACGAGCCAGTCCCCGGGTACGGGCTTCTCAGCGACGTCTTCGGCGAAACCGCGTCCGCAGAGGCCGGCCGCGAGGGCGAAGACGACCACGGCCGGAAGGACGAATGCCGCGACGCGGCAGGCGCAAGGGCGAGCGTGGACGCGCACAAGGGAGCGGGAGGGGGACATCGAGAGTCTCCTTTGCGGGGACGGGCGGAGTCGCCACGGGGAAGGCGCGTGCACTCGGGGAGAAGGGGTCGGATCGCGTGGGGCCCTGCCCGGGGAGAGGCGGATTCTAGGCCGCCCCTCCCGGGGTGTCAAGGAAAAGGCCTTGGGGAATCTCGGTTCCGCCCCGGAATTGTCCTTCCTTTTGTGTGGAATGTTTGTATGATGCAATCCGCCGAACGCACGGAGAGGGGGCGTGAAGCCTCTCCGGACCCGCGGGAGCTTGACCATGGCCCATGCGAAGGCCACGATCCTCGTCGTCGACGACAGCGAGAGCAACCGGAGCCTGATGCGGGCGATGCTCGCGGCCGGCGGTTTTGAGATCCTCCAGGCCCGCGACGGGATGGAGGCCATCCAACTCACGCTGCAGGCCTACCCCGACCTCATCCTCCTCGACGCCATGATGCCCACGCTCGACGGGTTCCAGACCTGCCGGGCCCTGCGCGAAGACCCCCGCACCCACCTCCTCCCGATCATCATGGTCACCGCCCTCGAACGCATGGAAGACAAGCTCCAGGCCTTCGACGCCGGCGCGGACGACTTCGTGCCGAAGCCCGTCAACCCGACCGAGCTGATGGCGCGCGTGCGCTCCCACCTCCGCATCAAGCGGCTCACCGACAACCTGGAGTCGGCCGAGAACGTCCTCTTCTCCCTGGCGCGCGCCGTCGAGGCCAAAGACTCGTATACGGAAGGGCACGTCGAGCGCGTGTCGAACTACTCGACCGCCATCGCACGCGCCCTGGGCCTGCCCGAGGACGAAGTGGACATCGTGAGGAAGGGGGGCATCCTCCACGACATCGGCAAGATCGGGATCCGCGACGACGTCCTCAACAAGCCGGGCAAGCTCACGAACGCGGAGTTCTCGATTATCGTCCAGCACACGGTGATCGGGGAGGACATCTGCCGGCCGCTCCGCTCGATTCGGCAGCTCCTCTCCATCATCCGGCACCACCACGAGCGGCTGGACGGCTCGGGCTACCCGGACCACTTGAAGGGGGAGGAGATCTCGGTCGGGGCGCGCATCGTCGCGGTCGCGGACTGCTACGACGCCATGACGACCAACCGCCCGTACCGGCGCGCCATGTCGCCGGCCGAGGCGCTGGACGTGCTCACGCGCGGGCTCGAAAAGAACTGGTGGGACCGAAGCGTGGTGGAACGGCTCGTCGCGCTGGTCAACGGGCACCACCTGCCCGATCCGCCGTCCGCCACCCGGGTCGGCACGGCGCGGATCGGGACCGGCGCGGGACTCGCGGCGGGCGGTGCCGGAAACGGGAGCTCCGAGAGCGGCGCCTCGATGGTGCCGGCGGCGGCGGCGGCGGCTGCAGCGGCGGCGGCGCGGGGCGCGGACAAGCATCGGGGCAACGGCGACGCCGCAGGCAACGGACTCGCAACCGGGGCATGAAAGTGGTACAATCATGCCACGAAGCGGCGCCGTCGGCGTCGCGCCCCAGGGGGTCCACGCAGACAGTGGATGGAATCACCATGCGCTCACCTTCCGCACGCCCGCTCTGGCCGCTCTCCGCGGTCGCGCTGCTTCTCGCATGCACCGCCCTGACCGGGTGCCAAACCGCGCCCTTGCCGCCGATCGTGACCCTGCCCGAGATCGTCGCCTGGTCCCAAGCCAAGGTCCCGGACCAGGAGATCATGCGCCGGGTCTCGGCGTCCCGTACGCGCTTCTACCTCAAGTCGCCCGACCTCCAGTACCTCCGCGACAACGGCGTCGGCCCGCTCGTGATCGACTACATGATCGCCACGGCCTGGACGCCGGAGCGGGTCTACTACGGTTACCCGTACGAACCGGACTTCCACTGGCGCGTGGGGTTTTTCTTCGGCCATCGCCATTGCTACTGAGCGCGTGACTCCGACCGCACCCGAACCCGCCCTCCCACGTCGCGACTTCCTCGACCGCCTGTTCGCGGGCTCGGTGGCGGCGACCCTGGCCGGCGGCCTCGCCCCGGTCGCCGCCTACCTGTGGGGGCCCGAGGAAGGAGACCTCGGCCCGACTCGGCTCGAGCTGTGCCCGGCCCATCAGCTCCCACGCGGCAAGGCCCGGATGGCCGTCTATCGAGGACGGCCCATTCTCGTCCTTCACGGCCCCGACGGACTCGTGGCCGTCTCCGCGATCTGCACCCACCTCGGCTGCCTCGTGCGGTGGAGCGACAAGGACGGGGAAATCCGCTGTCCCTGTCACGGCGGCCGCTTTGACGCCGCGGGCAAGGTCCTCGGCGGTCCCGTCGCCGGCCCTCTCGCGCCCGTCCCCGTCCGCGAGGAAGGCGGCCTGATCGTCATCGGGGGATGACCGGAGTGCAAACGCTCGCCGCCTGGTTCGACGCCCGGCTCGGCTGGTCTTCGCTCCGGGCCTTCGGCCGCGCCCACCTCGGCACGCCCTCCGGCGCCGGTCCGGAGACCGGCTGGTCCCCAGCGCTCGCCCTGGCCACCGCGCTCCTCCTCGCACTCCAACTGGCGGCCGGCGCGCTCCTGCTCGTGTACTACAAGCCCACGACCGACCGCGCCTTCGAGAGCCTGGAGCACCTGGTCACGCGCGTCCCCGCCGGCGGTTTGATCCGAAACCTGCACGTCTGGGGCGCCCACCTCCTCGTGCTGCTCGCGGCGTTGCACCTCGCGCGGGCCTTCGTGCTCGCCGCCTACAAACGCCCCGGAGAGCTGGCCTGGCTCGCGGGCCTGGCGGTCCTCGCCGCTCTCCTCGCCCTCTGCTTCACCGGCTGCGTCCTTCCGTGGAACCAGCTCGCGTACTGGGCGACGACCATCGGCACCGAGATGGCCGGGGCCGTCCCCGGGTTCGGCCCCTCCCTTCTCCGCCTCATCCGCGGCGGCGCGGTCGTCGGCGAGCCGACGCTCGGCCGGTTCTTCGCCGTGCACGTCCTCCTCCTCCCGGCCGCCGCCGGCCTCGCCCTCGCTCTCCAGGTGTACGCCATCCTGCGACTCCGCTGCGCTTCGCCCGTGGAAGCGTCGTCCGCCTCCGTCCCCGTCCACGCCGTCGCAACGGCAACTCCCGTCTCGCGAGAGTGGCTCCGCGGCGCGCTGGCCGCGAATCTCCTTCTCGGTCTGCTCGCCGCGCTCGCGGTCCTCGCCCCGTTCGAGCTGGGCGAAAAGGCCGATCCGCTCGTGACCCCGACCGGCGTCCGGCCGGAGTGGTTCTTCCTGCCCGTGTACCAGGGCATGAAGTTCCTCCCCGAACGCGTGGGCGGCCTGCCGTCGCGCAACCTCGAGCCCTTTCTCGCGCTCCTGCCCGCGCTGGGGCTTGCGGCATTGCCGTTTCTCGATCGGCGGCCGGCGCGAAGCGCGCGCGAACGGAGGCTCGCCCTCGGACTCGGCGGCCTCGCCCTCGCAGGCGCGCTCGCCCTGGGGGGAATGGGCGCCCTCTCCGAGCGCACGCTGCGCTGTTTCGGGCGCGAGTTGCATTTCGACCTGCGGGGACTCCCGGACCGTTTCGGTCCCGCGAAGTAGTGGAAGTCAGGACGTCGGAAATTGACGCCGGCATGGACGTGGAGGACAAGCGCATGACGAGGGGCGTGAACTACGGACCCCGGCTCGCAGTGCTCGTGGCGACGATCGCTTTGGCGGTCACCCTCGCGGCGGGCTGCCGCTCGGGTCCCGGCTCGGAACCGGTGCCGAAAAAAGGGAAGGGGGACAAGGCCGGCGGGGCGACCGCGGGCGCGGACGCTGCCGCGGTCGCGGGGCTCGGCACGAAGCCCTACGAACGCACGGCCACGCCGTGCAAGTGCGCGAAGCTGACCGGCGGACTGTGCAAGTGCAACCACTGCGGGAAGGACCCGGGCGCGGGCTGCTACTGCGGAACGGGCGGCTGCCGCTGCGGAGGGGAGAAGGCGAAGTGCGGGTGCAACCACTGCAAGGGAGTCGTCGGCGCGGCGGTCTGCGAATGCCCGCGCGAGACCAGCGTCCCGCCCGGCGACGCAGGAGCCGGCGGCGGCGAGGCGTCACCGCGCGCGGCCGATGCGGCGCCCGCGGCCCCCGCCCCCGCTCCCGATGCGGGAGGCACGCCACCCGGCGGAAAATGAGACGCGCGTTGAGCCGGGAGCGCACGCCTAGCACCACAACGCTAAAGAAGTGGAGCCTTCGAGCCCAACGGGTTCGTAGTTCCACCTTCAGGCGGGGCTGCCGACCAAGTGTCGCGGTTCTCGCCGCACGCGCCGCCTGAAGAGCGAAACCAAAAGATGGAATTCGCGAAGTCGGCGAAATTCGCAACTCGCTGGCGGGACTGAATCCGGGGGAAACGTCGGATACGCCGAGACCGCTCCCTCACGGTCGCGGTTCCGTCAAGCGGTTCTCCCCGCTTCGCGATTTTTTCAGTGACGCCTCCGCCGACCGGGCCGGCGCCTCAGAACTTGATCCTCGCCTGGACGTACCCGTAGAACGGGCCGGCGTCGTCCCCGGTCACGCCCTTCGGGAATTGCCCGCTGTAGAGTTTGGCGTAGGCCGCCTCGAAGTCGAGGTGCTCGAAGAGCGTGTAGGTCGCGTTGAAATCCAGCTCTTGACCGAGGTCGGTGCCGGAATTCCCCGTGGGGTCGCTCAGGTAGAATTTGAAGTCCTCGTCGTACAAGGCGTCGCGGCGCTCGTTCAACCGGAGAAGCCGATAGTCGACCTCAAGCTCCAGGGACTCCAAAGGCGTCAGGATGAGCGTAAAGACCGTCTCCCGGAGGTTGGACAGCGTGTAGAACGAATAATTCGAGATGGAGGGAAAGAGCGAGACCCACGTGTTCGTGTCCCGGTCGCCGGGGTCCGCGTCGCCGGTGGAATAGTTGTACTCCGCGCCGACATACGGCTCGGCGAACACGCCTCGGAAATTGTACCCCAGCTTGCTCCACACGGCGAAGCTGCCGAGCGCGTTCGGACCGAAGTCCCCGAACTGCCCCGCCGCTTCGACGTCGAAGACCAGCTCGTCCAGCACCTTGCCGGAGAGGCGCAGCCCCACCAGGTCGAGGTCCAGCGTGGACGGGGCGAGGACGGGCGGGTCCTCTTCCACCTCCGCCGGGATCCCGCCGAACTCCTCACGATCGTCCCGATAGTGCAGGTACAGCAGCTCCGCTTGCAACTCCGGCAGGACCGTCCACCCCGCGTGCAGCCCGAAGAATTCGATGTGCTCGCTGCCGCTGTTCGGATCCGGGAGCTGGTCGACGGGGCGCGCGTAGTAGATTGTGGCCTCCACGTCGCCGAAGGTCCCATCGACTCGTCCCGCGTCGAAATGGGTGTCCAGGACGCGGAAATCGTAGGGATCGATGATGTGGCCGGCGCCGAAGCTCAGGTCCTGACGACCCGCGGTCACGGAGATGGGACCGAGGTTGTACAGGGTGGCAGAGGCTCGCCGGACCTCCGTGCCGTCGTCGTCCGGGGCCAGTTGCACGCGGGAGTCCTGCTCGCGGGACTCCTGGAGCTCGAGATGGAGCCGAAGCTGCTCGTGGACGTCCAGCTCGAAGCCCAGCCGGAGCTGCTCCATCACCTCCGCGTCCGAGTCGTCGATCCTCTCGTCAAAGTCGAAATTATTGAAGATGTCATAACGAACGAGCGCCCCGCCGAGCACCGTGAATTTCAGGTGCGGCTTGCTCCAGGTGAAGGGGTGCCAGACCGCCTCTTCCTCGCCCGCCGCCGCTTCCGCGGCGGCCTCAGGATTCGCGACGGCCGTCTCCCCCTCCTTCGACTCCCCTTCGGCCGCCGCCCCCGCCGCCGCGGCGCCCGCTCCACCCGCCCGCGCGCCCGCGGCCGGGCCGATCGGAGGCTGGGAGGCGAACAGCCCCGACGCGACCAGCAGCCATGCCGCCCCCAAGCCCCAGGGTCGGCCGCCGAGCGAACGCGGTCCCATCTCGTTTCGCCCTCCTTCTCGGGGATTCATCGGATTGAAACGATCCGATTCTCCGGCCCGCTCACGCGGATCGGATAGCCGGTGATCATGTCCATCGCCTTCACGGTCAGGAGGCCCGTCCCCGAAACCGCGAGCGTCACCTGGAACTGCACCTGTCCCTTCGGGCCCTTCGGCAGTCCCTCCATCCGATAGCGCCCCACGCTGCGGCTCTTCGTGACGAGGTCGGTCTCCCCCTCCATCACGTGGAGGTCCATGAAGGACTGGTTGTCCATCGAGGTCGCGAACACCGACGAGCCGGAGGTCGGCACCAGCATGTCGCGCGGGACCAGCGCCAGAAATTTGCCGTCCGCGACCTCGACGCCGAGGTCCAAGCGCAAGTACATTTTTCCCTATCTCCCGACCACGGCAACGCGCACTTCCGTCGCTCCGGCCGCTCGCAACGTGCGCGCGGCCTCGCTTGCCGTGGCGCCCGTCGTCAGCACGTCGTCCACCAGCAGCACGCGTCGGCCCTCCACCTCGGAGGGCCTGGGGACCCCGAACGCGCCCCGGAGGTTTTCGAAGCGCGCCGTCCGGGCCAGGGTCGTCTGCGACGGCGTCTCCCGCACCTTGCGCAGCCCGCGCCGCGCCAGCGGCAGCAGGAACGCCTGTGCCACCCGCTCCGCCAAAAGTGCCGCCTGGTTGTACCCGCGCTCGCGCTCCCGGCGACGGTGCAGAGGACTCGCCACGATCACGTCGAGCCCCTCGGCAAACCGTTCCGCGCGCACGCGCTCGACCAGGAGCTCGCCGAGGAACACCGAGAGCTGCACGCGCCCTTGGAACTTGAACTGGTGGATCAGGTCCCGCAGCACCTCTTCGTAGCTTGCGACGCCGAGCGCGCGCGAGAAGGAGAGTTCCAGCGTCGAGCAGTTGAGGCAGCCCGTTTCCGACGGGACGTACGGCCCTTGCCCGAGGCCGCAGCGGCGGCAATACCGGTCCCCGAGGAACCGGATCCGGGAGTTGCACGGCGCGCACAGGAAGCGTTCGTGCGTCGCGGCGAGCGAGGCCCCGCACGCGTAGCAATGTCGGGGGAATACCAGGTCGAGCAGCGCGTCGCTCGCCGCCGAGGCCGCCCCGGCGATCGCGGTCCACGTCACGGCTCGTACCTCGAACACGGGACAGGCGACCCCCGGATCCAGCCTTCGCTTCCCGAGTCGCCGTAAATCGACAGACCCTCGAGAGCCCGGCGAACGGCTTGAGTACCGCCCCACGGAATTGGGTGACCAATTTGCTCGGCGATTTTGGCCGCCCGCTTTGTTGCGCTCGCTCGGCGTAGTTCTCCTTTACTACGCCTCGCTCGCGCGCCTCGCGGGCGGCCAAACTTGCCCTCGCCTATTGGCCACCGACTTCCGTGGAGCGGTACGGGGACAAAATCGCGGTGCAGTATATACAGGAGGAGCTTGGGAGCGTCAAGGACATGGTTTGCGCAACGCCGCGTGCCGGGGCGCAGCCTCACCTCACGGCCGACTGCCCGAGAGCGGGCCCTGCCTTTCCCCTCGTGCGAGGTCGAGTGCGAATTCTCGCCTGGCGGGCACGGCAGCGCCATTCCCCTGCGCCCACAGTCGGAGGACCGGGGCGCCTCCCTCGTCCCCCAACGCCTGGCGTGCCAAATCGGACCCCTCCTGCGGATCGCCTCCTCTCGGTAGGGGCACGGCGCTGCCGTGCCCTCGTTGCCGAGCATCGCAGTCGTCCGCACGCGGCGTCGTCGGCAGTTCCGAACATGCTCCCCCGCACCTCTTTCCCGCACCCGACAGGTCCCCATCCGCCCGACCACCGACCGTAACCGCAACTCATGACAGGCCATGCCGACAAGCATCGGGCTCATGCTTTATCGGACGTAACGTATTTCGATTTGAAAGGTTGCCGCGGGTTTCCGTTTGACCCCCCTTCCAACCTGGGCTAGAATGGGCGGGGCCCCTGGCTTTTCCGCAGAGTTGCCGGCCCGCGCCGCGGCATGGCCCCTCGCGGGCCCTGCCCACGGCGCGCCGCGGGCCCTTCGCTCGGCGCGGCTGGCCTCGAAGCGCCACGTCCTGTTTCAACCTTTGGCCGCGGATACTCGCGCTATGCTCTTGAACGGCAGATACGAGCTCCTGGAGGCCCTCCCGCCGGGGAAGCTGGGGCTGGGCTTCCACGTCCGCGACCTGGACTCTCCCGAGCACCTCCTTTGCCTCAAAGCCTTCCCTCGCGGCGCGCTCTCCGCCGAGGAGCGCACCCACTTCCTCCAATCCTGCCGCCGGCTGGGCGGAACCCAGGAAAGCCACCTCGTCGTGCCCCAAGCGGTCGGGCTCATCGAAACGCTGATCCCGCGCCCCCAGCCACCGCTCTCGCCCATGCCACCCTTCCCGCGCTCCCCTCTCCCGGAAACGGTCCGCGCGCTCCCGCCCCTCTCCACCGGCTGGCTCTACATCGTTCGAGAGTACGTGGTCGGCCGCGACCTCGCCACCGCGCTCGCCACCCTCGTCGCGGTGCGCTGGTCCGACCTCCTCGCCCAGGCCTGCTCCGCCCTCGAGGCCCTGCGCGCGCGCGCGGAGGTCCACGGCAGGCTCCACCCGGGCAACCTCATCGTGCGCGGCGAGGCGGGCGGCCCCCTCGCGGACCCCTCGGCCGGCGCCGATTTCGCCCTCGTCGACGGCGGCCTCGCGGATCGCGTGCAGTGGCCGCCGCCCCCCCCGCCCGCCCCCTTCGCGGCGCCGGAGCTGGCCCGCGGCGCCATCCCCGACCATCGGTCCGACCTGTACTCGCTTGCCGCGTGTTTCGTGGTCGCCCTCCCCGGCGTCCCCCCCTCCGCCCCGCTCGCCGTCCCGGAGGCCCATCCGGACCTGACCCCCGAAGTCGCCCGCACCCTGCGTCGCATGCTCGCGCCCGACCCGTCGGCACGGCCGGCCTCCGCCCGCGAGTGCCTCGAGGCCCTCCGCTCCGACCGCGTCGCGGGCCTCCCGTCCGGCATCGAGGACCTCCTGCCGCAACCCTTTCTCCCGCCCCTCCGGGGACGCGAAGCGCTGCTCGCCTCGGCCGTCCACGCGTGTACGGCCGAGCCGGTCGCGGCGACGCCGGGCGAGCCACCGGGCGCGGGGAGCGCAACGGCGACCGCCGGCTTCTCGGGTCCGTCGTACGAGCCGACAGGCGCGGGCGGGCCCCCCGGCCCTGGTCTCCTCCTCTTTCGCGGCGCACTCGGGAGCGGCCGCTCCCGCTTCCTGCGAGAAGTGGGCGCGGCTCTCTGGGGGCGACTGCGCGTGCTCGAGGCCCGCTGCCACGCCCCGGCCTCTTCCCTTTCCTGGCTCCGCGCCCTCGCGGCGACGGCGTCCCCGCAGCCCCCGGGGTCGGGGCCGGCCGGGCACCCGCGCCCCTCCACGGCAGGATTGGGCGAAGAGGCCGCGAGCCTCGTCGACCGTCTCCTCGCGGGCATCGGGGAGCGTCCGACCGTGCTCTTGCTCGACGACGCGCACCTCCTGGACGAGGAAGGGACCGAGGTCGTCCGTTGGCTCGCGACGAATCCTCCGGCCACCACGCTCGTCCCCGCGGGACCGGCGACCGGGACGGCCGCCGCGGCGGGCGCCGGGACGGGCGCGGAGGCGCAGCCGGCGCTGCTCCCCCGGTTACGCGTCGCCGTCTCCTACGCGCGCGGCCGCTGGGCCACGCCCGCCGCGGAAAGGATGGTGGCGCGGCTGCTGCGCCAGGGCAGCCTGACGGTCTTCGACATCCTGGGACTCAATCTTGCAGACTCGGGCGAGATCCTCCGGCAGCTCCTGGGGCTCCTCGAAGTTCCACGGGCGATCTCCCAGCGGCTCTTCCAGGAAACGCGCGGCTTCCCCCTCCACCTCCTCCAGGCGCTCGCCCTCCTGGCCGAGGAACGCATTTTCTTCCGCGCCCACGGCCGCTGGCAGGCCGACGTGGAGGACCCTCGGCAGCTCCAGGTGCCCGACCCCATGTCCGCCGTCGTGGCCGGCCGGCTGAAACACCTCCCCGAAAGCGGACGCCGCGTCCTCGAGCACCTCGCCCGGCTCGGCGGACCCGCCTCCGTCACCGCGCTCGCCCTCGGCTGCGGCATCCCACCCGAGGAGGTCCGCGACCTGCTCGCCCTCCTCCTGCGAAAAGGACTCGCGCAGCGCGTTTCCCTGCTCGAGTACGCCTGCGCCTCCGCGACGCTCGCCGACGCGCTCGCGAACCCGCCCGCGCTGGAGGCGGCCGCGTCTCCGAGCGCCGCCCTGAGCGCCGCTCGAAATCTGGCCTCGGCCCCCACGCCCAAAATCGACCTCACGCTGGGCTCCGCCGCCGGCGCCTCCGCGAACACCGGGACCGCCGCGGCCGCCATTGCCGCGGCCTCCGCCGCCGGCGCCGGCGCCGGCGCCTCCGCGACCTCGGGCACGGGGATCGCCCCCGCGAGCCCCTCGTCCGCAACCCCGGCCGCGGGCGCCACGGGCGCCTCCACCTTTCGCCTCTCCGAAGACCGCTGCACCGCCTTCTCCGCCCCGCCCGTCCCGCTCGATTCCACGCGCCGCGCGCCGGGACGCACGGAAACCCGGCTCCTCGGCGAGCAGGGTCTCGCCCGGATGCTGGAGATCCACCGCGCCCTCCTCGCCGAGCTGAATCCGAAGCGACTCCTCGACAAGATCATCGACGCGGTCATCGCCCTCTTCGGGGCGGAGCGGGGCTTCGTCATCCTCGTGCAGGAGCGACGCCTCGAGGTGAAGGCCGCGCGCAACTTCGAGGAGTCCGACATCGCCAAGCCGGAGTTCGAAGTCAGCCGCACCATCGCCGAACAGGTCCTCCAGAGCGGCCGGGCCGTGATCGCCGCCAGCGCCGCGACCGACGCGCGCTTCCGGAAGTTCGCGAGCGTCAGCAACCTCCAGCTCCAGTCGGTCCTCTGCGCGCCGCTCCGCTACGGCGAACGCCTGATCGGCTGCATCTACCTTGACAACCGCAGCGAGTCGGGGGCGTTCCGCGACCACGACCTGCCCGTGGTCGAGAATTTCTGCGCGGCGGCGGCGCTCGCCGTGCGGAATTCGTTCCTCCACGCGGAGGCGGTCCGGAAGCAGCAGGAGGCCGAGACCGCGAACACGGGGCTCAAGGACCGCGTGGCGCGCCAGGAGACGGAGCTCGCGCAGGCCAGACGCTCGATCGACGAGCGCGAGGCGAAGAAGGACCGCGCCTATCGGCACGAGTGGATCCTGGGCCGGAGCGAGCCCCTGCGCAAGCTCTTCGCCGCCCTCGATCCCCTGGCCGCCTCCACGGCGCCGGTGCTCCTCCTCGGGGAGAGCGGCACGGGCAAGGAGCTGGTGGCGCGCGCCCTCCACGTCGAGAGCACGCTCCGCGACCGGCCCTTCGTCACGGTGAATTGCGCGGCGCTCTCCGAGACGCTGCTGGAGAGCGAGCTTTTCGGGCACGTGCGCGGCGCGTTCACCGGCGCCGACCGGGACCGGGACGGGCTCTTCGTGCTGGCCGACGGGGGGACGCTTTTCCTCGACGAGGTCGGCGACATGCCGCCCGCGATGCAGGTCAAGCTCCTGCGCGTGCTCCAGGACGGGGAGCTGCGCCCGGTCGGCGGCGGGCCGGTCCGGCACGTGAAGGTCCGGGTGCTGGCCGCGACCCACTGCGACCTGGAGGAACGGATCCGGGCGGGGAGCTTCCGCGAGGACCTGTTCTACCGCCTCGCCGTCGTCTCGGTGCGGCTCCCCGCGTTGCGGGAGCGGCAGGAAGACATCCCCATTCTCGTCGAGCACTTTCTCCGACGCATCGCGGACGAGGACCACGAGCCGCTCAGGCAGGTGCATGCGGAGGCGCTGCGCCGGCTCATGGATTTCCCGTGGCCGGGCAACGTCCGGCAGCTCGAGAACGAAGTGCGCCGCATGGCGACGCTCGGCGGACGGGAGCTGACCGTGGCCGACCTCTCCCCGGCGGTGCGCGACCACCAGCCGGTCGCCGTGTCGGTCGTCGTGGAAGAGGACACGGAGCTCGCGCCGGAGGCGCCGCGCGGCGCGGTCACCCCGGCCGACGCTCCGGAGCCGACCACGCGCATCGCTCCCGCCGCCGCCGTGGGAGCGGAACCTCCGGCGGCGACGGGGGCCGCGGCCGACGCACCTGGGGCCGGCCCGACCGAATTCCCCCCGCTGGAAGAGCTGAACCGCAGGCACATCTTCGCGGCCCTGGAGCGCACCCGCGGGAACTACGGCGAAGCCGCGCGCCTCCTCGGCATCAGCTACGTCACGCTCTGGCGCAAGCTGAAGGCCTACGGCGTCGCTCGGAAGCGGGACGGAGGACCGAGTTGATCGTCCGGAAGCCCGCGACCCTCGCCGCCGGCAACCCGAACCGCGACCGTGAGGGAGCGGTCTCGGCGCGTCCTTCCCTCTCCCGCAGGTTCGAACTCGCCCCTTCCCAGCCGAGCGCTCGGAGCGAAATCGGGCATGGTTCAAATCTGGCAGCGTGTGGGTAAGCGCCCGCGCAAAAATAACTGCGCGGATTCGGACCTCGAGGCTCCTGGGGGCGCGGCCCTCTGGCCCGCGCCCCCAGGCATCGGTCGATCCACGGAAATGTAAAGTAATTCTTGCGCGGGCGCGAACACGCTTTCGTGTCCGGACGTAGGGGCGGGCCTTGTGCCCGCCCTGTTGGCGACACCGCGCACTCCAACAACTTGCAGCGGGTCGTGGGCGTCCACAAGGGGCGCCCCTACGGCAGGCGGCCGACGGCAGGCTGTCACCCACGTTTGAACCAGGCCCGAAATCGCCATGACTCCAGGTTTTGAAGCATGCCCACCCAGGAGCAGCCCGCGGCGAACCTGATGCAACAGTCCCTCGCCCCCCATCCGTGGACCCGGGCGGAGCTCGCCCTCGCTGCCGCGCTGGCCGCGGGCGCGCTCGCGTCCCGCACCTGGCACCTCGCCGAGCAGGGCCTCCGCCTCCCCGACGAAGGCCTGTACTCCTTCTTCGGCGAGGCCGTCCACTTCCGCCTGCCGAAGGCGGTCTTCTTCAAGCCGCTGCAGGCGCTCATCCTCTACCTCCCGTTTCGCGCGCTCGTCGTCACGGACTGGGCCGAGCTCGTCCCCGGCGTGTTCCTCCTGCCCGCGGCGCTCCTCGGTTGGGCCTCGGTGCTCGCCCTCGGCGCACTCGCGCGCCGGGCCTGGGGGCCGGCGGCCGGGCTCGTCGCCTTGGCGGCGGGGACCGCCATGCCGTACCTCCTCTTCTACCACCGCAGCGCCCTCTCCGATGCGAACTACCTCGCCCTCTGTATCGCCGCGCTCTGGCTTCTGCTTCGCGCGCTACCTGGCGTGCTCCCCGGCCCGGCCGGCGCGCGACCGCGCCTGTTCGCGGCGGCCTCCGGCGCCCTCTTCGCCGCCGCCTTCTGGACCAACCCCGCGGCCGCGGTCCTCGTCGTCGCCACGGGCACGGCGGGCGCCGCGCTCGTCCTGGCCGGCAAGATCGAACGACGACTTTCGGCGGAGCTTCTTGGCCTCTGGGCCGTCGTCGGGCTGTCGACCGGAGCGCTCCTCCACGGCGCCTTTTGCCTCGCGTCGTGGTACGACCCGGCCATGAACCGCCATCTGCTCGGTTTCGTCGGGGTCGTCGCGGCGCGTTCACGCTGGACCGTTGAGCCGTTCCTCGATTTCGGCAAGTACGCCGGCCCGGCGGTCGCCGCGCTCGCCGCGACCGGCGCCGCGGTCGGCGTGCGGCGCCGCGCCCCGCTCGATCTCGCGCTCCTCGTGCTCTTCGCCGTCGTCGCCCTGTACGGCGCGCGCTCGACGAGCTGGGGGCCGCGGATCTTCGCTTCGCTCCTGGTGCCGGGCATCCTGCTCGCCGCCGCGGGTGGCACCGCCCTCGTCGAGCGGACGGTCGCCGCCGCGCACGGGCGCGTGGGCACGCTCGGGGCCGCGGCGTGCCTCTGCGCCGCGCTTCTGGCATCGCACGCCCCGGGCGCGCACGAGTTGCTGGGTCTTCGCTCCGGCTACGCGCGCGCCGTGGAGTCGCTTCTCGCCGAACGGGGGCAGGGACGTCTCGGCATCGTGCTGGCCCCGCAGTGCGCCAACCTGCTCCTGCCGTTCTCGATCGAGGTGAAGTCGGCCACGCGCCCCCTGGCGGAGCTGCTCGCGACCCCCGGCGGCGCGGAGGCGGTCGAGTCCGCGCTCCGGAAGCGCCGCGAGGAAGGCTACTCGCACCTGGTCCTCGACGTAACGTTTCGCCTCGAGCTGGCCGACGCGGGTCTGCTCGAGTTCCGCCGCTTCCTGGAGCGCAACCCGCCGTGGCAGGAGTTCGACAACCCCTTCGGGCGGCACCGGCCGACCCTCGCGGAAGACGAGCTGACCCTCGCGCCCGGGGACCCGATCGCGGACCGGATCCTCGTCTTTCGGCTCGCGGACCTGCCCGGGGAAGGGCCCCATTGAGCGGGAGCTCCGGCGACTTTTTTTCAACAAGCTGAAGTGAAGCTACCTTCGATCTCTCCGTGCGTTGCCGGAGATCATCGCCGGTAGAGGACGGTGGACTCAGCGCCCGGCCTCTGCGTCTTTGCGTCTCTGTGGTAAAGTCCCGCATTCGCCCCCCACGGCCAGTCCGAATTTCAAATTGCAAAAATTCAAATTTCAAATTTCGCCCACGTCTAGCTGGGACGCGGAGCCAGGGGCTAGCCCATTGCCGCCGTCGGTCGAGTTCAGCCTCAGTTCGGATTGTTACTTTTTTTTACATCGCATTCTTCAGCCTCGCTTCGAAGGGGAGCCCGGCCTTGTACCGCTTCGCCTGGAGCAACCTGCTCTCGAAGAAACTCCGTTCCGGCCTGGCCCTCATCGGCCTCTCGATCGCCATCGTCGGCGTCGTCTCGCTGATTTCGGTTTCGGCGGGTCTCAAAGCCTCCGTCTCCCAGACCCTTTCCATGATCGAGGGGCTGGTGGTCCTGAAGCGGGACTCCATGGACCCGATCCTTTCGAAGCTGCCTGAACCGTACGGCAAGCGGATCGCCGCGATCCCGGGCGTGCGCGCCGTCGTCCCCGAGGTCTGGGAGCTGGCGCCCAGCGTCAACGGGCAAAACACCCTCGCCGCGGGCCTCATGTCCGCGCTGGCGATCTTCGGCGTGGACCCGGCCGAGCGCGCGCGGCTCTCGGCCGGCGGCGTCTACTCGAACCGGAAGAACTGGCGCAAAGGCCGCTTCCTGGAGGTCGGCGACGCGGGCCGGCTCGTCGTCGTGATTTCGCAGGAGGTCGCGCGGCGGTACAAGAAGGACGTGGGGGACGCGCTCCTCATCGGCAAGGAGAGCTACGAGATCATCGGCATCTACGAGACCGGCGCGAAGTTCCTCGACGTCGCGCTCATCCTCCCGATGGACGTCGTGCGCTCGCGCCACCTGGTCCGCGCGGACGTGGTGTCGAACTTCTACGTCGAGCTGAGCGACCGGTCGCGCCTGGCGGAGGTGAAGCAGGAAATCGAGCGCGTGCTCCCGGACGTGGACGCGAAGGACACCGCGCAATGGAACAACGAGTTCAACGGCCTGGTCGCGAACCTGGACCTTTTCCTGATCGTCGTCTCGTCGATCGCGGTGATGGTGGGAACGGTGGGCATCCTGAACACGATGCTGATGAGCGTCCTCGACCGTGTGGCCGAGTTCGGCATCCTGCGGGCGAACGGCTGGACCGCCTGGGACGTGATGCGCCTGGTGCTTTTCGAGTCCTTCAACCTCGGCGCCGTCGGCGGCCTGCTCGGTTGCGCCGTGGGCTACGCGGGCGTGCTGCTCGTCGGCCGCCTCCTCCCCCTCCAGCCGGTGACCCCGTGGTGGCTCCTGGCCGGCTCGTTCGGCCTCGCGATCCTGCTCGGCGTGCTGGGCGGGCTGTACCCGGCCGCCCGCGCGGCGCGGATGAACCCGATCGACGCGATCCGCTTCATCTGAGTACCGCTCCACGGAAGGCGGTGGCCAATAGGCGAAGGCAAGTTTGGCCGCCCGCGACGCGCGCGAGAGAGGCGTCGTAACGGAGAACTACGGCGAGCGAGCGCATCAGAGCGGCCGTGTCGCAGGCTCTACGAGGCGGAGGTAGACCCCGAGGAGGTCGCTCCGGAAGAAGCCCTCGGCATCCGGACGAATCGGCACGTACGCTCCCCGTCGCAACACGAAGCCAAACGACTTGCGGCCGTCCGGCCAGCAGCAGTAGTATTCGCGGACACGGCTCTGTTGATAGGCGAGGAACTTCGCGCCCCGTGGGCCCAGGTCGCGTTCATGGGTCTCCTCGGACAGCACCTCGACTACGAGGTCCGGCACACGCCCGAGGGTCTTGGTCCCGGCGATGCACGCTACCCGGGAAGTGGCATGAATCGCGACGTCCGGGAAGACTACCGTATTCGCCGGTCTCGGGAGGCGATGCCGCGCATCCAAGGCCATACGCCAGCGCCGGGCTTTCACCAGCGGACGGAGCGCGGCCGCAAGCTCACTCCACAGCTCCCCCGTCTCGAAGTCGCCAGGCGGCATGGGCAGCACCCACCCTCCAATCAGCTCGACCGGGCCCTCCTCGTCAAGCGGCCAGCCTTCGAAAACCTCGGCAGGGGTCGGTCCGGGTCGGGCGGGGTCAAGCCAACCATAGACCGCCGCCGCGGGAGAAGGGCCTACCATCGTTTTCGCGCGATCCATGACCCTGCGCTCCCGAGAAGCTATAGGGACGACCAACCGGCAGGTGGAAAATCGAGCGCCGTCGGAGGGGAGCCGCCCAAGGGTGACCGCCGTGGATGCCGGCCTCCGCTGTTCGCCACACCGTCCGATGTGTGCGATTCTACCCCTCCGTGCAGCCTTGAACAAGCCCGATCTGGACAGATTAGGATAGGAACAGCCCTCGCCGGCCTCTCCGCCCCCAGCCACCGGCCCCCCCGTTCAGCACAGCCCGGCGGCTCGGAGGCGCGTCTCGACCCAGGCGCGGTCGGCCTCGGGCAGGAGCGGCGCGGCGGCCTCCCCCCGGTAGTCAATGCGCAGATAGTAGCGCGCACCCTCGTACTGGGCATGCAGCACTTCGCCGAGACGCACGACGGGCTCCACATCCCCTGCCGCGAGCGGGACCGGCACGTCCGGAATCGAGTCGCGCAGGCCAAAGGGATAGAGGGTCGCGTGCGGGCGCCGATCACCCCGGCTCACGAGAAGCCGATAAGGCGAGGTCGGGGGCGTGCCGCAGATCGGCATGCGTTGGCCTGCGCGAAGGAGGTCAATTTCCACCAAGTGCGTCTCGGTCCCCAGCACGTTCCGCCGCTTCTTCAGGTACAGGCGACGCCCAGGTCCGGGCTTCTTGTTCCAGGGAGAGAGAATCTCGATGACCGTGAGGGCCCGGTCCCCTTCCGTTCCCCGGACCTCAAGGTAGGTCTCCCGGATCTGGTCCGGGACAGGGACCTCGACGGCAACGACTTGCTCGCCCATCGGACTGCGACCCGTTTCCGCGTCCCGGTGGCCTGTCTCCGGTCGGCCCGCGACCGCAATATCGCTGATCCCCACGCCGACCGACTCGTCCCTTTCGGCCAGGTAGATGCGCTCCTCGATCGCGACGTAATATCGGGGCGGGAGGAGGGCTGTGAGCACGGCGCGAACCGCGGCGATCAGCGTGTTATGCACGTCCGCCCAGAGGGACGGGCGTTCCAGGTAGGGATCCATCCCGGGAAAGGGAGGTTTCATGGCGCACCAGCAGGAAGGTAGAAGGGCCAACGCAGGTTGAATTGTAGACGTCTTGCTGCGAATCGGTCAAGTCAGAAATCCCACCGAGCGTCGGACAGGCAGCCGTAGGCCGGCCGCCGAGTCAATGCCGGGATTGGGCGAGTTCACGAAAGACGGCGGGGCAATCGCAATTTGCGGCATGGTTCAATCCGGGGGAGCAGACTTCGCCCGCTCAAGGGGAGAAAAACGGGGACATGACCTGACTTGAGGAAGGGGCTTGCGAGCCTCCGGGGACCCTCCTGGAACTCAGTACCGCCCCACAGAATTTGGTGACCAATTTGCTCGGCGATTTTGGCCGCCCGCGTCGTTGCACTCGCTCGCCGTAGTTCTCCGTTACTACGCCTCGCTCGCGCGCCTAGCGGGCGGCCAAACTTGCCTTCGCCTATTGGTCACCGACTTCCGTGGGGCGGTACTCAGGATCGTGTCCCCCGTTTTGCGGCCGGTTTGAACCATTCCCAATTTGCTGTCTTCTTCCTATCGCACCCGCCCCAGCAGCTCCTCGGCCCACGCGCGCGGGAACTCCTGGCCGCACGCGGCCTCGACGCAACGGCGGTATTCGTCCCGCGCCCGCGCCGCGTCCCCGTCCGCCTCCGCGCGGAGCCCGAGTGCGAGCCGGCACCACACCCGCAGGTCGCGCCGAACGCGCGAGGCGAAGCGCTCCTCGGCTTCTCGGTCGGCCGACGCGGTTCCGGCAACCGCGACGCCCGCGTCGCCGCCCTCCGTCGCGAGAAAGCGCAGAAAGCGTCGGGCGAGGGCGTGAAATGCGGACGGGCCCGGCGCAACGCCCGCGGCAACCTCCGTCCCCGCAGGCGCTCGGGGCGGCGGAAGCAGCTTCAACGCCTCCGCCCTCTCCAGGTCGCTGCATGCGGGGCCGCCGGCCGCGACCAGCCGCCGCCATTCCGCCGCGGCCGCGCGCGCGTCCCCGTCCCAGCCCGCAAGCAACCCTCGCAACACCGCGCCGAACGCGTCGTTGGGGTCCGCCGCGTCCTCCCTCGTCCACGCGGGCGGAGCGGCGCGACGCTGGCGCGCGCGCAAAAGCGCCAGCTCCAGCAGCTCCGCCTCCGGTCGCGCGGGCGGAGCGGCCAGGAGCGCGTCCGCCTCCTCCGGGTTGCCCTCCTCGGCCCGAACGAACGCACGCAGTACGCCGTCCTCCTTCGCGATCAGGCCGACCGCTTCGCCCCGCCGGCCCAGCCCGAGCAGGCACTGCACGCGGGCCTCGTCGAGGTACCACGTCCAGCGTGGGCTGCCCGCGAGCGCGTCGATGTGCGTCTCCGCCTCCTCCCAGCGACCCAGCTCACGAAGGCATTCGATCTCCACCGTCCTCAGCTTTTCGTCCACCGGTCCGCCGGCCTGCGCGCCGCGCAGCGCTTCCACGGCCGCAAGGAACGGCGCGGGCTCGTCCGCCAGCACCGCGCGGAAGTCCGCCCGGTCGAGCCCGACCTCCATCGGGTTTTCGAGAAACGCCCGGAGCGCGAGCAGAGCCTCCGCCCGGGCCTCCGCCGGCGTGCCCGCGTAGGCCAGCGCTCCCGCGCCCCGCCGTAGACGATCGCGCGCGTCGGCGAGCACCGCCGGCGGCAGACCCGGACTCTCGAGCAGCCGGCTCATGCGGGCCTGGTGCTCGGCATGCTTCCCCTGGTCGAACTCCAGCGTCGCGCGGTCGCATTCGGCCCGCAACCGGCACTCCTCGGGGTCGAGCCCGCGGACCTCGGCCCGGATGTTCCGGTAGCGGTTCTTCGCGGAATACAGGTAGAGTCCGCAGTAGGCGCGGAGCCGGCCCGGACCGTGCCGCGGCGGGTCCGCATCCTCCGCATCCAGCAGCGCGGCGCCCTGCGCCTCCCCCACGGCCGCGGCCCACGCCCGGATCCGCGCGCCCGCGCGTTCGACCCGGACCGCATGCCACACGCCCTTGCCTCGCACGACCGCGCGCGCCGCCGGCGGGGACAGCTCCCGCGCCCGCTCTCCAATGAGCTTCACCGCGCTGTTCCAGTTCGCCCCCAGCCCGACGAAGTACCCCGTCGCCTCGCTGTCCTTCAGGTCGGCGAAAACGGGCCCGCGAACGTCGGCGGCCAAATAGCACCCCACGTCGTTCGCCGGCTCGGTCTCCTGCAGGACCTCGTACTCGAGGCGGAGGTCGCCCCCGGCCCAGCGCGCCAGCGTCAGAAACCCCTCGCCCGGCGCCTCCCCGACGATGCAGTCCTTGTCGAGCTTCCAGACGGCGAGCCGCGCCGAGCCCGGCAGCCAATGGGCCGCCAGCTCCTCGCCCGCCGTCGGGCCCGCGTAGACCACCCGCCACGCCGCCTCGGCCGGCGCCCGCTCCGGCCCGCGCGGGACCGCGACAAAAAAAAGAACGGCTGCCGCGGCGGTCAAGCACGAAGCGACGAGCCCCGGGTAGTCGCGCAGCCGCCGAGCCGCGCGCTCGAACCCGGAGCGGGGCCGCGCCCGCACGCCTTCCCCCTCCAGCCACCGACGCAGCTCCTCGGCGAATTCCTTCGCCGTGGCATACCGCCGCAGCGGCTCCTTTTCGAGCGCCTTGAGGCACACCGTTTCGAGCTCGCGCGGCACGGCGGGGTCGAGCAGCGTCGGCGCGGCCGGCTCGCGCTCGATGATCGCGCGGTACTGCTCGTAGCGGTTGGGCTCGCGGAAGGGCAGGCTGCCGGTGAGCACCTGGTACAGCACCACCCCGAGCGAGAAGACGTCCCCGGCCGGCGAAACGTCGCGCGCCCGCCCTTGCGCCTGCTCCGGGCTCATGTACCACGGCGTCCCCATCTGCACGCCCGAGTCCGTCAGCGCGCCCGGCGCCGACTCGTCCTTCGCCAGGCCGAAATCGGACACGTACGGCCGCCCCTCGGTGTCGAGGAGGATGTTCTGCGGCTTCACGTCCCGGTGCACGACGCCGCTCGCGTGGGCGAAGCCGAGGGCCTCGGCGACCTGGGCGAGGACGGCGACCGCCTGGCGCAGCGGGAGCCGCCGCGCCGGGTCCGTTTCAGCGAGCGCCGCCGCGAGCGAGCGCCCCTCGATGAGGTCCATCGTGAAATAGTGGAGGTCGTCCACGACGCCCTGCTCGTGGACGGAGAGGATGCCCGGATGACGCAGGCGCGCCGCGGCCTGGGCCTCGCGCAGGAACCGCTCGACCCATTCAGCGTCCGCTCGGCTGGCCGGCTGGCGCAGCGTCTTCAGCGCCACGTGCCGCGCCAACTGGGGGTCGAAGGCGCGGTACACCGTCCCCATGCCGCCGGTCCCCAGTACGCCCTGCAGCTCGTACTTGCCGATGCGGCGCGGCGCCGCGCGCGACGGGGGCGCAGCGAGCGGGAGCGTACTCGCTTCCTGGCCCGCTCCGGGCCGGAGGAGCGTGGGCGTGTCCGAAGGCGGCGTCGCCGGGTCGGGGCCGGCGGCGCCCGTCAGCGGCGACGCCGGCGACGTCCTGCCCCAGGCGGATTCCGGGCCGGCGGCGTCCCGGGCCGGGGCGAAGGGGGGCACGAGCGCCGGTGGAACGGTCAAGAGCTGGGTGGGCGTCTCGGGCGCGTTCGCCTCGCGGTCCATGGCGAGCCGGAGGAGGTCACCGAGCGCAGCCGCGGGGAGACCGGTCGCGGCCGCAACCTCCGCGGTCGTCGCTTCCGGCCGGAGCGCCGCGACCGCGCGCCGCCCCGCCTCCGCCGACAGCAGTCCCTCCGCGACGGCAAGCTCCACGACTCGCGACCATGCCACGCCCACGGTGCATCCTCAAATAACAAGCCGAAATGAAGCTAAAATCAATCTCTCAGTGCGTTGCCGGCGATTTTCGCCGGCAGAGGAGGGTGGACTCAGCGCCCGGCCTCTGCGTCTCCGCGTCTCTGTGTAAACGTCCCGCATTCGACCCCCACGGAGGGTCCGAATTTCAAATTGCAAAAAGTCAGATTTCAAATTTCAAATTTCGCCCGCGGCTGGTTGGGACGCGGAGCCATGATCTAGCCACTTGCCGCACTCAGTCGCGTTCAGCCTTTTTTCGGGTCGTTGTCCTCAAAACGGTGTGACGCGCCCACGGTAGGGGATGAAGCGAGGCGCGTCAAGGGATAGTTCCGAGGGACCTGCGCGGACGGTCAAATCGCACCGGCGGACGGCGCCGGCCTCCCCAGCACGGCCAGGTACAGGACCACGTCCCCCGCGGGAAGCCTCAGCTCCCGCGCGATTTCCTTTTCGAAAAAGCCGCCGAGGGGCAGCGTGCACCAGCCGACGCTGGACGACAGCAGGCAGAGGTTCTGCATCAAGTGGCCGGCCTCGAGCAGCAGGAAGCGAAAGGCTCGAGGCCCGTACTTCCGCTCGACCCGCGCGCCGTCCCCGACGAGCACCCAGAGCAGCCCCCCGCCCTCGAACTGGACCATGGACGGGACGCGCGCGAGCCAGGCCGCGTGCTCCGCCCCCTCGACGATGCGCGACAGGTGATGCCCGCGGCGGTCGTAATGGTACACGCCCGCTTCGAGCCCGCCGGGCGCGAACGCGATCGCGTACAGTTCCAAAGCCTGCAGACCCCCGCCCGACGGCACAGGCCCCCGATCCAGCTCCGCGTTCACCCCGTGCGCCCCGTGGAGGATCCGCCCCAGGACCCGCAGCGAAGGCTGCGCGGTCGACAGCACGCGGCAGGAGCGGCGCCTCCGCATCGTCCCTTCGAGCGAGACCCAGGGACGGGGTCGAACCCGGTCCAGGGCCAGCCGCGGCACGCCCGGATAGGAGCGCGCCTCGTGTACGACTCCCTCGCTCTCGACGCGCACGATCCGGTCGCGGAATTCGGGATAGTTCGTGCGGTCCAGCTCCGTGCAGTGGAAGAAGAGCCGGTCCGCGGCGGCGACTCGACCGGACATGGGCGACCTCCCGGAAACAACGACCCGAACAAGGGCTAAACGCGACCGAAGGCGGCCAGTGCCTAGATCATGGCTCCGCGTCCCAACTAGCGGAGGGCGAAATTTGAAATTTGAAATTTGAAATTTGACTTTTTGCAATTTGAAATTCGGACCGGCCGTGTGGGTCGAATGAGGGACTTTTACACAGAGACGCGGAGACGCAGAGGCCGGGCGCTGAGTCTACCCTCCTCTACCGGCGACAATCGCTGGCAACGCACTGAGAGATCGATTTTGGCTTCATTTCGGCTTGTTGCCCGGAAAACAGCCCCGACGTCAGGCGAAGGGATGAGGCAGCACGTCCTGCCAGGCCGCCCAGCCCCTGGGCGCCCACAAGGAGCCGCCCAGGTGAGGCAGATGGTGATGTCCATGGAGCGGCTGCAGGCCCGGCACGACGACCTTGAGCACGTACCACTCCGGCGCCGCCCCCGCGATCGAGGGGGGCGTCACGTTCCTGAAAAGTACCGGCTGCCGCACCCCCAGCCGCGCACGCAGTTCGTCGAGCCCTTCGGCCGGCCCCTCGTCGCCTTCCTCCTCCGCGCACGGCGCGTTGCGCAGCGGCGTCCGGTCGAGACGCTCGGGATGCAGGGCGTAGTATAGCGCGTGCTCGGAAAAGTCCCGCGGCGGCTCGTCCGCGGGCGGGTCCGCGCCCCTCCGTCCTTTGAGGAACCGAACATAGTGCCAGCCCTGAAGGGCTTCGAGCAGCGCTTTCCGGAAGCTCTCCGCTCTCGTTTCGCGGCAGGCCGCACCCGTGGAAAAAAGAAAGCCTTCGCGGTCCTCCCCTTCCACGGTCGCGATCGTCGCATGCGCCGTGAACGGCGTGCGCACGCGATAGAAGCGGTACCCGAGGTGCGGCCTCCGGACCCGGTGCGCCGTGTCCTCGCCGAGCAAAAAAAAGACGCGTTCCGCGGGCCACTCCTCCAGCGCATGCGCGCCCCACCACGCGCCGACGAGCGCGTCCCGTTCGACCACCTCCTGCAGGCCCCGGAGCAGGACCGGATCGCCCCACCGGCCGCAGGAGAGACCCGTCGAGATGGAGGGGGCGAGACCATGCTCGGCCCCGGCGCGCCCGAACAGGAAGCCGAACTCCTCCGGGATCCACGTCGTCGCGCCGGTCCCGGCCTCGCGAAAACACGCCCAGCGGCAGGGCGTCGCTTGCGTGAACGGGCGAAAGGGAAAGCCGGGCAGTGCGTATTGCTCCGGATGGAAGAGGACCCAGCGCTCGGGCGCGACCGCGGTTTCCTCGAGAGGCCAGTCCCGGTACGTGGCCTCCACGATCCGGTCCGCATCGAGCACGCGCGTATCGAAGCGCTCGATGGCCTCGCCGAGGCAGGCTGCGCGCGCCTGCTCCGGTGTCCACCCCGCGCCGCCCACGTGCACCACCTGGGCGCGCGTCCCGCTGCCCGCCAGCGAGCCTGCCCACAAGGGGACGTCGGGGTCGTGGGGGCGCCCGAGCGGGGCGTCGAAGCTCGTGAAAAGACCCGTGTACCGATTGTCCAGCCGGTCGTCGGCCCAGCCGCGGCTCATGCCCGCCCTCCGCGACAGTCGGGACACTCGGGATCGGAGAAGACCGGGTAGGCGGAGACCTCGAGCGAGTCCACCTCCGCCACATGGAGCCGGTAGGGCGCGGTTTGCGCCTCCTCGGCTTCGAAACGCGCGACCTTCCAGGCGACGAGCGCGGCCAGGAGGTCGAGCCCGGCCGCCGGAAATTCCGTCGCCTGGAGCTTCCCGCCGCCTCGCACATGTTCGAGCAACCCGGCGTAGATTTCCGGGCAGGGAGAGAGCCGCAGGAAGTGCCGGTACAGACAAGTCAGGCAGGGCCCGGCGCGGGGCAGGAAGACCGGTCCGGCGAATGCCCGGTGCATCGGGCCCGTGGTGGCCCAGAGGAAGGGCGTCCCCTCCGCGCGGCTGCGCCGGCCCGCCTCGAGCGCGGCGTCGTAGTCGAGCGCGTCCTGGCAGAAAACGAGCAGCGCACCCGAGCCGGCGGTCGGCCCTTCGACGCGCGCGCGCCGCAACGCGTCTTCCACGCGCGCCCGCAAAGGCGACGCGCCCTCCACGCGGACGTCGCGGCGTCCCCCCCGGTGCGAGAGGGAGACGTCCGCCTCCACGAGGACGCGTTCTCCCCAGAGTCGCTCCACCGCCTGCCGGGCGCGGTCACGGCGCACGGGTTCCACGCCGGCCAGCGCCTCGGCGGCGGTGCGCGTGCCGTCGCAGCGCGCCAGCAGCTCCGGCAACCAGCCTTCGATCCCCTCCTCGTGCAGCGTGTACCGGAAGTCCTCGCCCGCGACGAGCCGCACCACCCCGTGCGCGCGGAGGATGGTGAAGGGCAGGGCCAGACGAGGGTGGCAGCGCTCCAGGTCCGGGAACGTCATGGGAGTGCCTACTTCCGGCTCACCGAGTTAACGAGAGGGGGGAGTCGGCGTGCGCCGCCGCGAAGCCTCGATGGACCGTGGGAGCGATCTTACACGCCCTGTCGGCGTCGGGCAAGATTGAAATGGAGGGGACGCCTCCTCGCGCGGCCCGCGCGGGCGAAGGTCGTGCACGGGGGTGCCCGGGCATGCTATGCCTCCCTCACCCCTCGTAGGGGAGAGGGTCGGGGTGAGGGGTGCCACAAGCGTGGCCTCCGTGTTCGTCTTTGGTTGCGGCTACCCGCGTTAGGCAATGGCCCTGTGGGATCGGCTCGTCGAGCGAAATCTGATGACGACCCGAACCGAGGCAAAACTCGACCGTGGACGACAAACGGCTAGATCATGGCTCCGCTTCCCCGCTAGACGCGAGCGAGATTTGAAATTCGACTTTTTGCAATTTGAAATTCGGGCCGGCCGTGTGGGTCGAATGCGAGATTTTTACACAGAGACGCGGAGACGCAGAGGCCGGGCGCTGAGTCCACGGTCCTCGAGCCCTTGTGGTGCAGGGCTTCCGCCCTGCACCGACGGGACAACCCGGGTGGAAATTACGCAGGCCGTCGTGTGCGGGGGCGGCTCGACGGGAACGGGGGAAGTGCTTCGGAGGTTCCGTGCAAGTGCGGGTGCAGGGCGGAAGCCCTGCACCACAAAGCGGACTCAAGGCGCAGGATCAAGTGCACAATCTGCTTGCGGCGGGCGGAAGCGTGACGACGCCACCTTGAAAGGGCTGGTCCGAGGGCTTACGCTCCAGCAGCGAAGAAAAAGGAGGGCGTCGCGGCCCGGACGCCGGTCACGTGTCCAGTTTGGTCATTCGGGCTTGGTGATCGATGGGTCAGTGGTGATTGGCGCTTGGTCATTCGTCGGCGGGCTTTGGTTGCGGCCACCGGCCGCGGCATGCTATCTTGCGCCGGGGTGGGCGTCGGCCGGCGGAGGAGGAGGAGCGCCGTGGTCGCAGGCAGGATTCAAGTCCGGGTGGCGCTTCGATCTGGCCGGTTTCCGCAGCCGAGCGGCGCCGCCGCGCTCTAGAGTGAGGACTGACGTGGACCGGCCCGACGGCTTTTACACGACGGTGTGGTCGGAAATTTCCCGCGCGAAGGCACGGAGCGTGGGCGCGCTGAATCGCTTCCTCGACCGCTACCGCGCACCGGTCGCCCGCTTCCTGAAGGCCCAGGGCCTGCAGGAGGCCGACGCCGAGGACCTCACGCAGGAGGTCTTCCAGCGCATCTTCGAACAGGACCTGCTGTCAAGGGCGGACCGGGAGAAGGGCCGCTTCCGGTGGCTGCTCCTCGGCATCACGCGCAACGTCCTGCGCGAGCAGGTACGGCATCGACGGGCGTTGAAGCGCGGCGGAGGAAAAGCGGACGTGCCGCTGGACGGCGCGCCGGGCGAGGAAGGGAGGCTGGCGGACGTCCTGGGCGCCCCGGCCGTCGAGGACGACCACTTCGATCAGCTCTGGGTCGCGAACCTCATCGAGCAGGCGACCGCGGCGGTGCGCGACGCGGACCGCGAACGCGGCACGCGCTACGTCGCGCTCCTTCTGGAGAGCGCGGTGGACGAGGCCAGTTATCAGGAGTTGGCCGACCGCCACGGCCTCAAGCTGCAGGACGTGAAGAACTACCTCCACCGCGCGAAGAAGCGCGTCGCCGCCCAGCTCGACCGCCTGGTGCGGGCCTACTCCTCGAGTCCGGAGGAGTACGACGCGGAGCTCCGCTTCGTGCGCCGCTTCATCACCGGGGCGTGAGGCGCGGCGCAGTGCAAAGCTCCTCTTGAAGCGGTAACCACGGAGGCACGGAGGCTTCACGGCGGACTCTCGCAAGATCCTTGACCCTCTCCGTGCGTCCTCCGTGTCTCTGTGACTCCGTGGTAAACAAGAGCGTCGCCTTTTTCCACGAGGCCCATGCTTGACCGTCGTCGTGCGTTCCGCGCTTCCCGCATCCCGCCGGCGCGACCAGTGCGTTTGGCCGGCGTGCCGGCGGGGCTGTCTGCGTGGAGGGTCCCGACGATGGACGCGCCGCCGGCGACCGCCCCTTTCGAGGGCGCGCTCGAGCTGACGCCGACGCCGGTGGTGCCGGCGGGCAGGTAGGGCCGGCCCTCTCGACCTGGAGGGAACTGCAAGCCTCTCGCGCAACGGCCACCTGCCCGAGCGAGAGCACGGAACCGACTGTGGACGAGGACGCGGGCGCGTGCCCGACCCCAGCCTGCCCTACTCCCGGAGCTTGCCGAGCACCGTTTGCGCAAAGAGCCTCGCATTGTCCCAGTCTCGCCCCGTGACGATCCGCCCTTCGACCTGGACCGGCGCGTTCACGAACTGGGCCTCGCCGCGCCGCAGGTAGTCCGCGACGGTTGAATAGCAGGTGGCGCGCTTCCCTTTCAGGAGCCCGGCGGCCGCGAGGACAGCGGGTCCTCCGCAGAGGGCGCTTACCACCTTGTTCGCGACGGACATCTCCCGGAGGAGCTTCTGCGCGGTCCTGGCGGTCGTGGTGCTGAAATCGGTGTATTCCCTGAAGGCCCCGACGGGGTAGGCGCCGCAGAAGACGATCGCATCATAGTCGGCCCCCTTGGCGGCGGACAGGAACAGGTCGACCTTCACGGCGGGACCGCCGCCCATCCCCGAGGCGGCCGTCGCGACGGCCGCGGTGGAAGCGACGGAGACCTTCGCTCCGGCCTGCTCGAAGACCTCCCTGACCGGCCCGTAGTCGGGATACCAGAAATTCTGCTGCGTGAGGACCATCAGGATCCGAAACGGGCCAGGGGCGGCCGGCGGGGCCGCCGTGTCGATAGCAGGGGGCTCGACCGCTGCTCCCCCCGCGCCCCCGGCCGCAGGCGGCCCTTCGCCTCCCGGCGGCAGCGCGCCGCCGCCGCCCGGGACCGGGCCGGGACCTGCTTCCCTGGGGCCGCTTCGCGCAACTTCCTCGGCCTTCTTCGCCTCCTCCGCCTTTCGCGCGTCTTCGGCACGCGCCACCTCCTCGGCTTTCTTCGCCGCCGCCGCGCGCTCCTCCTGCGCCTTCGCGTCCGCCGCCGCGCGCGCCGCGGCTTCTTTTGCGCGCCGCAGCTCCTCGCGCAGCTCGGACGCGCGGGCCGCGACCTCGGGCACTTTCACCGCCTCGAGCGCGAAGAGCCGCCGCTCCGCTTCGGCGAAATCCCCGGCATTCAACGCCTTCTGCGCGCCCTGGACCTCAGGGTCCGCCTTGGCCCAGGCCTGGGCCAACGCCTTCGTCCGGACCTCCGACCACTCGTCCGCGCCCGCCTTCTCCTCGTCGTCCGCGGCGGCGAGCTGCACCAGGGTGAGGGCGTCGGCGAAGCGCCCTTCGTCCAAGGCCCGTCGGGCCTTCGCGAGCAACGTCGAAGCCGGCGTCGCGAGGGGGGCATTTACCCCGCCGGCGCCCGACGGCACGACCCGGCCCGCGCCCGCGCCCGCGCCCGCGTCCGGCGCATGCGAGCCGACGGCCCAGAGCAGGACGCCCGCCAGGAAGGCCACGCAGGCGGCGCCGAGCCCGACGAGGCCGGGACGCCGCCGCGCCGCGGCGAGCAGGGCGTCCATCGGCGCGGGGGCGGGTAACGGCGCCTTCGCCGGCGCGACCGCCGTCCGGGAAAGGGACTCGGTGCGCACCGCGGGCGACGACTGCATCGCCGCCCCGCCCGGGCCGCCCTCCACGCGTGCGAGCGCGGCGGAAGAGCCCGAGCCCGACGCCCCCTTGCGCCGAGTCATCGGCGAGGGGGGCGGCAGCGGCCGACCTGTGCGCGCCGCGTCAAGCCAGCGGAGCAGCTCTTCGGCCGAGGCGCACCGCCGCGCCGGGTCCTTTTCCAACAGTCGTCGCACCAGTTCCGTGACCGGGGGCGGCGTAGCCGGGGCGAGGCCGGCGACCAGCGGGGCGGGCGCCGCGATCACCCGTTCGAGCAGCTCGGGGAGGGTTTCGGCATCGAACGGCGGCACGCCGGTCAGTGCATGAAAGAGGGTGGCGCCGAGGCCATACAGATCCGCGCGAGCGTCGGCCTTCTCCCCGGCCGCCTGTTCCGGGGCCATGTAGTACGGCGTGCCGAGGATCTGGCCGGGCGCGGAGAGGCTGGCGTCGCTGCCGAGGTCCCGCGTGAGCCCGAAGTCCCCGAGCTTGACCGCGCCGTCGCTTCCCAGGAAGATGTTGTCGGGCTTCACGTCCCGATGCACGAACCCTTGGCGGTGGGCGACGGCGAGACCGGACGCGACGTGCGCGGCGATCGGGAGGAGCGCGACCGCCGGGAGTCGCCGGTCACGCCGCAGCTTGCGCGCCAGCGTTTCGCCTTCGATGTACTCCATGGCGAGAAACTGCTGCCCCGCCTCCTCTCCGAAAAAAAAGACCTGGACGATGTTCGGGTGCTGGAGGTGGGCGGCCGCGTGCGCCTCGCGCTGAAAGCGCTCGAGCGCGACCGGGTCCGCGAAGGCCTTCTCGGACAGGACCTTCACGGCGACCGACCGGCCGAGCGAGAGCTGGTCCGCGAGGTAGACGGTGCCCATCCCGCCGTGTCCCAGTTTCCGGGTGAGCCGGAACTCGCTGCCGAGCACCCGACCGAGCATCGGGTCCGTCACGGGCACGGCGACCGCGGGGGCCGGGCCCTGTTCCCGCCGCAACGCGACCTCCACGGCGTGGGACAGTTTCTCCACGCTGTCGGAGTTCAGGTAGCCCTTCGAAAGGAACACGGAGGCGAGGTTGAGGGGGTTTTGGGCGAAGCGCTGGATCGCGACGCACTCCTCGACCTGCGCCGGGCTCACCATGCGGTTTCGGAGCGCGGCCTCGGCGAAGAGTTCGTCCCGGGTGCGTGACGGCTGCGCCATCTTCCGAGTCCTCGACAACGGGGCGACGCGCGGGCGCGCGGAGGCCCTCGCGCGGTAGGGGCACGGCGCTGCCGTGCCCGCGAGACGGCGCGACGCGCGGGTGCGTGCAGGCCCTCCCCGTGCCGAGTATGGCAATCGAGGGCGGGTCCCGTCAAGGAAGGAATGGCCGAAGAGCGTGGAGAGGTTTCGGGCTGCCGGGCGGGCGTCCAACCCTCTTCACGATTCCAGCGTGTCCCCCGCTCGCCCCGGCGGCGTGCCGGCATCGTAGCGCCCGCGCAAAAACGACTGCGCGGACTCGGTTGTAGCGGCTCCTGGGGGCGCGGCCCTCTGGGCCGCGCTGCGCGGGCCAGAGGCCCGCGCCCCTGGGCAGCGTGTCCGGGGGCCGTCGACTGGGCGCCGATCCCTGCGACGCGGGAGGAGGATCAACGCGTCCGCGCGAGGACCCACCGCGCGTCGTGGTTGCTCACCACGGTCCCCGGCTTCGTGGAGTCCGCGTTCGCCCCCCGCCTCCGCGTCTCCTCGGCCTCCGCCTCCCAGAGCGCGCGCTTGCCGCCCGCGCGCCTGCTCGACGATCTTGGAGGGGAGGCTCGGGAGATCCTCCGCCTCGAGAGGGGGGCGCGAGGTCGGCAACCGGTAAAGGGTCGCGCCGCGTGGGGTGAGGTGGGGATTGCATCCGAGCCGGCCCCCGGGGTATACTCCGATCGCAAGCGGACGGCGCGCGCCGCGCCTGCCCGCGCCCTTCGCGTCGGAGGGCAGCCGGGCCGAGTCCGGCTTGGTCCTCGACCCCATTCCCGCTCCCCCGGAGTCCGCCATGGGCACAACCCGCAGCCACGCAGCGCCGGCCCCGAACCGCCGACGCGACCGCTACGAATGCGACGAGCACGGCCGTGAGCTCTACCCCGGCGACGTGGAGGACGCCATGCCCGAAGGCAACTGGCCCCGCTGGCAGGCCAACTACCTTTTCGACACGCTCCATCGCTTCGTCGTCATTCCGGAACACGACTCGGCCTACGCCAACCTCCCCATCTACCATGAGCGCGGCACTTCGAAGCACGTCTCGCCCGATGTCTTTTTTGCGCCCGGCGTGCCTTACGAAGTGCGCCGCCGGAGTTACTGCCTTTGGGAGTCGGGTATCACGCCGCAGGTCGTGTTCGAAATCCTGTCGCGCGGTTCGGAAGTAAAGGACCGCGTCGCCAACCGCCGGCTCTACGAGGCCCTCGGCATCGCCGAATACTACTGGTTCGAGCCGGACACCTGCAGGTTGGAGGCGCTGGAGCTGGACCCTGCCACGGGGCTCTACCGCGAACGGACGGCGGACGCGGAGGGGCGGTTTTTCAGCGCGGGGCTGAGTCTTCACGTCGGCGTGGAGCGCGACCGGATCGGGCTGTATCGCGGAGGCAGGTATCTCCCGCCGCCCGCGGAGTTGCTGGCCGAAGCGCAAGCGTTGCGCGCCGCGGCGGAAGAGGCGCGGGCCGACGCGGAAGAGGCTCGGGCGGAGGCGGAACGCGCGCGCGCCCTGGAGGCCGCCGCCCGGGCGGAGGCGGAACGCGCGCGCGCGCTGGAGGCCGCCGCCCGAGCGGAGGCGGAACGCTCCCGCGACCTCGAGGCCGCCGCGCGGGCGGAGGCCGAGCGAGCCCGCGCCGCGGCCGAGGTTGAGCTCCGCAGCCTCCGCGAGGAACTGGAGCGTCTGCGCCCATCGGGCCGCGGCACACCCGGCGACGCCGGTGCCGACCCTTCGTCCCCACCGTTCAGATGAGCTCGTCGTCGCCGACGCTTGCACGCGCAGGGAGCGCTTCGAGCGGCTTGACCCGGGCCTTCGCCCGTCCGGCGCGCGCTGTCCGAACGGCAGCACACCTCACTCGCACTCCAGCGCCTCGACGATGTTCAGCCGCGCCGCCCGCCCGCTCGGGTAGAAGGCCGCGAACAGGACCGCCGCGAAAACGACCGACACCTCGACCGCCACGCGGCCGGCCGGGACGTGGTACCCGGTCGACCAGCCCGTCGCCTGCAGGTTCACGGTCGTCACGCTCTCGTAGCCGAGCACCAGCCCCGCCACCACGCCGAGCAGGCACGCGGCGGCGCCCATGAGCGCGGCCTCCAGCATCACGACCCGCCGCACTTGCCCGCGCAGCACGCCGATCTCGCGCGAGCGATCGAGCACGTTCGCAAGGAGCGTGTTCAGGATCCCCAGCACCGCGACGAGGAGCGCGACGAACTCCAGGGCGTAGCTCACCCGAAAGCTCTGGTCGATGACCGACTCGATCTCGCCGCGCAACTCGCGATTCGACATCACGAAGAGCCGGTACTTCGCGCCGTACCGCTTCACCAGGTCCGCACGCGCGGCCTCCAGGTCCGCGCCCGCCGCCACGAAGGCGTCCAGGACGTCGATCCGCGGGTCTTCCCAGTATTTCAAATAGGTCGCCCGGTCCATCTGCACCACGCCCTGGGCCTCGACGCGATCCATCGCGCGGGCGCGATCCATCGCGACCTGAAGCCCTCGAACACCCTCATCCGACGTGACGGCACGGCCTGCATCCTCGATCTGGGCCTCGTCCGCGGCATGGAACGGCAGTTCTCCGCACTGACGCAGTCCGGGTCTTTCCTGGGCACCCCAGCCTACATGGCGCCGGAGCCGGCGCTCGACCCGAGGAAGGCCACGGCTACAAGCGACCAGTATTCGCTCGGCGCGACGCTCTTCCACGCCCTTTGCGGCGCCCCACCCTTTCGCTCGCTGCCGATGTCAGCGATCCTGGTCGAGCTGCAGCACGGTCACATCCCGCGCATGCCGGACGAAGCGCGGCGCGTGCCGTCCGCTGTGCGAGCTCTGGTGGAGAAATTGATGGCCGCGGACGCGGCCGATCGCTACCCGGGACTCGAGGCGGCGGCCGCGGGAATTGCCGACGCCCTCAAGCGCCCGTACGGAGGCGCCCGAGAGGGCAGCCCCGACACTCAGGAACCGGGCGGAGGCCCACAGCCGGGATAGGGCAAAGCCAAGGGGATTCTCCGATGGCAGGGGACAAGGACGAACCCGCGAGCGGGTGCGACGGGCCATGCGCGGACTCACGTGGCGGGATCGCACCACCGGACGCGAAGACCACGCCCGTTCATGCCGTCGGCGAGCCGACGGCGGTGCAGGGGCCTGCCGCAGGGCCCTTTTCACCGACCATGCCCGTCCCGGGCGCCGCTCCATCCCCGTTCGGCCCGGGCCTTCGAACATCCTCGGAAGGTAGCGGACCCGCGCGCGGTCCGCGCCGCCTCGGGCCCTACCAGCTCGGCGAGGAGCTGGGCCAAGGGGGCTTCGGACGCGTCTACCGGGCACGCCATACCGGCCTTGGCGCCGAGTGCGCGGTCAAGGTCCTGATCGCGGGCGAGCCCGCCGCTCCCGAGTCCATCGCCCGGTTCCAGCGCGAGGCGGCATTCGTCGCCCGGATGGGCAAGCACCCGAACATCGTCGGAGTCCATGATTTCGGCGCGGAGGGAGCGCTCGCCTGGTACGCGATGGAACGGGTCGAGGGCGAATCGCTCCACGCGGCGCGGCGAGCACGCGTCTTCTCATGGGAGGAGACCGCCGGCCTGGTGGACAAAATCGCCCGCGCGTTGCAGTTCGCGCACGAGCAGCGCGTGATTCACCGGGATCTGAATCCGAAGAACGTAGTGCTGCGAGCCGCGGACGGGGAGCCACAGGTGTTGGACTTCGGGCTGGCGCAGGAGCAGGCGGCGCACTCGGCGGAGGCGGGGGACGACTCGGGGGGGGTGACGATGCCGCGACCGGCGGCGGGACGCACGGCCGCGGGCTATCCGATCGCGACCGCCGCCTATCGCGCCCCCGAGCAGGAGCTGGGCGACTTGGCGGCGATCGACGCGCGCACGGATGTCTACGGCATCGGCGGAATCCTCTACGAGCTGCTGACCGGAGGCCCGCCACACCCGGGAGATTACCCGCGAAACGTCGAATCGATCGTGAACGGCGACGTGACGCCGCCGCGCCGGGTACGGCGCGAGATCCCGCGCGACCTGGAGACGAACTGCCTGAAGTGCCTGGCGCCGGAGCGGGAGCGCCGCTACGCGCCCGCTCTCGACGTGGCGGAAGACCTCGCGCGCTGGCGGTGCGGCGAACCGGTGCCGGCGAGCCGGCCGAGCGTGGCCTACCGTGCGTGGCGCTGGTCGGTACGCCGCAAGGCGGTGGTCCCGCCGGTCGCGGCGCTGCGCGAGGGATGGTTGCGGGGCTCGACGGGAACCCGGACGCGGAGCGCCTGCTGTTGGATGCCTTGCAGGAGGACGCAGGACTCGTGGAAGTGCATTCCGCGCTTGCCGGAATTGCGACGGCGCGCGAGGACTTCGAGGAGGCGGCCCGCCGGTACGAGGTGGGATGGAAGTCCGACCTTGGGTATTTCGACAACGTTGTCGGACTTGGAAACGTCTTGCGTCAAGCCGCTGATCGAGCCGAGGGTCAAGGGCGGGACGGGGGCGAACTACGACGGCGCGGCCTGAGGGCGATCGAGGAGGCGCTGGGTCGCGACCCTGGGCAGGCGGACCTACTCTTGACCCTGGCGACGCTCCGGTATGCGGAGGGCTGTGCACTCCGACTGCGCGGGAAGGACGCCACGGTGGAGTTCTCCGGTGCCATTGCTGCCCTCGATGGGGCCATGGCGATCCAGCCGAACTCCGCCGAAACTGCCATCAACCAAGCGGCCTTGTACCGAGAGCTTGGCGACGAGAAGCGGGACCGCGGGCAGGACCCCGCGGACGAATATCGCAGGGCTATGGCAGGCTGCAACCGGGCCCTTGAGATCAACCCGAAAAACGCCGCGGCCGCGAACAACCAGGCGAATGTCTTCGCATCGCTCGGCGACAGGAAGCTCGCCCGCGGTGTGGACCCGACGGACGAATACCGGAAGGCTCTGGCGGGATTCGACCGGGCCCTGGCCATCAACCCAACATATGCTGCGGCTGCGGCCAACCAAGCCCTCGTCTACCGGTCGCTTAGCGACCAGAAGCTCGGCCGTGGAGAGGACCCGACCGACGAATTCAGAAAGTCACTTCAGGGTCATGCCCTCGCCACTCGACTTGATCCAGCGCTTTGGCAGGCCCACGCCAACCGCGGGCTCCTCCTCGAAATCCTGGGACAGCCGTCCGAGGCAATCAGAGCCTACGAGGCGGCCTTGGCCATCGCCGGCGATGCGGCCGCTTCCTTCCGACCGCGTCTCGCCCGCGCGCGCGCCACCGTCGCGGGCCATCCGTGGGCCGCCCCTCCCGCTCACGCCGACAATTTCGTCGATCTCGGCCACTACGCCACTGCCCGTCCTCTGTACGAACAAGCCCTGGCCGCCTGGGACGCCGACCTGAGGCAACTCCCCGAGGCCGATCGAATCGCCCGACTCACAGACCCCTCCACCTGCGCAATGCTCGGCAACGCTCACTACAACCTCGCCTGCCTCCTTGCCCTCGCCTCCACCGGCAGAGTTGGGCCGACCGCGCAGGTCGCACCCGCACCGGTAGACGCCGCCGAGGCCGCACGCCTCCACGATGCCGCATTCGAGCACGTCCGCGCAGCGCTCGCCCTTGGCTACGCCGATGCCGGCCAACTCGCCGCTGACGCCGACCTCGCGCCACTTCACGACGACCCCCGCCGGCAAGGAATTCTGGACGCGCTTCCGAAAAGATCCCGGAGGTAGTCGAGTCCGCCCCCTCGTCTCTGAAGGCAAGTTCCCCTCTCGCTGCGAGCCCGGCTCCTGGTAGAGTGGTCGCCAGAGGAGAATGCGACCCGCACGCACGGCGGCATCAAACCTCTGAGATCGTAGGAGACGCGACATGCCCGGTCGAATTGCGATAGACCCCGACGTGTGCCATGGACAAGCATGCGTCCGCGGCACCCGCATCCCCGTACACCAAATCGTCCGCATGCTGGCAAATGGCGATAGCATGGAGGACCTAATCCTCGACTTCCCTTCCCTCACGACCAAGGATGTCCGGGCTTGTCTCGACTACGCGGCAACCCTCGCCGAGGAACAGGTTTCCCCTCTCGGCGAGTGCCGCGGGTGATCCGTGAAAGTCCTGATCGACGAGAACATCCCGCGCATGACCGCGGCCGCCCTGCCGGCCCTGGGCCACGACGTGCGGGACGTCCGCGGTATCCATCTGCAGGGTCTGCCGGATCCTCGGCTTTGGGACGAAGCCCAGAGAGAGTCCCGCCTCCTCATCACGACCGACAAGGGTTTTGCGCTGCGCCGGCAAGATTCGCACCACGGCCTTCTCATCGTGCGGCTCCGACAACCGACTCGGCAGAAAATCCACGACCGTGTGAGGCGTGCCCTCGCACGCTACCGCCCGGAAGAGTGGCCCGGCCTCCTCGTCGTCATGCGGGATGCCGTACAGAGCGTGTGGCGCGCTCCCTCGCGTCGCAGACGCCAGAAACCGCTGTGATTCTCTCGGCCGGTCTTCCTCCGAACGAAAACCTCCGCGCACGAAAACCACAGGATCCAGAAGTAGAGCGGGCACTCTGTCCCGCGGCATAACCAGCCGGGGCTTCGCGTCTCGGCAGGCAAGAACCTGGGATGCTCCTCACGCGCGGGCGACGGGCACACCCTCATCCGGCGAGGTCGCGAGCCGGAAGCCATTCCGAGCAGGGTAGGAGACGGTGCTCATTCGAGGTGGGACGCGAAGTCCAGGTGGATGCCCGCCACCCGAAATCTGATGCGCCCAGCCGGCGTGTCGAGGAAGATCGTCTCATGCAGCTTCGTGCCGGGCCGGGCCGCGAAGTTCTGCGAGATGAGCACGCGGTCCCCCGGCTCGCGGGGGCCCTGGCGGCCACTTGGCGCCTCGGCCTCCCCCCTCCAGGCAGCGGCTTGCGCCACTTTTTGCTTGAACGCCGCCGACAACGCGACCTACAATCCGCTCATAGACCTACATCTCCTGCCAGGATCCGAGCCATGAGCAACGGGAAGCCACGAGCCGCGACCCTGCCAAGGGGCGCCGACTTTGGTCGGCTCGACCCCGAGGGGCTGGGTCCCACGAGGGCCGGGGACTTCGAGACCTGGGAGCAGGATGAAGAGAACCCCATCGAGTTGATCGGAGGGTGGGTACTGCCGATGCCTCCTGGCAACTTCGAAGCGGGGGAGTCGTCGCTGGATCTTGCGTCCGTCCTCCGGGCCATCGCGAAGGAGAAGGGCTGGCGGATCTCCCAGGACGCAAGACACCGCCTCCCGGTGCCGAGGGACACGGTCGTTTACCCGGACATCGCCATCCACAGGGCGCGGGTGGTCAAGTACATCCCCGGGACGGAGACCATCGGCCGGGTTCCCGACCTCGTGGTGGAGATCCTCGGCAAGAAGTCGTACGACCGGGACATCGCACCGCGGGGCGTGAAATTCCTGGCCTACCAATCCAGCGGTGTCCAGGAGTATTACTACACGTGGCCTGACGGCCGCGAGGCCTCCGGCTTCGCCCTCCGCCGCGGAATGTACGTGCCGCTCCTCCGCGACCGGGAGGGGTTCTTCGCGAGCGCCCTCCTCGATCACCGCGTTCGCCTCGTCGAGGCGGCAGCGAAGCGCTGAGCGCCGAACTTCACCTCGTCGGGCGCCCCCACACGGTCAAGAAACCCGATCGGGACGCGGTCCAGGATCGCCCTTCGGGTCTTGAGCTCGGACTTGGCTCCTCTGAGGCGACCCTTTCACTTCCGCTGTGAGTGGAGTTTCAGCGCCTCGGAGAGCCTCTGGGGGAGCTCGAGTCGTTCCCGAACCAAGTCCCCGTCCGGGTTCCGCTCGGGCCATGCGAGTGCGAAGGCCCGGGCGGCAGGGCGGCGAACCGGCGCGAGCGCGGACCGGGGCCGCCACGGCCTAACGCGGGTAGCCGCAACCAAAGACGAACACGGGTGCTACGCTTGTGGCACCCCTCACCCCGACCCTCTCCCCTACGAGGGGAGAGGGTGGCTGTTGTCCTGCAACATTTGCGCTCGCCGTGCAAATGTTGCAGGGCAATCGCATAGCCCCACACACGCGCTTGCTCCCGCACAACGACCACCTGCCGGCTACGAGCCGGCCTATCTCCGCCCACAGCCGCGTCGAGGTCGGCATCCACCTCCTTCTCGACGAGCCGCGGGTCGCGGAGTCGATCCGTCTCTGTTGACGACGTGACCGCTCACTCGCACTCCAGCGCCTCGACGATGTTCAGCCGCGCCGCCCGCCCGCTCGGGTAGAACGCCGCGAAAAGGGCCGCCGCGAAAACGACCGACACTTCGATCGCCACCCGGCCGGCCGGGACGTGGTAGCCGGTCGACCAGCCCGTCGCCTGCAGGTTCACGGTCGTCACGCTCTCATACCCGAGCACCAGCCCCGCCACCACGCCGAGCAGGCACGCGGCCGCGCCCATGAGCGCGGCCTCCAGCATCACGACCCGCCGCACTTGCCCGCGCCGGGAGCCGATCGCGCGCAGCACGCCGATCTCGCGAGAGCGATCGAGCACGTTCGCAAGGAGCGTGTTCAGGATCCCCAGCACGGCGACGAGGAGCGCGACGAATTCCAGGGCGTAGCTCACGCGAAAACTCTGGTCGATGACCGACTCGATCTCGCCGCGCAGCTCGCGATTCGACATCACGAAGAGCCGGTACTTCGCGCCGAAACGCTTCACCAAGTCCGACCGCGCGGCCTCCAGGTCCGCGCCCGCCGCCACGAAGGCGTCCATGACGTCGATCCGCGGATCTTCCCAGTATTTCAAATAGGTCGCCCGGTCCATCTGCACCACGCCCTGGTCGGAGGCGAAGTCCAGGTGGATGCCCGCAACGTGGAAAGCTCGGCGCCCGCCCGGCGTGTCCAGGCTGATCGTCTCGTGCAGCTTCGTGCCGTGCCGGGCCGCGAAGTTCTGCGAGATGAGCACGCGGTCCCCGGGTTCGCGCGCCATCGCGGCGATCTCCGCCGGGTCCCCTTCCTCCAGGATCACCCGCCCCTCCGTCACGTACTTCGCGAGCGGCAGCGCCGAGAGCGCCACGCGCGTCCCCTTGAAGTCGAGCTTCGTGAACCGCGCGCAGACCACGGTGCGGAAGCGCGGATCCGCGGCCATCCACTGGTAGACCTCTTCGGGAATGGGGAGGGAGTTCGGCCCGGGGATGGGCCCGCCGCCGCACACGAAGAGGTCCGCCTTGATCGACTGCCCGACCCAGCGGTCCACGCCGACTTTGAAGCTGTTCAGGTAGATGCCGTAGGTGACGAGCGACGTGATCGAGACGGTGAGCGCGCCGACCGTCACGGAGCTGCGCCGCAGACCCCGGAGCAGGTTGTCGTGCGCGAGCCGCCCCTCGATCCCCAGGAAGCGGAGAAACGTGACGCGGACGAGCCAAGCGGTCAGGCGGGTGGCCGCGGGGGACAGGCAGGCGAAGGCCAGCACCATCGTCCCGAGGCCGAGGTACCCGTTGTACACCGGTTCGGGGATCGGCGCGAACTCGATGAGGGCCATCGAGACCGGGATGCCGATCAGCCCGGCGAGTTGGAACGCCGCGGACTCGAGCGGGTGCTGGATGTCCCCGCCCGCGCGCCCGATCGCCTCGATCGGCGAGATGCGCGCCGCCTCGCGCGCCGGCAGCACCGCGGACGCGCCGGCCGACGCGACGCCCACCGCGAGACAAAGCAGGATCAGCTCGGGCGTGAGCGACAGCTTGTCCATCGCGACCTGCGCGTAGAGCGTGGTGACCGTTTGGCCTACGATCGCGATCGCCGACCGCGCGAGCGCGATCCCCAGCACGCACCCGAGCCCGGCGCCCACCAGGCCGATGAGGAGCGACTCCGCGCCGATCATTTCCATGATGCCGTCCCGTCGCACGCCGAGCGCGCGCAGGATGCCGATCTCGCCGCGACGCTGCACGATCGAAATGGTCATCGTGTTGTAGATCAGAAACATGCCGACGAAGACGCCGATCAGGCTCGTCAGCGTCAAGCCCCCCTGGAAAGAGCGGACCATGGTCTCCACGCGGCGCCGGCCCATGACGGGCTCCTCGACCTTGCCCACGCCGCCCAGCGCCTGACGCAGCCGCTCCGCGACCGCCGGCGCCTCGGCGGGGACCGTGACGACGTCGATGCGGTCGAGCTTCCCGGCCCTGTGAAAGGCGCGCTGCGCCGCCGGCAGGTGCATGATGCCGACGTTGCCGCCGTAGGCCCGCGCGGGCCCTTCAGGCGCCAGCAACCCGACCACGGTCACGGCCACCGGCTCGGAGCCGGTGTCGAGCGAGAGGCGCGCGCCGAGCGCGAAGCCGTGGCGCGCGGCGAAATCTTTCGAGAGGAGGATCGCATCCGGCCGCAGGAGGAACTCGAGCGGGTTCTTCGTCTCGACGTTGTCCGCGCGGTAGCCGCGGACGGCCTGCTCGCGGGTCGGGTCGATGCCAAGGACCACAAGCGTTTCTCCTTCGGTCCCCACGACGGCGGTGGTCGTCTCGACGACGGGCGCGGCGGCGACGACGCCCGGCACCGCGTCCACGGCGGCGAGCTGCCTCTGGGGGAAGCCCGAGCTGCCGGCGGTGACCTGGAGGCAGGTCTTGCCGGAGACCGACTCGAGACTCTGCTGGAAGGAGTCGATGATGGTGCGATTCAGCAGCCCGACCGCGACGAGCATCGCGGTCCCGAGCGTGATCCCGAGCGCGGTGATCGCCGTGCGGAGCTTGTGCAGCCCCATGCGGCGGAAGGAGACGAGGCGGAGGAGCGCGAACATGCAGTACCCGAGAGGGATGCCGGATTGCGGATCGCCGATGGGTGCGGCTACTTCTCGTCAACCCCCTGAATCGAAAACGAGGACCAGGGGGTGCTGCCCTCGGGAGCCGCTGTTTGTGCCATCCCCTTCAGGCGGTCCGACCCCGGTCGTCGAAGAGCAGCCCTACCCATTTCAAATGGGTGTGGCTACTTTTCGTAGGCCCCCTGAAGGGGGTACTACAAACAGTGGGTGCTGCTCTCGAAACCTACTGTTCGTAGTACCGCCTTCAGGCGGTCTGGGCGCTGTCGTCGAAAAGTAGCCACACCCATTCCTCGGCGGTTGGAGGCTGCCCCAAGTTGCAATTTGGATTTTGAAATCGCTTTTGCCCATCCGTCGTCACTCGCGCGCGCACCGAAGTTCGTCTGCCCAACGGCTCAACTTCTCGTCCCGTTCACTCTTTCTTCCACCCGACCCCGATCGCCGCGTCGTTCTCCGGGCGTTCGGAGCCCGGTCGTCGAAAAGCAGCCACACACCCCTCACTCGACGATCTTTCCATCCCGGAGCCTGATGATCCGGTGCCCGTAGGCGGCCGCGTGCGCGTCGTGCGTGACCATCGCGATGGTGAGCCCCAGGCGTTGGTTCGACTCCTTGAGGAGCTCGAGGATCTCCGCGCCGACCTTCGAGTCCAGGTTCCCGGTCGGCTCATCGGCGAGCAGCAGCGACGGCTTCGTGGAGAGGGCGCGCGCGATCGCGACCCGCTGGCGCTGCCCGCCCGAGAGCTGGTCCGGCCGGTGCTCGCGCCGGCCGGAGAGACCGACGACCTCGAGCAGCTCCTCCGCCCGGCGGCCCGCTTCTTCCCGCGGCCGGCCGTCGAGCAGGAGAGGGAGCGCGACGTTTTCCGAGGCGGTGAGGGTGGGGAGGAGATTGAAAAACTGGAAGATGAAGCCGATGTTGCGCCGGCGGAAGAGGGTCAGCTCGTCGTCGGTCAGCCCCTGGACCTGCTTGCCGTCGAGCCACAGCTCCCCTTCGCTGGGCGTATCGAGGCCGCCGATGAGGTTGAGGAGCGTGCTCTTGCCGGAGCCGCTGGGGCCCATGATGGCGACGAACTCGCCTTTCGGGACGGAGAGGGAGAGGCCGTCGAGCGCGGCGACCGGCTGCGAGCCCTGGAGAAAGACCTTGCGGACGTTGACCAGCCGGATCACGCAACTCTCCGCGGCCGTCGGCCCGGGCGCCGCTACCGCGACTCCACCGTCCCGCCCGGCGCGGCGGGCGGACGGGGGGCCGGCGGGCGCAGGGCGCGGCGCACCACCTTGTGCTTCAGGTACAGGGCGAGCAGTTCGTAGTCGACGAGATAACGATTGTCGGAGTCGTTGCTCCGCAGGAGGTCCCGGTAGCCCAGGATGCGCGGGAGGTCGTTGATCGCCTGCCCGTCGTTCGCCCCGAGGTCCATGGCCCAGCCGAGCGCCTGGCCCGCGACGCCGCGGTCGGCATTCTCGACATCGGCGACGATCATCCGGGCGATCGCCTTGCGCACCCACGGATCCTCCACCCCCGGACGCGTGATGGCGTCGAGGTCGTCGATCCCCTGCACCGCCCGCAGGCGCTGCTCCGGGTTGTTCGCGCTGAGGTATTTCTCGAGCGCACGTTTCGGACCCGCGTCGCGGATGTTCGAGAGCGCGCCGAGCGACGCGTAACGCACGGTCGGGGAGTCGCTCACCGCCAGCTCGACGAGCTTCGGCACCGCGTCCTTGGAACCGATCTTCCCGAGCGCCTCGATCGCGAGCAGATAGAGGACCTGCAGGCGAAGATGCGACTCGCGTCGGACCTCCTTCGCCTTCTGGAGTCCCTTGAGTTCGTCGCGGAGCTTGTTCTGTTTGTCCGGCTCCTTCGCCTTCCGCGCCGCGTCCTCGGTTTCGCGGATTCGGGAGTCGAGGTCGTTCGAGACGCCGAAGCCCAGCCCCTCCTCCTTGACCCGCCGCGCAAAGACCTTGAGGAGCGCCGGCACGGCCTTCTCGTCGCGGAAGTCCCCCAGCAGATCGACGCAGGCGAGGCTCACGTCGAGGGCGGTCTCCTTGTCCAGGGTCGCCAGCAGGAGAGGCGTGGCCTGGTCGGCGGGAAACCGGGCGAGGCTGCGGACGGCGCTGATGCGCACTTCGGGGTTGGCGTCGACGAGGAGCCCCTGGATGCTCTTGAGCGCCGCGTCGTCGTCGTCCGCGCAGGCGGAGCGGACACCGGCTACACGGAGTCCGGCAAGCAGCGTCAAAAGTGCGAGAAGGGCCGTGACGGGGAGTGCGTAGCGGGGCAGTGGTAGCATCAGCGCATGATAGCACGAGGCGGGCCGCCGGCCAAGCGGATTCTCGGGGACCAATTGTGTCCACGTGCGGGTTACAAAACCGCCAGTTTGAGCAAGAAGGTAACAGCCTATGACAGGCCGCCATTTCGGCAGCCACCCAACCCGGCGAATGACGATGAGTTACGTCACGGGTCGAGAGGTGGGGACGTGGCACGAAGAGTGCTTCATGCCTCAGCCAAGATGATGGAGGGAATGAACATCGGAACATGCACGGTAACGAGATGCCAGGAGGATTCGCCATGTCTACCCAACGCTGCGCCCGATGCGAACACGAAGAGCACATCCCGACGCATCAGTTTGTCAAGTTCGATCTGCATGTCCATTATCTGTGCAAGAGCTGCTGGGAAAAGTTCCGCGGCTGGTTCGTGAAGGGGCAGGCCCTGAACCTCGGCAACGGGTACGGTGCCGACGCGGCGTAGTCGGGCCGGGGAGGGGAGGAGCTGAGAGAGGAGGACGAGCAAAACGAAAAGTGGCAACGCCTCCTCCGCCGTTCGTTCGGCTTGCCGACGGGGTCGTTGGAGGTAGAAAGGGTCCACGAAACACAGAGACGCTGAGGACGTTCAAGCTAAGAACCTTCCTCAGCGTCTCCGCGCCTCTGCGGTAAAAAAAGAGTTTCACTCCAGCCATCCTGCGACTTCGACGGGCACTCTCCCGTCTCGCGACTCCCCACCTCCGCCTTCACCGCATCTCCCCCTCGCCTCCCCTTCCCACAATCCCCCCCAGCACAAATCCTCCTCCTCCGCCCTTGACCCTCGCCCCCTCGCCGGGCTATCCTGGTGGAACCAACACGCGAGGGATCCATCATGCCCATCGAACTGGAGAGGGAGGCGCTGGGCCTCCTCCTCGCACACTACCGCAAGCTCGGACCGCTCCGCCTCAAGTACAGGCAGGCCGAGCTGCTCTTCCGCGGCCGCGGCTACCTCGCCGACGACGACGTCCCCTTTGTGCTCGACGTCGCGCGCGCCCGGGACGCCCTGCCGGACGCCGAGTCCCGCCTCCTCGCGCGCCACCTCTGGCAAGCGGTATGGGAGAAGGGGTCCGCCGCGGCCAGGGTCGAGGCCGCGGGCCGGCTCTCCGAAGGACGCCCCGCGGCCGACCTCGCCCGCCTCCCCTTCCCGCTGCTCGCCCTCGCGCTCGAGGCGCGGCCGGACGCGTCGCCGCTCGGGGAGGCCGTCGAAGGCGCCCTCCTCCGCATGGCCGTGTGGGACGACACGGCCTGCGCCGCGGGCGTGGCCCGGGTGTCCTCCGCGAACGCCGGCCCCGAGCTCAAGCGTCGCCTGCTGGCCGAGGCCCAGGCGCACGACCGCCCGAGTCTCCGGTCCGCCGCGGAGCGCCTCTCCCGGCAAGAGCCGGGGCTCTGCGCGGACGCGCCGCCGTGGCTCCGGACCCTCGCGCGTGCGCGCGCCGCCGCCGGGGATGCGGCCGCGGCGCGCGCTGCCCTCGAGGCCGCGCTCTCCGCCGCCGGCAGCACGGACGAGCATCGGGACACCTTCCTGGAGCACCTCGCCTTTCTCCGTCGCCCCGACGCGGGGGCCGCCCTCGAGCCCTGGATCGCCCTCGGGCTCGCCCGCTACGCCGCGGACCCGGCGGTCCTCTCCGCGCTCGACGTCCTGTGCCGGGAGCGCGAGCTGCCGCTCACCGCGGCCTTGAGCGTACTCGAGGCGCGCGAGGCCCTTCCCTCCGGCGCGCTCGTTCCGGCGGAGGCCATCGCCGCCAAGGCCGCCCTCTTTGAACGGGCCCGCGTCGAGGACGAACAGGGGGCGCTGCGCTCCGTGCTCGCGTCGCTCCTCGATCGAAATCACGCCGAGGAAGCGGCGCCCGAAACGCTGCTCCGCATCCTGCCCGCCTGCCTCGACCCCGCCGAGGCGCCGCTCCGCGTGCTGCAGGCGTCGCTCCTCTTGTCGAAGGGGGAGGCGGGACACGCCCTCGTCGCCGCGGAGTTGGCGGGGCATGCCCTCCTTTCGGCTTCCTCCACCCCGCCGGTCCCGCCGTCCCCGCACGAGACGCGCCTGCTGAAGGTGCTGGAGGCGGCGCTCGCCGGCGCGTCCTCCGCGAACCCTCAGCCGGAAGACCTGCGGACGGCCCGCGCAGCGCTCCTCGCCGCGCGGCTGCACCGCCGGGCCGGGGCGGGCGAGCGCGCAGACGCCATGCTCCTGCGCGCCGCCGCCTTCCTGCACGACCTCCGCCAACCCGAGGCCGACCGGCTCCGCTTCGAGCTGGACGCGGATCGACGCGCATCGCTGCGGGAGAAACTCGAAGGCCATCCGAAGGAACTCGACGCCTTGCTGGACTTGGGGAGACTGGAGCTGGAACACGGCAGATGGACTGAAGCGGAGTCGGCATTCGCCCGCTGCACAGGTCTCCGCGCGGGCCCCTCCAACCCGGCGGTCGCCTCTGCCCCTGACGCCACGACTCCTGACGCCACGACCCCTGATTCAACGACACCGGACGCAGCGGCGCCCCCGGCGACCGTCGCACCCCCCGATCGCGCCCGGCTGCTTGAGTGCCTTGAGCTGCGACTCGCGTGCGCCTTTCACGCCTTCCTCGGGTGCGACCCCGCTCCCTTTCTCGCCTGGCTCGAGGGGTTCGAAGCCGTCGTCCGATCGGCCCTCGGCGCGCAAACGCTCGCCGGGCTTCGGCCGGAGCCCGACGCGGCCGCTTTGTTGGAGGGCCTGGCCCTGGCGCGGTCCACGCTCGCGGCCTCGCTCGCGAGCGCCGACCCGAAGCGTGCCGAGGAACTCCGCCGGGAAGCGGCGACGCTGCGGCGCGTGTTCGTCGCGATCCCTCGATTGCCGCCGGCCACCGTGCGCGGGCGCCAACTCGAGGCCGCCGAGACCGCGGACCTCGCACGCATCCTGGTCCTCCTCGGCCAAGTCGATCGCTTGCGGACGGGTTCGACCCTCTCCGCCGTGACTCGGGGCGCCGATCCCGCCGACCGTCCCCCCGTAGGATCCCGCGACCGCTTCCGACCGGAGCGAACCGTCGCGCGCGGTCAGGACGGCGAGTCCCTGCTTTGCCGCGACGCGGAGCGCGACGGGCGCGCCGTCCTTGTGAAGGTCTTTCGGCGAGCCGGCGCGGCGGTGGACGCCGTGAGCGGGGTGGACAACCTCCGCGCGGTCCTCGTCGCCTTCGACGGGGTCGGCGTCGCGCGCACGCAGGCCCTGGGCGGAGGGCCGGGCTGGGCCTGGAGCGTCCGGGACTTTGTCGAGGGCGTTTCGCTTGAGGACTTCCTTCGTCGTTTCCCCGGGGTCCTGCCGCTCGCCGACCGACTGTCTCTCTTCGCGCGCATGTGCGGGGCCGCCGCTTCGATGGACGGCGCGCCGGGCAGTCCTGGGCTGCCGCACGGAGCCCTGCACGCCGGCAACTGCATCCTCTCGCCCGACCTCCGCTCCGTCACGCTCACGGACGGCGGACTGACCGGGTTGCGGGAACACGGTGGAACGGCTTCGGAACCGGTCGCGGGCGGGGCGGCGCGCCGCGCCTACGTGCGCGCCCTGGGGCGGCTGCTGGCGTTTCTCCTGTCCGAGGGCCCGGGAGCGCCGGCGGCCGAGACCCCGCTCGGGCGCGTGGCGGGACGGGCCGGCGAGGCGGGCGAGGGCAAGGGGCCGGTAAACGCGTTCGACCTGTTCGAAGAGGCGCAGGCGGCGACCCTGGCCGCGGTTCCCTCCCTGGAACCCGTTTTCCGGGGCATCGCCCGCGGCCTGGCCGCGGGCCGGTCGTGAGAAAGCGGCATGCCCGATCCCTCCTGGCCCGCCTGGCTCGAGCTACTGCGCTCGCTCTTCCCGAGCAGCGGCGGAGAGGACGCTCCGCTCGTGCTGGCCTGGGGCATCCGCGCCGTTGCTCCCGCGCTTGCGCTCGCGGCCCTCGCGCCCCCGCTCGCCCGCGAGTACCCCGGGTGCGCAAGCCCGGGGCTCCTCCGGTGGACGGCCCTTTGGTGCACGCTCCACGCGGCGGGCGCCGCGCTCTCCGCCTTTCTCGCAGGCCGCGCGGAACCGCCGTGGGCGGCGCCGGCCCTGGCCCTGCTCGCCGTAGGCCTCGTGCTGACCGCGCTGTCCATGCTTGTGCTGGGCGCGCGAGTCCTTCTCCGTACGCGCCGGCTCCGACGCGCGCGCGTCCTCCTGGCCATGGGCGCCGTGGAGCCCGCGCTGCGTCACTACGAAGCCGTGGGAGCGCTCGCGCACGCGGAGGTCCGCAAGGAGATCGCGGAAGCGCTCCACGGCGGCTACCTCGACCCGGAACGGGTAGCCGCGCAGGACCTCATGAAGCGGGTCGCGGGGCTGCCCTCGAGCCTGGACGGCGCATGGCTGAGCGTCGCGAGGTTCGATGCGCTCTGTGCCGCGGCGGCGGGCTTCGAGGAGCAGGGAAAGATTCCGGACGCCGGGCAGGCGCTCCGGTCCGCGGCGCGCGAGCTGCCCGCGCTCGAGGCCTTCGCCCGCGAGGTCGGCGCCGCGCCGGCAACGGCGGCGGCGCGGGGCGGGGACAAGGCGCGCGTCGCGGTCTCAGGTAAACACCTTAGGCCTGCCGAGGCCTCCGCCGGGGCGAACGAGCGGCCGCTCGCGCGTCGGGCGACCGCCCTGCTGCCGGGGCTTGCGGACCTCGCCGCGCTGACGGAGGAGGTGCGGGACCTGCAGGCGCGGCTGCGCGCGCTGCTGGCCGGCGGAGGCGTGCTGCTCAAGGCCCGGCGCCGCATGGCCGGGGGGGAAATGACCGAGGCCGGCCGCATCCTGGAAACCGAGGCCGGGGACGCCGTGGCCGCCGCGGCCTGCTACGCCCGCGCCGGCGACCTGGTCGGAGCGGGTCGTTGCTACGAAAGCGTCGGCCGACGCGCCGAGTCGCTCGTCGCCTACCGCCTCGCCGGCGACCGGGTGGGCCAGGCGCGGATCCTGGAGGCCGCGGGCCGAAAGGAGGACGCCGCCGAGCTCCAGCTGGCCCTCGGCGACTCCCGGCGGGCCGCGGAGCTGTACGCCGCGGCGGATCTCGCCGATCGCGCGATCCGCGTCCTCGAGACGTCGGGTGAGACGGAAAAGGCCGCGCTCCTCGCCGAGGAGCGGGGCCTGTTCTTCGAAGCCGCCCGCCTGAGCCGGCTGCTGGGCGAGGAGGACCGGGCCCTCGCGCTCCTGGTCCGCGGACTCCGGGAGAGGAAGGCGCCGCCGACCGAGGAGGCCGGCCGCGACGAGGCCCCGTGGCTCGACCTCCTCGAGAGCATCCTTTGGACCCGCTTGGGACCGGAGACCGCGCGTCGTCCGGAGGAGCCGATGCGCACCGGGACGCGAGCCGGGGCGGCCCCGGACGCCGGGGCGCCTGCCGCTGCCCGCCCGGCGCCGGGCTCCCCGGAACCCGGGACGCGCACCCCGGACCTGCCGTGGGACGGCCTCCAGGCCCAGGAGGAACCGTGGAACTGAATCGACTCTGCCCCGCATGCGGAAACGCGATTCCGGTGCTTGTCCCCGTGTGTCCCGACTGCGGGGCGCGGCTGCCGGTGCAGGCCGTGGGGAACGAGGACGTCACCACCCTTGCCGGCACGTCGCCGGACGCCCAGAGGGGCGACCCGGGCGGCCTAGGGGAAACACCTGAGACGGCGGAGGCCACGAGTCGGCGCGACGCCGGGGGCGGGGCCGGGGCGGTGAGCACGCAGGACGACACCCTCCTGTCGTTCCCGGCGCAGTCAGCTCTTCGCGTGGAGGCGTCACAACCCTCCCCGGCCGCGGGTGGAGAAGAGGTCGGCGAGACCACGCTGGAGCTGGCCTTTCAGGTCGCGGCCGCGGCGGAGGCGAGGACCGAGGCCGCTCCCCCGCAGGCCTTCCCCCCATCCTCCTCCCCGCCTCCCTCCCCACCCTCGGCGCCACGCGAAGCCGCAGGGGCCCCGGAGCGGCTGGTCGCCGGGGAATACACCGTCGAGGTTTCGTTCGATGGGCCGACGCTGCCTGCGGAGGCCGTTTCGCCGGGGCCGCGGCCTCTGGACTTGGCCGCGCTCGACGCATTGACGGTCGTGGTGGAGAGCGATGCCGTGGGGGACGCGCCTCCGCCGGCCGTTGTCGACAGCACCGAAGTGGAGCCCGGGACCGCGGCGACGAAGGCGGCAACGCCGGACGCGCCGTACACGGTCGAAGTCGCACAGGACCGGTCGGAGGAAAGGCGGCCGGTCCCGGGCCACGATGCGCCGCCCGGCGTGCCCGGGGAAGTGACGTACGTGGAAGCGGCGTGCGGGGGCGAGGGGCCCGCCACCGAGGTCGACCTCGGCCCGCCGGCGCATGGCGATACGAGTCGCGACGAAGTGGGCCCGAGCCCCGCACTCCCGGACCCGGCCGCTCTCCCCGCCTCCACCCTCGAGGCCCGGCTCCCGACCTCGGGGGGGACCCCCGAGTCTGGGGAGGAAGGAACCGAAGCCCTGGACGGTCCCGTGACCACTGAGCCTCCCCCGGCCTCGCCCGCCGCCGCGCGGCCCCCGCTCCACCCGGGTGCCCAGGCCGGCGCGGGTCCTTTGGACGAGACCCAGGTCAGGCCGAGCGACACGTCCAGGTCGACGCCTACGCCTACGCCTACGCCGACGCCGACGCCGGCAGTCCCGGTCGAGTCCGGCGCGGCGCCGGCGGGCTTCGAGCTTCTTGCGGGGCGGCGGTCGACGAGGGCGGGCCTCGACGGCGAGACGATCCTCGAGCTCGACCCGAGTCGAGGCGCTCCCCTCCCCCGGCCCGCGGTCGGCGACGAGGCATCGACGGTCGACATCCCCGCCGCCTCCGCTCCGGCGTCGGGCGCATTCTTTATCGGACGTTCCGTGCCTTCCGCCGCAACCGAGGGCGAGGCATCCACCGCGACCGGGGCGACCGAGGAGGACTTCGGCCCGTCGGCGGACCCGCCCCCTGCCCTGGCGGTCCCCTCGTCCGGCTTGTCCTCGGCATCCCGCGCGCGGGCAGCGGGCGACGCGCACGGCGGGACCACGGACCAGGCCCTTCTCGGCGCGGCGACCGGGTCGGGAGCGGACGGCGCGACGCGCTTCGATTTCGGACGGGCCTTCGCGCCGGTCCTCTCCCTGGAGGCGGACCTTGCGCTCGAGGAAGGCCTCGAGGACCGGGTCCGGCGGGAAGGAGCGATCCCCTGGCGGGAGGCCCTCCCCATTCTGAAAGCCATCGAACGTGGGCTCCTCGAAGAGCACGAGGCCGGCCGCTTCGTCGCGGCGCTTCTCCCCGATCAGGTCCGGCTGCTCCTGTCCTGCCCCGCGGGCGTCAGCCGCCCGGTCGCCCGCTGGCTCCGCGCCCCCGCGCCGCAGCCGGCCTCCCCGGCGCAGCTCCCGTTCGTGCCGCCGGAGCTTCGCGGCGGGGACCGCGACCCGGACGAGCGCTCGGAGGTCTACTCGCTCGCCGCGCTTCTCCTGTACGCGCTCACCGGACGCGCCCCGGGCTACCTGCGGCGACCGAAACTGCAGGGCGGCCTCGAGCCGCTCCTGGAGCGGTGCCTCTCCACGAAGCCGGAGGCGCGCTGCGCCGCGGTGCACGAGTTCGTGGCCGCGGCCCTGGAAGCGGCGGCCACGGGGAAGAAGCGACCCGGCGACGCGCGACCCGCGCTCGTCACGCAGCGTCCTCCGGCCGGTCTGCCCCGCGCGGCCGTGGGTCTCGCGTGCGTCCTATGTCTCGCGGAGGCCGGTCTCTTCCTCACGCCGCCCGCCCCCCTTCCACGTCGGTCGACGGGCGCGGAGCCGAGCACCGTCCGGACGGCCGAAGACGAGGGGCGGGAGGCTCTCGAAAAAAAGAAGCGCAGGTTGGAGGAAGGCATCCGCACGGCCCTCGCGGGGGCCGCGGGCGGGGAGGCCGCGCGGGCCGAAGCGCTCGAGCGGCTGCACGAGCTCGCGCGCGAGGCGGACGAGCCGCCGGCCGACCGGGAGCTCGCAGCGCGGGCGGGCGCGGAGGCGGCCCGGCTCGAAAAGCTCCTCGCGAAAGACAAAGAGGAGCGAAGGCTCGACCAGGAGCGACCGGAGACGGCCCGCCGGCTCGCCGAGGCTGAGGAGCAGCGACAGCGGAAGGCACGGGAGGACGCGGAGGCGGAGAAGCAAAAGACGGCCCTGGAGGCGGCGAAAGCGGCGGAAACCCGCCGGCTCGCGGAGCTGGCCGAAAAAAAGAAGCTGGAGGAAAGCGAAGCCGCCAGGGTCGAGCGGGAAGGGCTCCTGGCGAAGGAGGCGGCGGATCGGAAGCAAAAGGCGCTGGAAGCGGAGGAGGCCCTGAAGGCCCGGCAACGGGAGGAAGCGGCGGCGGCGGCGGAGAATGCGCGGGCAAACGAGCGGGCACGGGAGAAGGAGCGGGTAGCGGAACTCGAAGGGCTATGGAAGGCCGCGGAGGAGGCCGAGGGGAAGGGCTCCTGGGCCTCCGCGCGGGAGCTCTACGGTAAATACCTGAGTCTCGCCCCGGAGGAGTCGAAGGCGCGGGTCCAGGCCCTGTCGGAGTTCGCGCGCAGCATGCGCGACGCCGCGGAGGCCGCGGGTCGAGGCGAATGGGGAACCGCCGTCCGCGGCTATGCCGATGCGCTCGCGGCGTCCGGGGACCTTCCGCACCGGGCGACGGCGACGCGGGACGGAGAGGCGGCGGCGAAGAGGCTGCCTGCCGTCGAGCTCGCCGCCGTGCGGGCGATCGACCGGCCGTGGCTGGGCATGGGGTTCGCCTCACGCGCGAAGGGGATGGACGGGGCGGTCGTTCGGACCGTCGTCGCGGACGGACCGGCGGCCCGGGCCGGTGTTCGGGCGGGGGACCGCATTGCGGACCTGGCCGGCCTCGCGGCGGCCGTGGGGTCGTGGCGGCCGGGGGAGGGGATCGACCTTGCCCTCGTGCGGGACGAGCGTCCCTCGAAGGCGCGGCTGGTCCCAGAGTCCGCCTCCGACCTGGCCCGGCTGCCGGCAGGCCCGGCGGCTTCCGGGTCCGCGCCACCTACGCCGGCGCCCGCCTCCGTCGCGCCGCGCCCGCCGGACTGGCCGAACGATGCGACGCGCCTCCCGTTCCTCGTTACGCTGCGCGCGCCGGGCTATCCGTTCGCCCCTGACCCGCCGGCGCTTCGGCTCGCGCTCGTGGCACCCGACGGTCGCGAGCTTGCGACGGCCCCCCTGCCGGCCGGGGCGCACGGCGCGCGCGCGAGTTGGGAGGCGCGGGCGGAGCTTGCGCTCGCGGACGGGCCTCCCCCCCCGCTCGTCGGCGAGGGTCTTCGCGTGCGAGTGCTCGCACAGACGGGCGGGCCGGAGGCGCAGGGGCAGACGCTGGGCGAAGTGGGGCTGGGCGGGTGCCTGCCCTTCCCGTGGGCGGCCTGCGGCGCGTGCGAGGCGCAACACCGGTGCGCCTCATGCGGCGGGTCCGCGAAAACAAGATGTCCGGCCTGCGCGGGGGGCGGCGCCGTGCCGAGCGGGCGGGCCTCCACGTGCCCGACCTGCAAGGGGTCGGGGACCGCCGGTCTCTGTCCGGACTGCCAGGGGCGCAAACAGGTGCGGTGCCCCTCCTGCAAGGGAAGCCGGATCGTGCGCCGCATTCCGAACCCGGGCAAGGCGGACACGGTGATCGGCTGCACCGCCTGTGGCGGGGGGAAAGACCGGCCGGGGACCGGCTGGGCCGGGTGTCCGAAATGCGCCACAGGCGGGGGTCTTCGCTGCACCACCTGCGGAGGGGCGGGTAGCATCGCCGGGACGGCCGTCTGCGAGTCCTGCAAGGGGGCGGGGCAGGCGCCCTGCGACGCCTGCAAGGGAACGGGTGCATGCCCCGCGTGCCGCGGCACCGGTTGGTCGCGCGGGCGTTGACGCCGAGCGGGCGGGCCCGGGTCCACGACTTCCCCGCGCGCCCTTCCGCGGAGCGCAAGAGGAGGATTGCTCCTAAGCGCCCGCGCAAAAATAACTGCGCAGATTCGGACCTCGAGGCTCCTGGGGGCGCGGCCCTCTGGGCCGCGCTGCGCGGGCCGGAGGCCC
>JACPWG010000040.1 GCA_016197205.1 Planctomycetota bacterium
ATCAAGGTCGGCGGTGCCACCGAGATCGAGGTCAAGGAGCGCAAGGACCGCGTCGACGACGCGATGACAGCGCCCAGACCGACTGAAGGCGGTACTACGAACAGTAGGTTCCGAGAGCAGCACCCACTGTTTGTAGTACCGCCTTCAGGGGGCCTACGAGAAGTAGCCACACCCATTTGAAATTTGACCTTTTGCAATTTGAAATTCGACCCGGCCGCGTGGGGCGAATGCGAGACTTTTACACAGAGACGCGGAGACGCAGAGGCCGGGCGCTGAGTCCACCGTCCTCTACCGGCGATGATCTCTGGCACCGCACGGAGAGATCGGCCTTGGCTTCACTTCGGCTGGTTGTTGACCACGGCGAGGCGCAGCCACTGTGGCCGTTCGTGTGGACCTGCCTACGCTCCGTGGCTCACCGCGAGCGAGCGATCGAACTCCAGCACGGGATCTGCCTGCCCAGCGCACGGTTCGGCATCCGGCAGCGCCCGCGGATGAGTTGCTACCGTAATTCACTACCGGCGCCTAACGCGCCGCCTGCACCCTGGACAGGAGCGGACGAGTGGACCATTGCCCGCGGGTCGCTTGTTGCAACCCTTGGCTTCGCCGCGAGGGTCGCTTATAATCCCCCCGGGTCAGGATCCCCATGGCTTCGCTGCTGGGAACGGGAGTCGCGCATGGGTGGGGAACCCCCGCTGGAGGGATCGAAGCCGGAGCGTACGTCGGCTTCGGAGACGCAGCCCTTTCCGGCGCCGCCGCCCGCGGGCGCGCCCGCGACCGATTCCGAGCCGCCCGCGCGGCCTGCCGACACCGGCGTGCCGCCTACGGTGCTCGCCCTACCTGAGCCGCACGGCCCCTCCGCCGGTCCTCCCCCGCCGCCTCGTCCGCCCCGTCCGCCCCGTCCGCCCGACGAGACACTGCTGCCCGAGGCGCCGGCCGTCGAACCGACGCAGTTGGCGGATCGCGCCGCGTGCGTGACGCAGCCGGCGGATCTTGCCGCGGACGGTGCTCTTCCCGCCGCCGCCCCCGCACCCGCCCGCGCCCCCGCCTACGCCGGCGAGCCCACCTCGCTCGGCCGCTATCGCCTCGAGTCGCTGCTCGGACGCGGCGGCATGGGGGCCGTCTACCGCGCCTTCGACCCCCAGCTCCGTCGCGCCGTCGCCCTCAAGGTCATGCTCGGGACCGAGGCGTACACGGAGGAGGCCCGGCAGCGCTTCCAGCGCGAGGTGCGGCTCGCCGGTCGCCTTCACCATCCGAACATCGTACCCGTGTACGAAGCGGGCGAGATCGACGGCAAACTCTACTATACGATGGAACTTGTGGCCGGTGAAGGGCTCGACGCCGTGCTCAAGCGCATGGGGACGCTTCCCCCGCGGGCCGCGGCGCGCATCGTCCGCGACGCCGCGCGCGGCCTTCAGGCGGCGCACCGTGAAGGGATCGTGCACCGGGACATCAAGCCGCAGAATCTCCTCGTGACCGCGGCCGACGCGGAGACGAAGGACCGCCGCGCCGCCGACACCACGATCCGCTTCGCCGGCAGCGAGACCGCCGCGTTCCGCGTCCTCGTGACGGATTTCGGCCTCGCGAAGGACGTCTCCAGCGAGAGCCGGCTCTCGCGGACCGGCGAGGTCATGGGGACGCTCCTCTACATGTCGCCGGAGCAGGCCGGCGGGGACATCGGCCGGATCGGTCCGGCCTCGGACGTCTACTCCCTTGGCGCCGTGCTCTACGAGCTGCTCTGCGGGAAGCCCCCCTTCGAGCCGGCCCCGGCGATCCAGATGATGGCGGCCATCGTCACGAAGGACCCGCCGCCGCTCCGGACGCGCGCGCCCGGCCTCCACCCGGACTTGGGGACGATCACCGCGAAGTCGATGGAGAAGGACCCGGCGCGGCGGTACGAGGGGGCCGGTGCGCTTGCGGAGGATCTCGATCGTTTCCTCGCCGGCGAAGTGATCGATGCGCGCCCGGCGTCACGCGCCTACCGGGCGTGGCGGGCTGCGGTCCGGCACCGGAACGTCGTGCTTCCGGCGGCGGCTGCGCTCCTGATCGTCACGGGAGTCCTCGCCTGGCCTCCGCTCCGCGCGGCCTGGGAGCGGCGGCGCGCGGAGGCGGAGCGCGCCGGGCGCGAACACGCGTCGGCCACGCTTCTCGAAAAGGCACGGGAAACGCTCGCACGCGGGGACAAGGCCGGTGAGCCGGAGGCTCGCGCCCTGGCGGAGGAGCTGCTGAACCGGTTTGGCGCTGAGGCCGAGCGCGGCGAGAACCACCCGATCGCGGAGGCCCACGCGGCGCTCGCGGAAGTGCACGGCCGCGGCGGGGACGCGACGCGGGCCCTGGTCGAGCGCTTTCGCGCGTATCGGGTGGCGGCCAGCCGCGACTCGGCAAGGCCCTTCCTGCTCGACCTGGCGCGCCAGCTCGTCGACCTCTCACGCTTCGACGAGGCGCGCGGCGTGCTGCTCCGCGTCCTCGGCCATGCCGTCGCGGACGACGACGTCGCGGCGCAGGCCCGCTACGAGCTGGGTCGATGCGCGGAGGGGGGCATGGACCTCGACGGCGCGGCCGACCTCTTCCGACAGGCGTTCGCGGGGAGTTTGCCCGTCGCGTTGCGCGCGTCCTGTGGCCGGCACCGCGCCTTCTGCGAACTCTTCGCAGGGGAGACGGAGCTCAAGATCCGGCTGATCCATCCGTGCATCGCCGATCTGGACGGCGACGGCCGATGCGAGGTGCTGACCTTCACGGATCCGACGGCGAGTGTGGTCGTGGGCGGGTTCGCCGACGACGGGCGCTGGCAGGAGAAGGCGCGTTGGCCGATCCCCGCCGACCTGCCTTTCGCGCTGGGCGCCCTGGGAGCGGAGGACCTTGACGGCGACGGCCGGAAGGAGGTCCTTGTCGCGGGTGGAAATGGAAACGGGCAGGGCGCGATCTTCGTCCTGAAATGCACGGGCGGCAGCTTGTCCGCGGTCGGCCGCGGACCCTTCGAGGGTGGGCTGCGAAGTCACCCGTTCGCCGTCGGCGACCTCGACGGCGACGGCGACCCGGAGATCCTGTTGGGCTCGCACCACTACCAGCCGCGGAAGATCTGGATCTATACGTGGCGGCGGGCGGCGGGCAAGCTGGAATCAAGGGGGGCCTTTCCGGTGGGCGGCGACGTGGTGCGGCTGCTCGTCCGTGACCTGGACGGGAGCGGCCGATCGGAGATCGTGTCCTTCGAAGGGGCCTGGGGTAGCTACGGGATCCGGACCTACCGGCTGAGCGGCAACTCCGTGGAGCCTGCCGGCGGGCTTCGGCTGGGCGTGCCCACGACGGTGACGGAGGGGCTGGACGCGGGCGATCGCACGATCGCTTTCGGCACCATGTGGTGGAGGAACTGCGTCGATCCGCTCTACACGCTGCTCGGGAAACAGGGCTTCCGGGCGGCCTATCGCCCGCCGGGGACCTGGCGGTTGCGGCCCGGCGTGCCGCTCGAAGAGGCGCTCGAGCCGATCGAGACGGGCGACTGGGCGGACGGCGACGACGGCAATTACGGCGTGGCGCAGCTCCGGGGTCCGGGCGGTTCCTCCTACCTGTGGTCGATCGGGCGGATGAACGGGTTTGCCGACGCCGTCGTCGAGCGGGAGCGCGGCGGGGCGAACAGCACGCTCTTCGTCCGGGAGGGCGGGCGATGGGCACGGCTGGCGCGGATCCAGGTGGGGGAGCCGCCCTGGAACAACCCGGGAGAGAACCCTGTTTTTTTTGACGGGGACTGGATGGCGCCGATCCTGGCCGCGGATCTCGACGGGGACGGGGAGGACGAGATCCTGGACGCCGGGCTGTCGGCGTGGTCTTCCACGTTGAATTTCCGGTATGTGCGGGGCCTCCGCGGGGTCGCTCGACGCGCGGCCGCCTCAACCGGCGTTGCCGTTGCGGGGGGGAGCAGTCCCGGCGGCGAGACCAAGTCGGGGACCGCCGGCGCGGCGCCGCCGGACCGGGTGGAGGTGGCGCACGACGCGGAGGCCTTCCGGCTCTGGGACGAAGCGCGCGTCGCGTACGAGCAGCTTCTGGGCGCTGGGGCGGAGGGTCCGGAGGCCTTCCTGGCCGAGCAGGGCCTCCTGCGCAGCCTGGTGGCGCTCGACAAGCCGGAGGAAGTGGCCGCGGAAGCGGAGCGGGCCTGCGTGCGCTGGCCGGGGCGGACGGGCGAACTTCTGCCGCCGTGCATCGAGGCGTTGCGGGCGGCCCGGCGTTGGGAGCTCGCAGGGCGACTCCTGCAGTTGCGGCTTGCGGGACCCGGGCTGGACGCGGCCGGTCGGGAGACGGGGCGGGCGGCCGTCGTCGAGATGCGCGCACTCGCGGCCGCGCCGTTTTCGAAGACGCTCCTGGGACCGCGAGCGGAGCAGGTCGACTGGCTGGTCTCCTCCCCGTTGGCCGTGCAGCGGAAGGGGGACGGCCTGCGGATCGACACGCCCAGCACGCTGGGGCAATTCTGCGTGACCCCGGTCTGGCTCGAGGGCGCGGGACAGGCGCTGCGGGCGCGCCTGTCGATCGACCGGCTCGACGCGGAGACCTCGTTGTGGCTCGCCCTCTCGGACGCGGCCCCCTGGGCGGCCGGCTATTCGATGTGGAGCTTCCGGCCGGGCGGCAACGTGTGGGCGTGCCGCCTTGGGGTGGCGGGCCGCGGGGACCAGCAGTTCCCCGCGCGGGAGCTCGTGGTCGGGCACGCAGCCCCGGACGTCGGGAACATGCGCATCGTGGTGCGGCGAGGGTCCGGCTTTTTTCCCGAATTTTCGTCGGTGGAGGCCGTGCTAAGGTATTTACCCTATCCCTTCCGGGTCGGCGGGAGCGTCGCCTGGGGGGAGGACCGGGTGGAGGAGCGGTGGGCCGCGGCCGGACCTCCGGGGGGCGTGCAGGGCTTCGCGGGGTTCGAAGCCCCGTCGGGCGGCAGCCCGGCCTTCGCCTACCTGGGGCTCGGGACGTATCGCGTCGGCACGCTGGACCTGGACGTCCCGGGGGACAAGAGCAAGCTGCGCGAGTTCACGCCGTTCACTGCGCTCGACCAGCTCTGTCTCGCGAACGGGCGCTGGGTCTGGGGCCGCTTCGACGAAGCCGGCGCGGCCTACGACCGGGCGGTGCGGCTGGCGGAGGAGGACCTGGAGCTGCGGGAACGGCGGAAGAAGGACGGCGTCCTGGTCGATGCCGGCCAGAAGGCGGAGGACCCCAGCTTCTACGCCGTCGCGGCGCAGGACGCGCGGTTGTATCGCGGGCTCTTTCGCTGGTCGCGCGGGGAGCGCGCGGGCGGGCTGGACGACCTGCGGCGGGCGTGGGCGAGGGACCCCGCGCGCGTGCGGTGGATCCTCGCGGGCTTCGGCGCCGCGCTTGAGGGCCGGCCGTCGGAGGCGGAGGCGCTGCGGGAGCTGTGGCTCGCCGAGGCGGGCGGGGCCGGCGGCGTGGCCGAGGGGGAGGCGCGCGACGCGCTGGTGCGGCGGGCATTCCAGGAGCTGGGGGGGCATGAGCCGGCGGCGCGGGCGGTGAGCGCGCTCTTCGGCGGGCTCGGGTACGCGGCGACGATCGAACTGGTGGTGACGCAGGCGCCGCCGGCTGCGGGAAACGTCGGCGCCGCGGCCGCGGCCGGCCCCGCGATCGGCGACGTCCTTGTCGCGTGCGAGGGACGCCCGGTCCTACGCCTCCCGGACCTCTACGATGCGCGGGGGGCGGCCGTGGAGCAAGGCAAGGGGAGCGTCACCCTGCGCGTCCGCCGCGGCGCGGCCGAACTGGGGGTCGTCGTGCCCGCCGCAATGACAGGGCTGGACTGGGGGCAGCGACTGTCGATCACCAAGGACGGGAAGCCCCTCCCCGACCCGGCCGCGACCGTGCCGGGGCTGGCGTCCTTCGCGGCCGCCGAGCCGTCGGTCCAGGCGGGACGCTACGCCGAAGCGCGGAAGCTCTACGAGGAGGGGCTGTCGCGGTTCGAGTCGTGGGCGCGGGCCGCTGCGCCCGAGCGCCGCCGTGTCGTCGAAGAGGCCGCTCGCGGCGCGCTCCTCGGAGCGCACTACAATCTGGCGTGCATCCTCTCCCTCGCGAGCGCCGGCCGCGACGGGCCCGGCGTGTCGCCGTCGGCGGCCCGCGCCGTCGAGCCCGCGGAGGCGGCACGACTGGCCGACAGCGCCTTCCTGCACCTGCGCGAGTCGGTGCGTCTCGGCTGGCGCGACGCCGCCCACCTGGCCGCCGACACCGACCTGGAGCCGCTCCACGCGGACGCGCGCTGGGCCGAAGTCGTGGCCGAAGCAGGAAAGTAGGGAAAATAGGGACAGTTACTCTTTATCCGCCGTCACCCGCGTCGTGCGTCTTGCATTCGTGCGCATTGACGATCAATCGTGAGAATTGTAGGATACAGGCTTATATGGAGGCCCATCGTATGAGGAACACGCTCCGGCCGCCGGAGGGGTCGCATCCGCCATCTCTCATGGAGAACGCGACCCTATCTTCGCGCGGCCAGGTCGTGGTGCCCCGGAGGATTCGGGAAGCGCTCGGACTGAAGGCCGGCCGGAAGCTGGCCTTCCATTGCATCGAGGCCGACCGCATCGAGGTCCTCGTGCTCCCGGAAGACCCTGTGGCAGCCCTGGAGGGCATGTTCAAGGAATGTCCCGTGAGCATGTCCGGGGAGATCATCGAGGAGCATCGACGTGAACTCGAGCAGGAAGAGCGTGGTGTTCGACGCCTCGGCGTTGCTGGCTTGGGTTCGAGTCGAGCCGGGAAGCCTCGCCGTACGGTCGGCCATCGAGGCAAGTCGTCGAGGGCAGTCTGAGCTGCTGCTCAGCTTAGTGACCTTCGGCGAGCTTCTGTACAAACTCGAGCGCACGGTGGGCTTGGCCGCTCAGTTCCGGTTCCGCGCGACCCTGGGCAGCCTGGGCATCCGACATGTTCAGGTGACCCAAGAGCTGGTGGTGCGCGCGGCGCGCTGGAAGGTCGATGGCCACCTCGCCTATGCCGACGCGTTTGTCGCCGCCACGGCCGACCTGGAGGGGGCAGAGATCCTCACGGCGGATCCCGACTTTCGAAAGGTCGAAAAGCGGCTGCCCGTGCGCTTCATCAGGTAGCGTTTCGCTGGAGGCCTCGCGGCGTGCCGGGAACAGAGTAACTGTCCCTATTTTCCGCGACAAGTTCATGCGCGAGGTCGCGCGGCTCCTCGATGCAGGAACCTGTCGGCGATATAGAGGGACGATAAATAGGGACAGTTATCCTGTGTCGGAACAGGCGTAACTGTCCCCATTTATCCCGTTGCGCGGCGGCGGGGCTCCGAGACGCCACGGGGAGACGCGCGCGGCTCGTCCGGCGCCGACAAGAGCCCCAGATGGCCGAGGTCTTCAGAATCACCTCAGCCTGGTCGACCTCGAGGCTACTTGGCAAAGAGGATCACAACGGAGTCGCTGCCCAGCTCCATCTCCACCGGGTCCCAGCCTTCGGCGACGATGTCGTTGATCGTCTTCTCGGCCTTTGTCGAACTCTGGATGGTCACGAGCCGGTAGGTCCTGCGTGGCACCGCGTAGGCGGGCGAAATCGCCGTGGAGGCAAGCCCCACCCCGAGCAGCAGCCCGACCAGAAGGGTGACCGGAATTCTCCATCCACGGAAGTTCATGGCAAATTCTCCCAAGGGATCCTCAGGGAAATGGGACGGAGTTTTCGATGGGGAAAATGCCAAAAATAGGGACAGTTACTCCTTATTTCCGGTGAGGTCGAAGGGGAGGGTGCGGTAGGCCACGCCGAGGCCGCTCCCTCACGGTCGCGGTTCGGAGTGTGCCCGCGGCGGCCCGCCCCGCTCCGGCCCCTACTTCCGCGCCCGCGTCCCCAGTCGGGTGGCCAGGTAGGTCGACAGCGCGACTTCCAGGCTCTGGTCCGTGGTCACCGGGCAGTAGTCGATCTGGTTCTGCAGGCAGCCGCGCTGCAGCTCCACCGTGTAATCCCGGATCTCGGCCAGGTACGCCTCGCGCAGCGCGTGCGGGTCCGCGAGCAGCTCCGGGTACTCCTCCAGCCCCTCGAAGAGCGTGATGCTCTGGAACGGAAAGGTCGTCTCGTAGTTGTCCATGACGTGGAAGACGATCACGTCGTGCTTCTCGTGGCGGAAGTGGCGGAGCCCCGACAGGATCGCCTTCGGGTCGTCGAAGAGGTCCGAGATCACGATCACGAGCCCCTTCTTCTTCAGCCGCTCCGCCACGTCGTGAAACACCGGCCCCACGCCGGACTTCTTGCGCGGCTTCGCCTTGTCGATCTCGCTGACGACGAGCTTCAAATGGCCGCGGCTCGACGACGAGGGGATGAAGCGCGTCACTTCCTTGTCGAAGAGCGCGAGCCCCACCGCGTCCTGCTGGTTCAGGATCAGGTACGAAAGCGACGCCGCGACGTAGTTGGCGTATTCGAGCTTCGTGACCTCGCCCGATTTGTACGCCATCGACTCGCTGGTGTCGAGCAGGATGAAGGCGCGGAGGTTCGTTTCCTGCTCGTATTCCTTGATGTAGAGGCGGTCGGAACGCCCCAGGACGCGCCAGTCGAGGTGGCGGAGGTCGTCTCCCGGGACGTACTCCCGGTGCTCGGCGAACTCCACGCTGTACCCGTGGTACGGGCTCTTGTGGAGGCCGGAGACGAACCCCTCGACGATCAGGCGCGCCTTGAGGTCGAGCCGCGAGATCTTGTTAAGAACCCGCGGGTCCAAGTACCTTTGGTAGCTTTCCATCCTTGGCGGTCTCGCTTTCGTGCACGGGGAGGGTCTCGATCAGCTTCGTCACGATCTTGTCGCTCGTCACGCCCTCGGCCTCGGCGCTGAAGTTCGTGATGATGCGGTGCCGCAGCACGGGGTGCGCCACGGCCTTGATGTCCTCGGTCGACACGTAGTAGCGCCCGCGCAGGATCGCCCGGGCCTTCGCCCCGAGGATGAGGTACTGGCTGGCCCGCGGCCCGGCGCCCCACGACACCCACTGCTTCACGAACTCCGGGACCCGGCCGGTGTGCACGCGCGTCGCCCGCGCGAGGCGCATGGCGTATTGCAGCACGGAGTCCGCGACCGGCACCCGGCGCACGATCTCCTGCAGCTTCAGGATCTCCTCGGCGGCAAGGACCTGGTTGAGACGCACGTCGTAGGGCGACGTCGTCATCTGCATGATCTTCAACTCTTCGTCTTCGGTCGGGTAGTCGACCATCACGTTGAACATGAACCGGTCGAGCTGCGCCTCGGGCAGCGGGTAGGTCCCTTCCTGCTCGATGGGGTTCTGCGTCGCCAGCACGAAGAACGGCTCCTCGAGCTGGTGCTTCTTGCCGCCCGCGGTGACCTGGTGCTCCTGCATCGCCTCGAGCAGCGCGGCCTGCGTCTTCGGCGGCGTGCGATTGATCTCGTCCGCGAGGATCACGTTCGAGAAGATCGGCCCGCGCAGGAACTTGAAGCTCCGCTGGCCCGTCGCCCGGTCGTCCTGGATGACCTCGGTCCCCGTGATGTCCGAGGGCATGAGGTCGGGCGTGAACTGGATCCGGTTGAACGCGAGCGACAGCGTCTGGGCCAGCGTGCGCACGAGCAGCGTCTTGCCCAGCCCGGGGACGCCGATGAGGAGCGCGTGCCCCTTCGCGAAGATGGCGATCAGCATCTCCTCGACGACGCGGTCCTGCCCGACGATGACCTTGTGGATCTCCCCCTGCACTTTCTCGAACGCGGTCTTCAGCTTCTCGACCGCCTCGATGTCCCCAGGGGACGGCGGCGGCGACCCCGCAGGCGCCTGTTCGTTCGACATGCTCTTTTTCTCCAAGTAAATTCGCGACCTTCGCGTACTTCGCGGTTCGTCGTCTTTTCGTCTGGTCGAAAAGCGGCGCAATTCGCGGTTCGTGTCTTCGTCTATTTCGCTTTCACCGGATAGCCGCGCAGGACGCCGCGCGGGGAGAGGATCAGGCAGCGCCCGTCGACCACGAGCACGTCCCCCGCCTCTCCGCCCGTCGCGGCCCAGGTCACGAGCGCGACGGGATCCGATTTTTTTTTGTCTAGCGGCCGGACGCGGCGAAGCGCCTTCGTCGTCGGGACGTAAACCGCGTCGCCGCACACGCCCGGCCGGCCCGCGGGCGCCTCCGGCAGGACCGTCGGGTCCACTCTTCGCAGGTCGGTGCGGATCGGCAGGACGACCCCCAGCGTCCCCTCCTCGCCGCGCGCCTGCGGCCCCTGCTTCCTGCCGACGAGGTAGACGCGGTCCGCCGCGCCGGCAACCATCCAGGTGTACTTCTCGACCCCGGGGTTGCGTTTGAATTGCGACGACAGCACGCGCCCGGTCGGCGCTTCGAAGATCCAAAGCGCGTCCGCGTCCTGCGGCGTCACGAAAAGTTCGTCCTCCACCACGAGCGGCGGGTTGTCCGCCCAGCTCTCGCCGCTCCGGGCGGGCGCCCCCTGCCGGCTGCCCACTTGCCGTGCGTACTTCGCCGCCCAGACCGTCTCTCCGGTGAGCGCGTCGAACGCGCCCACCACGCCCTGGTTCGAGCAGAAATACACGCGTCCCCCGGCCTTCGCGGGGGCAAGGGCGGGCCGGACCACGGGATTCGACGGCTCGACCTGTTCCCCGCAGAGCAGGGAACTCCACAGGACCCGACCCGTCGTCGCGTCCAAGCAGACCAGGAAGGACTCCACGTCGTTGCGCAGCGCGATCGCGCCCGCGTAGACGCGCTGGCCGTCGGTGATCGGCGGGCCGCAGAAGGTCGCCTCGCCCGGCGGTTCTTCGTCCGCCGCGCCGGTCCCCGCACTCGCGTCCCCGCGCGGCTCCGCGACCAGCCGGCTGCCGCGTCGCTCCAGCGAGACGTCCCACAGCCGCTTCCCCTCGGCCTCGAGATCGCTCGCGCGCAAGCTGATCCGCGGCAGCCTCCGGGCCTCCGAGGTCGTCCGCCGCCGGTGCAGCGAAAGGACCAGGTCCCGCTGCGCCGCCAGGCCGAAGTTCCCCCACGCGCCCTCTTCGCCCGGCCCGTACCGGCCGATCGGCCGGGGCAGCCAGTCCGAAACGTACCACTCCGAGCGCTCCCCCGAGTCGAGTCGGACGCCCTGCACGTGCAGGCCGTCGTGGACCAGGGCCCAGTCCCGGGCGACGGCGAGCCCGAACGGGCTGACGACGTGGCTCGCGACGGCCGGATCCAGGACCTCGATCATCCGCGCCGGCTCCCCGAAAGGGAAGCGAGGGGAAGCGGCCGGGGGCGGGGCCATGACGAGGTCGAGCGGCACGCGAAACGGCAACATCCAGGCGGCCCCGGCGATCGACTTCGCGTGGGCCATGTCCCGCCGGTGACGGACGCCTCCCCCTTGGCCCGCCCAGTCGCGGACCGGGGAGCCGCGCCGGCGCACCGCGTGTTCCAGGCACGCCCTACGCACTTCGCGCAGCGTCGTCGTCTTGCCGCCCAGGCGGACCGGCAGGCGCAGGAGGCCGCGGAGCAGCTCGGGCGGCGCGGCCGGCAATCCGAAGCGGCCGCCGAGGAAGAACTCTCCCATGGCCGCGGCCGCGCGGAGCTGGAGCGCCACGCCGACGCCAAGATGAAACACCCGGTCCACGTGGCCGGCGCGGGCGTAAGCGAGGAGCGCCCGGGCGAAGCACTCGCCGAACGGAGGGGAGCGCTCGGGGAGGAGGTCGGCGAAGGAGAGCAGGCGTTCCGCATACGGCAGCGCGCTTTCCGCGTCCCCGGCCTCCAGGTGCAAGTCCATCAAGAGCCGGGCGGCCTCTCCGCCCGACGTCGTGGGGCCGTAGTCGGACGCGACGCGGGAAAGGAGCGCCAGATCGCGTCCGCGGCGACCCGCCTCGAAAAGGTCGGCGGCCCTCGCGCCGAACTGCGCACGGTACTCCCGGAGAGCCGTGCCTTCTGCCCGGAGGAGCGACCACACGCGGGCGCGGCAGACGGATTTTACCCCCTGGTATTCCGCGCATTCGGGGTGGAGGGCGTGGACGACGAGCTCCCCCTGGCTCTCGTCGAGGAGCCTCTGGTACTGCAGAAGGGCCTGCCTCACGTCCCCGTCCTGGGCCTGCCTGTCTCCCACGAGAAGCGCCGAGAGTTTCTCTTCGCTTTCATCCACGGTCGCGCGCGCCGAGGTCTGATCCTCCGCGAAGGAGGGCAGGGCGAAGAGCGCTAGAGGGATGAGGCCCATCCAGAGGGCGTGGGGTGCGCGTCGGCGATTGAACATCCGCGCTCCGGGCTTGCGGAAGGGGGTCGGTCGAAACCGGGATCATACCGCCCGTGCCGCGGGGCTGTCAACGGAGAAGCGAACGTCGCGGCGCGAGCCGGCCTGCGCTCCATCGCTCGCGTCGAGCGGCGATGGAGGGAGCCCCGCTCCCCCAGGCCGCGGGTCTGAACTTCGTCAACGGGCCACTTGCGGGTGAACGCCAGTCGCGTCACGGGCCGCCTGAAGGCGGAACTACAAGCAGCGCCGCGGCCTGAGCGCGCAGGGCGTGGAAATCGTCCGTGACGGGCAACCTGCGCGGAGTACTGCGACCCGGTTCGTAGTTCCGCCTTCAGGCGGGGCGACTGGCCGGCGAACGGCACGAGTTCGCCGTTGCGTCCCTCTCCACCTCGCCTGCTCCTGCGGCGGCGCGGTCTCACCTTTCTCCTTCACCCCCTGCATCGACCTTGAAGGCCGACTAGCCGCGCCGTCGCCCTTCGACGAGCCACCCCAGCACGAAGATCGCCCCGCCGGCCGTGCCCAAGTACAGCTCGACGCGCATGGAGTCCTGGAAGACGCCGTAGGCGAGGGCGAGCCCGACGCAGAGCAGGCCGACCAGTTCGAGGAGCTTGCCCGCGTAGTAGCGCATGCCGCCTCCGGGATGCCGATCGTTCCCGCCGAGCCCGCCGGGAGAGGCGGGCGGCGTCCCTCGTTCGAAGCCGTTTCCCCAAGCACTCCAGTATAGAGATTCTCGCCGCCGCGCGCAACAGGTTCGGCTCACGAGGGATGGGGAACGCGTGGGCCGTTCCGCCAGCAGGGACGGGCCCTTGGCGTGGAAGGCGCGCCTTGCCTCGGGCCCGGGAAATTCCTTGACAGCTCTCTTCCAGCGGTGCTATCTTCGGCTCGTTCCCCGCGCAGGGTCATTCCGGCCCCGACAGCGAGGAGGGAAGGATCCCGGATCGATGTACGAGGTGAGTGTCCGCGCGTCGTTTGCCGCCGCCCACAGCCTGCGCGGCTACACGGGCGCCTGCGAACGTCTACACGGCCACAACTGGGACGTCGAGGTGGTGCTGCGCAGCGAGACGCTCGACGAGACCGGGATGGTGCTGGATTTTCGGCGCGTGAAACAGCTCCTGGCGGGGCTCCTCGAGCCGTGGGACCATCGCCACCTGAATGAGACCCCACCGTTCCAGACGGTCAACCCCACGGCGGAGAACATCGCCCGGACCCTGTTCCAGGAACTCGCCCAGCGTCTCCCGGCCCCGGTGAAGGTCTGCCGCGCGACGGTCTGGGAGAGCCCCGGGTGCGCCGCCACCTACGCCGAGTAGCGTGCCCTCCCTTCGTCTCGACCGTTCCCCGACAAGCGATTGGCTTGCAATATTTGCGCGTCGAGCGCAGGGGTCGCGGCGCCGCCCGCCGCGGCCCGCACGCCCACACGCTGGAAGCGCCTTTGCCGCCGTAGGGCGGCTCACGTCCCGAGAGGAGGCCTTTCTTGAAACCGGTCCTGCAGGTTGCCCTCGATTTTCTTGAGCTGAAGCGCGCCATCCAGGTCGCCCACGAGGCGGTGAGAGGGGGCGCCACGTGGATCGAGGCCGGCACCCCGCTCATCAAGAGCGCGGGGCTCGACGCCGTCCGCGCCCTCCGCAAAGAATTTCCCAAGCTGCGCATCGTCGCCGACCTGAAAACGATGGATGCGGGCCGGGTCGAGATGGAGTCCGCGGCGAAGGCCGGGGCCAACGTGGCCACCGTGCTCGGCGCCGCCTCCGAATCGACCATTCGCGAGTGCGTCGAGGCCGGCCGGAACTACGGCCTCGACATCATGGTCGACCTCATCGGCGTGCGCGACTACGTCGAGCTGGCGGCGAAGTGCCAGGAGTGGGGGGTCCACCACGTCGGCATCCACGTGGCCATCGACGAACAGATGGAAGGCATGGACCCGCTGGAGCGCGTGCGACGCGTCCGCGGCCGGATCGGCATCCCCATCGCCGTCGCGGGCGGCCTCAACTCGGAGAGCGTCGCGGACGTCGTGAAGGCCGGCGCCGACGTGATCGTCGTCGGGGGCGCGATCACGAAGTCGGCCGACGCGGAAAAGGCCACTCGCGACATCCTGCGGGCCATCGACTCCGGCGAAAAGGTCGAGACCCAGCTCTACAAGCGCTACACCGGCGACGCCATTCGCGAAATCCTGCGACAGGTCTCCACGCCGAACATCTCCGACGCCATGCACCGCACCGGCCACCTCGAGGAGATCCCCTGCGTCACGCCGGGGCGGAAGCTCGTGGGTCCGGCCTTCACCGTCCGCACCTACCCCGGCGACTGGGCCAAGCCCGTCGAGGCGATCGAGTTCGCCAAGCCCGGCGACGTCCTCGTGATCGACGCGGGGAGCAAGGGGCCGGCGGTCTGGGGGGAGCTGGCTTCCGAGAGCGCGCTGCAGCGGAAGATCGCCGGCGTGGTCATCGACGGCGCCATCCGCGACATCGAGGACATCCGGAAGCTCGGCTTCCCGGGCTTCGCCCGGCTCGTGACGCCGACGGCGGGCGAGCCGAAGGGCTTCGGGGAGATGGGCGTCCCGATCAAGGTCGGCGGGCTCGAGGTCGCGCCCGGGGACTGGATCGTCGGGGACGAAAACGGCGTCGTGCGGATCCCGCGCATGAAGGCCGTCGAGGTCGCGAACCGGGCCATGGACGTGCTCGAGAAGGAGAACCGGCTCCGCAAGGAGATCCGCGCCTCCTCCGGCCTCGCCGAGGTGTCCGAGCTGCTCAAGTGGGAAAAGCAGGTCGTCCAGCCGAAGGCGGAGTGAGCGGACGGCCGGTCCCGGTCCCGGCTCAGTATCTTTTTTTCTCCGCGGCGGCTGGGCGGCAAGCGCTTCCGCCGCGGAGCCGGTGGTAGGGGTGCCGCGAGCGCGGCCTCCGGTTTCGACCCTTTGGGTGCGGCAACGCGCGCTAGGAAAGGGCAAGCGGAATGATGTGCGAGAAGTGCCAGAACGCGCCGGCGTCGGTTCATGTGATTCTCATGCACGGGCGAAAGGCCGTCAAGACGGCCCATCTCTGCCCGCGCTGCTCGGAGGAGGGGTCGTCGAAGCTCCGCCGCCCGTTCGTGCGGGGGCGCTGGCCGAAGGGGACCGTGAACCCCTACGCCGTGTCGGCCGGGAACAAGGCCTCGGAGGCCCGCTGGAGGGTGGGCCTGAATTGAAGGGAATGGCTTCGCAGCGAAGGGCCGCCGGAAATTCGTGAGAAGGGCGCCCGACCATGATCCTCTGTGAGCTCTGCAACAAAAACCCGGCCACCGTCCACTTGACGGAGATCCTGCACCAGAACGTCCGCAAGGAAATCCACCTCTGCGATGAGTGCGCCAAGAACAAGGGCGTGACCTTCAAGAGCCCGCTCTCCGAAATCCTCTCCGGCGTGCTCGATGCCGCGGGCAAGGGGTTGAAGGAGCTGGCCGAGCTGAAGTGTCCGCAGTGCGGGATCACCTACGCCGAGTTCCGGTCGCGGACGCGCCTGGGCTGCCCGAACGACTACGTGGTCTTCCAGGGCGGCCTCCTGCCGCTCCTCGAAAAGATCCACGGCGCGACCCATCATCGGGGCAAGGTCCCGTCGAACACCGCCGTCCAGGCGGCCCGGCCGCCGGAGCCCGACCCGGACCAGAAGCGGGACGCGGCGATCGAGGCGCTGGAGAGCGAGCTGGACCGCCTCGTGAAGGCCGAGGAGTACGAGAAGGCGGCGCAGGTGCGCGACCAGATCCGCACTCTCAAGGAGCAAGCCGGGTGAAGTGCGACCTCGACGACTTCTCGAACCAGGCCGGAGAGTGGCTCCGGGGCACGGGCCCGGAGAGCGGAGTCGTCATTTCCAGCCGCATCCGGCTCGCGCGGA
>JACPWG010000094.1 GCA_016197205.1 Planctomycetota bacterium
GCTACGAGTCGGTGATCCACCTGGAGTCGCTGGCGACCGCCGCGCCGGAGCGGTACGGCCGGGACGGCAACGAGCAGCGGTTCGAGCCGCTGGAGCGGGCGCGCGTGCTGGAACTGGCGGCGCGCGAGGCCTGGGCCCGGCTCCCGCGTCGGATCATCATCGACGGCCGGCGGGGAATCGAGGGGAAGATCAGCGAGGTGCTGGGGATCCTGCGGTACGTGCTGGCGGCGGGGCCGTGACGGCGCGGGAGGCTCTCACGCCTTGAGCTCCCTGACGATTCCAGGTCCGCTCCTGGCGGCGGCCAGCCTATTTCGACGTCGCCTCCGCGAGCCGCTTGCGAACCATTCGCTTCACCTGGGACCACGACGTGCCGGTACTCTTCGGGACTTCGAGTTCGAGCCGCTCCCTCACGCAGGAGCAGGAGTCGGGATCGGAGTCGGAGCCGCCGAAGAGAGCGGTATCAAGGGCACAGGCCAACTCGTATGACTTGCCCCAGCCCCAGTCGCTGTCCAGAGGCGGACTGAGCCTCGCCGCGATCAGGACGCGGGCCTCCTCGGGTGCCGTGCGAGCAAAGGCGCGCAGTCTGCGCCAATGCCACTCCTTCCACTCCTTGAGCAGCCCCGCGTGGTAGTAGCCGCAGCCCCAGGGCTCCTCGCAATCCCCAACGCCGTCGAAGTGGACCACGGCCCAGCGATGGCCGGGACACGAAAACCCAAACTGCTTCTCCAAGATGTCGGTGAATTCGGTAGGAGAGACAGTTTTTGCGTTCAGCCCCAACCCAAGGCTCCGGGCGAGGAGCTTGGTCCGCACGTCGCAACGTGCGCCACAGATCCGGCAGAGCCCCCAGCCGTTGGAGCCACTCGGCCCGAGCAGCCAGAGCGCGGAGAGGGCGGCGATGACGGCGAGCAGGGTGCGGAGGGTGAACCTCGGGGGGCGCGTCCTGGGACCGGTGCGCGCGGATTCCTGTGGCACGAAGGGCATGTTGCCTCGCGAGGAGGTGGCCTGTCCCCATCGTTCATCCGGGGGAACGTGCGTCTCACGGTGGGCTGGAAGGCCAGCCCTTTCAAGGTGGCTGCGCCGCCCCGTCGCACGCCGCAACTAGCGTGTTCACTTGAGCATGCGACTTGAACCGGCCTTGTGGTGCAGGGCTTCCGCCTTCGCGCGTGGCGCTTCGGTGGACGTGTCCGCCCTGCACCCGCTCTCGCACGGAACGTCTGCCCCTCCTCCACGACTTCCTCTGACCGCTCCCGCACTCCAAACGCTCGGCGAATTTCATACGGGGCGTCCCGTCGGTGCAGGGCGGAAGCCCTGCACCACAAGGGCTCGGGGCCGACGGAGGCGAGCAGTGGGAAGTTCGCCCCTTCCCGCGCTCGACCGCTTGAGCCTCCGTGCCACTCGGGTCGACTCGTTCAGCCACGTTGAAAGGGCTGGTTGGAAGGCTTGAAGCTTGAGATTCGGTTGCCTGGGGCACATCTCGTGCGCAGTAGCGGGATCGAACCCGGGGCCATGACAGGACGCGCCGAGACCGCTCCCTCACGGTCGCGGTTCCGTGTCGCTGCTGGTGGCCGAGTCGCAGAAGTCCCGCCCGACATTTTGCCGGCCGGCCCGCCCGCTCCACGCACGGTGTTCAAACCACGACACGCCGTTGGAGTTGGTCATTGGTCCTTGGAGTTACGCCCCGCCGCGCGCTCACGCGGCCCTCACGCCTTGGTTACCAGCTTGGCCAGCCGCGGGATCGCCGACGCAGCCTCGAGGGGATGGACGAGGAAGTCCCGGGCGCCGGCCTTGATGGCCTGGACGACCAGCTCCTTTTGCGCGTGGTGGCTCGTGACGACGATCGGCAGGTTGGCGCTCTTGGGATGCGTGCGCGCGGACTGGCAGCGTTTCAGCCCCTCGGCAGTGTTGGCACCCAGGTCCAGCAGGAGCAGATCCACCGGCTCCCGCGCGGCCGAGGCGTAGGCCTCCGCCAGACTTCGCACGCCGATCAAGGTGAGGGGAGTGCACGCGAACCGGCCCTCCACTTCGCGCAGCAGCTTCGCGTCTTCGCTGACGAAGAGCGCCCGGCCGACCAGCTTGTCCGTGAACGCATTCACGCCGGCCACGGTGAGGAGCGCCTGGGCCGTGTCGCAAGGGAGAAGGAGCAGGAACGAACTCGGGTCGAAGCCTTGGAAGGAGAGCTTCCACTGCACGGAGAGCCACGGGTTCCAGCGAAAAACGTGGTCGAGATCCGCGCGGCCGCGCGCCGGGTGGACCGGCCGGGCCTCGGTCTGGGCAACCGAGAGGTCCTCGGACAGCATCTCGCGAAGCCCGCGAGCATAGCCGCCGCAAAACTGGTTCAGCCCTTCGCGGGCGGCGTCCAGCTCGAGGTCGGAGAGCGCGAACGAATTGCGTTTCCTGCGGATCTCGTCGGCGGGAGCGCGCACCATGAGGCCGGCCAGGGTTGCGGCGTCGACGGTGCGGAGGAGGAACGCGAGCTGACCCGGAATCGCGCCGGTGGATTCGGCGAGGCAATGGAGCGCCGGCTCGCCGAAGGGCGGGGGGATGTCGGTCCGCTCGCGCAGCGTGACCTCGGGGGTCTCGGCGGAGACGACGGCCTCGGCGAGCGCGCTCCAGCCCTGTACGCCGCGCTGGATCGACGCGTCGGTGAGGGAGAGGAGCGTGTCGCGCGCCGGTCGGGTCAGATAGATCCCTAGCGCCATCGGGGTGCGCCTCCTCGAGTGCGGATGGGGCTCCGGGCGGGTCCCGGGCCCGACGGCACCCGGCTCAGACCGCTCCGCCGGTCAGGCGTGACACCGCGAGTCCCAGCAGAGCGGGGACCTTCCGCTGGAGTTCGTCGAGGGTCGGAGGTTTTTGAATGACCTCCGACGCGCCGCACCGGCGGGCAAGGTCCATCTTGGCGGGGCTCCCCTCGGCGGTGATGAGCAAGATGGGGATGGCGGGGGCCACCTGGCGGAGACGGGTCACGAACTCGTACCCGTCCATCGTCGGCATCGCGAGATCGCAGAAGACGATGTCGATCTCGCCGGGGCGGAACTGCGCCAGCGCCTCCGTTCCGTTGCCCGCTTCGATTACGTGGACCACGTCGAAGCCCGCCTGGCGCAGACCGCGCGCCAGGAGCATCCGCATGACGGACGAGTCGTCCACGATCATGATGCGCAGCTTCATCGGGGACCTGTTCCTTCGGCAGCTCCACGGCTCCGGCAGTGCCGGGCCCGAAATTCGAACCGTCCAGTATAGCATGCAGGCCGAGGGGGGTCAATTCGGGCCTCGTCGCGACTCCTCGCGCAGGGCGACCCCCGTCCTCTATCTTCGGCCATTTCTCGCATTCGCTCGCGTGTCCGCCGCAAGCCGGTCGCGATTTGGGCCGATGAATACCGGGGGAGCGGTCGCGAAGGGGCTTCGCGCCGCGCCGTGCCGTGTCGGAGAGGGGAGGAAGCGTTCTTTCTCTGGAGGATGCCCGCCATGGTCACGCCCGAACGAGGTTGGGATGCCCGGTTCGACGGAGACGCCCTGGTCTTCCAAACCCGCATGAAACTCTTGATCCGTGCCCGTTTCGCGGATATCCTCGGCGACGATGTGGAGCTCCTCAACCAACCGGACGGCCTCGACCGGCTCTCGGCGAAGTACTTGGCCCGGCTGAAATCCACCGGCCCGGCGACTCCCGCCCGCGTCGTCGAGCGCGTGTCGGCGCCGGTCGAAGCGGAGCTCGTGGAAGCCTCCTAAGCGCCCGCGCAAAAATAACTGAGCAGACTCGGACCTCGAGGCTCCTGGGGGCGCGGCCCTCTGGGCCGCGCTGCGCGGGCGCTAACGCGGCGGAGCCGCAACCAAAACCGAACACGGGTGCTACGCTTGTTGCACCCCTCACCCAACCCTCGCCCCCCCCGGGGAGAGGGCCGCCTCTTGTCGCCGAGTCCTTTCCACGAAGGAAAAGACCTCGGCGACAAGAGACCAACGCGGGAGACGCCCTTGCCCCCCTCGCGCGCCGACGGTCGTGCCCCGGACCAGCTCCGGCCCGTCAAGCTCCAGCGACGCTACTCGAAATACTCCGCGGGCTCGGTCCTCTTCGAGGCCGGCGACACGCGCGTGGTCTGCAACGTGAGCGTGGAGGAGTCGGTGCCCGCCCATCTGCGGGACACCGGCAAGGGGTGGATCACCGCCGAGTACGGCATGCTCCCGGGCTCCACGGCCCAGCGCAAGACCCGGGAGCGCTTCGGCAAGGTCGACGGCCGCAGCCTGGAGATCCAGCGCCTCATCGGCCGCTCCCTTCGCTCGATCGTGGACATGGAGCTGCTCGGCGAACGGACGCTCTGGGTGGACTGCGACGTCCTGCAGGCGGACGGCGGCACCCGGACCGCCGCGGTCACCGGCGCGTACGTCGCCCTCGTCGATTGCTGCAACGCGCTCGTGAAGGAGCGCCGCGTCATCCGAAGCCCCATCCGGACCGCGCTCGCCGCCGTCAGCGTCGGGCTCGTGCGCGGCATCCCCATCCTCGACCTCTCCTACCTCGAGGACTCCCTCGCCGACGTCGACATGAACGTCGTCATGACCGCGCAGGGGGAGTTCATCGAGCTGCAGGGGACGGGCGAGGGGCGGACCTTTTCCAGGGACCAGCTCGCGCAGCTCCTCACCCTCGCCGAGCACGGCGTCCGCGGCCTCCTCGATGCGCAGAAAGCGGCGCTCGCCTCGTCGTGAACGCCGGCGCCGAAGACGCTGTGGCCCGCCCCGCCCTCACCGCGCCGGCCGGCATCGCCGACCTGCCTCCCGACACTCGCGCCGCCCTGGTGGACGGGCTGGAGGCGATTTATCGGGACCTGGCAGCGGACGTGGCGCGCGTCGGCCCCGTCTGCATCCGTCGCGGCGTCTGCTGCGATTTCGAGAAGCAGGACTACGTCCTCTACGCCACCACGGTCGAGCTGCTCTACCTTTCGCTGCACGTCGACCTGCGCGGCGTGGCGGTCGCCGGGAAGCGCTGCCCATTCTGGATCGGCGGGCTGTGCGGCCGGCACGAAGTGCGTCCCCTGGGCTGTCGCGTGTACTTCTGCGATCCCCGGTACGTCCCTTTCTCGCAGGACATTTACAATCGCCATCACCGCAAGCTGCAAGAACTGGGAGACCGGCTGGGCATCCCGTACGAGTACGCGCCGTTTTTGAGCCTGCTCGAGCGGTGGTCGGGGGCGGCAAAGGGAGTCCGGCTCGCACACACCCAGCCGTGACGCGCCCCCCCCACCGCGCGTCACCCCACCTTCGCCAGGCGCCAGCTTCAGCCGTAGCGCCGCGTCCACTTCTCTCATCCGCTGCTGCGAAAGCCGGCCGGCGGGGGCCACGACGCCCGTCTTCGGCTCGCCGAACCTCCCAGGATCGATCGACCGCACCTGGAAGCACAGGAATACGGTGTGCAGATCGAGCCCAATTGCACCATGCCCGACTTTCAGCTCGCCGTTGTCCCCCGCGTTTCCATTCTTTCGCATTTCCCGCTTGTCCTTGACCGGCTGCGGCGGCAGGCGTATGGTAATGCGTGCGGCCCGGGCGCGCGTAGGGGCACGGCGTGCCCGTGCCCGCGCGGCGCGGCGCCGCATTCACTGCTTCGGGAGGCCAATGGCGCCTTGAGTCCCGCCCAATCTCCCAACTGCCCAGAGCGAGGGGAACGCGAATGAGCGAACTGCGGCTCTTCCTCGAACGATCCGGCGCCACGCTTCAGGTTCGCCTGGGGTCGAATGGCGGGCTCGGCAAGCCGCTCCCATTCCAGCCGTTCCTCACCGATGACGACTTCGAGGACCTCCGCTGGTACCTGGAAGACTTCATGGACCTGCCGGACGGGGGCGCCCTCGTGCGCGCGGAGCGCGTCGAGCGGGCGATGGAGGACTGGGGCAGACGACTCTTCGACGCCGTCTTCAAGGACGGGGACAACCGGGAATTCCTCCTGCAGCTTCGACGCGAGCCGGAGCCTCGACTCCTGACGCTCGCCACCCGCGACATCGAGGCGCTGCGTCAGCCCTGGGAGATGATGGCCGACGAGCGCGGCCCCCTCATCCGCCAGGGCATCACGATCCGCCGCCAGCTTGAGACCGCCGGCAAGCCCGTCGAGTTCCAGACCGGGCTGCCGCTCCGCGTGCTCTTGGTCGTCAGCCGACCCGGCGACACGGGGTTCATCGACCCGAGGCTCACCTCCCGCTCCATTCTCGAGGCCCTGACGCCGCTTGGCGCCCACGTCAAGCTCGACTTCTGCCGCCCGCCGACGCTGCCGCGCATGGACGAAATGCTGCACGAGGCCAAACGCCGGCATCAACCCTATCACATCGTCCATTTCGAGGGGCACGGCGTCTTCCTGCCGGAAGTCGAGATCGGCGCCCTCTGTTTCGAAAAGCCGGACGCGCCCGGCGCCGCGCTCGCGGAGGCAAAGACCGACTTCGTCCGCGCGGATCGCCTGGGCGACCTGCTCGCCGCCCACGCCATACCGCTCGTCATTCTCGAGGCCTGCCGCACCGGCCAGCTCGGCAAGGTGGCGGTCTTTCGCGCGGTGGCGCCCCGGCTCATCCAGGCGGGCGTGGGGAGCGTGCTGTCCATGAGCCACGCCGTCCACGTCCAGGCCGCTCACATCCTGCTCAAGCGCTTCTACCACGAGCTGGTCGCGGGCGTGACCGTCGGGCAGGCGCTGGAGCAGGGGCGCGCCGCCCTGATGGCGAATCCCGGCCGCTGGCTGGAGCGCGGTCCGGTCGCGCGGGAGGTCACGCTCAAGGACTGGTTCTTGCCGCACCTCTACCAGTGCGGCGCCGACTTGCAGCTCGTGCCCGCCGGCCTCGCGTCGACTGTGCCTTCGAGCGTGGGCGAGGAGGAGGCCAAGGAGTTCGACGTCTTTCTCAGCCATGCGCACGCCGATTCCGCCCGCGTCGAGGGGATCGCCACGAGGCTCCACGAAAAGCACGGCCTGCGCGTGTGGCTGGACAAGTGGGCATGCGGTCCGGGCCCGCTCCACCCCCAGTGTCGCGACGGCGTGAGCAAGAGTCGCTTCGTCCTGATCGTGTGCTCCAGCGCCGCACTGGCCTCGGCTTGGGTGGCCGCTGAAATCGAAATGGCCCACGCGCTCGACCCGCGCGGACGAAACCTCATCCCGCTGAAGATGGAGGCCGTGGAACTGCCGCTGGACCTGCGGGCGCTCCTCTGGGTGGACTTTCTCGACCCGGCGCAAGACGCGGCGAATACGGGCAAGGTGGCCGCGATGATCGGACCGCGGACCTCCACGCCGGGGGCAGTCGGCGCAGCCGACGATGGAAAAACGGCGCCTCCCCGTTCCGCGGGCCGGAGCGTCGCCGCCCGTGGCGACGAGGCGGGCGCGTTCCCCCGGCCGCCCGTGTACGGTTTCCATGGCCGGGCGCACGAGCTATACGACCTGGAGGGGCACTTCCGCAGGCATCGAGCCATCATGGTTCATGCGATGGGCGGCATGGGGAAGACCAGCCTCGCGACCGAGGCCGCGCACTGGTGGACGCGGACCGGGCTATTCCCCGATGGCGCCTGCTTCGTCAGCTTCGAGCAATTCGCGACTGCCGACCGCGTCGTGCAGGTGCTTGGGTCGTACCTGGAAGGCGTGGCGTTCAGCTCCCACCCCATCGACGAGCAATTCCGACGCGCGAAGGAGTACTTCCACACGCGAAGCGTGCTCATGGTCTGGGACAACTTCGAGAGCGTCTTGCCGAAGTTCAACGAGCGCCCGCGACTCCCGGGCACCGGCGCCGCTTCCCCGGGAGCGGACGGCGGCGGTGCGTCCGTGTACTCGGAGGAAGAGCGCAGGCGGGTGCTCGACCTCTTTCGCGACTGGACGGAAGCCGAGGACGGCCTCGGCCGGCTCCTCGTCACGATCCGGCCGGAGGACTCCGGCCTGTTGGGCGCGTGCAAGGTGGAGCTGCGGGGCCTGGCCCGGCCGGACAGTCTGGGCCTGCTCGTGCGCGTGCTGGAAAAGGCCGGCGTGGACCTGCAAAAGCGCGGCCTCACGCGCGAGACGCTCGGCCCCTTGCTCGCCATGCTGGCCGACCACCCGCTCTCGATCGAGCTGGTCGGGCCACACCTGAACAAGCTCACGCCGGACGCAATCATGGCCGATTTCGGACGCTTGCTGGCCGAATTCCAACGCGGCGAGGGCCAGGAGCGGAACGATTCGCTGCTCGCCTCGCTGGCCTTCTCAACGCGTCGCCTCAGTCCGGCAGCGCAGGCCGCCCTGCCCTGGCTTGGCCTCTTCAGCGGCGGCGTGTTTGAGGACAATCTGCTGGACGTGAGCGGCATTCCGCCGGCGGAGTGGGAAGCCGCGCGGGCTGAAATGGAGGCGACGGCCCTGCTGCGGGTCGAGCGCGACATCCAGTTGAACGACCGGCCCTACCTTCGCTTCCATCCGACACTGGCCTACGCCGCCTCGGCTGCCGCCGTGGCGAATCCAGAGGAGGCGCGGAAACGGTTCATCGAAGTTTACCTGGGCGTGATGCAAGCCGTGGACCACGCTATGAGCGGCGCTCAGCCGCGCGCGGGCCTGGAGGTGATGGCACGGGAGGAAATCAACTTCCGAACCTCCGTTCGGTTGGCCGTTGACGACCATGCTTTCGACCTGGCTGGTGCACTCGGCGACACTTTCCAACAGTATCTAGCAATGTCGGGGCGACTGCGGGAACGGGATGCATGGGTCACCTGGCTGGCCGCCGAAGTACGAAAGGGAGGATTCAGCCAAGCAGCCGTTGTTCATGATCGGCAGGAGGCCTTCGCGCTCATCGCCCAAGGCCGACCACAAGAGGGCATCCAACGACTGGTAGCCCTCCTGCAGCGGCTTCGGCAGACTACCGAATTTGAAGCGGCGTTCCAGCTCGCCGCGACCGCTGTGACGCTTGGTCGCGCTCTGCTCCAATGCGGCTTGTCAGAGCAAGCCGTGCCGGTCTTGCGGGAAGCGGTCCAGCAGTGGGAAGCCCTCGTAGCAACCGCCGAGGAATCAGAAGCGCGACCGCGGCGTGGCAACCTCGCGGCGACGTTGGGCGACCTGGCAAACGCCTTGCGAGAAACCGGGCAGTTGGCGGAAGCACTTCTTGTTTCAGAACGCGCTCTTGAGCTAAACCGAGAACTTGGCGATGAACGCAGCGTTGCCGCTGGACACGGCCGATGCGCTGAAATCCTCGCGACTCAGGGCCGATACCGGGAAGCCGACAGCCGGTATGATACCGGCTTGGCCGCCTCCCAACGGGCCGGAGACAAAGAGCTGGTTGCCACCACACTCCAGCATCAAGGCGACTTGGCCGACAAGGTGGGCCAGCTCGAGCGCGCCTCCGCCCTGTACAACCGCGCGCTCGAGTTGTTCCAGGAAATGCACGACGAGGGCGGCGAGATGCTGACGTGCAACTTGCTGGGCGTGGTCGAGCAGAAGGCCAGCCGGCTGTCCGAAGCGCGAAGTTGGTATGAGCGATCCCGGGAGTTGGCCGAGCGATTGGGAAACCGGGCGTCGGTAGGCGTCGCGGCCCAGAACATCGGCATCGTCTGTCAAATGGAAGGCGAAGCGGCCCAGAAGCGAGGCGATGAAAAGACTGCGACGGCTCGATTCAGGGAGGCCCTACGCTTCATCACGCAGAGTCTGCAAGTGAGCGTCGAGACCCAGAACCAGCCAAGGCAAGCTTCCTCACACTTCCAACTGTCGAAGGTCTACCGGCTGCTCAACGATTTGGACGCTGCAGAGCGTCACGCTCACCAAGGGCGAGAGATATGTGAGCGACTGGGCTCGAACGATGTCCATCTGGACTACCACAACCTCGCCCAAATCGCCCACGCCCGCGGCGACGCCGCCCAGGCCGCCGACTGGGAGCGCAAGCGCGACGCTGCCGCTGCCGCGCAGGAACAACGCGCGCAGGGTGCAGGCGGCCTGCCGGCGCAGTTCGTGCAGGCTGTGCAAGCGCTGGCCCTCGACTGCGCGCGAGCCGGCTTCGACGAGGCCCAGCCGGCTCCGCTCCCGCCCGACGCCGAGGCCGCGCTGGCGCAACTGGACAAGTTCCCCGCGCCCATGCCCGACCTGGCCGCCTTCCTCCGTCGCCTCGCCGCCCGCGAGGTGCCCGCGCTTCCCGCCCCGCTGCCCCCCGAACTGACCGCGCTGCTCACTCAACTTCTGGACGCCGTGAAGGAAGCCGGGAAGTAATACCCGCAGCCTCCACCGCGACCCTGCCGAACCACGACCGCCAAACCCCCCTCTCCCCTTTGCGGAGAGGAGCCCGCCCCCCCATAGCGCAGCCGTGGACCGCAACCAAATCCCCACCCCCTTCGCTCGCTGCGGCGAGCTTCAGGGGGGCGACTGGGAAACACGCATCGACGTCCGGGCGTAGGGGCGGGCCTTGTGCCCGCCCTCTTGGCGGTGCCGCGCAGACCAACGACTTGCCGCCGGTCGCGGGCGCCAACAAGGGGCGCCCCGAGCACGCCGACCCGTGACGCCCCCCACCGCGCGTCACCCCACCTTCGCCCGACGCCGGCTACCGTCATAGCGCCAGCGTGAGCCGGAGCGCTTCGTCCACTTCCCTCATCCGCTGCGGTGAAAGCCGGCCGGCGGGGGTTACCACGCCCGTCTTCGGCTCGCCGAAGCGTCCAGGATCGATCGACCGCACCTGGAGGCACAGGAAAACGGTGTCCAGGCGGAGACCGGTTTCCTTCGCCGAGACCCGGACGTTTGTCGGGTAGTCTCGCGTGACGTTCCGAGCGTCCGTCCCGACCACGACCGTAACGACCAGGGGAAGCCGATTGATCGCGTCGGCGGAGACGACGAGCACGGGTCGAGTGCCCGACTGCTCCCTGCCTTTCGTCGGGTCCAGGCTGACGAAATGGACCTGTCCACGCTGGATCATGCATCCAGCCCGTCTCGCTCAGCGCGCTCGAATTCCGACGTGATCCTCCGGCTTGCGGCGCGGAGCTCCGGATCCGCGGCCATGCGGGCCATGGCGGCCTCGAACTCGGCCTGCTTGCGCCGGGCGCAAAACTGGGTGAGTGCAAGCTTCACGAGCCCATTGAAGTTGGCTCGTTCGGCCGGCGGGAGGGCCCCCATCGCGTCGTCCACGAGTCGCCTCGGCAGGGCGACGCTTCGCCGGACCGTCGCACCCCTGCTGCCCACGGACTTCTTCACGGCTCGCACCTCCAGGTGACACTGGATCACACATCTTGAGTGACAGTCTAGCACACTCCCATCGCCCGTCAAGGGTCTGCACCACGCGGCTCGAGCGCGCGGAGCAGGAGCAGGTGGCTTGCCAGGAAGGGCTTCCCTGCGAAAAGGCCCAGCCGTCCGCCGTTCGAGCGCTCTCGAAGCTCGGGAGAGATGCTGCGAGGAAGGCTGCACGCGGACGTGCATGCGGCAGTGGGCGAAGCCACTCCGCGCGGAGAGGCCAGGAAGGGGGACAGGGCCCCGATCGCTCGCGGCGTCCGGAACCCTACAAGGTGACCGCCCGCTTCGGATCGTCCAGGGCCTCGATCCGCACCCGCCGCCGGCGCGGCTCGTGGCGCAACCGGATCCGAAAAACCTCCGCGGAGAGCCACCCCTCCTTCGACGGGGACACCGGGACGTACCGCCTTCCGGAAAGACGGTAGACCTCGGGCCTCCGGCTCTCGGCGTCGATCACGACCACCTGGCGAACGCGCAGACGCGCGAAGAACGGGAACTTGTCATAGGTCTCGTCGTCCGGCGAGCCCAGCTCGATCACCGCGTCCGCGGCGCCGACGATCCCCCGGCGCCGGATGACGCCTTCGTTTCCCGCGGCCACGAAGCTCAGGTCCGGGACGCGGTAGTCATGGTCCGGGTTCTCCGGATCGTTCACGCCGGCGCCCTCGACGACCTGCCCGTGTCCCAGTCGGTCGCAATGCAGCGTGAGAAACGTGACGAGGCGGCTTTCCATCGACTGGTGATCGAACGAAGGCGGCGGCACCATGTGTAGCTCCCCCTCCCACACCTCATCGAGCCGGTCCAGCCCGCGGGCGTGGCGCTCGTGAAGCTCCTCTTCGGACACGGAAACGAGAACTGCTCGCATGTGCGTTCACTCGACGAGAGACGAACCGAGTATAGCACCCCATCGAGCGCAGGACAATGGTCTCGGCCCCGGCTCTGGTGCGCAGGCATGGGCCCGAATCGCCCGCCCGCCCGGAGTTCCCTACCCGCCAGCCCTCTCAAGGTGGCTGAACGAGTCGACGCGAGCGGCACGGAGGCTCCAGCGGCCGAGCGCGGGAAGGGGCGAACTTCCCTCTGCTCGCCTTCGTCGGCCCCGAGCCCTTGTGGTGCAGGGCTTCCGCCCTGCACCGACGGGACGCCCCGTATGAAATTCGGCGAGCGTTTGGAGTGCGGGAGCGGCCGGAGGAAGTCGGGGAGGAACTTCGGACGTTCCGTGCGAGAGCGGGTGCGGGGCGGACCCGTCCACCGAAGCGCCGCGCGCGAAGGCGGAAGCCCTGCACCACAAGGCCGACTCAAGTCGCCTGCTCAAGGGATCACGCCAGTTGCGGCGGGCGACGGGGCGGCGCAGCCACCTTGGAGGGGCTGCCCTACCGGCTTGATGCTTGCATTTCCCGCCGACGCCGCCTATCATCGCGCGGCGGGGCGTCTGCCAACCGCCCCCGCCGAGCCCGGGCTGCCCGCTCTCGCGCCCCGTCGTCGCCGTCGCCGGTGCACGCCCCCTCACCTCAGCCAATAGGCCTTCGCCGATGTCGACCCAAGCCTACGACGAGTTCCGCAAGCTCCTCCGCGCGCGCGCCTACGTCGAGGCCGCGGCGTTCGCCGAACGCGAGTCGGTGCTCCGCCGCGACGCCGACGCCTTCTGGTTGACCCAGGAGGCCATCGCCCTCAGCCTCGCCGGCCGCGCCGAGGAAGCGCTGGGCTTCGCCGAAAAAGCGCTCGCCGTCGCCCCGGCCAACCGGTACGCGCTCGCCGCACGCGCCGACGCACGCCTCCGGCTCGAACGCTTCGCCGAGGCCGCGGCCGATTTCGCGGAATGCGTCAACCTGCCCGGCGCGCCGGAGCGGGCGCGCGAAGGACTGCTGCGCTCGGTCGCAGGGCTTCAGGACTGGTCGCGTATGCTCGAGCTGCTCGAGCGCTGGGAGCTGCCGCCCGGGGGCCGCTTCCCTTGGCAGGTCCGGGCGCTGCGCGGGCTCGGTCGCGCCGACGAGGCGTTGGCCGCCTGCCAGGCATGGCTCGCTCTCGAAAAGGACCTGCCGGCGGCGCTCTGGGCGCTCTCCGAGTTGGAGGTCGAGCGCGAGGGACTCGACGTCGTGCGCGACCGCTACGAGCGGCTCGCGCGCATCGCTTCCCGACCGCCGGTCTACCGCGAGATCTACGCGTCGCTGTGCCGCCGCTCCGGCCGCGACGAGCAGGCGGTGCAGGTCTATGCCCAGCTCGGCGCCGCGGGCGGCGGGACGCGCGTCCAGCGCAAGGAGGCCTTCGCACTCGCCGGCTCCGCCCACGAGCTGGAAGCGCTGCCGCAGTTCGAGGAAATCCTGCGAGCGACGCCGCGCGACTACTACGTCCTCAGCGGCTACGAGGGCGCGTGCCGCCGCATCGGGCAGCTCGAGCGGGCCTGGAAATTCTACCAGGAACTGCTCGCGCTCCATCCGCAGGAAAAGGGCCTGTACGGCCGCCGGCGCCGGATCGCGGGAATGTTGGAAAAGGGATCCTGATGGCGACCTCCGCCCCGCGCGCCGCCCACAAAGCGCCCGCGCCCGCCCGCATCGGGGACCTGGTGGAGGTCCCGCCGGTCCGGACCGTGGTCCGGCTCGAGGAGGGACTCCGCCAGGCGCGCGAGACCTGTACGGGGTTCGTCTTCACCGACGAAGTCACGCGCCACGTCGCCGCGCTCTCCGAGTGTCTGCTCGCCGATCACGGCCGCGGCATCTTTCTCCGCGGCGATTTCGGTTCCGGCAAGTCGCACTTCCTCGCCGCGCTCAGCGCCTGGCTCGCGCGCGAGCCGGACGCCGCGGCCTTGACGGCCGCGCACGAAGACTTGCGACGGGTGGCAGCGTCGGGGCGGCGTTTCCTCCCCGTGCCTGTCTCGCTCGTCCGCTTCCGCGCGACGACGGCGCTCGAAGAGATCCTCATCGCCGAGCTCGAGCGGCAGCTCGCGGCCGCCGGTCACCCGACGCCGCTCACGCCGCTTGGCCGATTCCTCGCTCGGCTGCGCGAAGTCCTGCGCGCACCTGGGGCGGCCGCGGCCTTTGCCTCCGCGCAGGGACTCGCGCCGGAGGGGCTGGACGCGTGGCTGGCCGCGGACCCGCGCCGCGCCTACGTCGCGGGTTGCCGCTTCTTCGAAGAGCGGGGGCTCGCGACGCCCGCCGGTCTGCTCGAACAAAAGGGCGAGACGCTCGCGGGCGCCGTCGACGCGGTCCGCCGCGCGGGCTATCACGGCCTCGTCCTCCTCATCGACGAGTTGTCGGAGTTCCTCCAGTCCAAGCCGGACGCCGCGCGCCTCAACGAGGACGCGCGCACGCTGCAGCTCCTCGGCGAGACCGCCGCCGAGGCGCCGCTGTGGATCGTCGCCGCGGTGCAGGAGGGGCTCGAAGCGGTCGGCGACGTCGCCGGCCCCACGCTGCGCAAGATCAAGGATCGCTTCCCGATCCTCCTGCGGCTCTCCACGCTCCACGTCCGCGACCTCATCGAGAGGCGCCTCGTGCGAAAGCGGCCCGGGGCGGATCGCGAGGTCCAGCGCATCCACGAGGCCTACCGTCGCCACTTCCCGGCCTTCGCCAGCACGTTCGACGACTTCCGCAGGATCTACCCGATCCATCCCACGACGCTCGCGCTCTTGGAAGGGCTCGGGTCGCTCTTTTCGCAACACCGCGGCATCGTGGATTTCGTGCACGCCAGGATCGGCGGCGATCCGCAACGCGGGATCCCGAGCATTCTCGACCGTCCGGCCGCGGTCCTCCTCGCCCCGGACGCGATCTACGAACACTTCGCGCCGCGCCTCGCCGAGTTCTCCGACTTCAACGTCTATCCCCGCCACGTGGTCCCGCACCTGGACCAGGTGGTGGATAGGGTAATCACCGTAGACGCGGACCGCGTCCTCGCACGCCGGCTGGTCCGGATCCTCGTGCTCTACGCGATCCACCCGACCGCGCGCCCTCCCTCCGTGCGCGACCTCGCGGAGCTGGCCGCCTGCATGCTCGCCGCGCACGACCCGGATCTGAACGCGGGCTTCGTGGCCGAGGCGCTGCTCGAGCCGCTGGCCGAGGCGAGCCCGTTCCTCGTTAAGAAAGAAGCGGCGAGCGGCGACCCGCTGGACCGGACGTACGCGATTTCGAAGGAAGAGGACCACGCGAGGACGTTGCGGGCGCGCGTGGCGCGGATCGCGGCGGGCCTGTCCCTCGACGACACCCGCCTCGTCCGCGAACCGCTCGCGTCGCTGCCGGCCTCCGCGGCCTGGCCGGGGCCGCTCGCGGCGATCCTTCCCGGACAGCCGGCGCTGCGGCGCGCGGTCTCCTGGCGCCGCAGCCAGCGCCAGGCCCTGATCGTCTGGGGGGAGCTGGGAGCGGAGACCGAAGTGCGGCGCCACATCGAGGCGGGGCTCGGGGCGGGGGGGGCGGACGGGGCGGATTTCGCGGTCGTGCTCGCGCAGGCGGGCTTCACCTTTGCCGCGCCGAACGTCGCGGTCTGGCGCCTCCCCGCGCCGCGCGGAGAGGACGCGCAGGTCCTGTGCGAATTCGTCGCGCTCTCGCGGGCGGCGGCCGCGCTCGCGCCCTCGAATCCCGCGGACGCGCCGCTCCTGCCGGAGGCCGGGGACGGCCTGCGACGCGCCGAGCCCTCGGTCCAGGCGGCGCTGCTGTCCGTGCTCTACGCCGGGGAATTCGAGGCGCGGGCGATCCCGGTCGATCCGGCGGCGCGTCAAATGCGGCGCTTCCAGCGCCTGCTCGAGGCCGCCGGCGAGGTCCTCCTGGAGGAGCGGTATCCCCGCTTCAAGGAGATCGCGCCGGGCGGCGTCGGCCCGTCGCCGCGACTGTATCAGCGACTCGTGCAGGAGCTGGTGCTCCCCGGCAGCCTGCCGCTCGCGGCGGCGCGTGCCTCGGGGCTCAGCGAAGCGGTCGAGAGTCTGGCGGTCCCGTTGGGGCTCGTGGAGATCCGCGCCGGCGCCTTTCGGATCGCGCCTGAGCCGGCGGGGCACCCGCTGCTCTCGCACCTTTTTGGCCTGCTGCGACCGGCTGCGGCGGTCCCGGTCGGAGAAGTGCGGAGCGCGCTGGAGTCGGGCCCATTCGGCATGCCGGCGGAGAGCGCGGGTTTTCTCCTCGCCTCGCTCGCCCACGCGGGCCTGATTCGTTTTCAGAGCGGCGAGCGGCGCGTCCCGGTCGAATTCGTGGATGCGCTGAAACTCGATCCGGCGCATGCCATCTCGCTCGGCGAGCAGCTCGGACGGGAGGACCGGGAGCTGTTGATGTCGTCGTGCCGGTTCCTGGCGCCACCCGCGGGCTGGGAGTCGTTCGGCGTGCGCGCGCAGCGGGAGGCATGGCAGGCCGCGATCCGTTTCAAGGCGCGGGCGGAGGAGCTGCTGGCCACGGTGGCACGGGGCATCGGTCAGGCCGCGCGTTATCCGGCGTTCGCTTCGCTCGAGCTGGGCGGCGCGGTCACGGCGCGACTCGCACGCCTCGCCTCGGCCGTGGAGGCGATCAAGGTCTCGTACGCGGCCCAGGAGGGACTCGAACGGTTCCTCGGGGCCTGGCGCGCAGGCGGGTTGTCGGACGCGGACGTCGCCTGGCTCGAGCGGCTGCACGGCTTCTTCGATGGGTTCGCCGAGGAGTTCGTGTTTGTCTCCCACTACGTCCATCACGCGGCGGTGGAAGAGGCCGCGGGTCGGGATGAGGAGCTGGCGCGGCTGGCGCGCGCGGTGCGCGAATTCTACGATCGACCCGAGGAGCGCATCCTGGCCGACGGGGGGCGGGCGCTGCGCGCGGGCTTCGAGCGCTTCCGTGATCGTTACGTGGGCGCGTACCGCACGGGACACGCGGCGCAGCAGGCGGCCGCGGTGCGCCCGGCGATCCCACGAGGGTCGCGCCGGGTGGTGGAGCTGGTGCGGCGGCTGGCCGCGATCGGACCGCTGGATCGGCCGCCGGGGCTGGAGCGCTTGCTGGAGCGGCTCGATGCCCCGTCCGGGCGGGCTGCGTGCCGGGCGAATCTGGACGAGGAGCTGCTGCGCTCGCCGGTGTGCGGCTGCGGCTTCGTGGTGGGCGCGTCGAGTGCGCCCGCGGAGGAGGCGGACCCGGGCCCGGCCTTCGAGGAGTGCTTGAGCCGTTATCGGGAGATCCTGGCGAATCCGCGGGTGCTGGAGGCCGTGCGCGCGCGTGCGTACGCCCTGGAGCATGCCGATGCGGCGGCCGCGGAGCGACTGCGCAGACTCGTCGCGCTGGTGGGCGAGCCGGAGGCGGCGACCGGCGCGGCGCTGCTGGACCGGCTGGACGAGTCGACGCTTGCGGACCTGGCGCGTGCGCTGGCCGGCGCGACGCGAATGGAAGAGCGGCGGCTCTCGGACCTGGCGCGTGCGCTCGGCGGTCGGCGACTGGGCGCGGGGAAAGTGTTGGAGCTGATGCGCGAATGGGTCGGGAGCACGCCGGAGGGGACGATCCTCGCGATCACGGGGGAGACGGCGTCGGAGGAAGGCGGGGCCGCGGGCGCGAGCCGTGCGGCATCGTGGTGGGCACGGCTGCACGGGGATGCGCTGGGCGACGCCGGCCCGGCGGAGGAACAGGTGGCGCGGGACGCGCAGGCCGTCGCGCGGGCGTTGGAAGCGAGCTTCCCCGCGGAAGAGGTTGCGCGGCGGCTGGCGAGGCAAGGCGCCGGGCGCTTGGTGGAATTCCTGGCGCGGGAGCCGCTTCACACGGCGGCGTTGCGCGCGGCGTGGCGGGCGCTGGCGGAGCGCGTGCTGCGGGACCCGCGGGAGCTGCCGGTTGCGATCGTGCCGGCATCGGCGCACGTGCTCGCGGCGGAAGCGTCGGCGCTGCGCGACCGGTTGGCGGCGCTGCGCGACTACGCGGCGCGGTTGGGCGCACCGGCCTTCCCGGAGCGGCTCGGCGCGCGGCCGGCGCTCGCGCGCATCCTGCAGGACGCGTGGGCGACGCGCGAACTGGCGGAGTCGGCTGAACGTGCGATCGATCGGCTGGCGGAGGCGGGCGAGGACTGGCTGGCGACCTTGCCGGCGGCGACGCCACTCTCGCCGGAAGACGCGTGTACGGTGGTCGTGCTGGACGGCGTCGCACCGGACGTGTGGCTGGCGGCGCAGAGCGCTGCGGGTGAGTCGGCGGTGGCGGGCGCGGGCAACGCAGCGTCACCCGGGTCGGTGGGGTCGGCAGGGTGCGACGTGACGGACGCGGCCGGCCCGGCCTCCGAGCTGTCGTGGTTCCGGCTGGAGTGCGAGCCGCGCACGGTGCCGTCGCTCGCGTCGCTCTTCGGTTTCGCCGCGGGCCGCGACCCCATGGAGGAGTTCGCGTCGCGCGGCGTTCCTTACGTGAACCTGGAGGGGCACGAGGCGCGACCCTTGGCCGACCTCCTGCCCGAGCCGCCGCGCGACCGGGCGGCGGTGGTGCGCCTGGCGCTGCTGGATCAGGCGGGGCACGCGGGCGCGCTCTCCCTCGGGGACATGCCGGAGGCGTTGCGCTGCCTCCTGGAGCGGCAGCTCCCCGGTCTTGTGCGCTGGTCGCGTGCGCGCGGCCGGCGCCTCCTCGTGACGACGGACCACGGCATGAGCCTGACGCGCAAGGGGCTCTCGCACGGCCGGGGCGGCGTCTTCGAGCGTGCGATTTTTCGACGGACGTGGCGGTAGCCGGGGCGGACAACGAGGAGGGTGCTTCAGCCGGCTCCTGCGGCCAGGTGCCGAGCACTTCCGCGTTTGGGCACGGTTCAAATTGCCGCCGGTAGGTCCCGCGCAGAAGTAACTTCACGTGCCATGAAGTGGTTTAGCACACCGGCGGATGAAGAGCGTCGTGCCAACCTTAGTACCGCCCCACAGAATTGGGTGACCAATTTCCTCGGCGATTTCGGCCGCCTGCTTCGTTGCGCTCGCTCGACGTAGTTCTCCGTTACTACGCCTCGCTCGCGCGCCTCGCGGGCGGCCGAACTTGCCTTCGGCTATGGTCCTTCGGCATGACAGACGATCGCGAGCCTTCCCCTGCGCCGGTCCCGGAAAGCGCCGGCCCCAAGCCGTCCCGGCCGCCACCGGAGACCCTCTCGGTCACGAGCGAGACGCCGGCAGCGCCCCCGGGCACTCCCTCGACTCCGCCCCCGACTTCGCCCTCCGCGCCCCCACCGTCGCCGGCCGCGGGCGCGGCGTTCGGAACGGAGACCCTCGCGGCGCTCATCGAGCCGCGGCCGGACCGCGCCGCGCAGACGCTTCCGAACCTGACCAGCCCGGCGCCAAGCAACTCGCCGCCCTCCGCCCCCCGGCCTACTCAGCCTTCGCCGTTGCGGCCCGTGAAAGACGCTGCCTTCGACAGCGGTGAGCGGCGCCTGGGAGCGGACCTCCACCCGCGGCAGGAGGTGGCCGGCGGTTCTGACGCGCCCCCGGTCGCGTCGGGCGGTGCGGAAACCATCAACTCGTCCGCCTCCGAGGGGCTCGACTCCGCCACCGACGCCGCGCCCTGCATCGGCCGGTACCGCCTGCAGGAACGACTGGGCGAAGGCGGGATGGGCGTGGTCTGGAAGGCGTGGGACCCGGAGCTGGGTCGCACGGTCGCCCTGAAGCAGATCCGCGGCGGGGCGTTGTCCGACACCCAAAGCATCGAACGCTTCCTGCGCGAGGCCCGGCTCGCGGGCCGGCTTCGCCATCCAAACATCGTCGCCGTTCACGACGTGGGGGCGTCCGCGGGTCTTCACTACCTGGCCATGGACTACGTCGACGGTCGCACGTTCGACGAGTACCTCGCGGAGACCCGGGAGGAAAAGCGAGCGGGGGCGCGCAGCCAAACCGCCCGCTTGCGCGAAGAGGTCGCGCTTCTGGCCCAGGTGGCCGAGGGCGTGGCCTACGCGCACGGCCAGGGCGTGGTGCACCGCGATCTCAAGCCGGCGAACGTGCTCGTGGGGCGGGACGGCCAGGCGGTCGTGATGGATTTCGGGCTCGCGCGCGAGCTGGCCGGCGCCAAGCCCGTCGGCGCGGCGGAGGGGACGGCGGAGAGCGGGGCGCGGGGCTCCGCGGAGAGCGCGGAGGAGATCGAGCGCCGCCTGCGCACGCTGACGGCGACCGGCCAGGTGCTGGGTACGCCGTACTACATGAGCCCGGAGCAGGTCGACGGCAACCCGGACGCGGTCGGGCCCTGGACCGATACGTGGGCCCTTGGGGTGATGCTCTATGAGATCCTGACCGGCACGCTCCCCTTCGCGGCCTCGACCCCGCTGGCGGCCCTCGCGGCGGTCGTGACCACGGAGCCGGTCCCGCCGCGCACGCGCAACCGGCACACGCCGCCCGAACTCGAGAGGGTGTGCCTGAAGGCGATCGAGAAACCTCCTGCGCGCCGCTACCGAAGCGCCGCCGAGCTCGCCGAAGAGTTGCGACGCTGGCTGCGCGGCGAGCCCGTGCATGCGCGCCCCGTGGGCAGGGCGTACCGCGCGTGGCGTTGGGCCGCCCGCAACCGCGTGCTCGCCGCCGCCGGCGCGGCCCTCTCTGCGACGTCGCTGGTCCTCCTGTTGCTCGCCGGCGGGCCGGGATTCCTGGCCATTGACTCGGCTCCGCCGGGGGCCCGAGTGCTTGTCAACGACCGTGCAACCGGGCGCGAAACGCCGATCGGCGGACTCTGGATTTGGCCGCCAGGCGACACGCTGGTGACGATCGTCGCGGAAGGGCGGCTGCCCCACGAAGAGCGCGTGCGCGTACATCCCCTCGCGACCACTCGCGTGCAGTCGTCTCTCGCCAGCGACACGGGCTTCTTGAGCGTCGCCGTCGAGCCCGCGAGTGCGGAGCTGGTGCTCCGACTCGCCGGGCGCGAGGCGGCCCGCCTGCGCGGCGCCCAGGCACGCACCCCGCTGCACGTCGGGACCTATCTCGCGGAGGCGAACGCCCCGGACCACGAGCCGATCGCGACCGCCTTCGAAATCGCGTCCGCGGCGGAAACGCGGCTCCCGCCGATCCGTCTCCGCCACGAGCATGGACGCCTGACGCTGACCTCCAGCGTCGAGGGCGTTACGGCGCTGGTCTACCCGCTCCCGACCGGCGAGGAACCGGACGGCCGGCTGCGAACCATCGCCGAGAGCGAGCTGCCCTCGGGCCCCCCGCTCCTCCGTCTGCCCGCACAGCTCGAAGACTACCCGCTCGACACAGGGAGCTATCGCTTCGTCTGGGTCAAGGACGGGCACTTCCCGCGGCAGACGACCGCGCGCATGTCGAAGGATCGGTCGCTGGAGCTGAACACGACGCTGGTGCCGCACGAGGTGTGGAGATACGACACGGGCCGAGCCTCTTGCGACGCTCCGGTTTCCGCGGACCTGAACGACGACGGCGTGCCGGACATCCTCGTCGAGGCGGGAGGGCGCCTCCTCGCTTTGAACGGGACGGGAAACGGACCCCTCTGGACCTGCTGCGCATGCAGCATGGCCATTCCCCTCATCGCCGACCTCGACGGAGACGGCCGCCCCGACGTGGTCGTGGCGTCCGACGCCCATACCCTCACGGCACACTCGGGAGCGCGGGGGACGACCCTCTGGGCTCACCGGTTTGAAAGCACCGTGTCCATGCGGCTCACGGCGGCGGACATCGACGGCGATGGCTGGGCGGAGATCGCCGTCCGATCCAAGCCGGGGTTCGTCCATCTGCTGGCGGGGATCGATGGGCGGGTAGTGGCGACGCACAAGGATCCCAACAAGGCAGGCTCCGGACTCCTTTCCGCCGATCTCGACGGCGACGGCGCCGATGACCTGCTGCTGGAAGGGAGTGACGGCCGGCTTCACGCCCTGCACGGCCGCGACGGGCATCCGCTCTGGTCCCGCGAGACCGGGCCGCTGTACTTCGATCACTTTTCGAGGTTCGAGCCGGCGGACCTGTCGGGCGATGGCATCCCCGATCTGGTCGTCGCCACGGGGCAGCCCCCGTCCACAGGCACGATCCTGGCTTTTTCAGGCAAAGACGGTTCGCCGCTCTGGCGCGCGGAAACCGGGCTGAACGGTCCGTCCCCCTCCCCACCAGCCGACCTGAACGGCGACGGCGTGCCGGACTTCGCCATCGGGTCTCAGGCCGGCCCCTTCCTCGCCCTGTCCGGGAGAGACGGTTCCGTGCTCTGGCGGGAAGCTTCGCATCGCAGGCCATCGTTTCCCCGAATCGCGGATCTCGACGGGGACGGAAGGCCGGAGATCGTCGTCGTCTCCGACACCTCCCGCATGACCGCATGCTCGGGAGCGGACGGCCGCCCTCTCTGGACGGTCACCGGGGAAATCTCGCCCCGATTCCCGTTGCTCGCGGATCTCGACGGCGACGGGTGTTGTGAAATCGTGAACTGTCATGACCGCCGCGTGATCGTCTCGCGAGTCGACGACGGCTTTCTTCGCTGGATGCGCAAGGGGCCGTTCGTCCACGAAAACGACCCCCGGGTCCAGGAGATACCGGGGTTGCCCGCGGTTGTGGTTTCCCAGGTGCCGGGCGGGCCGATCGGTCTCTCCGCTCTCGACGGGGGGACCGCGTGGCGTCTCCGGGCCCCCGCCGGCGAATGTACCAGTCCGGCCGGCTTCGCCGACCTGGACGGCGACGGTTCTCCGGAGGCGATCGCCGGGTGGCGCCTGGCGACCGGTGCGGCGGTGCTCGCGATCTCCGTGGCGGACGGCAGGACGGTGTGGTCCTTCCCGACGGAGTCGGAGGTCCGCCGACCGATTCTCTTGGCGGATCGGACGGGGGACGGCGTCCTCGACCCGCTCTTCATGGGGATCGACGGAAAGGTCCGCGCCCTCTCCGGGCGCGATGCCAAGCTGCTGTGGAGCCTCGACTCGACGGATTGGTGGGGCTCCGCACTCTGGCAGCAAGAGGTGGACGGAGATGGCGCCCCCGATCTGGTCCTCAAGGGAAAGGACGGGGAAGCGGAAGCGGTCTCCGGCCGGGATGGTCACCTCCTCTGGCGGCATGTGCGTGGGGAGCTCACGACCTTTCTTCTCGCCGTGCTGGATCCGGCGGGGGCGGGGGAGCCGATCGTCGTCGAAAGCGCAACCAACATCACACGAAGCGAGCTCCGTGGAAGCCGGGGACGGGACGGGACCCTCGCGTGGACCCGGCCGACCAGCAGGCCGATCCTGGGTCCGCCCCTCGTCGCGGACATGAATCGGGACGGAACGCTGGACGTGGCGTTGCACGAGGAGCACGGTTGGCTCTGCGGCTTCTCGGGACCGGGGCAGAAGTGGCTCTGGACGCTCACGACCGCAGGTGAGAACCCGGCGAAAGCGCTGGCGGACATCGACGGCGAGGGTGCGGAGGAGATGGTCGTGGTGGACGAGACCGGTGTGGTGTACGGCGTCCGTCCGACGGACGGAGCGGTTCGGTGGACGCGTCGCCTCCACGCCGGCGCCGGCGTCGGCAGCACGCGCATGGCCGTACGGGCGGACCTGGACCGGGACGGCTCGGATGAAGTGCTCCTCTACCACTATTCGTCGGTGACCTGCCTGGGAAGGCCGAAGCGGCCTCGACCCGGGCCGGCGGAGGGCGCCGGTGCGGTACAGGCGCCGGTCCCCACGGCGGACCCGGGCGCAGCTACCGCCTGGCAACCGCGCGAGCGGTTCGGCGGCTCGGTCCCGCCCGGCGCGTTCAGCCTGAACCACGGGGCCGTGCTCGGGGCGCTGCACCAAGCCGAAGCCGCGCTCGCGAAACGGCCCAAGGGTGCGCCGAACCAGGTTGCGCTGCTCCGGATCGCGGCGCGGGCGGCGACGATGTTGCGCGAAAACGCGAAAGCCGACGGCTATCTCAAGGAGTGGCTGGACCTGGCGCCGCGCAAGCCCCTCGAGGCGCTGCTGCTGGGGGCCGTCGTGCAAAGTCGTCTCGGTCGCAGCGCGGAGGCCGACGCCTCGCTCGCGCTGGCCTTTTCCCAGGGACCCCTCGAGCTGGATGCCTGCCTGAAGACGTTCGCCGCCGGGCGGACCCAGGCGGACACGGACTACCTTCGGGCCGCGACCCGCCGCTTCGCGGAAGCCCCGCCCGCCGCCGGGGGACCGTCACCGCTCACGCTCGGCATGGCGTGGCTGTTCGCCGAGGAGCCCGCTCGCGCGGAGGCATGCCTCACGGAGGCCTTGCGCTCCGGAGAGGTTCCGCCGGCAGTCTTTTTTTACCGCGCGCTTGCGCGGGCCAGAACCAAGGACTTGCGGGGCGCGCGGGACGACGCCGAGCGCGCCGCCGCGGTCTCCGATGTGGCGGAGGCGGCCCGGGCCCTCCTCGCCGAATTGGACCGGATCGCGGCGCAGGAGGGCCGTTGAGCGAATGGACGGCGGACTGGCAGGCAGGGATTGCGGGAGCTTTGGGACGCGGCTCGGGAGGCCGGCTGCTATCTCCGTAGCCGCCAGAGCGCGCGGATCGGAAAGCGCCCGCGCAAAAATAACTGCGCCGATTCGGACCTCGAGGCTCCTGGGGGCGCGGCCCTCTGGGCCGCGCCGCGCGGGCCGGAGGGCCGCGCCGCGCGGGCCGGAGGCCCGCGCCCCCCGGCATCGGTCGATGCACGCAAATGGAAAGTAATTCTTGCGCGGGCGCAAACGCATGGAGGTTGGAGCCGAAGGGAACGGTCTCTTCGCCGCGGTACAGCACCACGCCGCGATGGAACGGCTTTCCCGTGGCTTCGGCCAGGGCCCGAAGCCCCCGCAGATCGTCCGCCCCCACCGTCGCGGACGCCTTGACCTCCACGCCGACCCATCGCCCCCCCTCTTCCTCCAGCACCAGGTCGACTTCGCGGCCCTCGTGCGTCCTGAAGTGGTACAGCTCGCGGTGCGTCCGGCTCCAGCCGAGCTGCTTCCGAAGCTCCATCCCGACAAAATTCTCCAGGAGTCCCCCGAAGCTCGGGCTCGCGCGGAGGGCGGTCGCAGCGCTCATGCCCAGGAGGCAGCCCTTCCAAGGTGGCTGAACGAGTCGACTCGAGCGGCACGGAGGCTCAACCGGCCGAGCGCGGGGAGGGGGGGGGGGGGGGCGAACGTCCCACTGCTCGCCTCCGTCGGCCCCGAGCCCTTGTGGTGCAGGGCTTCCGCCCTGCACCGACGGGACGCCCCGTATGAAATTCGCCGAGCGTTTGAAGTGCGGGAGCAGCCAGAGGAAGTCGGGGACAAGGGTCAGACGTTCCGTGCGAGAGCGGGTGCAGGGCGGACCCGTCCAGTGCTCACGCTGGTTGCGGCGGACGACGGGGCGGCGCAGCCACCTTGGAAGGGCTGGCCCAGGAGGATCGCGGCCAGCCCCACGTCGGCCAACAGGAGCTTCGGCGCCTTCATGAGACGCAAGCCGAGGTTTGCGGAACACGGGCGAAGCCACTGGAGCAGAAAGGGGTCGTTTCCAGCAGTGCGAGGTAGCGCTTGAGCGTGCTGAGGGGGATGCCGGAGGTCCGCGACAAGTCCGAGGCGTTGCAGAGGCAGGCGACCCGCGTCGCAAGCAAGGTGAGCAGTCGCGGCAACTCGGTCAGCCCCTCGATGCGCGCAAGGTCGCGCACGTCCCGCTGCAAGAGCGTCGTGAGGTAGGCGCCGAACCACGCACGCCGACGCGTCGGCGCGCCGCGGGCCAACAGCTCCGGGTAGCCGCCGCGGACGATTCGCTCGGCGGGCCCCGGCTCGACGGCCTTCGCCAGGGTGGGCAGCCGTTCGCGGAACACGGCGTCCACTCCCCAAGCCGCACCTCGCGGCGCGGCGTTCGCTCGCTCGCCCCCACTCGGGGGCACGTCCGGGCGTTGGCAGGCCCGCAGCCGCGGTGGTTCGCGAGGCGTTCGCGGTGCATCCCGGCAACGACCGCGTTGACGAGGGCGGCCACGGCAGTCCCCCGTTTTCGCTTGGCTGAAATCCGAGCCCGGGATACAAACGAGTCCTGGCTTGGTGCCGCCCCACCCATGCCGCTTTGCAACGCTCTGCATGCCGCCCTACGAAATGCAAGCACCGAATGCCGGAGAGCGCCCATGACGAAGACGCAGCCTCGATACTCCAAAGAGGAGTTTGCCCAGCGCGGCGACGGAATTTACCAGAGCGAGATTCTTCCGAAGTTGGCGGCCGTCAGCGCGGGGAAGTTCGTGGCGATCGATGTCGAGACCGGCGCTTACGAAGTGGATGCCGACGAACTGGTGGCGTCGGATCGCCTGCTCGCGCGAATCCCGAGCGCCCAGATTTGGCTTCGGCGAGTCGGTGCCCGCCACGTTCGCCGCTTCGGCCCCCGGCCGCGATTGGGCGAGGCATGATCACGGGGGTCGTCACGCCCGATCGCGCGGCAACGGTCCAACTGACGGTGCGGAGCACCTCCGGCCAGGAGACGACGCTCGCTGCGGTGGTCGATACCGGCTTCGACGGGTCCCTCAGCCTTACATCCGCGGTGATCTTGTCGCTTGGCCTCAGGTGGCGTGGACGCGGTCGTGCTTTGCTTGCCGACGGCAGCGAGAGCGTATTCGACATCTTTGAGGCCACGGTCACGTGGGATGGGCACCAGCGCCGCGTCGCCGTCGATCAGGTCGAGACCGTACCACTCATCGGCATGGCTCTCCTCGACGGGTACGAGTTGACGATTCAGGTCCGAGCTTCCGGCGCCGTGAGCATCAAGCCGCCTCCCTGAAGCCTCCAGGCAGAGGGGACACCCGGGTCCCGTGCACAGCCACACTCTCGCCGGCCTTCCAGGCGCGCAGGTGCGGCCCGACCTTGACAGGTTGCTATCGGCGGACCCATGCTCATGGGCGGAAAGGGATCGGGGGGGCTCGTGGAGACCGCATGGTCATGAGGAACGACAACGGAAGCTCCGAGGGTGAGCGTCGTATTGCATTCCTGGAGAGGGTCTACCTGGACGACCATCGACGCTGGGAGAAAAACCAGCGTACGCTGGACGCGCACCTCAAGCGGCTCGAAGCGATGGAGAAGCGGCTGGACCGACACATGGACCAAAGCGACCGTCGGTGGGTCCGCGCACTCGAACGCATGCGCAAGTCGGACGGGCGCCACGCCAAGGCCGAGGAGCGCTACGCCAAAACGGGCGCGAGAATCGAGGCAGCCCTCCGCGTCCTCCATCGACTGATGGAGAGGCGCCCGGGTTCGTAGTCGTCCGATCGCCTCGCATGGCCGCGGCACTCATCGTCGGCGCCCCGACGCGAAAGCGCCCTCCAGGGCCACCTCCCCCGCCATCCCGCACGGTTCGTCGAGCCGGGGGCCCACCCCACCTACCCGCCCGTCCGCAGCACGCGCGCCGCCCGCGCGATCGCCCGCAGCTTCTCCTCCGCGATCCGCGCCGTCGCGAGCGGGTTGTCCGCGAAGGTCGCGAAGCCGCAGTCGGGGTTCAAGAGGACGCGGTCGGCGGCGAAGAGGCGCACGGCTTTCCGGCCCCGTGCGAGGATCTCGTCATCGGGCTCGATCGCGGCATGCTTCTGATTCACCACGCCCACCCCGATCCGGCTCTCCTCCGGCAAGTCCGTGAGGACCTCCATCTCGCCGGCGCGCGGGGTGCACAGCTCCAGGAAGTACGTGCCGACCCGCAGCTCCCGCAGCAGCGGCATGAGCGGGCGGTAGTCGCCGGCCAGCGCGGCCGACTCGTCGCGCGTCCAGTTGCCGCGGCAGATGTGGATCGCGGTCCGCTCGCGCGGCGCGCCCCGCACGACGGCGTTGATGAGCTCCCGCGCGAAGGCCAGCTCCCGCGCGGGCTCGGAGCGCTCGCTGAGGGCGCCGCACATGAACGAGCGTCGCGTCTTCGGCCCGGAGAAGACCACTTCGGAGAGGACCGGTTCGTCGAACTGCACGATGGCGGCGCCGGCCGCGAGCAGAAAAAAAAGCTCTTCGCGCAGGACGCGGACCACATCCTCGGCGAGGCGCTCGCGCGAGGCATAGGCGCGGTCGGAGATGCACTCCATCCACATCGTGCGACTGAGGAGGTACGGGCCGGGGAGGGCGAGCTTGACCGGCAGCCCGGTGAGCGTCCGGGCGAAGGCCAGCTCGTGCACGGCGAGGGCGCGCGTGCGGCCGAGGGGGCCGAACACGGCCGGGTGCCGCACGTCGCCCGCCGGGACGTCCAGGGCGCGCAGCTCCCGTTCGAAGGTTTCCGGATCGTCCACCAGCGGAAGCAGGTCGGTGATCGGGATGAGCTGGCAGTTGTCGAGCCGGCCGCCGACGAAACTCGCGTAGCTGTCGCGCCGCTCTTCGCCGTCGGTCACCACGTCGACGCCGGCGCGGAGCTGCGCCTCGACGGCGAGCCGGACCGCGTCGTCGGCGGTCTCCTGGAAGGCTTCCTCCGAGAGGCGCCCCTCGACGTGTTCGTGGATCGCTTGGAGCATCCAGCGCGGGCGCGGCCAGCTTCCGATCCCCATGACGGCGAAGGCAGGGACGGCCGGCGCGGAAGCGGGTTCCGGGAGGGGGTCGGGGATGTGGACCGGCAACAGCTCGCGACCTGCGCGTTTGGCGCGTGGCGCAGGGTCCGGCGCGGCGGCAGCCGCAGACGCGGCAGTGGAGACGGAGGCGACGCCGGCCGCCGGGACGGGGGAGATCCCGGCGGCCGGCCGAGCCGCGGATGCGGAGGATGTTTCGGGGGACGAGCGCGGTCGCTCGGCGAACGGGCCCTTGCACACGAGGAAGCTGCGCTGCGACCCGGCGCGCGTCCACGACAGGAGTTCGTTCCCCGTCAGGCGGCACCAGGCGGGCAGGTCTTCCTCGACAGAAATCTCGGTCGAGAGGATCTCGAGCAGCCCGCCCCGCGCCATGGGGTCGATGTGTTTGCGGATCAGGAGCAGCAGCCCGTTTCCACAATCGAGGTCGCCGCCGTCGAAGCTGACGTCGGCCGGGAGCGCGTGTCGGTCGTTCGGCGTCATGCGCGGCGGGCGTCAGGGCCCGCGCGGAAATAGCCGCGCACGCCCTGTCCTGAGGGCGCCGAGAGGCGCGGGCCAGAGGCCCGCACCCCCAGGCGCTGGTGGGCCAACGAAAAACCTACCGGATGCTTGCGCGACCTCTCAGTACGTGATCGAGGGAGAGCCATCGCTGAGGAACTCGACGAGCTTCGCGCCGCCGACGATCGTCGCGCCCGCCACGAGGCTCGCTTCGTCCAGCTTGCGCTTCTTGAAGCACGGAGAGCAGACCCAGATTTTTCCGCCGGCCTTGACGAAGTTCGCCATCAACTCGGCCAGCGGGGCGAAGCCCTCCTCGCGGACGTCGTCGGCGAAGCCTTTTTGGGAGAGGCGCACGCCCTCGATGCTGAGGAAGACCAGCGTTTCCTTGTCGGAGGCGGCGGCGGCGTTCGCGACGACGAAGGCCACGGTCGCCTTGTCGCAATTGTCCTTGGCCGAGGTCAGGCTGACGCAGAATTTTCCGGGCATGGGTCATTTCCCCCTTCGTTGAATCCAGTAATCGGGGTGCGTCGCCGCGAGGAGGATGTGGCCGGTCAGCCGACACCAGGCGGGCAGGTCCTCGGGCGCGCCGGAGTCACGCGCGGTCACGCGCAGGATCCGTCCCGGGTCCATGCCGCTCAAGCGCTGCCGCAGCTCCAGGACCAGGTCGCCGCAGCCGAGCTCGCCGGCGTCCCAGGCGGCGTCTTCCCGTCGCGACGGGGAGGCGTCGAGCGGGCCTTGTGCCTTTGCGTTGCCGGCGCCGGCGGCCCCCGCGCCGCCCACTCGGTCGGCCGGCCACAGGCATCCGGGCCGTGTCTCGGGTCCGAGTCCTTCACGCCGGCCCGCCTCAGCCCAGGCAACGCGGTAGCATTCCCGGTGCTGGACGTAGGCGAAGAGTTCGTCGCGAAAGGCGTCGCGCTCGGCCGCAAGCGCGGAGGCAAGGCACGCGAGGCAACGCGGGGCGTCCCGCGCGCCCATCGCGACGCTCAGGAGCACGTGGTGGCCGCAGAGCGGGCGCCCGCAGGCGCCGCACTTCGCCTGAGCAAATCGCTCGAGGTCGGCGAGAAGGGCCGCGGCCCGTTCCGGACCGCCCGAGTCGGCCTCGTCCATGCGGCCCTTTCCGCGCAGTTGACGTTCGTGCAGCGTTGCCGATCGTCGAACACGGCCGTCGTTACGGGGTAACCGCGAATCGAAAGCCGCGTGCCGGATCGCGCGGGCCGGCCTGCGCTCCGAAGCTCGCGATGAGCGAGCGAAGGAGGGAGGCACGCGCCCCAGGCATCGTGTCTGGACTTCGTCAAGGGCGCGCCCGACTACCCCTCGTGGACTTCGTGGTAGGTGAGCTTGCGGATCCAGCCCGTCTTCTCCGGAAGGGGCCGGCCATCCACCTCCACGTAGGCCTTCGGGAGCGCGTTCAGCGCGGCCGAGGCTTCGGGCTTGGGGTCGAGCACGAGGTCACGCCCCGACGACCAGGTCACCCGTCGCTCGTCCAGGTTTCCGAAATAGTACGCGACCTTCGCCGGGTCCGGGCCCGCGTAGCCGTCGGCCGTCGTCCGCCGCACGAGCTGCTCGTTGTCCGGGGTGACCGGGAACGGCGCGCGGAAAATATCCGCGATCGCCACGTCGTGCGAGACCCAGCCGAGCCCCGGCGCATAGAACTGCGGCCAGCAATGGTAGCTCTGGTCCACGTCCTGCCCGTCCAGCTCCTTCTTGAAGAACGAGCCGTAGATCAGCCGCGCCGGGATCCCCGACGCGCGGGCGAGGGACAGCCAGAGCGAGTGGAAGTCGGTGCAGTTCCCCGTGTGGTTTTCCAGGCAGTAGGTCGTGCTTCCGACAGGTGAGGCCTTCTTGTTTTTCGGGTCCTTGACCCAGTAGTCTACGTTGTCGAGCTCCCATTCGTAAAGCTTCTTCGCGGCGAGGACGGGGTTCTTCTCGTCCCCCACGATCGTCCGGGCCAGCTCGCGGATGCGGTCGTCGATCGGGACGTTCTGGTTCGGCGCGAGGTAGCGTGCGAGGCTCGCGCGTTCGTTGTCGCCGAGCGCGTGGGTCTTCGCGGGGTCGGCATCGGACTTCACTTCGCGACGAGTGATGCGGAAGGTCTCCAGCACGCTGAATTGCTTTTCCTTCGGGCCCTCCGCCTCGAGGTACAGGACCTTGTTGTTCTCGGAGTCCTTCGTGACGCGCGTCGGGTACGGCGCCTCGATCTTCAGGTCCTTCACGTCCTGCGACGGGTCGTCTTGGGGGAGCACGAACCAGACCCGAACGCGCTTTGCGCCGTCGGGGAGGGTTACGGCCAGCTCATGGCGGACGTCGAAGGTCGCCTTGCGGGCGGCGGGTATCGCCGCGGCGGGCGCGGCGGCGGTGGGCGCGGCCGCGCCGCCCCCGGCGGCCGGGGCGGGGGCCGGCAGATTCGAGCACGAGGCCAGCGCGGCCGCGGAGGCGAGCGCACCGGCGACGAGGAGGCGTCTCATCGGGGTTCCTTTTTTTTGCAGGAGAGGTCGGGCGCGGCGGTTACCAGTTGTACTGAAAGATGAGCTCGAACCGGTTATCCTCTCCGTCCCCGAGCCCCTTCCACTGCGTCACCCAGTGGATGTAGTTGAGCTTGATGCTCACATTGGCGCCTGGGTAGAAGGTGTTCGACATGTAATAGGACCAGTTCGTCTCGCGCCCCTGGTTGTCGACATCGCTGTTCGCGGGGTCGTCCATCGTAAAGCCGGCGCCCGTCAAGAGCCAGGAGCAGGGCTTGTAGGAAAGCTCGGTCCAGCCTCCGTGCGCCTCGATCTCTTCGCCGCGAACGTTGATCCCCTGGTTGATGCCGCCGCGCACGTCCGGGAGGTTTTCCCCCTGCCAGATCTCGGTCTTCCAGGCCAGGTCCTTGACGATGGGGATGGTGAGGTCCATGCCGACCGACCAACTGAAGAACTCGGTCTCTCCCGCGATCGGCGTCTCGACTTCTTCCCAGGCGGTGTGACCCCACACGCCCACGTCGAGGTTTTGTCCTTCGACCCAGAGCGGCGCGGCATAGCCAAGGCGCTGTTCGAAGATGGGCCGGCCGGACTCGACGCCGTCGAGATTGCCGCTCGCGTCCCGGTCGTTGTTGTCGATGGCGCCGGAGAGGCCGACCATGCTGCGGAGGGAGAGCTTCCCCGGCCCGACGGCGGGCTCGTACGTGACCCGGAACTGCGGGCGGCGGTCCCCGAGGTTTCCCGCATTCCACATCAGCGTGTGGTCGTTCACGAGGGGCCAAAGCGGGGAGATCACGTCCCAGTTCTGGCCCGCCAGGACCGAGAGGTCGCCCCACGTGCTCTTCAGGTAGGCATGCCGGATGCGCGGCACCGCGCGCGACTCCTGGTTGAGGCCGCTATCGAAATCCATCTCGAGTTTTCCGCTGACCTTCCCCTTGCCGAGGAGATCCATCTCCCCGCCCTCGAGGTCGAGGCCCAACCGCGTGAGGCGGACGTCCTCCGACCAGCCGTCGTTGTTCGCGTCCGCGCGGATGGCACGAGGCGCCGCCGAGTCCTCCGAGCGGACGAAGAAGGGGAGGAGGTTGTTGTTCAGCGACGAGTCGTTGTAGTACGCGTCGAGGCGGAAGAATCCGTAGAACCTCAGCTTGCTGTTCCCGACGGTCCAGGTGGTGGGGACGACGCCGAGCAGGAAGTTCTTGTCCTCGGGAGGCTTGCCCGGCACCGGGGTGGTCGCCGCGGCGCCGCCGGCGGGGGGCTGGGCGACGGCCGGCGCGGCCGTGGGCTCCCCCGGATAACCGGACCCGGCGCCGGAGCCGGCGGCAGGCGTCGGCGCGGCCGGCTTCCCGGCCGGCTCGAGCCGCTTCTGCAGCTCCTTCATCAGCTCGAGCATCTGGCGGTTCTGCTCTTCGAGCTTCTTCACCTGCCCCTTCAGAGTCTCCACCTGGGCTCGCACGTCCTCCTGCGCGGCGGCGAAGGGCGAACCGACCAACCAGAGCGCCACCGCCAGTGCGGCGAAGCTCGCGCGACAGTGTTTCATCGACAACCTCCTTGGGTCAGAGCGTCCGGTGGCTCCCCACGGCGCCGGCAACGTCCGGAACGCGGGGCACAGTATTGCATTACGAAACTGAATAGTCAAGATAGGAACGGGTAATAACAACCTGGCGGCCGGATCGGGCGTTTCGGCCTCGCTCCCGCGCGTTTTCCGCGCGTTCGCAGGCTCGTTTTGCTGGCCCGCACAGCGCCGGTTTGCTATACTTTTCCGCTTCCAACGACACCCCCACCTGAACCCTGCCGAGGGCCCATGGCGAACGAAGGCGAGGTCATCACCGAGCTCCTCATCGAAGAAGAGATGAAGGACTCGTACCTCAACTACGCGATGAGCGTCATCGTGTCCCGGGCGCTGCCGGACGTGCGCGACGGGCTCAAACCTTCGCAGCGCCGCATCCTGGTCGCGATGAACGACCTGGGCCTCACCCCGCGGGCCAAGCACCGCAAGTGCGCCAAGATCGCCGGCGACACCTCCGGCAATTACCACCCCCACGGCGAACAGGTCATCTACCCCACGCTGGTCCGCATGGCGCAGGAGTTCGCCTCCCGCTCCCCGCTCGTCGACGGCCAGGGGAACTTCGGCTCGGTGGACGGCGACCCGCCGGCCGCCATGCGCTACACCGAGGCGCGCATGACCGCCGCCGCCCTCCTCATGATGGAGGACATCGACAAGGCGACCGTCGACTTCGTGCCCAACTACGACGAGACGCGCGAGGAGCCGACGGTCCTGCCGTCGAAGTTCCCGAACCTGCTCGCCAACGGCTCCTCCGGGATCGCCGTGGGCATGGCGACCTCGATCCCGCCTCACAACCTCGGCGAGGTCTGCGATGCCCTCATCAAGCTCGTCGAGAATCCGGAGGTCACGGTCTCCGACTTGCTCCAAATCATCAAGGGGCCCGACTTCCCGACCGGCGCGCAGATCTGCGGGACGCAAGGCATCCGCGAGGCCTACGAGACCGGCCGCGGCCTCCTCACCGTCCGCTCCCACCTCAAGCTCGAAGAGACGAAAAACAAAACGCAGCTCATCTTCACGGACATCCCCTACAACGCGAACAAGGCGAAGATCATCGAGCGGATCGCCGAGCTGGTGAAGGAGGACCGGATCCAGGGGATCTCCGACGTGCGCGACGAGAGCGACAAGGAGGGGATGCGGATCGTGGTGGACCTGAAGCGGGACGTTGACCCGCGCGTCATCACGAACCAGCTCTACGCGAACACGCCGCTGCAGGACACGTTCAGCGTCATCATGATCGCCCTCGTGAACAACCGGCCGCGCCTCCTGAACATCAAGCAGTTCCTGGAGGCGTACCGGGACCACCGGATGGAGGTCATCCGGCGCCGCACGCGCTACCTCCTGGAGAAGGCCGAGGCGGCGGCCCACATCCTCGAGGGGCTGATCATCGCGATCGCCAACATCGACGAGGTCATCGAGATCATCAAGACCTCGCCGGACGTCCCTTCGGCGCGCTCCTCCTTGATGAAGCGCTTCGGCCTCGATGTCCCGCAGGCGGACGCCATCCTCGAGATGCGCCTCGCCCGGCTCACGAACCTGGAGTCCGACAAGCTCCGCCAGGACCTGGAGGAGCTGCGGGACAAGATCAAGGAATACAAGGCGATCCTCTCCAACGAGAACCTCGTCCTCGACATCATCCGGGAGGACCTCTACGAGATGAAGGAGGCCTTCCCGAGCCCGCGCCGCACCGAGATCACGGGCGCGGTCGAGGAGCTGGCGCGCGAGGACCTCATCGTCGAGGAGGACGTCGCGGTCATCATCAGCCACCTCGGCTACATCAAGCGCATGCCCCTCGGCGCCGCGCGCAAGCAAGGGCGCGGCGGCCGCGGCATCATCGCCGCCGAGACCCGCGAAGGGGACTTCCTCGAGCACATCTTCGTGGCGTCGACCCACGACTACCTGCTTTTCTTTTCGGACCGCGGCAAGGTCTATTGGCAGAAGGTCTACGAGCTCCCGCTCCTGCCCCGCGGCTCCAAAGGGCGCGCGATCGCGAACCTCCTCGAAATGGCGGAAGGGGAAGCCATCAGCGCCGTCCTCCCCGTGCGCGAGTTCGAGAAGCGGTTCCTCTTCTTCGCCACCCAAAGCGGGCTCGTCAAGAAGACCCCGCTGGAGGAGTTCGGCAACCCGCGGAAGGGCGGGCTCATCGCGCTGCGGCTCGAGGACGGGGACAAGCTGATCGGCGTGCGGATCACGACGGGGAAGGACCACGTGGTGCTCGGGACGGCGAACGGGATGGCGATCCGGTTCAGCGAGGAGGAGGTCCGGCCGATGGGGCGGGCGACCTACGGCGTGAACGGGATCGACCTGCGTGCAGGGGACCGCGTGCAGGACCTCGTGATCGTGGACCCGCAGGGGACGCTTTTGACGGTGTGCGAAAACGGCTACGGCAAGCGGTCGTCGATCGAGGACTACCGCGTCCAGAGCCGCGCCGGGCTCGGCATCATCAACATACGAACCACCGAGCGCAACGGCAAGGTCGTGGCCCTGAAGGCGGCGAGCGAGACGGACGACCTCATGATGATCACGTCGCAGGGGATGTTCATCCGGATTCCGGTGAAGAGCATGAGCGTGCTCGGGCGGGCCACGCAGGGCGTGCGGCTCATCCGGCTCGCCGCCGGGGACCGGCTGGTTTCCTGCGCGCAGGTCGCGCACGAAGAGGGGGTGACGTCGCCGGAGGACGTGGTGCCGCCGGAAGAGCAGGCCGAGGAGGCCGCGGGCGAGACGCCGCCCGAAGGCGGCGCCGCCGAGGCGCCCGACGCGCCTGGAGAGCCTCCGGCGACGACGGAGCCGCCGAACGCACCGCCCGGAGAAGAGTGAGCAGCGGGTTCGAAGGCCGCTGAACGAGCGACGGAAGGGACGAGCCACCGAAGCCGCCGAAAACACCGAAGAGTTTCGAACGATACCCGGGAATTCGGCGCCTTCGGTGGCCCGCCCTTTCGACTTTGATCAGCGCGCCCGCCGCGGCCTCACAAGTCCGTCTTTTTTTCGGCGGGTTCGGTGGCCCGTCCCTTCGATTCCGGTAGCCGCCCCCTCTCGGCCCTCCGTGGCGCATCCTCCTGTCCCCTGAGGTCATTCGATGATCGTAGCGAAGTTCGGCGGCACCTCGGTCGGCGACGCGGAGCGGATCCAGAACGTCGTCGCGATCACCCGCGCCCAGCTTCAGCGGAAACCGGTCCTGGTCGTCTCGGCGCACTCGAAGGTCACCGACCAGCTCGTGGCGCTGGCGGAGGCCGCCCTGCACGGGCATTTCGACGTCGGCCCCCTGCGGGAGCGGCACCAGAAGATCATCCGCGACCTCGGCGTCGATTCCATGATCGAGCCGCTCTTCGCGGAGCTGGAGGGGCTGCTCAAGGGCATCTCCATGGTCAAGGAGCTGACGCCGCGGACGCGCGACTACGTGCTCTCCTTCGGCGAACGGCTGAGCGTCCGCACGATCGCGGCCTACTTCAACAAGTGCGGCCTCCCCGCCGTGCCGGTCGACGCCTTCGACCTCGGCCTCGTCACCGACTCGAATTTCGGGAGCGCCTCCCCGCTCCCCGAGGGGGACGCGCTCATGGCCTTCAATGTGAAGCGGTTCGACAAGCTCCCGATCGTCACCGGGTACGTGGGGAAGGACAGGAACGGCGACATCACGACCCTCGGCCGGAACGGCAGCGACTACAGCGCCACGATCCTCGGCGGCGCCATCGACGCCGAGGAGGTCCAGATCTGGACCGACGTCGACGGCGTCCTCACCGCCGATCCCCGCATCGTGCCCGAAGCCGTTCCTCTCGGGCAAATGAGCTTCGGGGAGGCGAGCGAGCTGGCCTACTACGGCGGCAAGGTACTCCACCCCTTGACGCTCATCCCGGCCGTCCGCAAGGACATTCCCGTCCGCGTCCTCAACACCTTCAAACCCCAGTCGAAGGGGACGGTCATCCTGCGGGAATGCCCGCCCGAGGGCACGGTGAAGTCGATCGTCTCGAAGGACGGGATCTACCTGATCAGCATCGTGTCCCTGCGGATGCTGCTGCACCACGGCTTCATGGCCAAGATCTTCGAAATCTTCGGCCGGTACAGGATCGTGATCGACATGATCGCGACGAGCGAGGTCAGCGTGTCGCTCACGACCGACGACGACGAGAGCCTTGAGCCCGCCGTGAAGGAGCTTTCGGCGTTCGCGGACGTGACCGTGCAGGAAGGAATGGCGATCGTGTGCGCCGTGGGGGACGGCATGCGCCGCGCGCCCGGCGTCGCGGCCGAAGTCCTGGGCGCCCTGCGCGGCGCGGGAGTCGACCCGCTCATGATCTCGCAAGGGGCGACGCGCGTGAACCTCGCCTTTCTCGTCGAGAGCCCGCAGGTGCGCACCGCCGTACATGCGCTCCACGATCACTTCTTCCCGCGCGGCGCCCGCGCCGCCGCGGATCCGAAGGTTTCCTGACCCACGATGCACCCCCTCTACGACCACGCCCGCGATTGCGACATCGCCTTCGGGTGGGAGCCCTCCCTCGAGGTGGACTTCTACCTCGACCTTCTGTCGCGCTACGGAAGCTGCCCCGTCCGCCGGATCCTGGACGTCGCGTGCGGCACCGGGCGTTTGCTCCTGCCCATGGCGGTGCGCGGCCTTTCCTGCGTCGGCGTGGACGCGCACGCCCCGCTCGTGGAGTTCGCGCTCGGCCGGGCGCGCGCCTCGAAGCTCAGCCTCGAGCTGCGCGCCGCGGACCCGCGCGCCTTCCAGGTGGCTCGACCGTGTGACGGGGCCTTCTCGACCCTCTCCGCGTTCCGACGCCTCCTCACGTCGGACGACGTCTACGAACACTTCCTGGCCGTGAGCGCCGCGCTGGTCCCCGGGGCGGCGTACGTCGTGGACGTCGAGCTGCTCGGCGGGGACTTCGACCCGAGCCGGCCGCCCCAGACCTGGAGCGCGAGCCGCGACGGCGTGACCGTGGAAACGACGCGGGGCGCGACCGCGGCGCCCGACTGGGGGACGCGGCTCCTGCCGGAGGAGACGCGGATGCGCGTGACGGAGGCCGGCCGCACGGAGGAACGCGTCGCGCGCGACGAGCTGCGCGCGTGGACGATCGACGACTTCCGCGGCCACGCCTGGGCCGGCGGCTTCGCCGCAGTCGCATGGTTCGCCCTTCCCGCGCGCGTCGCGGACCCTTTCCGCCCTGCGCCCTGGACGCAGGCGGAAACGACGGCACGGGTGCTCGCGGTGCTGCGGATGCGGTGAGCGGCACGAAGAGAGGTGGCGCGCGCGCCCGCGGACGCACGGTCGGCGCCACGACCGACCGCTCCTCCGCGGTCCAAAGCCGCCCTGCCGCCCGACGCTCCGCCTGAAGGCGAAACCGCGAACGGCCGCGGCGGCGATCCAGGACCGAGGCCGCTTTCGGTTAGCGCCCGCGCAAAACCAACTGCGCAGATTCGGACCTCGAGGCTCCTGGGGGCGCGGCCCGCGGGGCCGCGCCGCGCGGGGCGG
>JACPWG010000095.1 GCA_016197205.1 Planctomycetota bacterium
CAATTTCCTCGGCGATTTCGGCCGCCTGCTTCGTTGCACTCGCTCGACGTAGTTCTCCGTTACTACGCCTCGCTCGCGCGCCTCGCGGGCGGCCGAACTTGCCTTCGGCTATTGGTCACCGACTTCCGTGGAGCGGTACTGAGGGAACCCAAGGACGCGCTGAGACCGCTCCCTCACGGACGCGGTTCCGATCGGCTGCGCCCGTCGATCCGCAAGCGTTTCGTCCTTCGGCGTCTTCGGCGTTGTCGGTGGCCCGTCCCTTCGGTTGCGTCCACGGGCTGCTCTGGGAAAGCTGTGGTTCCGTTCGTGTTCCGGGCTCGCGCCTGACTCGCATACTGTCCCTTGACCCCCCTCCCGCCGGCTCGCTACAATTCACCTGTCGAACAGGCCATCACGCAAAACGCAGGATTTGAAGGGAGCGCCTGATGACCGCCCCCGGTGCCTCCGCCCCGCCCGCCCCCCTCGATGACCGCACCCTCCTCTACCTGCGCGCCCTCAGTCATCAGTACCCGACGCTCGACTGCGCGCTCGCCGAGATCGCGCAGCTCCGCGCCCGCCTGACGCTCCCCAAAGGGACCGTCCACGTCGTGAGCGACGTCCACGGCGAGTTCAAGAAGCTCAAGCATGTCATCAACAACGCGTCGGGCAGCCTCCGCCCGCTCGTCGAAGGCGTCGTCGGTTCGCGCCTCTCCCCCGCCGAGACCCAGACCCTGCTGAACCTGATCTACTACCCGCGTGAGGCCTGGGACGCGCTCGCCCCCTCCCTCGCCGACCCCGCGGAGCAGCGTCGCTTCGTACGTCGCACCGTCCGACTCGAGTTCGAGTTGCTCCGCTCCCTCGTGCGCAATCTCAGCCTTTCCCACCTCGAGTCCATCCTGCCCGAGGCCTTTCGCTCGCTCTTCCGTGAGTTGCTCTTCGCGCCCGACCTCGGCCGCTCGGAGGCGTGGACCGACGCGCTCCTCGAACCCTTCCTGACCCATGGCAAGGACCTCGACCTCCTTCGCTCCCTCGCCCACGTCATCCGGAACCTGACTGTCTCCGAACTGATCGTCGCGGGCGACCTCGGCGACCGCGGCCACCGCATCGACCGCGTGATCGACACACTCATGCGCCAGCCGAACGTCGCGATCACGTGGGGAAACCACGACGTCTCCTGGATGGGCGCCTGCCTCGGACACCGCGCGCTGATCGCCACCGTCGCCCGCCTGTCGTTGCGCTATCGCCGGCTGTCGCAGCTCGAAGAGGGCTTCGGCATCCCGTTCGCCCCGCTGGAGTTGCTCGCCCGCACGGTCTACGGGGAAGACCCCGCGAAGCAGTTCGCGTGCAAGGGCACGGGCCTGCGCGACCCCCTGCTCATGGCCCGCATGCAGAAGGCGATCTCCATCATCCAGTTCAAGCTCGAAGGGCAGGTGATTCGCGCGCACCCGGAGTTCGGCATGGAGGACCGCAACCTCTTGCATCGGATCGATCGCAAGGCCGGCACCCTCGCGCTCGACGGCAAGACCTACCCGCTCCTGGACACGAACCTGCCCACGATCGACCCGGCCGAGCCGTACCGCCTCACGGCCGAGGAAGAGGCCTGCATGGCCCGGCTGCGTCAGTCCTTCCTCCAGAGTCCCGTGCTCTGGGAGCAGATGCGCTTCGTCCAGCAGCGCGGCGCCATGTACGTCGTCCGCGACCATCACGTGATTTTCCACGGCTGCGTGCCGGTCGACGCGGAGGGCAACCTCCTCGCGATGAACGTGAACGGCCGCGAGGTCCGGGGCCGGGAGCTGTGCGACGAGCTGGGCGCGGTCGTGCGGCGGGCGTTCCTGCCGCCGGCGCCGGATCCGCGGGATCTCGATCTCTTCTGGTACCTGTGGACCGGCCCGCTCTCCCCGCTCTTCGGCAAGGACCGGATGGCGACGCTCGAGACCTATCTCCTCGCCGACAAGAACTCGCACAAGGAAACGAAAAACCCGTATTTCAAGCTGATCCACGACGTGGCCTTCTGCAAGAAGATCTCGTCCGAGTTCGGCACGGACCCCGAGGCCGGCATCCTGATCAACGGGCACGTGCCGGTGAAGGTCGAGCAGGGGGAGTCCCCGCTCAAGGACAGCGGCCGAGCGGTCACGATCGACGGGGCGTTCTCCGAGGCGTACGGGGACAAAGGCTTCACGCTGGTGCTGGACGCGCATCGGACCTTCCTCGCCCGGCACTACCACTTCGAGTCGGTGGCCGACGCGATCACGAAGGGCTCGGACATCATCCCGACCATCCAGGACGTTCGCGTGTTCGACCGGCCCCGGACGGTCGCGGACACGGAGGCGGGCGAGGAGCTGCGTCGCGAGATCGCCGGGCTGGAGCTGTTGATCCGGGCGTACCGGGAGAACCTCGTCGCCGAGCGACGTTGAGTGCCCCCTCGCTGAAGTCGGTAGCCGATGGGGCACCTCCTTCCGCGGGGCAGTGCCAAAGGGAGCGAACGAAGGAGAGGGCACCATGGAAGAAATGGATGAGATCCTGCTCGGGAAATTGGCGCTGCAGGAAGGCTATCTCACGCAGGCCCACCTCGTCGGCTTGCTTCGGGAGCAGGGGGCGTGTCCGGGGAAAGCGCTCACCGAGCTCCTGGTCGAGCGGCACTTCCTCTCGAAGGAAGAGCTGGACGGTCTCCTGCGCCGCCAGGCGGCCAATCTCGAGCGGCCCTCCGACTATTCGCCTGAGCCCCGGCACTTGACCCTCCTCGGCAAGGAGGCGGTGCGACGTGGCTGGATCACGCAAGACGAGCTGAACGAGGCAATCCGTGACCAGGGCGTACTCGAGGCGGAGGGCAACCTGAAGCGCCTGGGCGAGGTGCTGGTGGAGAAGGGCTACCTGTCGCACGCGCAGGTGGTCGAACTGCTCGGGCGACAGGGCAAGACGCTTGCTTCCTGTCCGACGTGCGGCGGGCAATACAACGTAGCGGGGGCCGGTGATCCCGCGGGCGCGCGCTGCCCGAAGTGCGGAACCTCGCTCGCGCCGGCGCAAGCGGCGTCGCGTATCGCGGCGGCGGGAACCTTCTTCGGCGTGCCGGCCGTGCCGCCCGCGACGCCCAGCCCGGCCCCCGGCGCAGCACCCGCGCCTGCGCCCGTGCCCATACCCGCGTCGACCCCCTCGGCCGCACGGCCGCCGGCCGCGCGCCCCACGGTTCCGGTCCCCGCCCCGGCACCGCCGCTCCGGCCGGTCCTTGCGACGCCCGTCGCGTTCAACCCGCCGACCGTGACCCCGCTGAGCCTACCGCGGTTCGCCGAGCTCCAGGCCGCCGAAACAACCCCTGCGGCCGGTTCGCCCGTTCCTGCGTCGGCCTCCGAGACGGCGCCCCTGCCGCCCGCCGCTCCCCCGCCGATCGAGGTGGGGCCGGCCGATCAGGAAAGCGCATCCGGCCCCGCGGCCACGCCCGCGCCGAAGTCCGCCTCCAGTTCCGGCTCGCGGGCCGTTCGCCCCACCCATCCGAGCGGTCGGGCGCGCGTCTCGGGAGTTCGCGCCCAGCTCGATGCCAAGCGCGAGGGCGCGCAAGGGGCCGCCCGCTACGTCGGCTACAAGGACCGCCGACGCGCCGGCCGACCCGGCGTCTCCTGGAAAGTGGCCGCGGGCGTCGGGACCGCGGTCGCGGCGCTTGCGGTCGGGGGCTACTTCTTCCTGCAGGGAGGCCGTGGCACACCAGCCGCCACGGCCACGCCCGCGGAGGAGGTCGTGATCCATCCCGTGGAGGAGGGCCTCGCGGCCGAATACGCTTTGCTCGTCGACGCCGCCAAGGCCCACCCGGCGGAGCTGCAAGCGTTTCTCGATCGGTGCGAGTCCTTCGCCGCGCGCGCAAAGGACGCTCCATGCGCGCAGCAGGCCCGCGAGCTGGCGAGCCGGCTGCGAAGCGAAGAGGATGAGCGCCAGGTCGAGGCCTTCGTCCAGGAGGTCCTCGCTTCGCTGGACAAGCGGCAGTTCGGAGAGCTGCGACAGCGGGTCGTGTCGTACCCGGTCCCCCCGCGCGACCCGGAAGGAAAGCTCGCGGCCCGCCTGGCCGCGGTCGTGCAGCAGCTCGAGTCCAAGGCCCGGGAGGCGTTGGACGACATGGTCCGGCAGGCGCGGGAGCGCGTGCGCGCGGGCCGGTTCGAGGAGGCCCTGGCCCTGCTCGAGCCGGCGCGTCGCTGGCGGCTGCCGGCGATCGACGCGGCCCTGGTGGAGGCGCGGAAGGAGCTGGAGCAGGCGCGTGGGCGGGCGAGCGCGGAACCGGGCACGACACCGCCGGCGGGTCCGGACCCGGCGATCGCCGCCCGCGAGACGGCGGCGCGACAAGCGTACGATGCAATTCTGGGAGAGATCGACCGTCTCGTGACGCGCGGGCAGCTCGAGGCCGCGGCTGCGCGCTGCGACGGGCTTCCGCACGAGTTCGACGACACGGTCTACAAGGTTCTGTTGGACGGAAAGAAGCGCGAGCTGCTGGCGAAAGCGAGAGAAGTCGCGGCCGCGGCTGCCGGAGGAGGAACCGGTGGCGGGGGCGGGCGCGCCGGGGCCTCTCCAGCGCCCGCCGGCGGCGCGCGTGTGCCCGCGGGCGCGGGCGGCGGGAGCGCGGGAGGGGCGCGAGCGGGTGCTGGTGGAGCCGCGGGCGCGTCGCGGGGCGGCGCTCCGGCGGCGGCGGCCGTGCCCGTCGGGCAGGCGATCGGTCAGCGCTTCCCCGATTTCGAAAAGGTCGATCTGGAGGGGAAGCCCCTCAACCTGAAACAGTTTCTCGGGAGGGTGGTGCTCGTGGACTTCTGGGCGACGTGGTGCCCGCCCTGCCGCGGCGAAATTCCGAACGTCGTCTCGGTGTACGAGAAGTTCAAGGACCGCGGATTTTCGATCGTCGGGATCAGCCTCGACGTGGACCAGAAGGCGCTCGTCCAGTACATGCGGGACAACCGCATGACCTGGCGGCAGTATTTCGACGGGAAGAGCTGGCAGAACGAGGTGTCCACCCAATACGGCGTCACCTCGATCCCCTTCGCGGTCCTGCTGGACCACGAAGGCGTCGTGCGCTACGCGAATCTGCGGGGGGAGGCGGCGCTGGAGAACGCCGTCCGCGACCTGCTCACGAAGGTGCCCGCGGACGTGGCGGCGCGCTCGTCGTCCGGGGGCGCCGGGGCGGGCGGCCCGGCTGCCTCGGGCGGAGCGGGCGTGGCCGACTCTTCCGCGGGCCCAAAAGTGAGCCGCGACAAGGTCCAGCGGCTTCCGGTTGGGATCGGCCTCGAGAAGTGTCCGGAGTGTCGGAGCCGCGGCAAGAGCAAGGCGACCTGTCGCACGTGCGAAGGGAAGGGATCCACCGCGTGCGCCCTTTGTTCGGGAAAGGGAAAACTCCCGTGTGCATGGTGCGAGGGGAAGGGGATCCGCGGGAACAACCGGAACTGTCTCGTCTGCGAGGCTCGGGGGTGGAACCCGTGCTCCTGGTGCGGCGGGAAGCTCACGGTACCGTGCGCGGACTGCGATCAAGCGCAGCGTATCGACAGCACGTGCACGACCTGCGGCGGGCTTGGCTACGTTCGGCCCGCGTCGGCGTCCGCGGCCGGCCAGGACCATTGCAAAGGCTGTCGCGGCTCCGGCGTGGTGCAATGCGAGCTCTGCGACGGAAAGGGAGCGAACCCGGAATCCTGCGCCGCGTGTTTCAAGGGTCGGATGAGCTGCGGGCTTTGCAAGGGGAACTGGCGGATCGGCTGCGAAGAGTGCCACGGCGACGGCAAGATCGACGCCGCCTACATCGGCACGAACGAGAAGGCGGGGTCGGCGATCTGCAAGAGGTGCAAGGGCGCCGGCTTCCGGGCCTGCACCGGCTGCGCGCGCGGCATTGCGCACTGCACGCAATGCGGCGGCTCCGGGCGGAAAGAGTCGGCGTGCGGCGCCTGCTCGGGGAACGGGTACGTGACGTGCCCGGTGTGCAAGTAGGGGGGGCGATTGCGAGCGGGGCCTGGCTCTTCGAAAAAGGGTTCGGTGCAAGGCTTCCGCCCTGCACCGACGGGACGCCCCGGGTGAAAGTCGCCGAGCCTTTGGAGTGCGGGGGCGGCCTTGGTACCTCCCCACGGAAGTCGGCGGCCAAATTCGCCTTCGCCTAGCACTACAACGCTAGAGTGAATCCTCTGCCACCTGCAACGGATTCTGCCAAGCTCCGCAGCTGTTCGTAGTTCCGCCTTCAGGCGGCGCGTGCGAGGAGAAATTTGGCACTTGGTTGGCAGCCCCGCCTAAAGGCGGAACTACGAAGCAGTTGGGCTCGAAGGCCCCACTCTTCTAGCGTTGTAGTGCTAGGGGCCACCGACTTCCGTGGAGCGGTACTCAGCGTCGAGCCCGATTTGGTCCCCTACCAGTGAACTTCTTGAACGCGTCTCCAGATTCGCAGGCGACGAAACCACAAAGACCCGAAGTCACGAAGACCTCAAAGGCGCTTTTCGGCCGAGCCAAACTCCCCCCCTCACTGAAGGTCCTTCGTGGTCTTCGTGCCTTTGTGGCTTGGTGGTTTCGTCGTCCGTTTGGGTTTCGGGCCTTCGCCAGATTTGGAGCGTGACGGCGCACCGAACCCCCGCGCATCGACTGCGGGCCGGTCGCTCCTCGGGCGGCGAGTTCGAATCCGGAAGTCCGGCAGCACGCCTCGAGACCGCTCCCTCACGGTCGCGGTTCCGTGTGGCCGCCGCTACTCGTCCTCGCCGGTCTTCGTCTCGTCGTCCGACGGCGGCGGCTCGCGGTGGAGACCGCCCTTGGGGTTGCCGTCGAGGTCGTTCGCTTCGGACGTGAACGAGCCGCCCGGCTGCACGTGGATCCCCCAGGTGCCGTTCTTGTTGATGCGCGAGCCGGAGGCGATGAGGTAGGAGCCAGGGCCGACGAGCACGCCGGAGCCGGCGTTCCCGAAGACGTCGCAGTCCTCCACGATCCCCTCCCCCTCCTTGCCGACCGCGACCCCCTCCGCACGATTGTCATGGATCCGGGAACGGCAGAGCACGGGGTTGCCCCCCGATTCCAGCCGCACGCCGGCGCGGGCGTTGCCGAAGATGTCGCACGCGTCCAGGGTCCCGCGCCCCTTGTCGTGTACCCAGATGCCGTCCTGCGCGCCCTCCCGCACGAGGCAGCGGCGTAGCGTCGGCCCCCCGCCTTCCTTCACCTCCACGCCGGCGAGCTTGTTCCCCCAGATCTCGCAGTCCTCGAGCGTCCCCTTCCCGTCGCCATGCACGTAGACGCCGCCGCGCACGCCGTCGTGGATCTTGCAGGCGCGGAAGTGGGGATCCGAGCCCTCCCGGATCTCGAGGCCCGCGAAACCGTTCTCGAAGATCTCGCACTCCTCGATGGTCCCCTTCCCCCCTTCGTAAGCGAACACGCCCCCCTCCTTGCCGCCGTGGATCCCGCAGCGCTTCACCACGGGATCGCCGCCGCTCGCGATCGAGACGCCCGCGAGCGCGTTGCCTTGGATGTCGCACTCCTCGATCTTGCCGAGGCCGCCGCTGTGCGAAAAGACGCCGCTGGCCTCGCCGTGGTGGATGCGGCATCTGCGCACGGAGGGGTCCCCGGCCTCGGAGATCACCACGCCCGCGTGCCGGTTGCGGTGGATGTCGCAGTCCTCGAAGCGGCCGCGGCCGCTCTCGTACACGAAGACCCCGCCCTGCTTGCCGTCGTGAATCGCGCAATTCCGGACGACAGGATCCCCTTCCTTGGCCACGAGGATGCCCGCGTAGCCGTTGCCGTAGATCTCGCAGGACTCGATCATCCCTTCGCCGCCGCGCTGCACGAAAACACCGCCCTGCTCCCCGTCATGGATCTTGCAGCGGCGGACCACCGGGTCCCCGCCTTCCTTGATCTCGATCGCGGCCAGGTCATTCGCGTAGAGCTCGCAGTCCTCGACCGTGCCGCGGCCGTGTTCGTACACGAACATCCCGCCGGACCGGCCGTCATGAATCTTGCAGTTGCGCACCGTCGGGTTCGCCCCCTCCGAAATCACGAGGCCGGCCTGCGTGTTGTCGTGGATGTCGCAGCCCTCGATGGTCCCCTCCCCCTCCTCGTAGGCGAAGATCCCGCCCTGCTTGCCGTGGTGGATCTCGCAGCGCCGCACGACGGGGTTGCCGCCCCGGGCGATAAGCAGGCCCGCCAGGGCGTTGCCGTAGATCTCGCAGTCCTCGACCGTGCCCGCCCCCTGCCGCTGCACGAAAACACCCCCTTGCAGTCCGTCGTGGACCTTGCAACGGCGCAGGATCGGATCTCCCCCCTCTTTGATCTCCACGCCGGCGAGGGCGTTTTGGTAAATGTCGCAGTCCTCGATCGTCCCCCGGCCCCTGTCATACACGAAGAGGCCGCCGGATTTCCCGCCGTGAATGCGACAGCGGCGGACCTCGGGATTCGCCCCGGACCGGATGACCATCGCCGCCAGTGGACCGCCGACGACGTCGCAGTCCTCGAGCACCAACTGGCCGGAGGGGATGTGGACCGTGTAGTAATCGTAGTCCTCGGCGTCCGCGCGCCGCCGGAGCGTGAGCCCCTTCACGATCGCGTACTCGGTGTTCATGAGCAGCGCGTCACTGGCCGTGGCCTCGACGACAATGTCGCCGACCGGGCCGTCGCCGAAGAGTTCGAGGGGTTTGTCGAGCGCGATGCCCTCCGCGTAGACGCCGGGCCGGACGAGGATGCGACCGTACGGAGCGGAGACCTGGATCGCCTCCGCGAGCGTGCGGTAGTGCCCCAACCCCTGCTGGCACACGATGAGCACATCGGAAGTTCGCGTGGGCTTCATGCTCGACCTGCCCGTCTCGGAGCCATCGTCGTCGGCACCGCCCGGCGCGGATCGACGCACCCGAAAGCCGAACGCTCCGCCCCTGTTCGCCGCGCCTACCCGTCCACCTGCGCGCCTGGGCGCTGAAGCACTCTGGGGCGCGAGGTCCCGACCCCGGGAGACGGACGATTCTAGCCCGCCCCGGCAACGCGGGCAAGCAAAAGGACGGTTGCATTGAACGGGCGCATCGACTACAGTGTCGGCCGCGTCGCGGGGAAACGCCGACCCACGCGTCCTCCCCGAAAGCTGAAGCGGGATCCTTCCTGGCTCTTGGAGGCGCCGATGCTGCACACGCTTTTCCGGCTCGCGGTGGCCGCGAGCGCCGCGCTCTGCTGCTGGCTCTGGGCCCTGGAGGCGCGGGCGGACGGCCTGCCCGATTTCGACCGGCTTTGGAACTACGACGATCCGGCGGCCACCGAGGCGACCTTTCGCGAGCTGCTGCCGAAGGCCGAGGCGTCGGGAGACGTGAACTACCTTGCCCAGCTTCTCACGCAAATCGCCCGCACCGAAGGACTCCAGCGCAAGTTCGAGGACGCGCACCGGACCCTGGACCGGGTCGCCGGGATGCTTCGTGACGACCTGAAGACCGTGCGCGTCCGGCTCCTGCTGGAGCGGGGCAGGGCCTTCAACTCGGCCAAAAAACAGGACCAGGCCCGGCCGCTCTTCCTCGAGGCCCTGGAGGTCGCGCGCGCGGCGGGGGAGGAAAATCTGGCGATCGACGCGGCCCACATGCTGGGGATCGTCGAGTCCGGCGAAAAAGCGGTCGCGTGGGACGTGAAGGCCATGGAGATGGCGGAGGCCGCGAAGGACCCCCGTGCGAAGGGCTGGCTGGGCGCGCTCTACAACAACCTTGGGTGGACCTATCACGACCAGGGGGACTTCGCGAAGGCGCTCGAGCTGTTCCAGAAAGGGCTGGCGTGGCGTCAGGAAAAAAAACAGCCGAAGGAGACCCGGATCGCGAAGTGGACGGTCGGCCGCGCGTTGCGCTCCCTGGGTCGGGTCCAGGAGGCGCTCGCAAAGCAGGAGGAGTTGTCGGCGGAGTGGAAGGCGGCGGCCGAGGAGGACGGGTACGTCGAGGAGGAGCTTGGGGAGTGCCTGCTCGCCCTCGCGCGCGGAGAAGAAGCGCGACCGCACTTCGCGCGGGCCTACGAGCTGCTGTCGAAGGACGCATGGCTCGCGCAGAACGAGGGGAAGCGATTGGAGAGGATGAAGGAGCTGGGGGACGGGAAGCGGTGAACGCGAGGGGGAGGTGAGGAAGTGACAGCGAGGTAAGAGGCACGGGGACAGGGCGGCAAAGTGGGAGAGCCATGAGGGAAGAACAGGTTCACGAAACACAGAGACGCAGAGGCGCAGAGGATGGGTGACGGGGTGAGCACTCTGAGGGTTCCGGGGCTGGGAGGGCGGTGAAACGGGGCTGGGTGGGTGCCCGCCGTCCAATTCTTGTGACGCTGAGGCGAGACATGCGGTGTCCGGCGTGCCACATGGAGATCGAGCAGTCGCACCCGCGGGCGACGGAGCGATGCCCGCGCTGCGGGGCAGGGCTGCCGGCGATCACGCCGTCGCCTGGGCCGGGCTCGACGCTCCTCGACGGATCGGCTCCCGGGTCTTCCGCGCATGCCGGCGCGAAGGCCTCCCCTCTGGCCTTCCACGGCGCTCCGGACGGGTCGTTTTTCGGGCCGTATCGCATCGAAGCCTGCATCGGCCAGGGAGGCATGGGGGCGGTGTACCGGGCGGTGCAGCAGACGCCTCGCCGGGTCGTCGCGCTGAAGGTCCTGCTGCACGGCGATGCGCTGTCGGCCGAGCACGCCCAGCGCTTTCAGAGGGAGGCGCAGCTCGTGGCGGGTCTTCGCCACCCTGGCATCATCGTGATCCACGATGTGGGCGCTTCGCGAGGGATCCCCTACTTCACCATGGACTACATCGAGGGCCCTTCGCTCGCCGCGCTGCTGGCGCGCGAGAAGAGACTCTCACCGGAGAGGGCCCTGCCCCTGGTGCGAGCGGTCGCACTCGCGCTGGAGCACGCGCACGAGCGCGGGGTCATCCATCGCGACATCAAGCCCGGGAACATCCTCCTGGATGGGGAGGAGCAGCCGATCCTGTCCGACTTCGGGCTCGCGCGGGAGCTCACCTCGGAAACGAGGCTGACGAGGAGCGGGACCACGCTGGGGACGCCCGCGTACATGTCGCCCGAGCAGGCGGACGGGGAAACGGGCGGCGTGGATCGACGAGGGGACGTGTACTCGCTCGGGGCCGTGCTCTACGAGTGCCTCACCGGGCAGCCGCCCTTCACCGGCTCGTCGGAGGTCCAGGTGCTCTACAAGCTCCTGAACACCGAGCCGAAACGCGCCCGCGAGCTGGTCCCGGGCCTGCCGCTCGACGTGGACACGATTTGCCTGCGCTGCCTGGAGAAGGACCCGGCGCGCCGCTACCCCACGGCCCGGGCGCTGGCGGACGAAATCGGCCGCTGGCTCGACGGCGAGCCGATCCTTGCCCGCCCGACCGGGCTTTTGACCCGGGCGGGTCGAAGGCTCCGCCGCCGTCGCACGGAGGCGGTCTTCGCCTGCGCCGCGGTTCTGTCCGGGCTCGCGATCGGCGCCTATCTCTGGAAGGAGGCGCGGCGAGCCGAGAGCGCCCGCGCGGCCGCGGACGAGGCGGCACGGCGGCGAGCGGCGCAGGAGCTGGCGGCGGAGGAGAATCGCCGGGAGAACGAGCGGGCCTGCCGCGAGGGAGCGACGGAGATGAGCGCCGGCCGCTTCGAGCGCGCCCTCGAGGCCTTCACGCGCGCGATCGACGCCGACCCGTCCGACGCGGAGGCCCGCGTGCGGCGCGCCGAGGCCTTCCAGCGGTCGGGTCGCCTGGAGCGCGCCCACGCGGACCTGGACGAGGCGGTCCGTATCGACCCGCTCCACGCGAGCGCACTGCTCCTGCGCGGGGAACTGCGGTGCGCGGCCGGGGAGTACGCGCGCGCGGTGCTGGACCTCGAGTGCGTACTCCGCGCGGAGGGGAAAAACGTTCGGGCGCTTGCCGGACTTGGGCTGGCTCGGCTGCGGCAGAAGGAGTGGGAAAAGGCCCGGGAGGCCTTTCAGCGGGCCGCCGAGGCTGCGCCTTCGGAGCCCGGACCCCACGTGAGGCTGGCCGCCGCGCTCGCGGGTGCGGGCGCGCTGGACGCGGCGTTCTCGGCCCTGAATCGCGCGTCAGAGCTGGGTAGACTGGAGGCGGAGGCGCTCGAGACGGAGGTGGACCTGGCGCCGCTGCGGGGGGACGAGCGCTGGGGCTCGTTCCTGGCACGCGTGCGCGGGGGCGGGAAGTGAGCGCGACGCGGCGGCCCCCGGCTCCAGGAAGATCGTGCGCCGTCACGCCGGCTTGTTCGGCGCGGCGCGGCCGCTGAGCGCCAGGAGGGCGCAGGTGCACGCGGTCGCGACCAACGCCCCGCCGAGGACGTCGCTCGGGTAGTGGAGGCCGAGGCACAGGCGGGTGGCGGCATAGAGGGTGGCGGCCGCCAGGAAGGAGGGGGTCCAGCGGGGCCAGACCTGGGAGGCCACGAGGGCGATCGCGACCGCGCCGGCCGCGTGATTGGAGGGGAAGCCGGCGTCGTCCCGGCCCGCAGCCGCGGCCAGCTCGGGCCGCGGGCGGCCGACGATCGTTTTCAGCGCGAACGAGAGCGCGAGGGTGAGCGCCACGGAGGACGCGAGGAGCCGGGCCTCCCGCCGCCGCGAGGTCCACCACATCGCCAGGAAGGCCACGCCGAAGGCGACGCCGCCGAGCACGCGCGAGCTCAGCTTTTCGACGAGGAGGTGCGGGAGTCCGTCGGGCGGGAGGGCGAGCACGCGCAGGAGCTGCGCATCGAAGGCGAAGAGCAGCGCGATGACGGCGAGCAGGACGATGAGCGCTTTGAGCCACGGGTCGGCGCGGAAAACGGGCATGAAGGACTCCTGCTAGCGCCCGCGCAAGAATTACTTTACATTTTCGTGGATCGACCGATGCCTGGGGGCGCGGGCAGCGAGGGTCACAAGGGCCGGTCGGTCTCGCGAAACAGGCGAAGCAGGTTTTGGCCGAGGACTTTGCGGAGGGCGGAGGGCGGGATGCCGCGGTCGAGCATGGCCTGGGTGAGGCGCGGCAGCGCGGTCACGTCCCGGCAATCGGCGAGGGGTAGGATGTAGCCGTCCATGTCCGTGCCGAGGGCCACGCAGTCTTCTCCGGCCCGCTCCAGGAAATACTCCGCCGCGCGCGCATAGAGGCCGCTGCCGTCGCGCCAGCTCGCGCCCGCGGCAAGGTACCCGGGCGTGGCGATGATGCCGATGAGGCCACGTCGGGCGGCGAGCGCACGGATCTGTTCGTCGGAGAGGTTGCGAGGCCAGGGCTGCATGCCGCGCGCGCCGGTGTGCGAGCAGAGGACGGGCCGGCGGCAGAGCTCCAGCGTTTCCCAGAAGGCGCGGTCGCTGGTGTGGGCCACGTCGACGAGAATGCCGAGGCGCTCCAGCTCACGCACGACGTCGCGGCCGAACGGCGTGAGGCCGACCTCCCGGCTCGAGCGCTGCATGGAGGCGCCGGCGATCCCGTTGTCGATGAAGTGCGTGAGCGTCAGATACCAGACGCCGCGGGCCTTGAAGCGGGCGAGGTGGTCGAGCCTGCCCTCGAGCGCGTGCCCGCCCTCGACGGCGAGGAGGGCGGCGAGCCGGCCGGAGGCGAGGGCGCGGTCGAGGTCGGCCGGCGTGCGGCAGTGGGCCACGCGGCCGGGGTTCCCCGCCACGAAGCGATCGAAGACGTCCATCATGCGAAAGGTGGCGCGGTCGCGCGTGCCGGGGCGGAAGGGATTCGCGGGGACATAGGTGGTGAAGGTCAGCACGTCCATGCCCCCGGCAAGGGCGCGGGGGAGGTCGATCTGGTTTTGAAGCGGGTTGTAGAAGCTCGGTCCGCTCGAGCGGAGCGCGAGGTCGCGGCGCAGGTAGGTCATGTTGAGGAGCGCGTGGGAGTGGAGGTCCCCGACGACGGCGTCCCGGTGGAACGCGAGGGCCGCGGGGCTGACTTCGGAAAGGACGCGCCGGGGGGCGCGGGCGACGGGGAGGGGCGTGGGCGCGGCTTGCGGCGGCGCTGCGGACGTCGGACTGGCCATGAGGGGGATTTTGCCAGAAGCGCGGAGAGGTGTCAAAGGTTGAGCGTCCTTGCAATCGGGTCGAAGCGTGTGCTACAAGGAATCGAATCCTTGTCATGGAGGCCGCGTGGAAGGGAACCCCCGACCCAAGTCCGCCGCGCCGGTGGTGCCCGTCCTCCAGGCGGCGCCGGCCGAAGGGGCCGGACGCTGGAGGGCCTTCGAACGGGAGATGCGCCAGGCGAAGGAAGGGGGCGCTCCCTGCATCGTCCTCGACATGGGTCCTTTCTCCGCTTCGGGGCGCGAAGCGTTGCGGGCGTTCCTCGCGGCGCTGTCGCAGCTCGAACCCGATTTCGACCGTGTGGTGCTGGTGAATCTCGCGGGCGCCACGCTGGGGCACTTGCGGGGACTCGAGGCCCTCGAGCGGTTCCGTGCGCACTTCCAGGTCGGCGAGCCGCTCTCCTCCACCGTGCTGCTGCCGCCGAAGCCTCCGACACGGCGGGTGCGCTCGGAGACCTCGGGCGCGGACCGCGTCGGGCGCGCGGGGGCCGGTCCCCGTGCGGCGGCGGCGCCGGCAGCGGCGCCGGCCGTACACCCAGGGGCGCCGGGGCCCGCGGCGCCCGCGTCCGGCGGCCAGGCGCCGGCCGGCGACGAAGCGGCGCGTCCAGCCACAGGTCGACTTCCCACGCCCGCCTGGTCCCCGCCGGGGTTCGAGGTCCTCGGTGAATTGGGGCGCGGCGCGCTTGCGAGCGTGTACAAGGCGCGACACCTGGAGACGGGTCGCCTGGTGGCGGTCAAGGTGCTGGACCCGCGTTCGGCCCACATCACGCCGCAGTTCGTGAAGCTCTTCGCGAACGAGGCGAAGGTGCTGCAGGGGATGGAGCACGAAAACGTGTTGCGAGGGCTGGGCGGGGGCTCCGCGGACGGGCGGCACTACGTGCTGATGGAGTACGTGAAGGGGACGTCGCTCCAGGACCTGATTCTGGAAAAGGGGCGCCTGGAGGAAAAGCCCGCGCTCCGGATCCTTGCGGAGGTGACGAAGGCCGTCCGCTATCTGGAGAGCGAGGCCTTCCTGCACGGGGACATCAAACCGGGGAACATCATGATCGAGCCGTCCGGTCGGGCGAAGCTGTGCGACCTGGGGATGGCGAATTGGATCTCGCTGGATCCGGACGCGAGCCGGAGCAATCTCGCCCTGGGGACCAAAGGCTACCTGGCGCCGGAGCGTGAATCGGGGGCGGCGCACGTGGACGTACGGAGCGAGATCTATTCGCTGGGCGTGACCTTGCATCGCATGGTGCTCGGTTTCGCCAAGCCCGGGGCGCCGAGCGTGGCGGCGAAATTCGGGCCCGATTTCGTGAGTGACGAGACGCTGAGCACGGGCGTCCGGTGGCTGATCGCTCGGATGACGGCCTGGGAGGTCAAGGACCGCTTCGTGAATACGGACGAGCTCCTGCGCGATCTGGGGCGCGTGCTGAATGCGACGAGGCGGTTCGACCACGAGTTCGCGGCATTCCGAGCGGCATACCTGGCCGGATGGCAGTGAGGCGGGGGGGGGAGGGGGGGGAGACTCGTGGGGCTTCCATGTCGTTCCGGTAGGTCCTTCGTTTCCGTCGCAGACGCGTCCCGCGTGGAAACCGAACTGCGACCGTGAGGGAGCGGTCTGGGGGCGTTCTGCCATGACCTCCGGTTCGAGGCCGCCGACCCGCATGGAGCGCCCTGCGAACCCACCGGCCAGCGAGGTCGAATCCGCGGCTCTGGAAGAACGCGCGGAGACCGCTCCCTCACGGTCGCGGTTCCGTGTGTCCGTCGCGGACCCGTTCCGCTTCCATCGTCCCCATGTCGTGCACCCCCAGGATCGATATGGAAGGCTCACGAGGGTGCTGCCGGGTGGGGCGCGTCGGTCCTTCGCGCGCAGATGGAGTGGAGTTCTGGAAATAACGCGGGGCCGGCGGCGCATAGCGCCACCGGCCCCGTTTTCGGTTTCGACTGCCCACATGGGCACCGCTGCCGCGCTAGGTGGGCAGCCACCTACGTTTAAAACTATCCATTGACTGGATCACCTCCTCTCTAACGAAAGCCGACCGGTGGCCCGCGCAGGGCGAAAGAACCCGTGGGGCTTTTCCGGATCTTTCGTCGGCCAACCTGGCCCCGCCTCGCGCACCCAGCGGGGAGCGACCCCGCCGTGCGCAAGGCCGGCGCGCGACTCGCGAATCGCGCGCGCGTTGCCGGGATACTACCTTGCGTACTCCTCCCTGTCAATCATAAAAACATAAAAATTCGCCAATAGTAAAAAAAGTCGCGGCGGCAGCGGCTCGACCTCGGCAGGACCTCCCGCTCGACTCGCAGCAGGAGGTGACTCGCCCACTCGACGCATTCGGCCGCAGGCTTTCCCCCTTCGCGCCGCGGCGCTTCGGTGGACGCGTAGCGGCCGCTTGCCGCAGTCGCCCAGAACCACGCCTCGCCGACGCGCCTCGCGGGCGGCCGAACTTGCCCGCGCCTGCCGGCTACCGACTTCAGCGAAGCGGTAGTCAGCGTACGCGGGGTCGCCGACCGGGCGTGCACAAGGCCCGCCCCTACGCCCGAACGCCTCGCCGTGTTCCCCACAGGCCGCCTGAGCTGAACCCTGCCCCCAAACCGCCTTCGCCTCTGGGCCACCGACTTCCTCGGGGCGGTACTCAGTGGGCCTCCGCCTCGTCGTCCGCCTTCGAGATCACTCCGTCCCCGTTCACGTCCGCGCGATCAAAACCCTCCTGCGGCCCCTCGTACTCTTCGCGTGTGACACGGCCGTCCTTGTTCTTGTCGAATCTCGAAAGAAAGTCCGGCGCCCCGTTGATCACGGCCCGCTTCGAAATGGTCCGGAACAGCTTGAGGGCCTCCTCCTTGGTGATGAACCCGTCGCCATCCCCGTCGCTGCGCGCGAAAGCCTGGTCGGCCCCCTGGAATTCCGCACGCGAGACTTTCTGGTCGCCGTTCTTGTCAAACCGCTTCAGGAAGGCCTCGGCGTCCTTCTCCGGGTCGCCGGACAGGCTCACGCCGCCGCCACCGAGCCCCCCCATGCCTCCCCCGCCGCCGAAAAGGGCGACGAACTCCGTGCTGTCCATGGAGCCGTTTCCGTCCGTGTCATATCGCTTGACGAAGGACTCGGGCAGCCGCGCGAACTCCGCGGCGGAAAGCGCGCCGTCGCCGTCCTGGTCCAGCTTGAGCATCCGCTCCCTACCGGCCTCCGGCAATTCGTTCGCCTCCAGACTCCCGTTCCCGTTCTGGTCCATCCGGTCGAAGAGCGCCGGGAGGAACTCGCGATACGAAAGCTTGCCGTCCTTGTTGGCGTCGTACGCGTCGAAGGGCTTCACCGGTCCGATGGCCTCGCCGGGCGGACGTCCCTCGCGTCCCTTCTTGGGTTTCTTCTTCCCCTCGGGCTCCTGCCCGGGCGCCGCCCCACCGGCCTCTGCGCCGCCCTCGGCGGCCGCGGCCTTGAGCGCGGTGGCAAGCTCCGATTTGTCGAGGCGACCGTCGGCGTTCTTGTCGAGCGCGTCGAAGAGTTTCGGTCGCCCTTTCCACTCGTCGCGCGAGAGTTCGCCGTCCCCGTCCGCGTCCATGGCCTTGACCGCCTCCGCGTCGAGGCGGGGTCGGCCCTTGCCCTTTTCGGTTCCGTTCCCTGCGCCGGCGCCTCCGCCGCCCGCGGGAGGCGGATCGTCCGCGTAGCCCGGCGAGAAGAGGACCAGGGTCAGACTCAAGGCCAGGGTCGGCACCCGCCTCCCGGCTCGTTTCAACGCGCGCATCACGGGTGAATCCTCGAAACCATCGGAGACGATGCCTCCCCGGCCGTCGCCGGCGCCATCGGGGGCCGGCGAGCCGCCGCCGGGCGGCGGGTCACGCTCGGATTACTTTTTCGTGTCGATCGAGTCCAGGGACGCTTTCAGGATGCGGACCATCTCCTCTCGGGTGAAGAATCTCGCGCCTTCGTGGCTGATGTCCTTGAGGGGGCGGCCGGAGACGTCAAGGAGCTGGTCGAGGCGCATCTCTTCGGCGGCAACCGCCTCGGGATCTCGAAGGGGGAGGCGGTCGACGATCATCGGGGTTTGCGCCTTGGTCACGTCGACCAGGATCCCGCCGGCGGGTCCGGAGACCACGCACAGGTAGGCGAGATTGGGCACCTGGTAGACGGTCAGGAGGTCGATGCGCTTGCCGCCGGGTGGGAGGCGCACCTTGCCGTCCATGGCGCCGGGCACGCGGAGCGCGGTCGGGTCGGTTACATGGATGCAGATCAGGCTGCCGACGGTCTGCTCATTGGGGCGCGTGCGGTCCACCGAGAGGTAAAGGTAGTCGTTTTCCTCGGACGGGACCTGCCCGCCCTCGGTGCCGAGATCGAAGACGCTGCGGAAGGCGATGGCCTTCGCGTCCGAGCCGGCGGCCTCCTGGCGGCGACGGAAATCCAATTCGCCGATGAGCCGCGGGCGGGCGGGGTTGGTCACGTCCACGGCCCTCACGCCGGCGGTCCCGGCCGCGAGAAAGGCGACGTTCCGGGCCGGCGTGCGGCCGGTATCGGAGTCGGGGTCGGGTGCGCTCGCGCTGAAATGCAGCGCGACATCGACGACGGAGACCGGATCGTCCCCCGCCGCCGCCACGGGCACGAAGGTGCCGACGCGCTTCGGCTCGAGGGGATCGGACACATCGAGAATCGCGAGACCGCCCTCGCCATCGGCCACGAAGAGCAGGTAGCCTTGCACGCGGACGCGCCTCGCGTCCCGGGTCTTCACCTGGGCGACCACCGAGGCGCGCGCGGGCACGGCGAGATCGAGGACCTTTACGCCCTCGACCCCGTCGGCCACGAAGGCCCAGCCGGCGGCGACCACCACGTCTCGCGCATCGGAGGTCGGGATGCGGGCGAGCTGGCGCGGGAAGACGGGGCGACTCAGGTCGGCCACGACGACGCCGTTCGTGCCGCATGCCACCACGGCGAGGCGGGCGTGCGCGGTGATGGGGTCGCACTCGACCGCGACCGCGCGCGCGCCCGGGGCGACGAGGGTCGCGACGGGGGTGCTCTTTTCCACGTTCTTCTTGTCGATGGCGACGACTTCGACCCCGCGCGCGCTCGTGGCGAAGGCGAACTCCTTGGCCATGCGGAAATTCTCGGAGCCCAGGCCGAGGGCGGCCGGGTTGCGGTGGCATTCGACGCACAGGCGCGACTCGCCGCGCACCGTATGGGGCTGGTGATGGATCAGGGTCATGCCGGAGAGACCGGCCGCCGTACGGGGCATGGCCTGGTCGATGAGAAGCTTCCCCTGTTTGTCGTGCGCCGTGGTGACGGTGCTGAAGCCGACGAGGTAAGGGGCGATGAAACCCTTCGAGTCGTAGCCGAGGTAGAAGCCCTTCCAGGTGGAGAAGACCTTTTCCTGGGTGTTGACCCGCCCGATCGTGCGCTCGCCGGAGAGGAGGTCAAGCTGCGTGAAGGCCTCGTTGCGGTCGAAACTGAACCCGAAGAAGTTGGGGGTCCAACTCGTGTGGCAGGCGTAGCAGGCGAGGCCGCCCTTGTCTTTGAGGTGGGCGGGGGTCATGGCCGCCGCCGCCGCCGGGTTGTAGTCCGAATGCTTGGGGTTGACGATGTCGGCGACCTGCTTGACGACATGGTCCTTCCCGTCGAGCTTGCCTTTGAGGAGGACGCGCTCCCCCTCGCGGCGGAGGTTGCGGAGGGGGTTGCCGCGGGAAGTCGTGAGCCGACTGGGCCCGCGAAGCGTGCCGTGGCAATCCGCGCACGTGATCTCGACGGCGTGTTCCATCTGGCCGTAGATGTGGCCGTCCCCCATGGTGTCGTTGTAGGTGTGGCAATCGACGCAGTGCATGCCGCGCTCGTAATGGACGTCGGGCGGGTTCACGCGCGGGTTCTTCACATAGAAGACGCCATTCAGGCGCGCGGGCGTGGTGCCGGGGATCTCGGGACCCGCGGGCATGCCGGGCGGGAGCTGGGAGAGGCCGCGGTAGTTGAGTCCGATGGAAGCGTCGCCGTAGTGGCAATGCACGCAGGTCGTCGTGGAGGGGGCAGCCACGAACCGGTGCTTGGTGGGGTGACCGGGCTGGAACTTATCGACCGTTGGATCGCCGCTCTTCGAGAGCCCGTCGTCCGCGTAGGGGACGTGGCAGGAGGCACAGCCCTCGCTTCGGTAGTCGCCGTCCTGGCCCAGTCGCCCGCGCAGCCCGGTGCCACGCGACCAAAGGTGGCAGCGCATGCAGTTCTTGCGCACGACGTCCTGGTAGTGGGTCTGGATGGCCCGGGGCGGCCCGGACCCGGGCGCGGGGATCTGAACGAGGCTCTTGAGCGCCATGAAGGGGAGCTTCGGGGAATCGTCGGAGACGGGGAAGATGGAATAGAGGCTGCCGCGCGCCTGGGTCACGCCGTTTTCGTACAGTCCGTCGCAGAGGTGCCCCGCGGTGGTACCGTGCAGGGAGCGTTTGAGGCGCTTGAGGTCCTCGCCGTGACAGGCCCCACATGCCGCGTCCGCCACGCGAAGGTTGGCGGGGTTCAGGAAACGCTGGTAGGGGAGGTCGTATTCGAGGGGGAGGACGCGCTCGTCGTTCGGGACGGGGGACTTCGGCTGGACGTGCGCTTTCTCTTTTGCGGCGGCGGCGGGATCACCGCCGTGGCAATCCGCGCAACCGAGCTTTTCCTGCGGGTGGATCTCTTCGATGCCACGGTGGCATTGGAGGCAGGAGGCGGAGGCCTTCGCGGCATCCTCGGGGGTACGGGCGCGAACGACGGCCCCGGCCGCGTTCACACTTGAGCCCGTACCTGCACCCGCTCCCGCGCCGGCCGCCGGCGGGTCTTCGGCGGGTGCGGCAGGAGCGGGAGGGGGCCAGATTGCGGCGAGAGCGGCCACCACGGCGGCCGCGGAAGCGGCGCCGAGGAGGATGCGTCGGCGAAGCGGGCCGGGTAGCGGGCGGAGAGGCGGAGCAGTCTCCCCAGCGGTGCTCAGGAGCGGAGTCATTCTGGCATCCTCTCAAGTCGTGCGCCGATCCGCGACCGCGACCTCGTATTCAACCGCGGCGGGGGGCAAACCGCACCCGCGGCGGCTCGTCCACCGGCACCTCCGCAGGCGCGTCCCAGCTCGACCTGCGGCCCGGTGGCAAGCCTCGGCCACGGAGGTCAGCCGAGTGCGGCAAGTCGCAGCTCATTTCGCCGCTTGCGCGGGCCGGCTTGCGCTCCGAAGCTCGCGGCATGCGAACGAAGGAGGGAGGCCCGCGCCCCCAGGAATCATGTCTGGACCTCGGCGTCGGGCCGCCAGTGGGGCTTCAACTCTGAATCTGTGGGCCCGAATCGAGGCGTAGTGGAGGGCCTTGTGTCCGACCGTCTCGGCAAGGGCGTCCGCCGCTGGGCACCCACCGAGGCGATCTTGAAGGCCCACGAGTGGGCCTTCAATGTCGTTCCGGTAGGTCGTTCGTTTCCGTCGCGGGCGCATCCCGCGTGGAAACCGAACCGCGATCGTGAGGGAGCGGTCTGGGGGCGTTCCGCCCTGACCTCCGGTTCGAGGCCGACGACCCGCATGGGAGCGCCCCGCGAACCCACCGGACAGCGAGGTCGAATCCGCGGCTCTGGAAGAACGCGCGGAGACCGCTCCCTCACGGTCGCGGTTCCGTGTGTCCGTCGCGGAGCCGTTCCGCTTCAATCGTCCCCATGTCGTGCACCCCCAGGATCGATATTGAAGGCCCACTAGTGTCCCGCCTACGCTCATTCTGCTAGTTCGCCGTGCGCTCCGTGGAGGTCGGCTGGCTCCCGTCAGGTAGAGCTTTCAGGGAACCCGTTCGATCCGCTTGTCATCCCTTCGGCCCGGCTCAGGGCAGGCTCTGAGGGAAGCAAAGCGCCGCAGCGCGGAGCGAAGGGAAGGATCCAAACCAAGCGTAGCGACCGCTTTTCTCGACAGGGAATTGGCTCGCACACGACACGGTCCGAGGGCCGGTTGAGAAGGTTGGGCGTCCGTCCTTGCTTGGATCCTTCGCTTCGCGCTGCGGCGCTCCGCTCAGGATGACATGCCGGGATGAGGGGTTCACCGAACGCGTACTCCGCTACAGCGGCGGACCCTTGGAATCAGCGTAGACGGGACACTAGCACTACAGCGCCCCTTGGACTCTGACTCCGGTCCGAACCCGTTCGCAGTTCCGCCTTTAGAGGCTGTCGCAAGAGCCGCGAAAAGCCGCATCGGTCGCCCGCAAGGCCGCGTGAATGCCGGGCGGTTTTTCGGCCGCGCCTCTTGTGCGACAGCCACTTTGGGCGGATCGTTTCCGAGCCTGGCCAATGCATGGCAGCACGTGCCGCCTGAAGGCGGAACGACAAACAGCGCCGCGGCCTTCGGGAACCCGCTGCCTGGCCGAGGGCCGGCTCGAGCGTTGGACTGTCAGGCGAAGATGTCGGTCATCACTTTCGCACGCGAGCGCTCGGCCTTCACGCCGAAGATGTGCGCCATGGTGGGGCAGACGTCGGTCGACTCGTAGGGTGTGTCGATGGTCTTCCCCTTCTTGAAGTCGGGACCGTAGGCGACGAGCGAAACGCGCTTGAGGTCTTCGGAGTTGTCCCCGTGGTCGAGGCCGTTTCGCTGGTTCAGGTCCTTGTCCCGACCGAACTCCGGCATGATGAAGATGGCCGTCTTGTCCTTCAGGTCGGGGTCGGCCTGGATGGCGTCGAAGAGCTTGCCGATCTCATCGTCGTTGCGACGAATCACGTCCACGTAGCCGTTGAAGCTTCCGTGGGCGATGTCGGCGTTGTTCAAGGCGACGCCGAGAAACACCGGCTTGAACACACGCAGGATGTTGAGCCCGATGCGGACCGCCTTGGCGTCCTGGGTCCCGGGGCCGGTCACCTTGGGGGCGTTCTGGGAGATTTCATCGAGGATGAACTTCTCGATGCGCTTGACGGTCGCAGGATCGTTGGTGAGTCCCTCCCCTTTCACGCGGCTGAGCTGGGCGGGATCCATGCCGGCCTGGAGCTTTTCGACGAGCTTCGCTTCGGCGTCGTTTCCCTTCGGCCGGCCGAACTTGTCGAGGATGTCCTTGAACTCCGCATTGAAGAGGCCGTCGCCGCTGATCACGTTGGCGCCGAAGGGGGCGCCGTAGTCCTTGTCCAGGCCATAGGCGAAATTGAGCTGCTGATTGCCATTGGAGGTGGACAGCCAGATCTGGTTCGCCGAGAAGCCCCTCTGCTTGCGGATATACTCGAAGATCGTGGGGTGATTCCCGCGCTGGTTCTCGCGGATGCCCATGATCTCGGTGATGCCGGTGTAGCAGGAGAGGCTGGCGCCGTAGTGGCCGACATTCTGGGCCTTCACGTGGGGAAGGACGACGCCCTCCTTGGCGAGGCGCATGATGTTGGGGATGTTTGCCGGCGTGCCGATCGTCTCGCGGCTACGGATTCCGCCGGCCATGCTGACGAAGACGAAATGCGTGGCCTTGAACCCGCCGGAGGCGGCCCCCGGTTCCGCGGCGATCGAGCGGAGCCCGATCGCGGGAGCTGCGGCGAGCGCGCCGGCCGTCGCACCCGAGAGCTTCAAGAAGTCGCGTCGATTCAGCGGAGAGGGCATGGCAGGCAACTCCTCATAGGGGGCTCGGGCAGGCATGGTGCAAATCTGGCAGCGTGTGGGTAACACGCTTTCGTGTCCGGACGTAGGGGCGGGCCTTGTGCCCGCCCTGTTGGCGACACCGCGCACTCCAACAAATTGCAGCGAGTCGTGGGCGCCCACAAGGGTCGCCCCGACGGCAGGCGGCCGACGGCAGGCTGTAAGCGCCCGCGCAAAAATAACTGCGCAGACTCGGACCTCGAGGCTCCTGGGGGTGCGGCCCTCTGGGCCGCGCTGCGCGGGCCGGAGGCCCGCGCCCCCAGGCATCGGTCGATCCACGAAAATGTAAAGTAATTCTTGCGCGGGCGCTAACCCACGTTTGAACCATGCCCTCGGGCAGCAGGACTTCGAAGCGGCTTGGCGCCGGGAAACGAGCGGCCTGGTGGCCCGTTGACGAACTTCGAACCCAGTCGTCAACTCTGTCACGGCGCGTCGTAACCCATGCGACCGCTCGCGCGGGCCGGCCTGCGCCCCCAGGCATCGTGCCTGGACATCGTCAACGGCCCACTAGTAATTCTGATATTCAGGCGAAGTCACGATCGCCTGGAGGATCGTCTTGGTGGTGCACGCCGGATCCGCGAGGGCCTCCCCGAAGGCGGAGACTTCCGCCGGAAGCGGCTCGCGTCCGAGGAATTTCAGGAACTGCTGCGTGAGCCAAGCCTCCTTCTGGATCTTCGCCTTGTCCGGCGGATTCACCAGGTTGCTTTCGATCACGATTCGACCAAAGACCGAGCGCAGCGGCTGCGAGTCCGCGAGGGAGAGGAGCGCGTTTCGCACGTCGCGCAGCTCCTTGTACGCGGGCTGACGCCCGAGCAGGTCGGTGTACAGCGTGCGGATGAAGGTCGCGTCGGACTTCGGGCGGAGGAAGCCCAGCCCCGCCTCGTACTCTTTGGAGAGCAGCCAACCCTTTACGATGTCGGGGAAGCGCCCGGGATCGGCCCGGAAGTCGGCGGCCGCTGCCGTCAGCGCCGTCTTGTCCAGGTCGCGCCCGGTCAGCGTCTTATGGTACCGGCCCAGGTACTTCTCGTAGAAGCCCGGCTGGTTCATCACGATCTTGACCACGTCCGACTGGCTCTTCCCCTTCACCCCGAAAAGGGACAACTCGTACCCATCGTACATCTTCTTCCCCGTCTCCAGGGTCTGGACGTTCTCCTTTTCCTGGACCTTCATGCCCAGGAGCTGTTCCAGGACGACGGTGACGAAGGTGTCGTTCCCGGGATTCCGGCTGTTGAAATACTGGCTGATCACCAGGTCCTGGAGCGCGTCCTTCACGTTGATCTGGCGGTTCTGCAACCGCGACGGGATCGACGTGATCTGCGGCGTCGAGGGTCGGAAGAGATCGAGGAGGAGGAAGTAGAACAGCTCCGACTCATACCAGTTTTCGAAGAAGTCGTAGCTTCGCAGGATGGAGTCGACGAATTCCTCCCGGGTCTGGGCGGCGGCAAGGGTGAGCTCGAGCTCGGTCGGACCCCGCCCGATGCAGTCGAAGTAGAGGCGCCGAACGAACCGGCGGGTCGGGAGGTCGATCCGACTCTCGGTGTTGGTCTTGACCAGGAGGACCTGATCGAGGTTCAGCGACGCGCTCTTGGGCTTGAGCTTCAGGGTGTGCGGGCCGGGCTTGAGCGAAACGCCGCCGACAGCCGACGGCGGGTTCGCCTTGAAGTCGTCCCGGAAGAGGACCTCCTCCCCCTTCGTGACGAGGAAATCGTTCACCTGCGGCGAGCCGCCGCGCGTCGCAAATCCCAGCTCACCGCTGAAAGCGTCGCGAAAGGCGTGTTCCCCGACCGGCGCTCCGTCGGCGAAGCACTTGACCTTGCGACCCGCCAGCTCGATTCTGAGCTTCACACCGCGCACCGGATCGACCTTGACGTCGAAAGTCGCCGCCGGCTCGCCCATCCCCCGCGCGCCGGCGCCGCCGCCCGGGCCCCCCGCACCGCCCCCACCACCCCCGCCGGGGCCGCCGCGCCCCCCCTGCCCAGGCGCCTTGCCGACGATGAGCTTGCCCGCACCGGCCAGGAAGCCTACGTACTTGAACTCGCGTGGGGAGCGGATATCGAAGAGCAGGAAGGCGTTCTGGGCCTTTCCCGGTCCCTTGGGACAATGGAAAGTCGCCTCCGCTGCTCCCGCGGCAAGGGAGACGCCCGTCGAGAAGGCGCCGAAGCCGCCCTCACCCAAGCTCGTACAAGCCAAGCCGCCGTTCTGGATGGCCCATTGACCGTAGAGATTGCGCCGCGCGGACGTGCGGTCCTGGAGCTGCTCCAGCGTCCAGCCACTCGCGTCGCCGAACTGCCAGGGCATGTCGCGGCCGCCGTCCACCGAAACCACGCACGTGGCGGGCGACCCTGGCGGCACATACACTCTGGCCCAGAGCGCATACCGTCCCTCGGCCGGCACCTGGAACTTCCAGGTGGCGGACGCCGCGTCCAGGTCGCCCTCCGAAGCCGCGACAAAGGCGCCTCCGCTCGCACTCTGGTCGGGGACCTTCTCGAAGGGGCTGGCCAGCTCCGAGTCCTCCGCCTCGAGGACGACGACCGGAACCGAATCGACACGTAAGGTGGTCGTATCCGGCGCGCTGTCGAGTTTTCCGTTGGAGACCACGAGTGACAGAGTGTAGGCGCCGTCCTGGTCCGCTACAAACGTAGGCTGTGGCGAGGCGGGATCGCTCAGCGCCGCACTGGACCCTTGCGGACGGCTCTCGAAAGTCCAGCGGTAGGTCAGCTTGCCCCCGCGTCGATCCGACGAGGCGCTCCCGTCCAACTTGACCGTCGAGCCGCGCTTCAACCGAGCGGGCACACCGGCATCGGCCACCGGCGGGAGGTCGGCGGCTGATTTTCCGTTGATCCAGCCGACCCAGTCCTCGTATTCCTTCGACTTCTTGTCGAAATTGTACATGGCGCCGCCGTGCTCGAGGCCGCCATCCTCTTGGGCAAGCGCCTTGAGGAGAAACATGGAAGTCGCCGCGTTCTTGTAGCGAACGTAGCGGAGGGCGGCCTTGTAGTTCTCCCGACTCTGATCCGCGGTGTAGTTACCGAAAAAATCCGGGGAGGCGAAACGCAGGTTGCCGGCGTTCGAGCCCCCGTGGCAGCCGGCCTGGGCGCAGGTGGTCTTGATGACCGGCTCGATGCGCTCTTGAAAGAAGAGGAGGTCGGGCGCGTCCCCCGAGCCGCCGGCCGCCGCACCGCCCGCCCCAGCCCCCGCTCCCCCGCCGCCACCCCCGGCGCCCCCCATGCCCTCCTGACAGGCCGCGGGGAGGGAAAAGAGCAGCCCGACAGCAAGGAGTGGAATGCCAACGATGAAGAGCCGCTCCGGATGGATTCGAATTCGCACGGCGCATCACCTCGTGGAAGAATCGAGTGGCCAGTTCCTGACCGCGCTACGGTTCCACCGGATTCTAACACGGGGAGACCGTCAAGGTTTCGGGAAAAGTGTCTTCACACGAATCCTCGTCGTGAAGAGGGGGCGCGAGTGCTCGAAACAGCATCGCTACTTGCTGCCCTTCCCGGGCAGCCCTTCCAAGGTGGCTGCGCCGCCCCGGTGTCGGACGCAAGCCGCCTATTCACTTAATGATGTGACTTGAGCCTGCGTGGTGGTGCAGGGCTTCCGCCTTCGCGCGCGGCGCTTCGGTGGACGTGCTCGCCCTGCACCCGCTCTCGTACGGATCGCTTGAAGCTCCTCCCCGCCCTCCTCTGGCCGCTCCCGCACTCCAAGCGCTCGACGACTCTCATGCGAGGCGTCCCGTCGGTGCAGGGCGGAAGCCCTGCACCCCAAGGACTTGTGGCCGGCGGAGGAGAACCGTGGGAAGGTGCCGCTTACCCGCACCCAGCATCTGATGCTCCATTTCACAACAATCGAACAGCCCTCCCCACCTTGAAAGGGCTGCCCTTCCCGGGTTACGGTATCTCGTCTTGCTTCGAATCGCCGCCTCCGAGCTAGTGGCCCGTTGACGAAATTCCCACTCCCCTTCCGACGGCGCACGCCGCGTCCGAGAGCCCTGCCCCCACTGCCCTTCGACGCGACGCTCCGCCGCACACCGGTGGGATGGGGCCTCGCGCCGGCAGGCGACGCGGGAGGCCCCGCTCCGTCCGCTACCGCAGCCCATACTCCTTGAGCTTCTTCTGCAGCGTGCGACGGCTCACCCCCAGGCGCCGCGCCGCGTGCGTGCGGTTTCCGCCGGCCTCCTCCAAGGCGCGTAGGATTGCGGTCTTCTCCGCCTCCTCGGTCGCGCTCCGGAGCGTCGCTCCCCCGCCCCTCGCCGCAGGGGCTGCGGGCACGGGCTCGGCCTCCGGGGGCGATGCGGCCCGGGCCGACGCGGGTCGAACCGGCACGGTCGCCGCGACGCTCGCCGTAACCTCCGTCGGCAAGTCGCTCGGCAACAGCGCGGGCCCGTCCGCGAGGACCACCGCGCGCTCGAGCGCGTTCTCCAGCTCACGCACGTTCCCGGGCCACGCGTGGGCGCACAACGCCGCCAGCGTCTCCGGGGCGAGGAAGAGCCCTGAGCGGCCATTCTCGCGGCCGAACCGTTCCAGAAAAAAGCCCGCGAGCGCGGGAAGGTCCCCGCTGCGCTCGCGAAGCGGCGGCAGCTCCACGCGCACGACGTTCACGCGAAAAAAAAGGTCCTCTCGAAAACGCCCTTCCCGCACGAGCCCGCGCAGGTCGCGGTTCGTCGCGACGACGACGCGCGCATCCGCGCGAAGCGTCGTCACGCCGCCGAGCCGCTCGAACTGCCGGTCGGAGAGGACGCGGAGCAGCTTCGCCTGGGTCGTGAGGGGGAGCTCGGCGATCTCGTCGAGAAAGAGCGTGCCGCCGGCGGCCAGCTCGAAGCGGCCGGGCTTGTCGCGCACCGCCCCGGTGAAGGCGCCGCGTTCGTAGCCGAAGAGTTCGCTTTCCAGGAGCGTCTCGGGCAGCGCCGCGCAGTTGACCTTGATGAGCGGGCCGTCGCGGCGCGGGCCGAGCGCGTGGAGCTCCCGCGCGACCAGTTCCTTGCCCGTGCCGCTCTCCCCCGTCACCAGCACGGTCGTGGTCGCCTGCGCCACCCTGGCGAGCGTGCCCTGGAGGGCGCGCATGCGCGGATCGGAGCCGATCAGCCGATACCGCCCCTCCGCGTCCGCCAGGCACGCGCGGATCCCCTTCGCGGACCGGCTCGCGCCCAGCGCCTTCCGCACGCAAAAGAGGAGGTCCTCCCGGTCGATCGGCTTCACCAGGAAGTCGTGCGCCCCGCGCTTCATCGCCTCGACGGCGGTCTCGATCGTCCCGAACGCGGTCATCAGGATGACGGGCACCTCGGGGCGCGTGCGATGGATCTGCGACAGCAGGTCGAGTCCGTCCATCCCCGGCATCCGCAGATCGGTGAGGACCAGCGCCAGCTCGCGATCGGCCAGCAGCGGAAGAGCGGCCGCCGCGCCGCCGACCGCGCGGGCGGGGTGGCCGGCCTGCTCGAGCAGCCCCAGCAGCACGCGGCACAGGTTCGGCTCGTCATCGACGAGCAGGGTCCAGGGCATGGGCTCCTCCGGAGGACACGGGCGCTTCCGAGCTGTCGGACGAGGCGGCAGGCGGGCTGCCGACCGGGAGTCGCAGAAGGAAGCGGCTGCCCTCGCCGGGGCGCGAAAAGACCTCCAGCCGCCCTTGATGGGCGTCGGCCACGCGCTTGACGATCGCGAGGCCGAGTCCCGAGCCGCCGCGTTTGGTGGTGAAGAACGGCTCCTGGAGCCGGGGCAGGTCTTCGTCGGCGATCCCGGGGCCGCGGTCGGCGACCTCCAGCTCGACCTCGGCGGCCGGCGGCCCGCCCCGGGCGCGGGTCGCGACGCGGATTTCGCCGCCGCCCGGCTGCGCCTCCACGGCGTTCTTGACCAGATTGATGAGGGCCTGGCGAAGCAGCTCCGGGTCCGCGTGGACGGTGGCAAGGGCGGGGTCCAGTTCCTGTCGGATGGCGGTCCCGCGCAGCAGCCCTTCGGAGAGCAGCGCGAGCGTGCGAAGCACCAGGTCGTTGAGCGCTACCGGCCGTCGCTGGGCCTCCATGGGTCGGGCGAGCCGTTGGAGGTCGTCGACCAGGCCGGCGAGGCGCTCGATCTCCTCGAACATGATGGCGAAGAAATCGCGGAGCTTGCGGGCGCGCGCGTCGGCGGCCGCCGCCGCCCCCGCGTCCGCTCCGGTCGCCGTCTCCGCCGCGGCGCGGAGGGCCGCGCGCTGCTCTTCCTCCACGAACTGGAGCGCTCCCTTGATGGAGCTGAGCGGATTGCGGACCTCGTGCGCCACCACCGCGGCCAGCTCGCCGAGGAGGGCGAGCCGGCGCGTCCGTTCGGCCTCGGCGTGCCAGCTCTGCAGCACGAAGCGGAAGGCGAAAAAAAGAAAAACGGTCACGACAAGGGTCGCGAAGAGCTCGAGGTCGAGTTCGCGCGGCAGCACGCGGAAGCCGGCGAAGTACGAAAACGTGGCGCCCACGCACATGAGGAGGATGAGGCAGGCGCGCGAGAAGGCGACCTCGATCTCCAGCAGGCGGTGCCGGAGGATGGCGTAGCCAAGCAGGAGGACCGCGAGCACGCTTCCCAGGTTGCCGATGGGCGCGGCCGGTCCGGCGCCCAGCTCGAGCCCGCGTCCGGCGATGGAGAGCAGGATCGCGGCGAGCACGTACTGGCAGCGGGTGCGTTCGAGAGGCTCGCGCGCGTCGCGGAGGGCGCTTCGCAGCAGCAGGAGCGCCCGCACGGTGAAAGGCAGAAAAAGGGCCTGACAGAGCGGTTCCCAGGGCGTGCCCTCGACGACCTGGCGGACCGGCGGGAGGGCGAGCCCGGAGAGGCTGAGGGCGGCGAGGGTCACGCAGAGGGCGTAGAGGAGGGAGCGCCAAAACCAGAAGCGCTCGACCGCGCCGACGTAGCGGACGACGGCGTGGAAGAGAAAGGCCGGGGCCAGGCAGGCGCCGGCCAGCGCGACGAGGTGCCAGGCGGGGTCCCGGAAAAAGGCTTCCGCGAATTCGCTGAAGTCCCAGACGAAGACGCAGAGGCAGAGGCAGACGAGGGGTCGCGCGGTAGCTCGGCCGGGGCCGTGGAGAAAGGGGCGCGGGGGGCCGACGCGACGCGGGGAATCGCCGGCGGGTGCGCGGAGGGCGGACGCGACGAGGACCGCAAGGTAGAGCTGACCGGCCGCTGCGACCAGTCCGAGGAGCCCACGCAGGTCCATCATCCCGAGCGCGCCTCCGCTGGCGGGGCCGATGCCGGGGGCCGGGGGCCGGGGCCGCGGCCAAGCGACGACGGAACCACGGCTTTCACAGAGCAACCGCTGGCCGCAACCAAAGGGACGAGCCACCGAAGACGCCGAAAACACCGAAAGACGAACCGCGAATCACACCCATTTCGCGAATTTTCCGCTGGGAATTCGTTGCCAAAACAAAAACAGGCTCTTGGGCTGGTGTGTCACAGATTCGGGTTCGCCGGCGCGAGATCGGCAAGGTTCGCGAAACGCACTCGACCACCGATCGCAACGGAACCGCGAGCGTGAGCGCGCGGTCCAGCGGCGTGCTCCTGCAACGCCGTGTTGAGCCTCGCCCCAGCTTCCCCCCCTGGGGCGGCCACGACCGGCAATGCGACCCCACGACCCGGAGCCCCGAGAGCCGAAAACAAGGAGGGGGTCGGCGACATCCGCGGCCCGGCCTCAGGGGCTTCACCCGGTGAACCATCCTAGCAGCCGCCGCCCCACCGCGTCAATCGGGAGCTTTCGGATGCCGCCGCGGTCACCCTCCGGTTCCGCCGCCCGCGGTCGCGTGCTCCGGGTCTCCCCCCGGTCTCGGTGCGCCGGTTGCGCGGGGCGTGCGCCGACGCAGGCAGCCGAAAAGCGCGCACACCGTCGTCACCACGATGGCGACGATCACGAGCCAGCGTGGAATGCTCATCATGCTCTCGCTCCTCCCGTAGTTCCTGCGGACAATGCGCGGTCGGATACCGTGGGAAACGCAGGAGCAAGAGAGGGGCCGGAGGACGGCGAACGGGCGAGAGGTTGGAGGCACTGGTCTCGACGCGATTTGCAACGCCGAGGATCGACGCTGCCCGGGTGGAGGTGCGAACGGCCGTGCGCACTTGCCGCGGATCCGGTGCACGGCCCGACGCGAAGTGCGCAGATTTGTGCGCGGTTCGGCTGGGCTCTCGCGGCATGGCGCGAGCTTCGCCCGTGAAGGCGCGGGTATCCCAGCGTCCCAACGCCTCCGCGCTTGACCTCGCCGGTCGTTCGCTCTAGAATGCCGGCCTGGCGGCCCGTTGACGAGGTCGAAGCACGCTGCCTGGGGGCGCGGGCCTCCCTCCTTCGCTCGCACGCCGCGAGCTTCGGAGCGCAGGCCGGCCCGCGCGAATCGCCCCATGGGTTACGACCCGCCGTACCAGAGTTGACGACTGTGTCCGAGGGTCGTCAACGGGCCACGGGGTCCTGTGCCGGCAACCGGCTCGAGGGTCGGCAGGAGGGCAAGCACCACAACAAGCCGAAGTGAAGCTAAAATCGATCTCTCCGTCCGTTGCCAGAGATGATCGCCGGTAGAGGACGGTGGACTCAGCGCCC
>JACPWG010000185.1 GCA_016197205.1 Planctomycetota bacterium
TACTACAAACAGTGGGTGCTGCTCTCGGAACCTACTGTTCGTAGTACCGCCTTCAGGCGGTCTGGGCGCTGTCGTCGAAAAGTAGCCACACCCATTGAGAATTGAACCTTGAGCCTTGTCTGAGTCTTGAAAATTGAGCATTGAGAATTCTTGTCGCCCCCCTGCGCGTCCAACGAGCAAGTTATTTTCTTACGGGCACTACGTCGCCGGAGGTGGACCTCCTCGTCCCCTTGCGAGGGAAAGCCTGTGCTTGGCACGCCCTGTTGCGCTCCTGCAAACAGAGAGCGTTTCGGCCTCGCCGGCTCCTCGGCCGGCGCGCTCTTCCTTCTCCTCCCCCTCGGCGCCATCGCGTTCGCGGAGCCGCTCCCCGCCCCGTCGATGCCGATCGCCATCGACGTCTCGCGTCTGGAGGCCCGGTATCCGCGGATCGAGAAGGGACGCGGGCCGGACGACCCGCTCGCCTTCGCAGTTCGGATCCCTGCTGACTGGCAGGACGTCTCGCGCAAACCCGAGCGGGGCGCGAACTACACCTCGCTCCTCCCGCTCGGGCTCTGGCGCGAGCCGCGATCGCCCCCGGGCGAAGCGGCGGCGATCGAGGTCTCCTGCCTGCTCCTCCCGATGGAGCGACCGACCGAGTTGTGGTCGGAAGAGGCGGTGGCCCGGCTCGGCCTGCGCATCGCCGCGCAGCGCGTGGGGACCCGCTTGGGGGCGCCGGACGTCGATCTGGTCGTGCTCGACGGGAGCGGTCCCGACCAGCGAATCGGCCGGATCGGCGTCGTACGGGCCGACGACGTGCTCTTCCTGGTGATGGGTTCCGCCCCCGCCTCCCGGTACGAGGCCTGCGCCGAAACCCTCGCCGCCGCGTGCCTGCACTTTCGCCCCGTCGGGGCCGCGCCCCCGCGCGCCATCGCCGCCTTCGAAGACTACACGGTGGTCGCGCCTTACGAGGTGCGGTTCCCCGTCCCCGCCGGCTGGATCCCTCGGCCCGTGAGGGACGCTCCGCCGGGGCACGGGGTGTTCGAGATGCACTCCCCGGACGACGGCGGCGCGCGCGCCGGGCTGCGTCTTCACTTGGCCCCGGCCGCTTCCGGCCTGGAGGAGGCCGCCGCGGTGCGGCAGGAGCTGACGGCCTGGGCGTCGTTCGGCTTCGCCCCGGCGTCGGAGGCCTTTCGCGCCCGCCCCCGGATCCCGGCGGGCGGGCCCGGACAGTTCCGGCTCTTTCGCGGCGAAACCGCGGACGGGGCGGCTGAAGTGCGAACCTTCAGCTTCCCGTCGCACGGCCGCCGCGTGACCGTGTCCGCGTTTGGGCCGGCCCGGGACGCAGCCCCGGCAACGGCCCGACTTGCGCGCTCGGCCTTCGATGCCCTGCTGCGCGGACTCTCGATCAGCTCGGACTTCCCGAGCGACCCGCCGCGGCTGTGGGATCGGGGGAAGCTGCCCAGCCTGACCGGCTTCCTGGAGGCCGCCTATGCGCCCGGCGTGCGGCGGCGCGAGCAAGGGGAGGGGGAGCTTTGGCGCGCCTGGATTCGACGGGCCGACTTGGCTTCGCTCCGCCTCGTCCTCCACCAGGTGGAAACCCTGCGCCGCCGCGATCCGGAGGAGGCGCTCCGCTATCTCCAGGAGGCCCTGCCGGAGCTGCGCTTCCGAAGGCCGGAGGAGGCGACCCACTGGCTGGACCGCCTGGCCGGCTACCTGGAGGCTTGCCTGGCCCGGTCCGGATGATCCGGCCGTTCAAAACGGAGGCAACCGATGAGACGGCTCTGCGTGGCCTCGGTCGCACTGGGTATGCTTTTCGCCTGGGACCTCGGTGCGGACCCTCCCGCGGGTTCGTCCCCCGTGCGTCTCCCCATGCCCCAGGACGTCGACGCTGCGCGGCTCGAGTCTGACTACCTCCTCGTCGTCTGCCACCCGCGGGAGGATCCGCGTGTCGCTTTCGACGTCGGCATTCCCAAAGGGTGGAGCGACTTGGGTTACGCCGGCGAGGGGCCGGCCGGCTACGTGAATCCGTCGACGCTGGGCCATTGGCAAGAGGCCGGGGAGCCGGGTCGTGCGCCGGAGCTCGAAGTGTCCGAGGCGCTGCTACCGTTTTCGATGCGGCCGGAGGAGTGGCTCGAGAGCGCGGCTCGGCGCTGGAACTGGACCCTCCTGGAGCGACGCCTCGGCGAGCAAGGGGGCCGGCGCATGGCGGAGGTTCTGGCGCGCGCCGGCGCCGCGGACGTCCCTCGCGTCGTGCGCATGGCGGCGATCCGTGACGACGACCGGCTCTTCCTGGTGGCGGGGTGTTGCGTCGAGAACGATTATGCCCGCTGTGCGGAGCCCTTCGCCGCCGCGATCCGCACGTTCCGGTTGCGCGCGGACCGGACTCCGCCGCCGCAGGACACGCGCATCTACACGGTGCGCCACCCGATCGTCGCGGTCGTCGGCTTGCCCGCGTCCTGGCGCTTCGAGGGGGCCGACCGACTCCTCCCGGGACACGGGCTCGCTTTCGCCCGGCCTCCCGGGGACGCCGCGCTCTTCGGCCTCCTGCGCCTCCACCTCGCGGCCCCATCGCTCGTTCTGTCCGAGCGCGAGGCCGTCGAACTTGCGCTCCGCTCGGTGCGGACCGGCGGTTTCGAACCCATGCGAAGAACGATTGATCTGCCGGTCGGAGGCGACGGGCATCCCCCCGGCCGGTTCCTGCTCTATGAGGGGATGGCACTTGGTGTGTGGATGGAGCTGCGCGTGGTTACCTTCGCCGGGCGGGCGGGACGCGTGACGATCTCCGCGTACAGCCCCTCCCCCGCGGTCGCGGTAGCCTCCTGGCGAGAGTGCCGGCGTGCCTTCGAAACCGCGATGTTCAGCGTGCAAATCGCGGAATCGGCGGTCCAGGAGCCCTCCGAAGGGGCGACCACGGGTCCGGGGAGTCCGGCCGAGGGGAAGTGAAGGGCGCCCGCGCGGCGTTTCCGCGCCGGCGGCTGCGGCTCCGGTGCGCCGGGTCGCGAGGACGCGCGTGCCGAGGGCCTCGGCAAAACGCGCCGACTTGCGACCGACGGCGCCGAGGCCGACGAGCCTGCAAATCCGGCCGCGCAAGGGCATGACGACTCGGGCCGACGCCTACGCAGGGTCGTCCCCAGGCGCCCGCGGCCCGCCCTTGAGCCGTTCAAGCTCCGCACGCAGGCGCCGGACCTCCTGCTCCGCGGCCTCCGCACGCCGATGCTCCGCCTCCGCGCGCAGCCGCTCCGCCTCCGCGCGCAGCCGCTCCGTCTCCGCACGCCGATGTTCCGTCTCCGCCCGTTTGCGCTCCGCGTCCGCGCGCCGGGCCTCGCGTTCGGCCCGCTCGGCGCGGGTGGGCAGGGGCTCGGCCGCACCGGGCTCGAAGAAGCGGAGGTGGCCGGCGACCACCCCCAGCTCCAGCCCCAGTTCATGGCTCGGCAGCCGGCCGGAAGCCAAGGCCTGAATCGGCTGGTACACCCCGCCTTCCAGCACGAAGCCCCGCAAACGGCCGGGAATCCACTCGCCGCGAGGGTCAAAGAGGAAGTACTCCTTCACCCCGAGATCGTCCCGGTACTTCGCCATCTTCGCGCCGAGATCCTCGAGTCGCGTACTGCGCGAGGTGACCTCCAGAACGAAGCAGGGGAGGTGTCCCCCCTCTTCCCACACCTTGTAGACGTCGCGTTGGCGGTCCGGAACCCCCTTCACGACGTACACGTCCGGGCTGATCGAGTCGGCCGACACGCCCTCGGTGGGATAAATGAAGTTGTTCCCCGAGACGTAGACCTGGGGCTCGCCCTGGTAACGGTCCTTCAGGACGTTGATCCCGTAGTCCTTCATCTCGTCCCTGTGGTCGTCGGTCTCGCCCATCGGTTTCCCGTCCCGCGTGGGGTACACGACGGCCTGCTCGGGCAGCACCCTGCGACCGTCCATGAAGCTTCTCCCCGGGGCCTGTCGGCTCGCTATCGTCCTTCGCCCGAACCGCGGGGAGACGCCTCCCGAGGGCGCGGTGGGGGACCAAGGGACCCGATCCGGTCAAGTCTAGCGCCGGTGGGAGTGGGAGTCAAGGCCGGCGTCGGGAGAAACCCCAGCAGTTCCGTGGGGCGGTGCTCAGGACCCGTAAGAAAGTGACTTGCTCGTTTGACGCGCACGGGGGCGACAAGAATTCTCAATGCTCAATTTTCAAGACTCAGACAAGGCTCAAGGTTCAAGGTTCAATTTTCGATGTCCACCACGGAACGAAGCCCGGGCACGGAATCGCGGACTCTGAGTACCGCTCCACGGAAGTCGGTGACCAATGGCCGAAGGCAAGTTCGGCCGCCCGCGAGGCGCGCGAGCGAGGCGTAGTAACGGAGAACTACGTGCAACGAAGCAGGCGGCCGAAATCGCCGAGGAAATTGGTCACCCAATTCTGTGGGGCGGTACTGAGCCTTGAACTTTGAGCCTTGCCTGAAACTTGAACATTGAGCCTTCAGCCTTTTCCTGAGGAGCTGCCCGGTTGCCGAGCTGCAGGAGTTGTTTCTTTACGGGCCCTCAGTGCTCCTCTTCCCCCTGCAGCGCCTTCCGCGCGAGGGCCGCTGCCGGGTCCTCGGGGAACTGCGCGACCACGCTCTGCCAGAGCCGGATGGCGACCGGCGCCTCCTTCTCGTGCCAGTGGCAGAGCCCGCGATAGTACATCATCCGCGGCACCTCGCGGTCGCCGGCGAAACGGCGCAGGTAGGCGTCGATGTCGCGCGCGGCGTCCGCCCAGAGCCCCAACCGGATTTGCGCGTAGGCCAGGCACGCCCACGACGCGGCCGAGGTCCCGTGCGTCCCGTCCGCATCCAGCTCCAGCGCCCGTCGGTAGGCGCGCCTCGCCCCTTCCCAGTCCTGCCCGGCGTAGGCCACGTCCGCCGCATGCTGCCAGGCCTTCGGATCGTCCGCCCCTTTCTCCACTCCCTCGCGCGCCGACCGCTCCTCCGCGAGCGCCGCCGCCAGCTTCGACTGCGCCTCCGCGGCCGCGCGCACGATCGCCTCCGGCTTGATCCCGGTCAGATCGTTCCCCACCCGTCCCAGCATCCGCCCACCCGGCGTCAGGAACACCAACGTCGGCAGATCCACGACGGCGAACCGACGCACGAGATCCTCCCGCGCGTCGGCGTCGATGAACACGCAGACGAACCCGCCGCAGGCCTTGGCGGCCGCAGGATCCGCGAGCGTGACCGCCTTGAGCTGCCGGCACCATGGGCACCAGTCGGCCGTCAGGTCCGCGAGCACCGCCTTCCCCTCGCGTCCCGCCCGCTCGAGCGCCCGCTCGTACGACTCCTCCCACGGCACGCCGCCGATCGTCTTCCCCTGCGCGGCCGGGCCCTCCTTCGGCTCCTCTCCGGCGGGCGCCTCCACCGTCGCCGCGCCGCTGACGCCGCCGTCCGCGAGTCGGGCGAGCACCGTATACGCGCCGGGGGCCGGCTTGCCGTCCGCGCCCGCGGTCGTGAGCAGGTTCCGGTGCGGCTCGAAGGCGTCCTCGTCCACCACGAGGGACTCCGGCCGTTTCAAGAGCGACGTGACGTCCTCCTTCCCCCGGGTGGCCGTCCAGGCCAGCGTCCGCACATGGAGAAGGTTGCCGGCGGCGTCGAGGACCCGCGCTTCCAGATCCACGTGCCCGCGGCCCGCGTCCGCGCCGCGGACCGCCATGAGCTGAACGCGCTCCGGCGCGCCGAGCACCGCCAGGGTCACGGTCGCGGAAAGCCGTGACCTCCGGTCCCGCAGCGTGATCGTCTCCTCGCGGCTGGGACGGGCGCCGGCCTTGATCGACGGCACGCCGGCCGCGCCGCCCGGGGTCCCGGCGGTCATGTCCAGCCCTTCGCTCACCGACCAGACCGGGTCGATGTCCACGGGAAACCCGCGGTCGTCGTAGGCCTGCGCCAGGAGCAGCTCCGGGGCCAGCGGCGCCCCCACGCGCGCGCTCGCGGTGTGCCGCATCGCGGCGTCCACCGTCGAACGCATGTTCGCGTCGGCCGGGTCGGACGACAAGTAGCGGACCTGCAGCCGGACCGGCGCACCGGGCACGACCGCCGCCGCCGCGTAGGCCTGTTCGGCGTCCGGCTGGCTCTTCCGCTGCGCGTCGAGAAAGGCGCCGGCTTCCTTGCGCTGTGCGTCCATCTCGCGCGCGCTCATGTGGTCCACGGCAAGGCGGAAATGGTGGCACGCGAGCAGGTACTTGCCGAGCCGCTGGTAGGTGCGGCCGAGCCAGAAATCCGTCACGCCGTCCTCGGGCGCGAGCTGCCGCGCGCGCCACAGCGTGAGGAGCGCGTCGTCCCAATGGCCCGTGAGGTGCAGCACCGCGCCCAGGCCGCGCCAGGCCTCCGCCCCCGCGGGGTTGTAGCGCAGGGCCTCGCGGAAATGCGCGATCGCGCGGTAGGCGTTCTGCGTCTGCCGATAGATCTCGCGGGCCTGCTTCAGGTGGGTCTGGTACAGCTCCGCGTCCTGGACCCGCGGGTCCTCCGCGGGGGAGCCGGGAGCCGCGAGGAGGCCCGGGCTGAAGCCGCCGAGAAGCAGCAGGAGCGCCGCTACGAGTCGCCGTGATGACATGTCGAAGTCCCCCGTGGAACCAGAGGGCTGAGAAGGGTTCAAAACTGCCGCTGCCGCCGTACTCGGCTGATCATGGCCCGTTGACGAAGTCCAGCCGTGACAGCGTCGACGACGGTATCCGAAGTTCGTCAACGGGCCACGAGCGGGTCCCGGCTCCGTGGGCACGGCACAGCGGTTTCCCTATCGGACGTGGGCAGTCGGTCGCGAGACTGAGTCCGCGGGAACCGAAGGACGCGCCCAGACCGCTCCCTCACGGTCGCGGTTCCGTTCGGCTGCGCCGGTCGATTCGCGAGCTCTTCGTCCTTCGGTGGCTCGTCCGTTGGGTTGCGACCAGGGACTGCCCTGGAAAACCTGCGCTCGCCGTCGTGTTCGACCAGCGCAACGACGGTCGCGAGCATTCTCAGTTCTCAAATCTCAAATCTGAATTCTCAATTCCCCTGCATCGTTCCCCGCTCCACGACCAGCGTGCCGGCCATCAAGTCTCCCAGCCGCTGCCACCGGCGCGTAGCGGCGATGGCGATCGCGCCGGCCAGGTAGCCGAAGAACGCCGTGTCGACGAGCCGGAGCAGCGTCCGGAGAAAGATCCGCCCCCAGCCCGCCCGGTGCAGCTCGAGGTCGACGACCGTGAGGCCCAGGAGGCGCTTCCCCAGCGTCGTCCCCCAACACGCCTCGGTCACGAAGAGGTACACGAAGTACAAGACGAACATGCCGAGACCCGTGAGCGTGGCGAACGAGCTCTGCACCGTCATCCAGCCTCCCTCCTCGTCGGGGCGCTGCGCCAGGAGCACCGAGAAGAGGAGGAGACTCCCCAGCCAGAAGATCCCTCCGTCGACGACCTGTGCAAGACACCGCGCGAAGAGGCCCGCGACGCGGACGCTCTCGTGAGGCGGAGGCAAGGTCCTCCCCTTCCATCGGTCGAGAAAGGGCGCGATGGCCGCCAGCAGCAAGAGCGCGATCAGTAGGCCGGGAGGGCCCACCCAGAGCCCGACCCGCGTCACGTTCGACATGTAGTCCAGCTCGCGGACCGATTCGGGCGGACCCAGGCGGCCGTCCCGCACTTCCCTACGGCGAACACCGTACCCGTCGTCCGTCCAAAGGACAGGCCCGCCGTGCCCGGGCACAGCCTGGAAGCGCGTGAAGACGCCGAACGGGGCGCGGGGGGTCGCGCCCGCGTCGCGCCAGGCGGTCCCATCGAACACCGCGACGTGCACGCGCGTCGGCAACAGCGGGGCCAGGGTCGCTTGCCCCTGGAAGGCAAGCACCAGCCGCGCCTCGTCCGCCACGACTTGGAATTCCTCCGGCTCCACCGCCACGCACTCCGGGGCCGTCCATGCGCCCGGAGCGGTCCGAGCGGCGTAGAAGAGAAAGTTCGCCCCCTTCCAGAACAGCCAGAGCCGGTCCCGCCACCAGACGAGGTCCGCCCCCTGCCGGCAGGACGGCCGGTCCGTGGCGACGTCGGTCGAAAAAGCGACGGCCTCCGCGCCGCCCCAGGCCGAGCCGTCCCAGCACAGCACTTCCACGCCGCCGCCCTGCGCATCCCGGGCGAGCCAGAGGCGACCCCCGCCTTCCCGTAGGACCGATCCCTCCGCGGGCACGGACTCCGGCGTCGCTACGTCGTCCGGGCCGACCAGCGCACGAAGCCGGCCCTCCGTAAGGCTGAGCAGCCGGGGGCCGTACGGCGTCGGCTCGGAGAAGGCGGGCACCCACCGGTCCCCGACGAGGCGCGTCCCCTCGAGGGAGAGGAGCCGCCGTTCGCCGCTGGTTTCCGCCCCAGTGCCGCCTCCCCCGAAGCCCGTTCCCCTTCGAACCCCGAACCCACTTCGGCTCAGGGGCACTCGCGTCAGGTAGGTGACGTCCCCGACCGCCGCGGCATGGAGCTCTCCCTGCGCGTTCGGCATCCAGAGGGGCCCGTGCCCACCGAAAACGCCGAAGACGAAGAAGACCATGTAAAGGACCGAGCTGCCGCCGAGGAGCAGGCAGCCGACCCCGGAGACCGCCGCGACCGGCTTCGCGACGCCCGGCTCAGACGTCGAGATACTTCACCTCCAGGGCGTGCTTTTCGATGAATTCCCGGCGCGGCTCCACGGATTCCCCCATGAGGATCGTGAAGATCCGTTCGGCCTTCACGTCGTCCTCCTTCTTGATCTGCAGGAGCGTCCGTGTCTTCGGGTCCATCGTGGTTTCCCAGAGCTGCTCCGGGTTCATTTCCCCCAGTCCCTTGAACCGTTGGATGTCCAGCCCCTTCTGCCCGATCTTGCGGATCGCCTTCGGCAGGTCCCGGAGGGCGTAGAGTTGCGCCTCGTCGCTCTCGTACTTGAGCGCGAAGCGCGGCCGCGCCTCCGCGTCCGTCTCCCGGAAGTAGTCCTCCAGCGAGAAACCCATCCCCTCCAGCTCGCGGAGCAGGTGCTCCACCTCGCGGTGTTCGTGCACTTCCGTCTTCTCCAGCGCGTCCGCCTCGGCGCCTCCGTTCGTCCCCTTCTCCGCGGGGAAGTCGTCGTGGTCGATGATGACCAGCTCGCGCCCGGTCGCGGCGCGGTGGTTCGACAGGAACTCCTCCAGCGCCCGGTCGTCGTGGAAGAAGCGCTCCTCCTTGTCCACGACGATCCGATACACCGGCAGCCGGCCGTCCTCCGCCCGCAGCCGCAAATACCGGTCGAAGGCGATCGCCTTGCGGCCGACGGAGCGCCCCTGCTCCTCGAACCGCACGAGCAGCTCCACCAGCTTGCGGAGCGGGTCCCCTTCAAGCTGGATCGGGGACTTCAGGCTCTCGAAGGACGTCCCGTCGAGGCCGAGCCCGATGAGGGCCTCCTGCATCTGGCGCTCGTCCCGGACGTACTCCTCCTTTTTTTTTCGCTTGATCTTGTAGAGCGGCGGGCAGGCGATGTAGACGTGCCCCCGCGCGATGAGCTGGCTCATGTGCCGGAAGAAGAACGTGAGGAGCAGCGTGCGGATGTGCGAGCCGTCCACGTCGGCGTCGGTCATGATGATGATGCGGCCGTACCGGAGCTTCGCGAGGTCGAAGCCCTCCGGCCCGTCGGAGCCGATCCCCGTCCCGATCGCGCTGATGAGCGTCCGGATCTCCTCGTGCCCGAGCATCTTGTCGATCCGCGCCTTCTCCACGTTCAGGATCTTGCCCTTGAGCGGCAGGATCGCCTGGAAGCGCCGGTCGCGCCCCTGCTTCGCCGAACCGCCGGCCGAGTCGCCTTCCACGATGTACAGTTCCGTGGTCTCCACGTCCCGCGAAGAGCAGTCGGCGAGCTTGCCCGGCAGGTCCCCCGACGAAAGCGCGCCTTTCCGCCGCGCCAGGTCCCGCGCCTTGCGCGCCGCCTCGCGCGCGCGCGCCGCCAAGAGCGCCTTCTCCGAGATCGCCTTCCCGGTGGACGGGTGCTCTTCGAGATAGGTCGCGAGCTTGTCGTTCGTGACCTGCGTGACGAGCCCTTCGATCTCCGTGTTCGTCAGCTTGACCTTCGTCTGGCTCTCGAACTGCGGGTTGGGCAGCTTCACGTTCACGACGGCCGTCAGCCCTTCGCGATAGTCCTCGCCGGACGGCAGCTTCTCCTCGCCCTTCAGCACGCCCAGGTTCTTTGAGTACGCGTTGAGGGTTCGCGTCAGGGCGTTCCGGAAGCCCGACAGGTGGGTGCCGCCGTCGTGCGTGTTCACGCTGTTCGCGAACGAGTAGACGGTCTCGTTGTACGCGTCGTGGTACTGGAGCGCGACCTCGATGAAGACGCCGCCGGGGTCGGTCGTCTCGAAGTGGATGATGTCCGGGTGGATCACGGTCTTGCCGTGATTCAGGTGCTCGACGAACGCCCGGATGCCGCCTTCGTAAAAAAAAGTGTCGCTGTTCCCGGTCCGCTCGTCCAGGATCGTGATCGAGAGGCCGCGGTTGAGAAAGGCCAGCTCCCGGAGGCGCGTGGCGAGGGTGTCGTAGGAGAAGTTCGTCTCGGAGAAGAGCGTGGCGTCCGGCTTGAAGAGGACGCGCGTCCCGCGGCGGCGGCTGATCCCGAGGCGCTCGACGGGGGTCTTCGGCTCGCCGCGTTCGTACTTCTGCACGAACTCGTACCCGTCGCGCCAGACGACGACCTCGAGCCACTCGGAAAGGGCGTTCACCGCGGAGACGCCGACGCCGTGCAGGCCGGCGGAGACCTTGTAGGAGTTGTGATCGAACTTGCCGCCCGCGTGCAGCATCGTCATGACGACCTCGAGCGCGGAGCGGTTCTGCTCCTTGTGCATGTCGACGGGAATGCCGCGCCCGTCGTCGACGACGGCGCAGGTGCCGTCGGTGCCGAGGCGGACGTTCACGTTTTTGCAGAAGCCCGCCTGCGCCTCGTCCACGCTGTTGTCCACGACCTCGAAGACGAGGTGATGGAGTCCCTTGGGGCCGGTGTCGCCGATGTACATGCCGGGGCGCGTGCGCACCGCGGCGATGTCGCCGAGGACCTGGATGTGATCGGCCGTGTAGCCGGCCGATGAAGGGGTCGCGGTCGGGCCCGCGGGCGCGGTCGCGGCGGGCGTATCCGCGCCCTCGACCGGGGTCCCCGCGGGTGCAGGGACGACTGCGGCCGCGGCGGCGGTCGCGGCGGCAGCGGCCGAAGCCGCTGCTTCCCGCGCCAGGATCCCTTCCAGCACCTGCCGGCCGTCGGGCGGGGCCTCCGCAGCCGCTGGTTTTTCTTTTCGGTCCCCTTCTTCCATCGGGCGTTTCCTCACTTCGGTGTCTTCCGTGTCTTCGGTGGCCCGTCCCCTCGGCGGCGCCCCGCCGGTCCTCTACCGTGCCGGGCCGCCGCGCTTTCCTCCTGCCCCGGGCCCCGGCGGCTGCGTCTTCCAGCTCCCCGCCACGAACTTCAGGTCCCGCACGCGCTTCGCCGGGAAGGCCTCCGCCAGCTTTCTCAACAGCTCGTCTCGGCGAAAGGTCGCCAGCTCCGCCAGGAGCGGGGACGAATCCACCTCGATCTTCAGGACGCCGCGTTCCAGCGTCAGGATCCGCGTGTGGGACGCCACGACCGCGCCCGCCAGCTCCACCCAGCGCTCCCGCACGTCGCGCAGCGCCATCCACGACGCGATCGCGGGCTCCTTCATGAATTCGGAGATCAAATCCCCCATGCGGCGGGCCGGATCGGGCATGGCGAGTGGACCTTCAACGAAAATCCTGTGAGTCAGGACGGGGCGTAGGGGCGGGCCTTGTGCCCGCCCGGGTCTCGGACGGGCTGCCCGCTGTTGGGCACCCACAAGGGGCGCCCCTACGGGATCTCATCGAAACGAAGTGGACGGCCCGCTAAACCTCGACCGTCAGCGGCATCACCAGGTAGAGGTACTCGCGGCCCACGCGGATCACGCCGGCCGATTGCTTGTCCTTCAGCTCGAACTCGATCTCCTCCTCGTCGATCACCCGCAGGCTGTCGATGAAATACTCCGGGTTGAAGACGACCTCGAAGGGCTGGCCGGCGTACGCCACCGCGCGATCGACGCGGCTTTCCCCGAACTGCGACCCGCGCGTGACCAGCGTCAGTTTGTTCTCCTTCAGCATCAGCTTCGTGGCCTTCCCTTTCTCGCTCGCGAGGAGGTCGGCCTGCTTCATCGCGCTCAACAGGTCCGCGGTCTTGAGCTTCAGCTTCTTGTCGCAGTCCTCCGGGATCACCGCCTCGTAGTCAGGGAACGTCCCCTCGACCAGCCGCGAGAACACCATCGCCTGCGACGTGTGGAACCGCACTTCGCTCTCGAGCAGGTTCATGCCGACCTTCTCGTCCTCTTTACCCACGACCTTTTCGAGCAGGCTCAGGGCCTTCACCGGGACGATCACGCGCACCTCCCCCTTCGGCGGCTTGTCGTTCTTCCGCCGAATGAGGGCCAGCCGCTTCCCGTCGCTCGCCACGAGCCGGAATTCATTCCCCTTGAGCGTGAAGAGGATGCCGTTCAGCGCGTACCGGGTCACCTCGTGCGCCACGGCGAAGGCCGTCTTCCTCACCATCTCGTGCAGGTCCGCGCACGGCACGTCGACGGCCTGTTTCGGCTCGAACACGGGAATCTGAGGGTAGTCGGCCGAATCCGCGCCGACGACCTTGAAGTGGCTGTCCGCGCCGACGATGTTCGCCAGATGGCCGTCCAGCTCGATCGTGATCGTCTCGTCCTGACCCTCCCGGAGGATCGCGCCGACCTTGCCCGCGGGCAGGACCACCGAGCCCGGCTCCACCACTTCCGCCGACGCGACGGTGTACCGCACGCCCATCTCGCCGTCCTGCGCGATCAGGTGCAGCTTGCCCTCGACTGCCTCGACCTTCACGTTGCTCAGGATCGGCAACGGGCTCCGGGTCGGCAGCGCCATCGAAACGATGGAAAACGCGTCGGCAATCCCCTGTCGGTTGCATCGGATCTTCATGAGCGTCTCCTCCGGTCCGCCTCCGGTGAAGAAGAGAGAGAAGAAGATAATATCTCTCTTCCCTCTTCGTATCCGGGGCTGTGCAAAAGTGGAAAAGCCCGTTGCCTTGCAGTGTTTCTCATTGGGGACAGGATGGTTACGGCGTCTTTCGGCCCTGTTCGGGTCGTGGATAGGCTGTGGATAAGTCGGGGGAGAGACTGGGGAAAACCCCGGTCGCCCCACGCGGCCGCTCCGCGGCGCATGAACAGGCGGGGACAATGCGCGGGATATCCACCGGTCTGCCCTCGGTCGTACAGTGACTATCCACCGGCTGTCGACAAGCTGGGTACCGCCCCGCAGAATTGGGTGACCAGGATGCTCGGCGATTTCGGCCGCCTGCTTCGTTGCACTCGCTCGCCGTACTTCGTGGGCAGTACGGCTCGCTCGCGCGCCTCGCGGGCGGTCGAACTTGCCTTTGCCTCCTGGCCACCGACTTCTGCGGAGCGGTACTTAACTCTGGCTCAGAATCCGGCTCTTCAGCTTCTCGATGCTCGTCCTGAAATCCGGGTCCGAGGAGATCTTCTGCGCGATCGTCTGCTCGCTGTTCAGGATGGTCGTGTGGTCGCGGCTGCCGAAATAGCGACCGACCTCCGCCTGCGACATGTTCGTCATGTGCCGGGCGAGGTACACCGCCACGTGCCGCGCCTGGGAGATGTTGCTCTTCCCGCGCTTCTTGAGGATCAGGTCGGAGGTCTTGATGCCGAAGTACGTCGCGACCCCCTCCTGGATGCGGTGCACGTCGACCGGCGGCGCCTGCAGATCCACGAGGTGCTGAAGCGACTCGCGCGCGCTCGCCAGCGTGATCGGCTGGCGCGTGTACCGCGCGTGCATCACCACGTTCGTGATCGCGCCGACCAGCTCGCGGATGTTGCGGTGGACGTGGGTCGCGATGAAGTTGACCACCTCGTCGGAGATGCCGCCCGGCGGCAGCTCGCTCTTCATGTCCTCGGCCTTCTGCCGCAGGATGGCCGTACGGGTTTCGATCCCCGGTGGCGCGAGCGTGGCCACGAGGCCCCAGCGGAACCGCGACACGAGGCGGTCCTCCAGCGTCGGGATGTCCTGCGGCGCCTGGTCGCTGGAAAGGATGATCTGCTTCTGCGCGTTGTGGAGCGTGTTGAACGTGTGGAAGATCTCTTCCTGGCTCTGTTGTTTATTGGCCAGGAAGTGGATGTCGTCGATGACGAGGACGTCCGCGCTGCGGTACGTGCGGCGGAAGGAGTCGATCTCCTTGCGCTGGAGCGAGGCGATGTATTCGTTGATGAACTCTTCGCAGGAGAGATAGCGGAGGACCATGCGCGGCGAGCGGTGGAGCAGCGTGTGGCAAAAGGCCTGCAGGAGATGCGTCTTGCCCAGGCCGACCGAGGCGTGAATGAAGAGGGGGTTGTAGGCGCGGCCCGGGTTCTCGGCCACGGCCATCGCGGAGGCGTGGGCGAGCCGATTCTCGGGCGCCACGACGAAGTTCTCGAAGGTGTACTGGGGATTCAGCTCCGGATGGACCGTGGCGGCGGCCGGCTCGAGGTCGAGGCGCGACGACGCGGGTCCGGTGGCGGTGGGGACGGAGGAGAGCGCGGGCGAGGCCGGGCGGTATTCCTCCGTGGACGGGACGACGGCCGACGCCGCGGGCGCGGTTGGCGATCGCGGAGCCGTCGTGGCGGCGCTCGCGGGGGCGACAAAACCGATCCGGTTCGGGGCGACCTGGACCTGCACGCGCACCGGCTTGCCGAGGATGCGCCGGAAGGCCTCTTCGAGGTAGCCGAGATACTTGTGTTCGTAGAGGTCCTTGAAGAAGGCGTTGGGGACGAACACCTCGATCCGGTCGTCGTTGCCCATGTGGTAGTCGAGCTTCCGGAACCACTGCTCGACCTGTGCCGGGTCCCCGAGGAGCTGTTCGAGCGAGGCCAGCACCTGGTCGCGCACCGAGGGGCTCATGACCGACATGACATCCTCCCCACGAAGTTGGTCCCAGCGGCCGACCCTGGTTTCGGCCGCGCCCTCCCTCGACACTGCCCCCGCGTCGGGGGAAAAAAGTGGGAGCGGAGCGAGGTGGCGGGAAACCGATCGGCAGGTGGTTACCGGACTCTTTTCGACGGGGGGCATGATAGCCGAACGGGGGGAAAAAGTCAAGGCGGGAGCGGGGTGCGACAGCGCCGTAAACGCTCTGTGAGATGAATCTTGCACACGCTTTTTACGAGGACGCGAATCGGGCGGCCATGCTGGGGAAACTGGCCGCTGCGGACTCAACTAACGAGCGCATCGGGAGCGACCCTGTTGTCACGATTGCAGTCGGACGACTTCAACAGGTTGGGCACGAACGCGTCGAGCCCGGCCTACCGGGCCGCAGCCGTTCTCGCCTGTGCTCCAGAGGCGTTCTTGCCCTCGCCGCTTGAGTGCTCGCGGGACCGGGGTCTACGGTGCGCCTTCGAGCCAATCTACGAGTTTGAGGCCCGGGACCTTGCGGAAGTCGGAGAGGTTCATGGTCAGCAGGCTTGCACCGTGAACGAGGCAGATCGCGGCGATGCGCAAATCCATCGTGCCGACTCGGACGCGACCCTTCACAAGACGCTGGTACTGAATCGAGGCAGCCGGGTCGAAGTCGAGCATAGGGCGGGAATGGAAGCCCTCCATCAGGCTCCGCAGGTACGCGTACCCAAGGACTTGCTTCTCCGGGCTCTTTGCGCCGGCGATGAACGCCAACCATCCTCGCATCTGCTCTTCGAAGGAAACGATGGTCACCCACGTCGGTTGCTCGGACAAGGTGCGGAGCCGATGCGTGACGCGTTCGAACCCCGCACCTTCCTTGCGCTGAAGGAGCGTGAGAGCGTCCGTGTCGAGGACGATCATCGTCGGGTTCTCTTGCGCGGAGGTCGCTGCGCCTCACGGTACTTCCGCCCAAGCCGAACAATCTCGTCGAAAATGGGGTCGTTAACGAATTTCCCGACTTCCTTCTCCCACCACGGCCTGCCGTCCGAGGGGGCGTTGCTTTCGAGTCGCTGCTTGAGTAGCTTCACCTCCTGCTCCAGTGCAGAGACCCTGCGTGCAAGTTGGGTTGCCGTCATGTTCGGTCCTCCAGGAGGTGAATGCCCTGCCTCTTTTTCCTCTGAGCCGCGACCGCCCGACAGGCCGTCCGCTTCCCGGCTTGGCTCGGACGATGGTCGTTGCTGCGCTCGCCTTTGACGACATCATACCACGGCACGCTCCTGGGTCCTTACCTCGATCCATCGCCGGAACCTTGACCTCTGCCGCCGCGGCCTTCGTGCCTGCCGGGCTGCAGAGTCGCTAGGGTCGAAAGCCATACGAGGACGTGCGAGTACACCGAGTGCTCGGGCGACTTCACCGGATGCTTAAACCGTTGCGCAACGACTTCAGGCAGTCCCCTCAAGAGCTGGGAGCTGGATCACCCCAGCGCTTCGCACACCCGCGTCACCACCCACTCCCGCTCCTCGTCCGTCATCGACGGGTAGAGCGGCAGCACGACCGTCTCGTCCGCGGCGCGTTCCGTCTCGGGGAGCGGGACCCGCGGGGGCAGGTCGCGGTAGCAGGGCTCGCGGTGGGAGGCCATGAGCCCGCGTCGCGTGGCGATGCCCGACTCGGCCATGCGGGCCATGAAGGCGTCCCGCCCGAGCCGCGCGCCGGGCGCGATGCGCAGGACGTAGGTCTGGTAGTTCGGCTCCCACCCGGGCGGCACGTACGGCGTGGACACGCCGGGGAGGCGTGCGAAGGCCTCGTCGTAGCGCCGGGCGAGCGCGCGCCGCAACGCGAGGATCTCGGGCAGCCGACCGAGCTGGACGATGCCGACCGCGGCCTGGAGATCGGTCATGCGGTAGTTGTAGCCGGCCTCTTCGTAGGTCTCGACCACGACGCCCGCCGCTTCGTGCCGGGCGAGGTCCGAAGTCGACATCCCGTGGTGGCGCAGGCGGCGGAAGCGTTCGGCCGCGACCGCGTCGCGCGTGACGATCATGCCCCCCTCGCCGGTCGTGAGCACCTTGCGCGGGTGGAAGCTGAAGCACGCGAGGTCGCCGAGCGAGCCGACGGGCCGGCCGTTCAGCCGGGAGCCGATCGCGCAGGCCGCGTCCTCGAGCACGGCGAGCCCGTGCGCCCGCGCGAAGCCGGCGAGCGTCTCCACGTCGAAGGGCATGCCGAGCTGATGGACGGGGAGGACCGCGCGCACCCGGGGCGAGAGCGCGGGCTCGAGGCGCCGCGGGTCGAGGTTCAGCGTGCGCGGGTCGACGTCCACGAAGACCGGGGTCGCGCCGCAGTGCCGCACGACGTTCGCGGTGGCGATGAAGGAGAGCGAAGGCACGAGGACCTCGTCCCCCGGACCGATCCCCAAGTGCAGGAGCGCGAGGTGGAGCGCCGTGGTGCAGGAGGTGACGGCGACCGCGTGCGGGGCGCCGACCGCGGCGGCGAAGAGCCGTTCGAACTCCGCGACGCGCGGCCCCTGCGTGACCCACCCCGAGCGGAGGACCTCGGCCGTGGCGCGGGCCTCTTCGTCGGAAAAAAAAGGCTTGGCGACGGGAATGCGGAGCTTCACTCGCGCGGCTCCTCCATCCGCCCGGGCGGGATCCAGGTCCGCTCCACGTCCTTCGCGAGCGCGGCCTTCCAGTCCTGGTGCTCCTCCTTCATCCAGGCGATGTACCGACGCAGGCCCTCGTCGATGGGTATCCGCGGCGCGAACCCGAGGACGGCCTCCGCCCGCCGGCCGTCGCCGATGTGGCGCTGGATGTCGCCCGGACGCGGGATGTCGTGGATAGCCTGGAGCTCCGGCCGACCGAGCACGCGCGTGATCGCCTCCGCGAGCTGGATGATGGAGATTTCCTTGCCGCTGCAGATGTTGATCGGCTCGCCGAGCTCGTGGTCGTTCGCCGCGGCGAGGAGGATGCCCTGCGCGGTTTCCGTGACGTACGTGAAGTCGCGCGTCTGCGTGCCGGCGCCGTGGATGACGGGCGGGAGGCCGTTCATGACGCGGACGATGAATTTCGGAATGACCTCGCCATAGGCGCCTTCGTAGTGCGCGCGCGGGCCGTAGGCGTTGAACGGTCGGACGATCACGGTGGGGAGGCGGTAGGTGAACCAGAAGCTGCGGACGTAGACCTCGCCGGCGAGTTTGGAGGCGCCATAGGGGGAGGAGGGTTTGCAGGCGTCCGCCTCGGAGAGGGCCTCGTCGTGGGCCGAACCGTAGACTTCGGAGGAGGAGACGTACACGAGGCGCTTCACGCGGTTGGCGAGGGCCGCCTGGCAGACGTTCATGGTGCCGCCGGCGTTCACCGTATGGCACCCCTCGGGGTCGTAGAGGGAGACGCGGATGCACTTGACCGCGAGGTGGAAGACGGCATCCATGCCGCGCATGGCCTCCGCGAGCGCCGTCTTCTCGCGGATGTCGCCATGGACGATGCGCAGCCTGGGGTTGTCGCGGTGGGCGGCCAGGTTGTCCGGCGAACCCACGCTCATGTCGTCGAGGACCGTGACGCGGTTGTCGGGGAGCAGCGCGTCGACCACGTGGGAGCCGATGAAGCCCGCCCCGCCGGTGACGAGCACGTTCAGGCCGCGGATGTCCATGGTCTGCGCTCCTCGCGGAAGGGGGTCAAGGGCCGGCCGGGAAGACGCCCGTTATAACGGAGAGGCGTCCGCACGTCACCTGAATTCCGCTCGCGCGTACGGCGGTCCGCCGTCCGCCGTTGACCTCGACCCGTCGCAAAGCTATAATCGCGCTCATGGCTGTAATCGACGACGACTACGGCCCGATCGTCATGGAGCACTTCACCAACCCCCGCAACGTCGGGGACCTGAAGGACGCCAACGCGGTCGGGATGGTCAGGAACGGCGTGTGCGGCGATGTCGCGAAGCTCTTCCTCCGGATCGAGGCCGGCCGCATCCTCGAGGCGAAGTTCCGGACCTTCGGCTGCGGCGCGTCGATCGCCGCCAGCTCCGTCCTCACCGAGCTGGTGCGGGGGCGGTCGCTCGAAGAGGCCGGCGCGCTCACGCAGGAAGATGTCGCGCGCGCGCTGGGCGGACTCGCGGAGCCCAAGATCCATTGCGCCGTCCTCGCGGAGGACGCCCTTCGTGCCGCCCTCGAAGCCTACCGCGTACGGACCGGGGCGGCCGTCGCGCCCTGACCCGCGGCAGCGTGCCGCCGTGTCCACCGCCTCCTCCGGTTGTACTCCGCTCGAAGGGACGCCCCTCATGCCCGAAGATCGACTCCAGCTCCGCGGCATCCGCTTCCATGGCTACCATGGCACTACCGAGGAGGAGAAGACCCTCGGTCGCATGTTCTGCGTCGACGTCGACATTCTCTGCGACACGCGAAAGGCCGCTCGCGAGGACCGCCTCGAGGACACCATCGACTACGCGGGGGTCTTCAGCATCGTCAGCGAGATCGGCCGCGGCTCGCACTTCCTGCTCCTCGAGACCCTCGCGGATCGCCTTGCCTCCCGGCTGCTCGACCATTTTGCGATCCCCGGCGTCTGGATCCGGGTCACGAAGCTCTCCCCCCCCATCCAGGGGAGCGTCGACTCCGTCGGCATCGAAATCACCCGCTTCCGCGAGAACCCACCCGGCGCACGGTAGCGCTCCATGGACCTGGAGAGCGACATGGGCACGTCTCCCCGGCTACTCCCGCTGTTCCCTCTCCCTTCGGTCGTCCTCTTTCCCGGGGTGAAGATGTTCCTGCACATCTTCGAGCCCCGCTACCGGGCGATGACGACCTACGCCTTCGAACACGAGATGGAGCTCGGCCTCATCCTGCCCAAGCCGGGGTGGGAGTCCGACTACGAAGGGTGCCCGCCCCTCCACGCCGTCGGCTGCGCCGGCCACATCGTGCAACAGGAGCGACTCGCGGACGGACGCTTCAACCTCGTGCTGATCGGCCATGCGCGCTACCGCATCCTCGAAGAAGTCGCTCAGCAGCCGTTCCGGCTTGCGCGCGTCGAGCTGGTGGCACCCGACGAGGCGGCGCCCGAGGCGCCGGAGGCGCACGCGTGGGAGACTTGCGTCCGGATGATCTCCCTCTTTTCCGAGCTGACCGACACGCCGGCGCTGAAGGAGAAGTGGATCGAGGAACTGGCCAAGGGGCCGTTCAATCCGGGGCTGGTCGCCGACCGCATCGTCGCCTCGCTCCCCCTGCCCCTCGGCGAAAAGCAGGAGGCCCTCGAGCTCCTCGGCGTGAAGGAGCGGATGGAAAAGGTCATCGCCTTTCTCCGGGCCACCCTCGACCAGCGCCAACTTGTGGCCCGGATGAGCCGCTTCCGACCCTCCCGCCTGAGCTTGAACTGAGGTAACCGTTCACGGGGAAGCGCGTCTCACCACGGCGGCATGGTGTCCCGGAGGATGCACGGAGAGACTGACAACCCGATTCGAAAGCCTCGGAACTCTTTTTTTTGACAGGATAACATGATCAACAGGATCTTCCGATGCCGTATCCCGTTGATCCTGTGATCCTGTCAGAAAAGGAGCCGGCACCATTGCTCTCCCAAGAGGGTGTGCCCGTAAAGCCGGCAAAGGTCATCTGCGAGGCCTCTGTTTCTCCGTTCCTCCCCGGTGAACGGTTACGAACTGAGCACCGCCCCGAGGACGCGATGGTCCGAAGCTGGGTCAAGGTCGCGCGTCTCGCCGAGGTCCCGCCCGGCGGCCGGAAGCTCGTCCAGATCGAGGCCCGACGGATCGTGGTCTTCAACCTGGAGGGCCGCCTCTACGCCGTCAAGGCGATCTGCCCGCATCGCGGCGGGGACCTGGCTCGCGGGCAGCTCGCAGGCACGCTGCTCCTCTGCCCGGACCACGCCTGGGGCTTCGAGCTCGCCACCGGTGCGTGCGACCGCGGCGCGCCTTGGCGCGTCTCGACCTACGAAGTGCGGGTCGAGGCCGAGGATGTGCTGGTCGGGATCTGAGTACCGCTCCACGGAAGTCTGTGGCCCATAGGCGAAGGCAAGTTTGGCTGCCCGGGAGGCGCGCGAGCGAGGCGTAGTAACGGAGAACTACGGCGAGCGAGCGCAACAAAGCGGGCGGCCAAAGTCGCCGAGCAAATGGGTCGCCCAATTCCGTGGGGCGGTACCGAGGCTCGAGCCGCGGCGCGCTAGCGCGCGTGCTTCTCGAACCAGGCGCCCGCGCTCTTCGGATTGATCGTCTCTTTTCCGGGCGCCCAGTTGACCGGGCAGACCTCGCCCGTTTTCAAGGCCGTCTGGCTCGCGCGGAGGACCCGCAGCGTCTCCTCCACGTTGCGCCCCACGTTCGGGGCGTTCAGCGTGGCGTGCTGCACCATCCCCTCGGGGTCGATGAGGAAAAGACCGCGGAGCGCGTAGCCGGCGGCCAGGAGCACGTCGTAACTCCGCGCGATCTCCTTCGAGAGGTCGCTCAGAATCGGGTACTGCACCCCCCCGAGCCCTCCCTTGCCTCGCGGCGTGTTGTTCCAGGCCAGGTGGCTGAACTTGCTGTCCACCGAGACCGCGACCACCTCCGCGCCCAACTCCCGGAACTCCGTCAGCCGGTCCTGGAACGCCGTCAGCTCCGTGGGACAAACGAAAGTGAAGTCCAAGGGGTAGAAGAAGAGGACGACCCACTTGCCGCGATAGTCTTCGAGCTGGATCGACTTGAACTCCGTCCCGACGACGGCGTCCGCCTTGAACGCAGGGGCCTTCTGGCCGACGAGTGGCATGTTGCCTCCTTAGGTTGAAGCATGCGCTTCCCCCGGAACCTTCGCGCGGTGAGCGCAAGGGTTCCGGGAGAAGCGCCACCCTCTCCCGCGGAACGGGAGAGGACAGGGGTGAGGAGTGCCACAAGCGTGGCAGTATACCTCGACTTTGGCTGCGGCCCTCCGCGCAGGCTCGGCACGACGCGCAGGTCATGCGCCGGAGGGCGCGGGATTATACGAACGTCGCGCCTCGAGCGCAAACTCTTTAGCTCGGACGGGCGCACTTCCTTCGGGACCCTGACGCATGCATCACGCCTTCGCCCCCTCGGGCCGGGCCACGGCCGCCCGCGCCCGACGAATGCCCGCCGCCTTTTTCGTCGCGGCGTTCGCGTTCGCCTCCGCCCTGCTCCTTTCCGCGTGCGGCCGCTCGCCTACCCCGCCCACGCCGCCAGGGTCGGCGGCGGCGGCAGGTACGGCGGCGACCTCCCAGCCCGGCCGCGTGCTCGTGGTCTCGATCGACGGCCTCCGCCCAGAGTTCTATCTCGAGGCGGGCAAGACCTACGACGCCCCGCATCTCCGTGCGCTCATGCAGGCCGGCAGCTTCGTCGAGCAATGCGAGAGCATTTTCCCCTCCCTCACCTATCCCGCGCACACGTCGATCGTGACCGGGGTCCGCTCCGCCCGCCACGGCATCACCTCGAATGGGGTCTACCTCGACGGTTCACGACAGAAACACGCCTATCACGACGGGGACTGGTACTGGTACGCGGACGAGATCCGCGTGCCGACGCTCTGGGACGCCGCGCGCGCCCGCGGGCTTCGCACAGGCGCCGTCTCCTGGCCGGTCACGGTCGGTGCGCGGATCGACATCCTCGTCCCGGAGTGCTGGCCGGCGCGGGGCGGCGGGGTAGGCTACCCGGACCTGCAAAAGAGGCTGGCCAACCCCGCCGGGCTGGCCGCGGCGACCGCCAAAGGGCCCATTCCCACCGCCGGTCTCGGGGAGCCGGAACTGGATGCGTGGATCGGCCACGTGGCCGCGGGGATCCTCCGGCAGAACCCGCCCGACCTCCTGCTCGTGCACCTGCTCCAGGTCGACCACAAAGCGCATCAGCAGGGCCGTTCCGGCAAGGAGGTGGCCGATGCGGTGCACCGGGCCGACGCCGCGCTCGGGGAGATGCTGGACGCCGTGAAGAAGACGGGCGGCTTCGAGCGCACGACGGTGATCGTGACAGGTGACCACGGGTTCGTCGACGTGCGCGCCTCCCTCGCGCCGAACGCGCTCTTCCAGGAGGCGGGGCTCCTGCGTTCGCGCTCGGATTGCAAAGCATGGGCGCATGCGGCCGGCACGCAGGCGGCCATCTACCTGCGCGACCCGGCGGACCGGGCGACCGCCACGAAAGTGCTTGCCCTGCTCGAGGCGCATGCGCTCGACCAGGGGAAACGGCTCTACACGATCCTCTCCCGCGCGGACCTCGACCGCCTGGCGGCGTACCCCGGCGCGCTCTGCGCCCTCGACGCGGAGGACGGCTACAGCATCTCCGGCACGATCCGGGACACGCTCCTGGGCCGCTCTCCGCACAAGGGCAGTCACGGCTCGGACCCGTCGCGGCCACAGCTCGCGACGGGCCTGGTCCTGGCGGGTCGCGGCGTGAAGCCGGGCGCGCGCCTACCGCGGGCCCGTCTCGTGGACATTGCGCCGACCGTAGCGCGGCTGCTGAAGCTCGACATGGCCGGCACGGAGGGGCGGGTGCTGGAGGAGTTGCTGTCCGAATAGGGCCGAGTCGGCGGGGAATTTGGAACCGGGTGGTGTGGAGTGCGCCGGCGGCCGGGCGGCGCGACGCCCGGCCACCGGCGGGTGGGTTGGCAACGGGAGGCGGCCCTCGGGGGCCGCGGGGGTCAAGAGTCGTGGCGAAGGGTAAGGCGGGGCGCTTGCCACGGCTCGCTCGGCGCTTTGCTTGCGACCCGGGGCGAGCCGGTCTTCCCTACACCGCGCAAAGGAGCTCTTCGAGCAGCATCGGGGAGTGGACCTCCGCCGAGCGACGCACGAGCGTGGCCCGAAGGCCGTACTGGTCGTCGACGGTGTCGAAGGTCACGGCATCTCCCTCGGCTAGCTCCTCGAATTCCGCCCCTTCGAGCGCGGAGCTGTGGAAGAACACCTCGCGGCCGTCGGCATCGACGATGAACCCGTACCACCCCATCGGGGTGAGACTTGCCAGGGTTCCGAACTGCATGGCCGATGTCCTCCTTTGGATCGGGCGGGTGCCGGCCCCCGCGGCGTCTCGGCCGCGCGGGGCAACGGCTTCCACAGAACATATCGGCCGGGCGAGGCTTAGGCTTGAAAGCGATTCCGCGACGGAAAGCTATTGTGCGCGGCTTCTTCGATTCCGCAGGTAGTCCACGAAAAGGAATTCGCCGACGTCGTCCGGCGAGGAGAAGTACGCGCGGCCGCGAGGGACGCGGGTCAGTCGCTCGAGGAAGTTCTGGAGGGTGGGATCGCGGGCCACCAGGAACGTCGTGATGACGATCCGATTCCTGCGGAGGCGGGCGGCCTGGTCGAGCGTTTGCGACACCGCGGGTCGAGGCCGAAGGGGTGCTTGTAGCGGCGGCCGTCCTCGAAGATGGCGGACGGCTTCCCTTCCGTGAGCAAAAAGACCTGTCGGTTCGCGTGCTTCCGCTTGCGCAGGATGCGCTCGGCCAGCTCCAGGCCCGCCTTGGTGTTCGTGGGGTACGGTCCGGCGCCGAGGTAGGGGATCGCCTCGACCGGCACTTCGCGCGCGTCCTCCCCCCATGCCGCTCCGCGGAAATGCCCCTCCGCGTCGCGCCGGCGTGGTATACTGAGTACCGCCCCACAGAATTGGGTGACCAATTTCCTCGGCGATTTCGGCCGCCTGCTTCGTTGCGCTCGCTCGACGTCGTTCTCCGTTACTACGCCTCGCTCGCGCGCCTCGCGGGCGGCCAAACTTGCCTTCGGCTATTGGTCACCGACTTCCGTGGAGCGGTACTGAGTATCGACCGGCGAAGCCCGTCGAGGGCGTTCGAGAGTTTTGCGGCCAGGGTTGGGGCATGGCCGCGCTGCGAAGGAGAGATCCCCTCATGAAGCGGACGCATGAGCTTGGCACGAGGGTGGGCTGGACGGTCGCGAGCTTCGTGTTCGTACTTCTCGGCGCCGCGCTCCTCGCGGGCTGCACCCGGCCGGAGGCCGCGCCCGAACGGCAGATCGACCGCGGGCGGCACGAGGAGGAAGCGCCCTCGCGCGGGACCTCGGGGACCAACGTCCACGTCGCCCTTGACATCTGTAACGAGCCGTGCGCCTGGGACCGCACCCGATGCAACCACGGCGACGTCTGCGGCTGCAAGGGGAATTGTCACGGCAACTGCGGCGGCAAGGTCGGCGTGCCGCACGCCCAGGACCTCCTTCCCGGCGGCCCGCAGGGCAAAAAGCCCTGACCGGCGAGGGACTCGGCATGAACGTTTCGCCGGCCCCGCGCCTCCCCGGCGCCGCCCGCATCGGGATCACCGCGTTTTGCGCGGTGTGGATCCCCGCCTACCTGTGGTACTACGGCCCGGCGAATTTCCTCTGGTTTTGCGACATCGCGCTGCTCGTCTCGCTCGTCGGCACGTGGCGGGAAGACCCGCTTCTCCTCTCCAGCCAGCTCTGCAGCGTCTCCCCCTTCCTCGTTCTCTGGACCGTCGACTACTTCGCGGCGCTCCTCTTCGGCCTCCACCCGATCCACGGCACCGAGTACATGTTCATGGCGAAGATCCCCGTCGGGATCCGCGCCCTGTCTTTTTTTCACCTCGCCCTCCTCCCCTACCTCCTCTGGGCCGTCGCGCGCGTGGGGTACGACCGGCGGGGGTGGCGGCTGCAGACGGGCATCTCGTCCGTGGTCCTGCCCGTGTGCTACTTCTTCACCGACCCCGAAAAGGACTACAACTGGGTCTTCGGTCCCTTCGACGTGGCGCAGACGCGCATTCACCCGCTGCTCTACCTCGTGGTCATCATGCTCTTCTACCCGGTGTGCGCCTACCTGCCGATGAACGCTCTCTATTCGCGGCTCTTCCGCCCCACAAGCGGCGCGCGCTGAGTACCGCTCCACGGAAGTCGGTGACCAATCGGCGAAGGCAAGTTTGGCCGCCCGCTAGGCGCGCGAGCGAGCCGTAGTAACGGAGAACTACGGCGAGCGAGCGCAACAAAGCGGGCGGCCAAAATCGCCGAGCAAATGGGTCACCCAATTCCGTGGGGCGGTACGGAGACCACGCGGAGCCGAGAGCGTGAGGGACGGGCCTGGAGGGAAGCTCGGCCCCGCACCGAACGCAGGGGCACGCGGCAGGCCGACAGGCCGGCAGGTCGGGGGAGCACTCGCCCGCTGCACAAGGGCTCCGCGTGGCGCAGGCGCGTGGTGCGCAAGCTGCTACCCCAGCTCGTAGGAGGCCACGACACGCAGGCCTTTCCTGTCGGCCGCCTCCTGAACGCGGGGATGGGTGGAGTCTGCCACCAGGAAGGGGAACACCTCGTCTCCGCCGAGGGCCGCGTGGAGCTCCGCAACGCTGCGGGCGAAGCGATTCACGTCGTCCTTGGATAGCTGAACCTTTGCTTCTCCCAGGATGAGCACGACCTTCCCGGCGCGCTTGCCTCGTCCGAGAATGTTCACCTCGACGAACCGCCCGGCGCCACACTCCACGAACCGGCGTTCCAGCCTCCCCTCCACCTCGATCCCGTGCTCCCTCTTGAGGATCGCCGGCAACGCCCGGATCGCCTCGTTCTCCAGACGGTAGCCGACCGCGTTTGACAGGCCGCCCATCTGCACCTGAAGCGTCTTCGCGACGCCGACGAGCGACAGTAGCCCCGCCTCCGTCTTTTTTTGCGCCGCGGCGAGTTCTCGCAGGCTGTCGGCAAGTTCGTCCACGCGCTTCTAGGTACGCTGCTGCGCCTCGGCGAGCTCCCCCACGCGCTTCTAGGTACGCTGCTGCGCCTCGGCGAGCTCCCCCAGGCGCTTCTCGGTGCGTTGCTGCGCCTCGGCGAGCGCCTCGACGCGCTTCTCCGTCCGAGCTTGCGCAGCGGCGAGGCCGGCGACGATCGACTTCAGCTCCGTAAAGTCTTCACGCGTGACGTACATCGCCCGCACGCGCTCATCGATCAGGTCGACGATCTCGAGACGCGTCTCCGCGTCCAGCTTGGTGGGCATCCCCGAATTTCCTGCAAAGAGACACGGCCATTCTACACGTCGGCGCCACTTCGATCAATGCGGGATTTCCCTCGACCGGCGTGCGGAGACGGCCGCAGCTTTGCTCCATCACCGCACCTCGAGCCTCCACGTCCGCGCCGATTGCAGCCGCTTCTCGGGATCGGCCAGCACGTACGGCGTCGGGTCCGCGCTCCGCGCCGTCACGTCGTAGGTCCCGGGCGAAAGCGCGCCCGCGCCGAGGTCGCAGAAATACACCGCCGCCCCGTCCTTCCCCCGCGCGATCCCGCCCGGCAGCGGCCGGCCGGGGATCTCCGCCGCCACCGTGTCGCCGGGCCGCTTCTCGCGCACGTCGATCGGCTTCACGCTCCACTCCACGGTCAGCGCGTGCGTACGCGGCGCCATCGCCCGCACCTGGAAGTGGAACGGCTTCGACGACAGTACGGCCACCTGGTCCTCCTTCGGCTCCCAGGCGTCAATCCCGCGCACGCCCCGGTGCAGCGCCAGCACCATCCGTTCCATGCACACGACGCAGTATTCGATGCTCGCGTCCCGCATTTTGCAGTCGCGCTGCGGCCGGAAAATGTCATGGGTCTTCATCCCGCCCCCTTCGAAGAACCCCACCTCCTGCACGCCGTGGGAGCGCCAGTTGTCCTGCCCCTTCTCGATCCAATGCCGCCACGGACACGCCGCCTTCATGTGCTCGAGATCGGATCCCTCCATCAGGTTCGCCGCGAGCGCGCGCGGCGGCAGCTCCTTCAACCTCACCCACTCCCCGTTCACGTTCTCGAAGCCCGGCCGGTGCTTCTTCCCCTCGGAGGACGGCCCCAGTGCCGCCGCGCCGACTTTCGTCTCGTACTCGTCCCCGAGCCCGGCCATCGCGTGCCCGATCTCGTGGTGCAGGATCGCCGCCGCGGAGGAGCCCATCGCCAGCACCCCGCCCCCGCCCGTCCCGGTCGTGCCGCCGCCGTTGATGAGTACCACGACCAGGCCGTCGTTCGGCACCCCGCCGAGATGCCGCCGTACCAGGTCGTGGTCGACGGTCATCAGGTCGTTCGACGAAGCGCCCCCCAGCGCCGTGTCCTTCCGCGTGCTGCCGGGTACGATGTCGAAGCCCGCCTCGCGCGACTCCAGCAGCGCCGCGCGCACGTTGAAATAGCTCGCGTACTCCTTGAAGGGTTCCTCCCGAAAGAGATGCTCGGCGATCCGCTTCGCCTGCTTCAGGAGCGAATCCTGCTGCTCGACGGTATACCCGTCCCCGGCGATGATCAAGTCGTACCGGTTCTCCGCGGGGCCGTTCTCCACGAGCGGGAGCACGGCGAGGAGAGGGCTGGCCAGCCTCACCTTGGCGCGTTTTCCTTCGGCCGTGTCCGGGAAATGCGCGGCGAGCGCGGCGAGGAGCTGGCGCGCAAGGGCGTAGTTCGACTCCTTCTCCGCCGCCGCGACCTGTGCGGCCAGGCGGGACGCGCGCTCTCCGACCGCCGCGGCCTTGGACGCGGTCTCGGCCTCGTGCGCGCGCCGCTCGTCCTCCATGCGTTTCCGGGCGACGGCCTCCCTCTCCTCGGGTGTGAGGAGCCGCCCCTCGGCCTCGACGAAGCCGCCGGCTGGAACGGCGAGGCCGCACCGCCGCGCGAGGAAGGCATCGACGGCGGCCGCGGTGGCTCCGCCCCCTCCACCGCCGGCGCGACGAAGGCGCACGAGAAGGGACATCCCTTCCCCCTCGAGATGGTGATTCCACAGGAAGCCCGCGACGGGGAGGTACGCCTCGCCGGTGAGGCCGAGCGCCGAGAGGAACTGCTGGTAGAGCTGGATGGGCGGGATCTCCGCCCAGGCGCGGCCGAACTCGACCTTGCCGCCGCCGCCGCCGGGGACCGCGAGCACGCCCTCGGCCTCGAAGCGCGTGGCGTCGGCGCGCACGACGCGGCCGGAAAGATTGTCGTCGAGCGGGAGCTCGATCGGGCGTGCGGCGGGGTCCGCGATGTGGGTGAGGAGCCGGCCGAAGAGCGCCTGCTCGTCGGCGAGCTCCGCGAGGGCGGCGGTAAGCTCCGCGGGCGGCTTCTCGCCGGCTTCGGCGCGCAGGGCCTCGAGTCGGGCGCGGACCTCGGCGTAGCGGTAGGCGTGCCAGGCCGGCTCCACGGCGGCGAGCAGCTCCGCAACGCGGTCGGCCGTGACCTTCGGGGTGGCTGCGGCCGCGGCGGCCGGGACAGCCGCCGGTCCGGCCGCCGCCCCCGCGGCGGGAGGACGCGGCCCGGCTGTTTCGGCGCCCGGTGCACCGGGTGCGCCGCCGCGCGCGACCGCGGCCTCGAGCTCCTTGCCGAGCGCGGCGAGCGCGTCGCGCGACACGACGCCGCGGTACCGCGCGTGTTCGCGCTCGAGTCGGAGCAGCGCCTCGAGGGTCCGCCCTTCGCGCTGCAGGGCCTCGAGCTCCTTGCGAAGCCGGGCGAGGTCGGCCGCCGCCGCGCCCGCAATCTCGCTCGCGAGCACGGACAGCCCGGCAGGCGGGGGCTGGATGCCGAGGTCGGCCTCGAGGGCATGACAAAGGTCGGTCGCACGGGCGTACTCCCGGGCGTCGAGGAGCGGCCCGACCGTCTTCCGCAGCGTCGCGATGCGTCGCAGGGCTCCGCCGTCCCGCAGCCGGCGGAGCGCGGTCGCGCGCTCCCCCGCCCGCTCCGCGAGCGGCGTCCCGGCGAGGCGGGCCTCCTCGGCCAAGTAGAAGGCGAGCAGGTCGTCGATCCCCTCCGCCTGGGCCTCCCGCTCCGACCAGGCGGCCGCGGTGGACTCCTCCCCGCCGCTACCCGGCGCGCGTCGCCCACCGCCCGCATCCGCCGGCGGACCCGCTCTCCCCTCCGGGGAGAGGGCCGGTGTGAAGGCCGGGGTGAGGGGCGAAGCACCACCACCATGCTCTCCCCGCCGCGTCGACGCCAGCTTTGCCGCGCCCACCGCGACCGCCACCAGGACGAGGGTGATCACCGTACTCGTCACCACTCCACGTCGCGAGAGGCCCCGTGCCGGCGCCGGCGGGCCGCCTGCGAGTGCGACCGCCGGTCCGGGTACCTGGAGCATCCCCTCGGTCTTTGGCTCCCGAGCCTGCGTGCGCGCCGGCTGCACCGGTGCGTCCCCGGCCCCAGCGGTCACCTCGCGCACCGGGAGTGCTGTCGAGAGGACGGGTACCGGGCGCGAAGGTTCGATGCCGGCCGTTGCCGCGAGTGCGGCGTTCGCGGGCGCGGCCGCCGTCGCCGGCTTCGCCTCGCCCCCCTCGACACCGAGCAACGTCACCTCCGAGGTCCCGAGCAGGACGACGTCGCCGGTCCGCAACAACACGCGGTTCGTCTTCTTCCCGTTCACGAGGATCCCGTTGCGGCTCCCCAGGTCCAGCACCTCCCACCCGTCGGGGCCGCGCACCAACTCGACATGGCGGCGCGAGCACTTGGTGTCCGCGAGCGCCACCGCGCAGACGCTGTCACGGCCGAAGTCGTAGCGGTCCTTCCCTGCCAGGGGCACCTCGCGTACGCCCGAGCCGTCCTTGATGCGAAGTCGCAGCGTCTCGACCCCGGGTGCGGGTTTCGATTCGGGCATGGCGGTGCGGCCTCCAGATGCCAATTTGAGAACTGAGACTTCAGATTTGAGATTTGCAATTTGCAATTTGCAATTTGAGTTTTGAAATCGAACAGCGATGACGTATGGAGAGGATCGTCGCTGCTCCCCGTGCTCGTCGACCAGTGCCGAGGTCGAGTCTTGCGGAACTCCTGGCTGCCTCGAGACCGCTCCCTCACGGTCGCGGTTCCGTGAGGGAAGCCGCGCCGTACCGCGGCGCAGCGGGCCGCGCCGCGCCTAGCGGTCTCCCGCCAGCCGCACCCAGCGCGGGTCGTCGCGGAGCGCCTTGAACTCCTTCATTTGCGCAAGGACCTCCTCGCTGAACTTTCCGACCTCCACGGCCGTCGACAGGGCGACGAAGGCGGCGTCCTTCTCCCCGCGGCTCGCGTGCAGGCAGGCCTCCACGAGCGGGAGCAGGCCGGTCGAGCCGGCCCGGGCCCGCGACGCCGCGAGGTCCTGGGTCGCGCCGTCGGGGTCCCCCGTGCGGAGCCGGACGAGGGCCCGCAGCGTCAGCGCGCACGCGAATTCCGGGTTCAACTCGAGCGTCTTGTCGAGCGCGAGCCGCGCGTCCTTGTTGCGGTCGAGCAGCACGTACAGGTAGCCTAGAACCATGGCCGCGGAAGCGTCGTGCGGGTTCCTCCGGAAATTCTGGATGAACTCCGGCTCGAAGCGGAGCAGGAGCAGCGAGAGCATGCCCCGGCTCCCGTACGTCGAGTTGAAGATCTGCGCGTCCCGCTCCGGCTGCAGCTCGATGGACCGGAAGAAATCCAGGAACCCGCCTGCGTACTGCCCGGATCGCACCTGGCGGTCGCCGCGGTCCCAGTAGGCCTCGCCGAAGAGAGGGTCGAACTCGATCGCCCGCGACAGTTCCCAGGTCGACTCCTCGAACTGCCGCTGCTCGAACAGCCGCTGGGCCAACCGATAGTACGGCCGCGCGCGGGCCGGGTCCCGTCGGCCCTGCCGCCAGCTTCGCAGGTCCGCCACCGCGCCCGGCTCGTCCCCGACGTGCAGGCGGCACTCGCTCCGCAGCTTGTACGCGGCGGCCATGTCGGGCGAACGCTGGAGCAGCCGGTCGAGATCCGCGCGGGCGCGCGGCCATTCCCGGGCCCGGACCCGCAGGACCGCCCGTTCCAGCAGCGGGTCCGTGCCCGCCGGGTCGAGTCCGACCGCGTTGTCCAGGCACTTCCGGGCCCGCTCCAGGTTGCGGACTTCGCGGAAGTCCCGCAGGATGACCCCTTGCAGGAGGTAGAGCTCCGAGAGGAAGGGATTGAGGTGCATCGCCTCCTCCAGGCGGTCCAGCGCGGCCTGGGGTTGGACGGCATGGAGGAGAAGCTCCGCCAGGCGCACCTTCGCGTGGGCGAACCGGGAGTTCTCGAACAGGGCGCGGCGCAGGGGCAACGAGGTGCGGATCAGGACGTCCGGGTTGTCGAAGATCGACGCGCCGCTGCGCAGGAGGCGGTCCAGCTCCGCGACGCCGGCCGCGTAGAACGGAAACGCGACGGACCGCGCGGGGTCGAGGCAGGCCTTGGCCGAGGCCGTGTAATCGTCCCGCGCCGCGTCCGTCAGGGCATTGCCCGCCGCGCGCGTACGGGCGAAGGCCCGGCAGGCCAAGGCCTCGGAGGCATCAGCGCCGCCGCCGCCGGCCTCGATGGCTAGGGTGAATACCTGAGTCGCCTCCTCGAGCTTGCCGGAGGCCAGGAGGGCGCGCCCGAGCCCCACCTGCGCGCGGCCCGCCCCCGGCGCGAGGCGCAGGGCCTCCTCGAAGTCGGCACGCGCCGCGACCGGGTCGGCGTCGAGGCGGAGCATGCCCCGGAGCGTCAAGGCCTCCGGGACGCCCCGGTCCGCGCGGAGCAGCGACGCGGTCCCCTCCGCCTCGAGCACGGGTCGCAGTTCGTCGAGCAGGAGCGGGCTCAACTCAAGATAGCGCCCGAGCCCCTCGAGCGCCTGGGGTGCGCCGCCCTCGTCGCAGGCGTCGGCCTGCGCCTGCACGAGGACGGCGCGAGCGAGCGAGGGGGCGAGGTCGAGCGCGCGGATCGCCTCGGCGCGCGCCTCGCGGTAGCGACAGAGCGCGAGGTGGGCCTCGGCGACGCCGAGCACGAAGACGCCGTGGTCGGGCTCGATGGCGGCGGCCTTCTCGAAGTGCGGGAGCGCGGCGCGCGCGTCCCCGCGTGCCAGGTGCGCGCGCCCGCGGCCGTAGTGCGCGAGCGCGGCCTGGGGATCGGCGGCCAGCGCCTTCTCGAAGGCCTCGAGCGCCGGGTCGGACTTGTCCTGGAGCAGCTCCCGCAGCCCGGCCGCGGCGAGGCCGGTGGCCGAAAAGGGCTCCGCCTCCGCCGCGCGCTCGAAGCGGAGGTCCGCCTCTTCGGGATTCCCCAGTCCCCAGTCCGCAAGGAGCCCGAGGGCGAGGTGGGCCATCGCGGGTCGGGGCTCGATGCGCTCCGCCTTGCGCACGTCGACCGTCGCGAGTCCCCAGCGCGCCTGGCGGAGATATTGGTAGCCGCGGAGATAGAGGGCGTCGGCCAACTCGGGATCGATGGCGAGGGCCTGGGAGAGAAAGGCCTCGGCGGCGCCGCCCCGGACCAGCCGTGCCTTGTCGCAGCGGATGCGCGCCTCGCGGCTGCGTTCCAGGCGATGAAGCCGGAAGAGCAGCGTGCCTCCGGCCGCCGAGGCCAGAAGGCAGAGCGCGGCGAGCGTGCCCGAGGCGCGGGGGTGCTTCTGGAGGAAGCGGACGCTGCGTCCGAGAGTCGAAAGCGGGCGGGCGAGGATGCGGTCGCCGCGCAGGAACCGGGCGACGTCGTCGGCCATTTCCTGGGCCGTCGGGTAGCGCCGGGCCGGGTCCTTTTCAAGCGCCTTGAGACAGATCGTCTGCGCGTCCTCCGTGATCTCCGGCCGGATGCGGCGGGGCTTGCGCGGCTCGAAGCCCAGGATCGCGTGGTAGACCGCGGGGGAAGTGGTGCCGGGGAAGGGGACGGACCCGGTCAGGAGCTGGTAGAGGATCGCGCCGAGGGCCCAGACGTCGGTCTGCGGCCCGATCTCGCGCGTGCGCCCCTGGACCTGTTCGGGTGCCATGTAATACGGGGTCCCCAAGATCTCGCCGCTCTGCGTCATGGCGTTCGCAGAGTCCAGGGTTTTCGCGAGGCCGAAGTCGAGGATGCGAAGCTGGCCCGAGTTGTCGAGGAGAAGATTGGCCGGCTTGAGGTCGCGGTGCACGACCATCTGCGTGTGCGCGTAGTGGACCGCGCGTGCGACCGTCTCGAGCCAGAGGAGGGACTGGCGTTCGCCCGGGGAGGACTCCTTGAGCAGGTCCTCGAGCGTGCGGCCCTGCACCAGCTCCATGGTGAGGAAGGAGATGCCGTCCTGCGCGCCCGCGTCGTAGACGGAGACGAGGTTCGGGTGGCGGAGCCGCCCCGCCGCCTCCGCCTCGCGCTGGAAGCGCTGCACGGCCTTCTCGTCCGCGTTCGGACCCTCCCGCATGATCTTGAGGGCGACGAGCCGTCGGAGGTCGAGCTGTCGTGCTTTGTAGACGACCCCCATCCCGCCCTTGCCGATCACGTCGAGGATTTCGTAGCGGCCGAAGAGGCTCGTGGCCCCGCCGGCGCGACGAAAGAGCGCGACGTCGGAATCGGAGAGCCGCCCGCCGGCTCCGCCCCGGGACGCGGGCCGCGGCGGAAAGGCGTCCGGGGAGAGCGGCGCCGCGATGGTGACCGAGGCCGTAGGCAAAGGCGTGGACGTAGGGAGGCCGGGCGCACTCGGCGCCCCGGAGGAGGCGGGCGAGGGCGCGCCCCCGACGGCCCCGGAGAGCGCGGCCGGGTCACTCAGGCTCCCGGAGGCGCCGGACGCCGCCAGGAACAGAGGGACGGTGACGGGTGCGGCGCAAGCGGGGCATTCCAGGCGGTCGCCGGGCTCGAGCGCGGCGACCGACATTTCGGCGCCGCAAGCTCCGCAGCGGGCGCTGCGGCGCGCGACCTCCTGCTGCACCTGCGCGAGCTGGAGCGCGGAGAGCAACCGGAGCCGGAGGAGGAAGGGACCGAGCGGGAAGTGCGGACGGCCGGGCACGGGCGCGGGCCGAGCGGACAAGGCCTTCGCCAGCTCCTCGGGAGAGAGCAGGCCCAGGTCGAGGACCACCCGGGCAAAGGCGCGGTCGTCGTCGTCGAGCGGCGGCAGCGGAGTCCGTGCGGGCTGCGCCGGCGGTGAGGGGGCGGCCGAGTCGTTCGGGGGCCGATCGGGCGTGGGATTGCGAACGACGTCCATCGGGATACCTGGCCAGAGAGGCGGGACGAGCCACGGAGGGCAAAGCGGCCGCAGCACAGTGCGGCGGGGTTCTGGCGACAGATCGGCACGCCGATTTCAAAAGTCAAATTTCAAAATTTCAAATCTCAAATTTCGGCTCGACGCAATCCGAGGTGCAGCGGAACGCTCGACTCTCCCGGGATCACTGGGCGACGCTCAGACCCTCGTCCTTCGGATGCGAGGCGAAGGGCTCTGCAGGAGCTGTCGCGGGCATTGGGGTGCGACACGAACCGGCTGGGCGTTGAGCCTGACGCGATTCTTAAATCTCAAATTCTCAAGTCTCCATTCTCAAATCCCTCTCACTTGCCCCCGTGCTTCAGGACCCGCTCCAGGAACTCCGCTTCGCCGCCGAGGCCGTGCTTCCGGTAGTACTCGATCAGGCGGCGATCGCGTGCGGGCAGCTCGAAGCCGAAGAACCACGAAAGTTTTTTTTCATCCAGCGGGCAGAAGTGGATCGGGTGCCGGTCGCTCTCGTCGAGCGAGTTGGAGCCGTTCATCGAGCACTCGTAAAAGATGCAGTGATCGACGCCGAAGATGTGCCCGACCTCGTGGTTCATGAGCTGGAGCGTGCGCCACAAGAGCCGCTCGCGCGGCTCGCCGAGTCGCTGCGTCGAGTAGACCCCGACGCGCGAGCCCTCGCTTCCCAGGCCGAAGACGAAGTTGAGCCCGGACGAGAAGAGGTCCTGGTCGGTGAAGGCGACGTAGGCGATGACACCCGGCGGCACTTCCTTGGCGAGCGCGTCGAGGACCCGATCGGCGTTGTACTGGCCCCGGCGCTCGACCCAGGTCCGCGCGGGGAAGGCGTGGGCCGGGGCGACTTCCGTGCGGGTCGCGAAGAAGGCCTCGCCGTACTCGCGCATGGCCTCCAGGAGGTCCGCGTGGTCCTTGGCGAAGTCGCCGAGGGGGACGAGGAGGATGCGCGAGTCGGGCTTGGGCCGGTCGGCCTCCATCTCCTCGCGGTATTCGTCGAAGGTTTCGCCCGGTTCCTTGAAGCGCGCGAGCCAGTCGCCGGCCCGCGCTTTGCCCATCCGGGTCCAGTCGGCGTCCTGGCCGGCGAAGGCCTTGTACACCAGCTCTTTTTTTGCCTGGAGCTGCTTCGGGGAGAGCGGCGGCTCGTCCTCGTCGTCGTCCGCGCGGAGGGCGGCCGTGCAGGCGAGGGCGGCGACGAGGGCCAGGGCGGCTGCGCCCGCGGTGGCGGCGGCGCCTCTCGGACCGCCGCGAAGGGTTGCGGGAGACGTGGGCATGCGTGTGCTCCGATGGAATTCGTGGGGTCGTTCGATTCCTGCTCCGCTAATCGTTCGAAGTTCGTTTTCTTGCGACAATTCGACTTTGGTCGAACGCCACGAAAACCACAGATTTCACGGATTCAACGAGATTACGCAGATTACGAATCTGTGAAATCTGTGGTTCCGTCGTCGCTTGGCTGCGGCCCCGCCGCGCTGCGGGGCTCACTTCCCGACCCAGGCTTCGCCCCCTTCGAAGGACTCTTTCTTCCAAATCGGGACCACGCTCTTGAGCTGCTCGATCGCGTGGCGGCATGCGGCGAAGGCCGCATCCCGATGAGGCGCGGCCACCGCGATGCCGACGGAAATCTCGCCGATGGCGAGGGAGCCGAGCCGGTGGACCATCGCGACGCGCGCGCCCGGCCATTTCTTGGCGATGTCGACCTGGATCTCCTGCATCTGGGCGAGCGCCATCGGGCGATAGGCCTCGTAGGCGAGGCGAGTGACTTTTCGCCCTTCGTTCTGGTCTCGGACGGTTCCCTGGAAGGTCGTGAGGGCGCCGCAGTCCGGTCCGGCGACGAGCGAGACGAGACGCGGGATGTCGATCGGTTCGGTCGTGAGGTCGATCATGGAGGTAGGCCACGCTTCCAAGAGGGGTTTTCGGGGGTGGGTCGGGACGCGACGATGGCGGGCATGCGACCGTCGGCGAGCCGTCTCCTTCACCCGCCGCTGACCGGCGGAATGAGGGCGAGCTCGTCGGTCTCGCGGAGGACGTAGGCGCCGGGCACGAATTCCTGGTTGGCGGCGACGCGGACGGCGGCAAGGAGCGGCGCCGCGCGCGGATGTTCGCGGGCCAGGAGGGCCAGGAGCTCGGCGGCGGTGGTCCCGGGTGCGACGTCGAGCGCGATTTCCTCGGCGGCGAGTCGTTCGCGGACGGCGGCGAAGAGCTTGACCCGGATCGAGGGCATGAGGTCCTCCGAGGGGGACGGGCGGCGCGGGGCTTTGGCGCGTGGGGTTCTCCGGGGTCACTCGCGCCTGCGGACCAGGGCTCCAGGAGAACAGCATACTCTAGCCTTGCGCGGCCGGTCGGGTCAAGGAAGAGGAATTCGGTAAAGTCCTCCGGCATAGGTGCCGATAAAAATGGACGGAAGCCGCAACCTGCGGTCCCCCCCGCACGCCGGGCTCGTACTTGGTCCCCACCAGCATCTGCAAGGAGGGTCGGTCGTGGTGAACGCGATCCATCGGTCCACGGGAACGACTTTTCGCAAGGCCCGGAAGGCCGCGGTTGAGCAGGCGGCGGGCGCCCCGATGTCGGGAGAGCTGAAGTCCCCCACGCTCGGGTCCCAACTGGAGCCGCTCTTCGGCGCGTGGATCAACCAGGACCACCGCTCCTCGGAAGTCTCCATCGTCGTCGTGGCACGCCACGGCGCGCCCGGCCACGTGCAGTTCGCGGCTTTCTTCGTCGAGGACGGTCTCGGGCTCGTCGAGTGCTTCGGCAACTCGAGCTGCCCGGAGTCGAGCTTCCTGCGCCTCGTCCGCGCCCCGCACCTTCTCGGCACCGCCGCCCCGTTCGCCCCCTGCGAGCTCCTGGTCGCGCAAGAGCTGGTCCTTGGCGGCGCGGAGCTGGCCCGGAAGTCGGGGATCGCGTTGCCGCGTGAGTTCGCCTCGATGGTCTGGATCGTCGGCGAGCTGCCGCCGGGCGACGTGCTGCCGCGCGAGCTCTTCCCCACGGGCGAGGACATGCTGACGCTGGGCATCTTCGAAGGGGACAAGGGGCGCCCGACCGTGGCCGACCGCATCGCCCTGATCGGCGACCCGATCGATCGGCTGCGCCAGGTCGCCCGCACCTCCGGCTCCGCCTTCACGCCCGTCTTCGATCGGCCGGGGCCGGAGTACGGCGTCGAGCCGCCGGCCGACGGCTGCGGCACCGAACTGCCCCCCGGGATGGAGCCGATGGTCCTGACCTCCGTCCACTTCGAGCACGGCGACCCGGAGGACGCGCTGCTCCGGCTGCGCGGCCTCCTCGACCTCGAGATCGAGCGCAGCCAACCCGATTGCTCGCGGTTCGCCTGGGTGCGCAAATACCCCGCGGGCCACTGGAACGTCTCCCCCGCCGACGCCGACGCGCGGCAGGTGCTCGGACACGTGACCGTGACGTCGAAGGAAGTCGTTGCCGAAGTGAAGACGCGCGCGTGGGGCGAGGTCGTGCGGCGGATGATGGTCGCGGCCGGCGGCGGCTGCCTGCGGTATCACGGCACCCAGTATCGCGACCCGGTGCCCGAAATCGTCGAAGCGGTCAAGACCCGGTGAGCGCGGGCGTGACCCCGCGTCCCCGACTCCTTCCTCCTGTCCCACCGGCCTTTCCCGAGCCGCTTGCGAGCGGGAGCGAGCGGTCGACGGCGACCCTGCCGACGGCCGTCTCGCTCCCCCTCGATGCCCCCGCCGTCCCTGCCGCGTCGCCGGCGTCTCCTCCCCCGCCCGCCGCTCCCGAGGGCTCCCCGCACTCCAACATTGACGCGGCCCCCGCTTCCCGCGCATAATAGCCGCTCCAGTTGCAGAGGAGCGCCGAGCATGCCGGGAAAACCGAAGGTCCTCATCGCGGACGACGAGCCGGGGAATCGCGAGCTCCTCTTGACGATGTGCGAGGGGATGGGCCTGGACGCGGTGACGGTGGTCGACGGCCGGGAGGCGGTGGAGCGCCTGGAAATGGAGTCGTTCGACCTCGTGGTGACGGACCTCCACATGCCCTACCGGAACGGCGACGAGGTCGCGCGTGCGACGCGCCGTCTTCGCCCGCACGCCAAGGTGCTGGTCCTCTCCGCGAGCTGGACCGAGGAGGAGCGCGCCCGCGCCTCGGAAATCCCGTGCGACGCGTTCATGTCGAAGCCCTTCGAAGTCCCGGAGGTCCTCGATACGGTGCGCCGCTTCCTGAAGCTCGAGTCGTAAGCGCCCGCGCAAGAATTCGGCAGGGTTCAAACCAGGGTAACAACCTTTTTGCGCGGGCGCTAACGCCAGGGGCCGCCCCACACGGCAGGGTCGAGTCGGGCGAGGCGGGGGGAACGGGGGAACGGGGCGCCCGCCATCGCTCGCCGTGAGGGACCCTTCCGGCATGCACCTCGCCGAGATCGACGCGACCGGCCCCTTCGCGCACCTCGCGCTCATCGCCGTCGCGGCGGCGAGCCTGCTCGTCGCCGCGGGGACCGGAGAGAGGCTCCTCCGCTGGGCGAACCTTCTGCGCGACGCGCCTGACGAAGAGCGTTTCTTGTTCGGGCTCGGGCTTGGGCTCGGACTCGTTTCCCTGACCACGCTCGGCCTCGGCCTCGCCGGCGCGCTGCATCGGGGGCTCTTTCTCCTCTTCGCGTCTGTGCTCGCGGTCCCAGGTGGAGCGAATGCGGTCCGGTGGGCGGTCGTCGCGGGCCGGCGCGCGCGGGCCTTTCTTCGCGAGGCGCCCGCCGACGAACGGGTCGTTGCCGTCCTCTGCCTCGTCTTCGCCTTGCCGGCCCTGCTCCTCTCGGGCTTTCCTCCGCTCGATTACGACGACTTGGAGTACCATCTGGGCGCGCCCACGCGCTATCTCGAAGAGGGAAGGATTTCCTTTTGGCCGACCGTCGTGTACGCGGCCTTCCCCCTCAACTCCGAGATGTGGACGCTCGCCGGGATGGTGGTGGCCGGGTCGGCCTGGAAAGGGGCGCTCTTCGGCAAGGCCGTGAACGCCTGGCTGTGCCTTGCGCTGGCCGGCGGCACCGCCGCGCTCGGGCGCCGCTTCCTGTCGCGCTCGGCGGGCCTCTACGCGGCCGCCTTCCTGCTTTGCTGCGTCGAGACCGGCATCTACCCGCTCCGCAACTACGTCGAGCCGTACCTGGCCCTGCAATCCCTGCTGGCGCTCCACGCCTTTCTCGGCTTCGTCCTCGGCGCTCCGCCCGCCTCGGCGGCACCGGGCCCTCCGGCGCCGCTCTCGGGCCTGCGCGCGCTCGTCGTCGCGGCCCTGGCGACGGGCTTCGCCATCGGGTGCAAGTACCCGGCCGTGCTCTTCCTTCTCTGCCCGCTGGGCCTGGGGCTTCTTTTCCACGCGTACGCGGCCCCCCTTTCCCGCACCCTGCGCTCCGGCCTCCTCCATGCGCTCCTCTACGCCGCGCTCGCGCTCCTGCCCGCCTTGCCCTGGCTGGCGCGGAACGCCGTCGATACGGGAAATCCCGTGTACCCGCTCCTCGGCGGGCCTCTCGGCGGACGCGACTGGTCGGCGGAACAGGAGGCGCGCTTCCGCGAGGCCCACCGGCCGCGCGGCACGCTCCTCGACTGCGCGTCCGGCCTCGCCGCGGCGGCGTACGAACCCCCCTTCCGCCTTTCGCTCCTCCTCGTGGCCTTCCTCCCCTTTCTCGCGTGCACCCGCCCCTGGCCCCCCGCTCTTCGCTGGCTCGGGGCGTACACGGCCCTCGGCGTCGCGCTCTGGTGGCTCTTCACCCACCGGATCGACCGCTTCCTGTACCCCCTCTTCCCCGCCTTCGCGTTGCTGTCGGCGGCGGGGCTGACGGCCGCGGCGGTACGCCTCCGCGTCCTACGGGCCGGGGCCCTGCTCCTCTTGTGCTTTTACGTCGTCGTATACGGCGTTCAGCTCGCGAGCCCGTACCTGCCGGTCGCGCTCGGACTCTCGTCCGTTTCCGAGACCCTCTCGAAACAGCTCCCGGGCTTCGCCGCCCTACGGGACCTACCTGCGTCCGTGCCGACGACCGGGCGCGTGCTGCTCGTCGGGGAGGACCGCACCTTCTACTGCCCGCGTACCTCGCTGGCCGCGACCGTCTTTGACCGTAACCCGCTTGTGGTTGCGCTCGACGAAGGCCGCGGGCCGGAGGCGCTCCGCGCAGTGCTCCGCGGCGCGGGCGTCACGCACGTCTACGTCGGGTGGTCGGAGGTCGAGCGGCTGAACGCCACCTACACGTTTCGCTGGGGGGATGCGGGCGCGCGCAAACCGGGCTTCTGGTCGCTTCGGTCGCGCGACGAGTTCCTGGCGCGGACCGCGGGGGTGCTCGAGCGCGTGCGGGACTGGCAGGTCTGGGAGCCCGTGCCGGCCGACGGCGGCGGCGAGGCGTCGCTCGAGGGCTGGTGGGGAGAGCTGTACCGCGTGAAATGACGGAGCGCGGCGTCGGAGCGCGGGCCGGCGGCTCGCCGGTTATTTTTTTGCCCGCAGCTCTTCGAGTACGCGGTGAACCTCGTCCAGCAGCTCCTGCGTGTAGATCTTGCCGACGAGGTCACGGCTGACGCGCTCGGCGATCTTGCCGAACTCGGCCCGGGTGGGCTCGTCCGGCGCGACGAGCTCGATGCCTTTTTCCCGGAGGACCTTGATCGACTCGACGTTTTCTTTTCGGGCCTGCTCCAGCAGTTTGCGGCCGTAGACGGCGCCGAGGTCGCGGAGGAGCTGCTGGTGCTCGGGAGACAACCGATCGAAGGTCTTTTTCTGGACCGTGAGCACGACCAGGGCGTCCGCGATCGGGATGTCGGTCATGGTGTGCACGCGGGTGGACCACTGGAGCGCGATGGCGCCGATCGGGGAGATGTAGACCGTGTCGATGAGGCCCGTCTGGAGCGAGGTGAGGACGTCGGGGAGCGCGAGCGGGATGGGATCGACGCCGCACGTCCGAAACGCGCTTTCGGCCACCGCGTCCCCTTCCCAGACCCACACCTTGCTCGCGCGCAGGTCCTCGACCGAGCGGACCGGATGGGTCGAGAAGAGATAGACCGACCCGGCGTCCCCCCAACCGAGGGCGACGTAGCCGGCCTCTTCCAGCCGTTTTTCCATGCGCGGGCAGATGACCGCGCGCACGGCGTCGACCTCGCGCTCGTCGCGGTAGAGATAGGGCAGGTCCAGGATGCGCGACTCGGGCAGGAGTTCGGAGAGGCCGACGCTCGTGAGCGCGGCGGCCTGGAGCTGTCCGATCTTGATCTTTTTGAGAGCCGCCTTCTCGTCCCCCACGACGCCGCCGGGGTAGAACTTGAAGCCGACCTTTCCGTCGGTCTTCGCGCGCACCTCGCGGTCCATCTCGGCGAAGACGTTCATCCAGGTGGACCCCTCGGGCGCGAGCGTCGCTGTCTTGAATTCGACGGGGTCGTCGGCGGAGGCGCCGGGACCGGTCAGGGAAAGGAGCGCGGCGAGGAGGACCAGCGTCATGCGCGCGAGCCGGGGGAGCTTCGTCATGGCGAGTAAGAGCCCGTAAAAAAAATAACTCATGCAGTTCGGAAACCAGGAGTTCCTCGGGAAAAGGCTCAAGGCCCAAGGCTCAATTTTCAGAAAAGGCTCGAAGTTCAAGGCTCAGAGTGCGCGATCCCGTGCCCGGGCTACGTTCCAGGGTAGTCATGGAGAATTGAACCTTGAGCCTTGGCTGAGTCTTGAAAATTGAGCATTGAGAATTCATGTCGCCCTCCTGCGCGTCGAACGAGCGAGTTATTTTCTTACGGGCCCTAAGCCTTGCGAGCGAGAAGAAGGAAGCCCGAACCCGGATCGTAGCGCCGCGCGCCTGCCGCGACAAGCCTTTTTGAGGAGAGCCCGATGAAGTCGTACCTCTGGTTGGTGTTCGTGGTGGGGGCCGTCGTGTCCTGGGGGGCCTACGTGCCGACGCTCCACGAAGGGCAAAAGCTCCTTGGCGGAAGGCCGAGCGAGGGGGCGCTACGCGCGTTCCTGTGCGTGGGGGTCGCGTACTTCTGCACGGCAGTCGTCATTCCGCTCGTGCTGTTCGCGCTCAAGCTGGAGCCCGCGGAGTTCAACGTGCGCGGCGCCGGCTTCGCCACGCTGGGGGGCGCGCTCGGCGCGGCGGGCGCGCTCTGCATCATCCTGTCGATGAAGAACGGCGGGAGCCCGCTCTACGTCGCGCCGCTGGTCTTCGCGGGCGCGCCGATCATGAACGTGCTGGTCACGATGGCGTGGAAGCGGACGGAGTCGCCGAGCCCGATGTTCTACGTGGGGATCGTGGTGGCCGCGCTCGGCGCGGGGACGGTGCTCTACTACAAGCCGGCCGAGGTCAAGGCGCCGCCCGCCGCCGGGGCCGCGGCCGCCGCGGGCACGGGCGCGAGCGAGGCCGCCGTACCGGCGCCGCATTGAAAGCCGCCGGGCAGGTCGGCGGTGCGTCGGGAGGTGCTCACTTGTACAACCCCGCCCGCATCCGCACCTCTTTGAAGATCTCGATCGAGGCGTGGTAGCGCTCCTCGAGCCACGCGTCGTCACCCACCGCCTCGAGCAGTCCTGCGAAAGTCCCCGCCGCCTTGCGGATGTCCTGCAGCGCGGCGAGGATCTCGGTCTTTCGCACCTTCTCGTCCCTGCTCTCCCGAAACCGCGCGTGATGCCGGAGGCAGCTCGCCAGCGCTTGGTTCGCCTCTTCGGCCAGCGCGCGCAGCTTCGGGTCGGTGGTCTTCGGTCCGCCGGTCGTCGACGGGGCCTCGATCGGCGGCGCGGACTCCGGCTCGGCCTCCGCGGGCGGCGCGACCGCGGGCTCGGCGGCCGGCGTTCCCGCGGCGCCGGTGGGCGCGTTCGCGGCCTCGCCCGCGGCGGGCGTGGGGCGGGGCGCGGGCGCAGGGGGCGGGTCCGACTTCTCGATGCGCTCGACGAGCTCGCGCTCGATGCGCACCATGCCGATCTTTCGGTGGATTTCGACCTTGCCCGCGCGTTCCACGATGTCGCCGGCGATGCGGCGGCCGTCCTTGAAAACGACCGTTCCGTAGTACGGCTCGATGAACTCCACGGCGACCTGCATGCTCGCGGCGGCGGGCTTTCCCTCGTCCTTGTCGATCCGCTCCACCTCCTCCTTCTTGACGCGCGACACGCCGAACTTCAGCCTCACTTCAAAGACGTCGCCGCGATCCGTGATCTCCCCCTTGAGCTTCCGACCGTCCTTCATGACCAGCACGCCGGGGAAGGACGGGTGCGGCTCCTCGGCCGCGAGAAGCCGGCAGAGCAGGATTGCCGCCAGTACGGAGAAGAGCAGCGCCGCTCGGAGGGGGCTCGTCGTTGGCATGGCCTACCTCAGCTAGCTGGAACACAGAGTCGATCTTGCGTGGCGCGGGCTATCCTACGCGAGAACGCGTGTAGGCACAATCGGAATACGCCACCCGTCGAATCCGCGCCACAATTCCTTGCCTCGCCCGGCCGGTCGGATAGACTGTTGCCGACTTGCGCCCCACGGTCGACCACCCCGTACCGGAAACCTCGAGGAGGAACCCATGCCTTCGGAGTCGGGCTACTACCGCCATGCGACGATCCATGGCGACTCGATCGCGTTCGTTTGCGAAGACGACCTCTGGACCGTTCCCGTCACCGGCGGGCTCGCGCGCCGCCTCACGACGAGCCCGGGCATGGTCTCGTTCCCGGCGTACTCGCCCGACGGCCGGCAGCTCGCCTTCACCGGCCGCGACGACGGGCCGGCCGAGGTCTACGTCATGGACGCGGAGGGCGGGCCGCTGCGCCGGTTGACGTGGCTCGGTTCCATGACGCAGGTGGTCGGGTGGTCGCCCGACGGCGCCGAGCTCCTCTTCGCCAGCGACTGGCGGCAGCCGTTCCGCGGCTACATGCACCTCCACGCGCTCCCGGCCGCCGGCGGCGAACCGCGCGCGCTGCGCCATGGACCGGCCCGCGCCATCGCCCGGCAGCCCGACGGCCCCGGCGTCGTCATCGGCCGCAACTCGGGCGACCCGGCCCGCTGGAAACGCTATCGCGGCGGCACCGCCGGGACGCTCTGGGTCGATCGCCGCGGGGACGGTTCCTTCGCGCCCCTCGTCCCGCTCAAAGGAAATCTCGCAAGCCCGATGTGGCTCGGTCCTCGCATCTACTTCCTCTCCGACCACGAAGGCTTCGCCAACCTCTACTCCAGCACGCCGACCGGCCGCGACCTCCGCCGCCACACGCACCACGAGGACTTCTTCGCGCGCTTCCCGTCCACGGACGGCCGACGGATCGCCTACCAGGCAGGGGCGGACCTCCACGTCTTCGACTCGGCCGACGGCACGACCCGCAAGGTCGACGTCCGACTCCGGAGCAGCCGAAGCGAGCGCGGGCGCAAGTTCGTGAGCGCCGGCCGGCACCTCGAGGGCTTCGATCTCCACCCCGCGGGCCACTCGATCGCCTGCGTCAGCCGCGGCGGGGCCTTCAGCATGCCCCTCTGGGAGGGCGCGCCCCGCCGCCAGGGCGCCCCCTCGAAGTCGCGCTTCCGCCTCCTCAAGTGGTTGCCCGATGGGAAACGCGCCGTCGCGGTCTCGGACGAAGGAGGCGAGGAGGGGCTCGTCGTGTTCCCGGCCGGCGCGGGCGAGGCGCCGCGCCGGCTCCCCGGCGACTTCGCGCGGCCGATCGACCTCGCCGTCGCGCCCGCGGGGCCGGACCGGGTCGCATTGGCGAACCAGCGGCAAGAGGTGCTGCTTGTGGACCTGGCGTCCGGCCAGGCCCGCGTCATCGAAAAGAGCGAATGGGGCCGGATCGAGGGCCTGGCGTGGTCGCCTGACGGCCGCTGGCTCGCCTACGGCTTTGCGAATTCGCGGCGGACCTCCTCCATTCACCTCTGCGATGCGGCGACCGGCCAGGTCGTCCCGGTCACGCGCCCGGACTTCCGCGACGTGCGGCCCTCCTTCGATCCGGAGGGGAAGTACCTCTACTTCATTTCGTGGCGCGTCTTCGACCCGATCTACGACAGCCAGCAATTCGCCCTCGGCTTCCCGAAGGGCGCGCTCGCCATGCTGCTCCCGCTCCGGCGTGACCTCGTCTCCCCGTTCTCCGCGGCCATGCGCGCCCCGCGCGCGCCCGGCGTCTCGGCCGACGACGAGAAGGACAAAGAAAAAGAGAAGGAGAAGGACAAGGAGAAATCGCCGGGCGCCGCGAGTCCGGCGGTCGCGGGTGAGCAGGAAGCAGCCAAGGATGTCGGGCCGAAGGGCGGTGCGAGCGACGCCCCCAAGGAGGCTTCGAAGGACGCGACCAAGGAACCGCCGAAGGTCGACGTGGACTTCGACGGGATCCTGGACCGGAGCGTGACCTTCCCGCTGCCCGAGGGCCGGTACTCCGACGTGCGGGGCGGCCGAGGGCGGGCGTTCATCCTCTCCTTCCCCGTGGAAGGCAGCCTCGACCAATCGTGGATCCCGCAGTCGGACGCGCCAGGCAAGGGCCGGCTCGAGGCCTACGACTTCGAGCTGGCGAAGGCCGACACCGTGCACGAAAAGGTCTCGGACTTCGCCCTTTCGCTGGACGCGAAGGTCCTGGCGGTCCGTTCGGGCGGTCGCGTCCGCGTCGTGCCCGCGACGTTCAAGCCGGACGGCAAGCCCGCTTCGTCGGAGGAGGCGGGCCGCGAGAGCGGCTGGCTGGCCCTTGACCGACTGCGCGTCGCCGTGGAGACCGAGGAGGAGTGGCGGCAGATGTTCGTGGAGGCGTGGCGCCTCCAGCGCGACCAGTTCTGGACGCCCGACATGTCCGGCGTGGACTGGGCGGCCGTGCGCGCGCGCTACCTGCCGCTCGTGGAGCGCGTCTCGACGCGCGCGGAATTCTCGGACCTGCTCTGGGAGATGCAGGGGGAGCTGGGCACCTCGCACTGCTACGAACTGGGAGGGGACTATCGCCCGCAGCCCGCGTGGCACCAGGGTTTCCTGGGCGCGGACCTGGAGCCGGACACGCGCGCGGGCGCGTGGCGGATCGGGCGGATCCCGCGCGGCGACTCCTGGGACGAGGATCGGTCCTCGCCGCTCGCGGCGCCCGGCCTGTGCCTTCGCGACGGGGACGAGCTGTTGGAGGTCGAGGGCGAAAAGGTGGGCCCGGAGGCCTCGCCGTACGAGCGTCTCGTGGACTGCGCCGGACGCGAAGTGCACCTGACCGTCCGGTCTCGGGGTGCGAAGGCCGAAAAAAAGAACGCCGATGAGCCGCGCGCCGTGGTCGTGAAGGCGCTCAAGGAGGAGTATGCGCTCCGCTACCGCGATTGGGTCGAGGGGAACCGGGCGCGGGTGCACGAGGAGACGGGCGGGCGCGTGGGCTACCTGCACGTCCCGGACATGGGGCCGGCGGGGTACTCGGAGTTCCACCGGTACTTCCCGACCGAGGTCGATCGGGAGGGGCTGATCGTGGACGTGCGGTGGAACGGCGGCGGACACGTGTCGCAGCTCTTGCTGGAGAAGCTGGCGCGGCGGCGCGTGGGGTACTGCGCGCAGCGGTGGGCGCGGCCGGAGTCGTATCCGAGCGACGCGCCGATGGGGCCGATGGTCGCGTTGACGAACGAGTACGCCGGCTCGGATGGCGACATCTTCAGCCACTCGTTCAAGCTGTACAAGCTGGGCCCGCTGATCGGCAAGCGGACCTGGGGGGGCGTGGTGGGGATCTGGCCGCGCCACGCGCTCGTGGACGGGACGTGGACCACGCAGCCGGAGTTCGCGTTCTGGTTCCAGGACGTGGGCTGGGGCGTGGAGAACTACGGCACGGACCCGGACATCGAGGTGGAGAACCGCCCGCAAGACCACGCGGCGGGCCGGGACCGGCAGTTGGAGCGCGGGCTCGTCGAGATCCTCCGGCTCCTGCGGAAGGCGCGTCCGCGCGTGCCGGAGCTGAAGGGCCGGCCGAAGCTGCGGCCGGGAAGGCTGCCGAAGGGCTGAGGCTTGACCGGCGTTGCGGCCGGCTCCGACGGACGAAAGCGGGACGCGAAGCGGAGCCGGCGCTACCACGGTTGGAGCCAGGCTGCGGTCCGCCAGGCGAGCTTGATAGGCCCTGCTCTCGGGTCGGTGATTTCGATTGCCCGCGCCCGCAATGCGCGGCTAGAATCGGTTCCGCTCATCGCAAGCTCCGCCCAGCAACGCGAGTGGAAAGTCCTCGCACTGGGCTTTGGCAGGGGCAGTCCACTGCGGAAGACGCTGAGCGACGGTTCCTGTGTGGTCCGGTCCGCTCAGGTACGAGTGGCCCGTTGACGAAGTCCAGACACGATGCCTGGGGGCGCGGGCCTCCGGCCCGCGCGAATCGCCACATGAGCTGCGACTTGCCGTGACTCGGCTGACGATTGTGTCCGATGTTCGTCGACGGGTCACCAGACCCTGCCCTGTTTTCGCCGAGTAAGAGATCGCCAGGCCTTCCCTGCGGTGGCTGCAGCTCTCGGACCTCCATGTAGGCGCGAAGGGTCAGGATTGGCTTTGGCCGACCGTCGAGGAGCCATTTCGCGACGACCTGGCGAAGCTCCACCCCATGTCGGGACCGTGGGACGTCGTTTTCTTCACGGGCGACCTCGCGAATGCCGGAGACCCCGCCGAGTATGACGAGCTGGATCGGATCCTCGAGCGCACTTGGGAGCACTTCGGCAGTCTGGGCTCGTCGCCCCTGCTCCTCCCCGTCCCCGGGAACCACGATTTGGTTCGGCCGAATCGGCGCAAGCCGGAGGCGGATCGCGAGTTGAAGGCCTTCAGGAGCAGTCACGCGGGCGCTGCGCGCTTCACGGACCCCGGGCAGCTCCCGGGCCTGGTAGCGGCGATGGCGGCGAGGGCGCTGCAGACTCGTGCCTCGGGCGCGCACGCGGGCGGCCAGGCGGGCTTCCGCCCGTGGGAGCTTGCCTACCTGCAGGCGCGCCTCGCGACATGGCGCGCGGGACGCACCTCCACGGGACGGGCCTACCTCGTGGACACGGAGGGGCGAGCGGAGGTGTATGCGCCGGAGCTGTACGTGCCGATGGACGGCCGGTGCGCACGCTGGTTGCGCGGCGCGGACCACAGGCTGGTGTCCGCGGAACCGGCGGACAACTCGGACCCGAAAGACGACGAAGAGGCCGTCCTTCGGATGCGCGAGCCCAAGGAAAAGCCCCAGCCCTCCCCGCTCGCTTGGTGGGTCTGTCGGCCCGAGCTTCCCCGGATCGCACTCGTCGGGTCACCGGGCGGCGGGAAAACCGTCTTCTTGACGCGCCTGGCCGCTGCCGTCGCGTCGGCGTGCCTCGGCGCCCCGGCCGAGATGGAGGAGTTGGAGGTCGACGGGCTTCGGCGCCAGGACGGCGGACTCCCCATTCCCATCCTCCTCGACGCTCTGCGGCTCGCGGCGCACCTCCACGAGGCTCGCCCGCTGGCGACCGCGCTCGAGAAGGAGCTCTCGGCCTCCGGCGTCGATCCCCGCCGGCTCCACGAGGTGGAGGCTGGGCTCCAGGCCGGCCGATACCTCCTCCTCGTCGACGCCTGGGACGAGATCGCGGCGGCGGGCCCGCGGGGCCGCGTTTTGGACCTGCTCAAGGGGGCCGCGCGGCTCCACCCCCGGTTGCGCCTGGTCCTCACCACGCGTTCCGCCAGCTACACCGGTGCGGCTGCCTTCGGTCCGGAACTGGAGGTCCTTGAGCTCCAGCCCCTCTCGGACGGCCAGGTCCGCGGCTTGATCGCCAATTGGTCGCGCGCGCGGAAGAGGGATGCGGCCTACGAGGCGGAGCTTCGTTCGGCGGTGGATGGCGTGGGCCTGCAAGTTGGAGCGGGAGGGGCGAATGAGAGCCTGGTCGTCAACCCGCTGATGCTGACGGCGGTGTGTACGGTCTACGAACGCTACCGGAGGCTCCCCGACGACCGTGCGCGGCTCTGCGAACTCCTCGTGACGGATCTTTGCGCGGCGCGCCGGTCGGAGGACGTGGAGCGTGGTTGGCGGCTCGACGAAGCGGGCAAGCGCGACCTTCTCGATCGGATCGCGCTCAAAATGCAGGAGGCCGGGGCGCAGTCCTGGCCCGAGGGGAACGCCCGTGGAGTTGCGCTCCAGGAGCTGCCGGCCGCCGATCCCCTGCGCGAGCTGCGCGCCGCGCGGCACTTGGTGTGGGCGGCCGAGCATACCGGACTCCTGCGGTTCGACCAGCCGGCGGACGGACCGGAGCAGGTCCGGTTTCGCCACCGCCTGTTCCGGGAGTTCCTCGCGGCGCATCGCCTTGGCCGCGAGAACAAGACGGTGGAGACGTTCGTGCGGGAACGGGCGACGCAGATCGAGGATCCCTTTTGGGAGGACCTCATCCGGCTTCTGCCACGAGTCCTGGGTGCGCGCGAACGGGCCGAGGCCCTGGTGGCGACGCTTCAGGAGCTCGCGGAGAAGGCCGGCCCACGCAGGGGGCGCTTCCTCGGCCTCGCCATGGCCGCCGTGATCGAGAGTCGCGACCTGTTTCCTGCCGTGGACCCCACGGTCTGGTCGTGCGACCTTGCGGCGGTCTATGAACAGGACGCAGGCGCATGGCCGCTGCTCGATCGGCTCCTCTTCCTCGAAGGGCCGGGTCTCCTGGACGAGAAGGGAGGGGATCCGCGGCTGCGCCCGGGCTATCGCGAACCATGGGTTTCGGTGCCGGAGGGGGAGGTGACGCTCTCTGAAAAATTCTTGTGGGGGTCGGTCGAACCTGGGGCGAAGGCGGGTGGGCAAACCGTACGAGTTTCCCCGTTCTCGATCTCATGGGCCCCCGTGACCGTCCAGGAGTATCGCTGCTTCGTCCTACGCGACCAAGCGCCTTCGAGCGAGGCCGTGCTCTGGAAGGACGTGCCAAAGGGCGAGCGGAAGACTGTGAGCGAGGCAGTGGCGGAGTCCTGGCGAACGCAACTTCGACACCCAAACCGGCCGATCGTCAACGTGAGCGCATACGAGGCTACGGCGTACTGCCGATGGCGAACCCTGGAGGAGCGCCGTAATGGCCGATTGGCAGCGGGCCAGGCTATCCGGCTGCCCACGGAGGCGGAGTGGCAGTGGGCCGCCGAGAGACCGGATTCGAGGACCTATCCCTGGCCGGAGGGGGAGCCCGGGACTGGGGATGCTGCCCGCGCCAATTGGAGCGGACTTGGCCTCCAGCACGCTACGCCTGTGGGTGCTTTCCCGGCGGGCGCGCGGGATGGTATTGTCGATCTGGCAGGTAACGTCTGGGAGTGGTGCGAGATGGTTCCTCCGACCCCCGAACGCCGCGCGGTGCGGGGCGGGTCGTGCTTCTCCGATGATGCGGCCTTGCGCTGCGTCTACCGCTACTGGGACCTCTCGCTCGCTCGGCTCGACCTCATCGGGTTGCGGTTGGTTCGCTCGGCGGGGACATAGCCCTTTGCCCTATTGCCCTTTGGAAGGGGTACGCGCGAGCCGGTAGTTTGAGGGGCACTCGTCCTCCCTTCTGAGTGGGGGAGGGCTGGGGTGGGGGGTGCCCGCAGTACTCAGGGCGCGCCGGCCTTGCGGGGGGAAAACTCGACGACCAGGGACTGCTGCCCCTCTCCCCCTTGGGAGGCTCGTAGCACCGGAGGGGTGAGTCCGGCCATCCCCGCCGACGAGTGCTGGCCGAGGTTGACGATCTGAATCATGCCCTCGCAAGCTGCCCGCCAGATGCTCTTCTCCGATAGCCCGTTGCTCAAGACGAGACGGGGCGAGTCCGTCGCGGGGTTGCCTCTGTCCAGGCCGATCGTCAGCGGGGCGAAGCCCGCGAGCCTGGAGAAGGCGCCCACGATGCGAGGGATCACGTTCAGAGGCAGCCACACCGGCCCGCCTTCGCTGACGATGGCTGGGCGCACGAGTAACTGTCGGTTGCTGCCTCCCGCGTTGACTTTGCCACCCAGCTCATCGATGTCGAATTTGATTCGCCGGATCGAATAGGTCTGCTGAACTTCATCGAAACTCTGAGCGAGCCACAACCCGAAGGGACCCGTCAGGTCCTCCCGATCCGGGTCTCTGAACACGCGTCGCCCCTCAAGCTCCGCGAGGACGTTGAGCCACTGCCGAGCCAAGTCTGGGCCGACATCCCGACGTCGGGCGAGGTCGCCATAGACGCGAAGCCTCAAGGTGCGCTGATAGGTACGACGCCATTCGAACACGTCCTGCAGCCGAGCACGCAAGTCTCCGAGGAGGGCCTCCAGCCGGACGCGCTGCTCCTCTGTGTGCTGCCTGACTTTGGCGAGCAGACCGACTCGGGGGTGCCCGGACCCGATGTCGGATGAAACCGCCGCGTAGCTGGTTACCGGAGCCTCAGGTTCCGGTTGCCGAGCCGGCGCAGCCACGCATACTCCGTGCGCCGGAACCAACCTTTCCAGGGCGTCTTTTTCTCGATCGGCATCGAACCAAACGATGCTCCGTTCGGCAGTCCACAGGAAGGGGACCCCCCCCCCCTCCTCCCAGAACCACAAGGAGCGGATCGGTTTGGCCGCATCAAGGGTCAGGGCGAGCCGGGCGGTCTCCCGGGCGGCGCCTGCAACCAGGGACACTCGCCGGCTGCATGCCTCCACGTCGACTCGATTTTCATCGTCTGCGGGCTGGGGTTCCTCGCGAAACCCAGCGGAATTGCCGGTAGCTAGAGAAGCAACCGCCGTCTGCACACGCGACATTTCCCTCAGCGCACGACCGAAGCGCTCAGCAACTTCGACGAAGGCGCGTTTCTCGTAAGCCTCGAACGCCCACGGCCGGTTGGCGGGAACGAAACGACAAACCTTGCAGACGCCGAAGAGACCACTGACGTCTCCGTCTCCCAGCGAGCTGTAGGCCCGAACGGCGGTGGCCATAAAATTGAACCAGTGGCCCCGCATCCGTTCCTTCGCGGCGGGGGTGAGCGCAAGAAACTCGGGTTTCCATACTTCCAGGGCTTCCGGAGCCTGGAGGTCCGCCACGCACACGCAGCGAGCTGCCTTTGCCACTCTCCCGGTTGCTCCTTGATCCAGGTCGTACTCTGCTCCCTCCTTGTACAGGCCCTCGCATCCCGGTGCTTCCGCGATCGCCAACGCCACAAGGTTCAGAGACGAGGGGGCGAACCCGTAGAAGCCGGCACCCGTGGCTCCGAAGCGCTCCCGAAGCCAGCGCATGAAGTTGGCTGCACGACTTCTCAAACTCGGTTCATCCGCCGTCTCCCGGACCTTCCGGTCTGCGGCCTCAACCGCCCGCGCGAGAGACACCTCCTCACACCACCGCCAGGAGGACTCGATCACTCGGGCAAAGGCTCGAGCAAACGCGAGGCCCCGATCGCTTGAGGTCTCGTCGGCAGCCGGTGCGCGCGAGTAGAAGAGCAGGGCGCCGCGGAGCTCCTCAGTGGTCCAGACCGGACAGGCCAGTGCGGCTTGAAAACGCCCCTTCTCGGCCAAAGCGGGAGCCGAATAGAAGGGGTGGTTCACCAGGTCGCAGGGCACAAGAAAGGGAAAGCCTGTGTAGGCGACCCGGCCGACCAGTCCTTCTCGCAGCCCGAGGGGCGCACCGAAAGATTGGGACACTTGCGGGTCGAGGCCCCGATCCGCGGCCAGGAGCAGGAAGCCCTCTTCCGCGGGAACGCCATGCGGCGAATCTACCCACCTCCAGAAGGAGCAGGCCTCCGGACAGAAGCCGGCGAACTCGGACCGGTGTTGGTTCGCCGCATCGACAAAGACTTCGGTCGCCTCGCGAAGCCACACTCTCAGGAGATCGCTGTCGTCACCGCCTCTCCTGATGGACTGCTCCAGGCGAGGAAGCCAGAGATCACGCAGCCGCAGTTCGTAGCCATAGACGTCCGTAGCCGCGGCTGACGAGGCGCTAGAGGAACCTGCGGCCCTTTTCCGGAGAGCCTCGGCGAGCAAGTTCATCCTGGGGCCAAGACCTCGCAGGTCCTTGCCGAACGGCATGCAGCGGTTGCGATGCCAGGACGCCTCCAGCAGCATTCCAGCGGCCCGCTCATTCGTTGCGGCGGCCTCCACGGTGTCGCTGGGCTCCGAAGAGTTGAGCGCCTGCTCCGCGACTCGGAGCGTTGATTCGCAGAGCGTCCAGGCGTCCTCTATGGACTCTTGTCGAGCCTGCACCAGCGCATCGAGTCGCGCAGGGGAGACACTGTCGTCGCCCTCGGCGGGAAGGAGTTCCCACGCGCCTTCCTTCCAGGCGACACACACGAATCCAAGTCGGACCTCTGTCGCCTGCATCGACCGCCAAACCTCGATCACCCATTTCCCCTCGCCTTCCAACCGGCCGCTTCGCGCGGAAAGGCCGTACTCCCTCCGCAGGAAGTCGCGGATGGGCGAAGGGACGTCACCGCTCATGAGCCACCACCGCAATTCGGCCGGACTCTTCGTAGCCCAACCTCACCTGTTCCACAGCTTCCTCCCTCGCCAGAAAGGGCCGGTTCATCGCGAGCCGCAGCGGATCCTTGATGCCGATGACGCGACCTTGGCCTCCTGGCCCTGGCTGCAGGCCGCGATAGTAGACCCAGTGGTGCGACCGTGGTCCTGCCCCACCTCCGATGGTTCCGTTCCGATCTATGCTGACCACCATCGCTACGCGCAGCTTTTGTCGGAGCAGGTTGTCCAGCTCCTCGAAGGTCTTATCGTTCACTTTTTCGGCTTCCAGGGCCAGTCCCTTGAGCGCGAGTACGAGTCCGTGCGGCGTGAGCCCGGTCCACTTTCTCTCTTCAACGCCTATGACGGGAGGGCGCCCCGAGTCGGGAAGCGCGTGGGATGTGGACGCGATATGCTCGGCCACGTTCGCAAAAAGGTCTTGCGTCACATCCCAAAACCCGGTCGTCGCCTTGGCAATCTCCCGAGGCTCATACTGGGTGCCTCTATGGAGCGTCAGAGCGAGGCTCGGCTCTCCCCACACTCCACGCACCAGATCCCCTGCCACGTCGAAGGCGTCGCGCGTTGTCGAGGGGTCGGGATCGTCCGGGCGGCCTAGCTTCCACAAGGCTCGCCAGATCATGAGGGCCGTAGCCACACCGCAGGTGGCGCCGTGGATGCTCAACTGGGAAACCGCAGACATGTACCCCCCTCCGGCCCTCGGCTCGTTCGCAAGGACGATGGGCTTGGCGCACAGGTTGCCACCGCTGCCCCAGTTCGTACCCACAAAACAAACACCGTGCGAACCACGGTCACCGACCTTTAAGGGGCGTTCCCCATGCACGGCTTCGGATTGCAAGTCCAGCGTTTATCCCCGCCTCACACGGCACGTGCCCTCGGGGAAAATGGTGACCGGTGGGGAGCTGGCCATTCGAGTCCGCAAAGTGTAACACGCGACGGGGCAAGAGTTCAAGCCCCGGGAGCAGTGCGTCGTAATATTGGAGGCGCTAGGACCCGGAAGCGGGAGCTCGCTGCACATCGGCCCAACGCGTGACCGGCCGCCCGCGAAGCCGGGCCTCCCCGAGGCGGGTGCGACGCGCGACTCACGACTGTCTCCCGTCTCGCCCGCGCCCCTACGGCGCGAGCGCCCCGGCCAGCGCGGCCCCGGACTCCCCTTCGAAGCGGTCCATCTCCGCGTCCAGCGCCGCCTCGACCGCCTGCCGGAGCGTGCCGACGCGGTTTGCCTCGCCGAGGAGTCCGTCCGCGGCCGCGCGCAGCCCGGCGCGCACGCGCTCGGCGATCGCCCCCTTCGCGTAATGGCCGACCGCGAGGTCGATCCCCACGACCGCGACCACCGACAGCCCCGCGGTCCACCAGCCCGCGCCGACCCCGAGGAGCGTGGCGCCGCTCCCCACGCCCACCGCCTGGAGCGTGGCCGCGACGAGCGCCGAGGCCACCGGCTGCAGCACGAACATCGCCCCCGCTTCGTAGCCGAGTCGCGCGAGCGCCACGCGCGGGAGAAAAGAGGTCGCCCCCGCGCGGCACGGCTCGAAGGCGCGCGCGGCGAGCGGGGCGGCGTCCACGCGCAGCACGAACGTGCGCAGCGCGGCCGTCGTGTCCGCTTCCGCCTGCGTCGTCAGCTCGATCTCGCGCGCCAGGATCGACCGTCGCACGCCTTCCAGCGCGTCGGCGAGCGCGCAGTCCATTTCCCGGCTCGACAGAACCTGCCGGGCGAACTCCTCCTCGAAGAGCCGTTGCGCGGTCTCTCGCACGCCGTCGTTCGAGACCGCCGCCGCGTCCACGCACTCGCGGGCCGACCGCCAGACGGCGCGGCAGCTCGTCGAAATGCCCGTTGCCCAGTCGGCGTAGGCCTCCGCCCGGCCGGCCGCGCGCTCCAGGCAGGCGCGCACCGGCGCGAGGTCCACGTCGAGGCCCTGCTGCAACGCCGCACGCGCCTCGGTGCAGCGCGCACGATGGGCTTCCCGGAGCTTCGCGGCCTCCGCTTCCGGGACGCGGCGCGGCGGCGGCGGAGCGATGCGCACGCCCTGGTGCGGGTCGGCGCCCGCCTCGACGTAAGAAGGGACGAGGACGTCGATCAGGCCGCGACCGCCCGTGACCAGCGCCGTGACCGCGGCGGCGAAAAGGAGAGCGCGGAAAAGGACAGTCGTGAAGCGGGACATGCCGTGCGAACCTCGACTCGGGAGTGGGGATTACGAGCGCACCGTGGACTCGGTCACAGGGGCCCGTCGTCGTCGCGTGACGAAGAGATACCCGAGGAGCAACCCCGAGATCGCGACGAGGCCGGAGGGACCCGCGGCCCCGGCGAAGCCCTGCGCCCCGCGCACCGCCACGTCGCCGCCGACCGCCAGGTAGCGGTCCGAGTGCAGGCTGAAGTCGGCGATCAGGGCGGCGATCCCGATCGAGGCCCAGTTGCGGCGGACGAAATCGAGAAACGCTTTTCCGTGCCGGCCGGCGAGGGCGAGGAACGCCTCCCCTTGACCCGACTCGACCGCGGCGCGCCAGAGCGCGGGAAATTGCGGATCCCGGAGCACGGCCGCGGCGCCTTGGGGACCCAGCCGGGCGTAGGCCGCCGGCGCCTCGGCCCCGAAGAGCTCGAGGAAGCGCTTTCCCCCCTGCGGCCCCAGCTCGTCGAGGACGCGAAGGCCGGCAACGCCGTACCGGGCCTCCACCTCGAGGGCTTCGGTCCCGAGTCGACTCAGCCAGCGCGTGCCCGTCTCCGGATGACGCTCGAGAAAGCCGACGCCCCGTGCGCCGACCGCGCGCACGGCCGCGACGCCCGCTTCCCCGTGCCGCGCCGCCACGCGCGCGATGCCCTCTCCGTAGCGGCGAATCAGTTCCTCGCCGGCCGCCACGCCGTAGCGGCCGAAGAGGCCCGCCGCTTCCTCGGCGCCGTAGCGGGCCGCGAGTCGATCGGCTTCGGTCCAGCCCACCGCCTGCGCGAGTCGGGCGAGCAGCTTGCCGGCGGCCTCGGACGACGGGCTCGCCTGCGCGGCCGGGCCGGCCCCGGGGAGGGCGAACACTGCGAGCAGGGCGGGGAACAGCGCGACGACGATCCGCGGCAGGCGGGAGGGGTGCCTCATGATTGGACTCTCCGCTTAGGGGCTTTGTTTTTTGTGCGCCGAGCGCGCTCCCCTATTCCGCGGGGCGAACCAGCAGGTCTGGAGCCGCCTGGGCCGCGGCCGGGGCGCCGGTCGCGCGGGCGTAGAGGCCCTTCGCCCAGGCCACCACGCCACCCGCCCCGGCCTTCGCCTCCACCGCGAGCGCCTTCCCCGTGTGTCGCGCGATCCAGATTTGCAGGGCGCCCCAGGACTCGACGCCCTGGATCTCCGCGGCTTCCGCGATGGGCGCGGAGGCGGGCTCGCCGTTGGTGATTTCGAGGGCGCGGTCGCCGGTCACGGAAACGAGCGACTCCTGGACCACGCGGGCCGTGGAATCGGCGTGCACGCGCGCCTTGTGCGTCGGGTCCAAGCGGACCGTGACACGGACGCGGTCCTCGGGGGTCAGCTCCACGGCCACGACCTCGCCGATCGGGACGCCGTGGTACGTCGCGGGATGGCCCGCGCGAAGGCCGCCGGCCTCCGAAAAAAAGATCGAATATGTGAAGTCGGGCGGGGGTGCGGGTTCGCGCTCGGCCTCGGCCGGCCGGGACGGGAAGAGCGCGGGGCTGAGTGCGGTCGCGGCTGCAAGGACGATCGCGGCGAGTCGGGCGGCCCCGGTCGAGAGCGGCATGGCGGTTCCTCCGGCATTCGGTTGGGTCGGCACGGCGACAGGGGAAGGCCGCGCTCGCGTGCCTTCACCCTCCCCCCCGAAGCGGCGCCCGCGACTCTCCAAAAAAATCGCAAGGAAAACGGGCGGCCCCCGCGCTCGGTTCCCCTTGACCCCCCGGGGTGAACTCCGCTAGGATCACCCTGCGGCCTCAACGGCCTCGGAGGCCGCTCCGACACTCATTCGCGAGGAGGAAGACGTGATTCGCAGTCGTGAAGCCGGCCGTTTCCGGATCGGACAATTTCTCGCCGTCGCCGTCTCCGTGGCCCTCGGGCTGGGAGTGGCCTGGTGGTACTTCCACGGCGGGAAGCGCGTGGCCGAGGATGCGGCCAAGAAGGCGGAGCGCCTGGCCGGTCAGGCCGCGGACGCCGCGGAGAAGGACGTGAAGGACACGAACGCATCCTTCGACGCCTCCCGCGCCCGGCAGACGGAAAAGCGGACGGGCGGCCTCGCGAGATAAAACAACAACCCGAACTGAGGCTAGGCTCGACCGACGGCGGCAAATCGCGAGATCATGGCTCCGCGTCCCAGCTAGACGCGGGCGAAATTTGAAATTTGACTTTTTGCAATTTGAAATTTTGAAATGTTGAAGTTCGGCCCGGCCGTGTGGGTCGAATGCGAGACTTTTACACAGAGACGCGGAGACGCAGAGGCCGGGCGCTGAGTCCACGGTCCTCTACCGGCGATGATCTCCGGCAACGCACGGAGAGGTCGATTCTGGCTTCACTTCGGCTTGTTGAAATAAAAAGGGGAGGCCGCTCTCCCTTTCCCTCCGCGCCCTGCCGGCCGCTACCCGTGGTGCGTGAAGCCGAAGATCGCCCGGATGCCCGAGAGGATCTTCCGCGAGATCGTCTTGACCTCCTCCGACGTCTCCCGCCGGAACCTCGCCGACCCCTCCGCCTCCTCCACCTTGGCGCGCGTCGCGGCCAGCCGCGTCGCGATGATCTCCGAGATCGACTGCGCGATCGCGGGGTTATCCCGCAGCAGCACGGAGAAGCTGGCCCGGTCCAGCTCCAGCAAGTCCGCGTCCTCCTTCGCGGCCACCGTCGCCGTGCGGCGTTCCCCCGTGAGGAGCGACATCTCGCCGAAGAAGCTCCCGTGCCGCAGCTCCGCCACCTCCACCTCGGTGCCGCCTTCGTTCCTGACCTTCACCCCCACGCTCCCGCTCCAGATGATGTAGAACGTCTCCCCTTCGTCCCCTTGCACGAACACCCGTTCGCCGCGCGCGTAGATGTGATGGGTGAGGTCTTCGGTGAGCAACCGGAGGTCCTCCTCCTTCGCCCCCGCCAGGAAATCGACTTTTCGCAGGAGCTCCAGCACCTCGGGGTCCGGCGTGTGCCCCGCTTTCTTCTCGCGCCGAACCACCACGTCCCGGATGGGGAACGGGATGACGATCCCGTGCCGCCGGAAGTGATACCAGACCGCGGTGAGGACCTGGTCGGAGACGCGTTCGTGGATCCCGTAGTCCTGCACCCAATACCGCAGTTCGTAGTCGATGGCCGACTCGCCGTACCCGACCACGTGGACTTCGGGGGCGGGCTCGGCGAGGATCCCCTTTACCGACAGCGCGACGTCGGTCAGGACCCGCTTGACCCGGTTGGGCTGGGCTTCATAGCTGACGTGCAGCAGGTGCCGCGTGCGGTGGAGAGGCGTCGGGGCCGAGTAGTTGACGATGTCGGCCTTCGAGATCGAGTTGTTCGGGATCGAGATGTGGTCGTCGTCCCGCGTGACCAGCCGCGTCGCGCGCCAGTTGATGTCCTCGACCCGACCCACGACTCCGTTCACGACGATCCAGTCCCCGACCTTCAGAGGCTTGTCGATCTGGAGGAAGAGGCCGGCGAACAGGTTGCCGAGAGACTCCTGCACCGCGAGGCCGACGATGATGGAGAAGAACGCGCTGGCGCCGAGGACCGCGCTCACGTCCGCGATGCCGAGGAGCGAACGCAGGGCCGTGATGAAAACCGTGAAGTAGACCAGGATGCGGACGATGTCCCGGAGGAGCACGGGGAAAGTGAGGTTGAGTCGCTGCAGCGTGCCCGTCATCACGAGCAGCAGGAACTCGGTGAAGATGTAGACGTGGAGGAGGACGAGGAGCTCGAGGACGAGCTTGCCGTACCAGTGCGAGTCGAATCGTCGGTCGAGGAAGAAGACGCCCGGCGGGGTAAGGAGAAGCATGCTGAGGAGCACGGCGTGGTAACGGCGGGCCGTGGAGGCGCGGCGCGGCTCGCCGGCATACCGGAAGGCCGCGGGCAGGATCCAGCGGGACCACAGCAGGAAGAGGCCGATCGCCGGGAGCCCCGCGGCGAAAGCGATGCCCGCGCTCGCCGGCAGGGAATGTCCGCCGCCGAGGGAGGAGAGCCAGGAGAGCAGGTCCTCGATCCAGGTCATTCGGCGCTCTCACGCTGGAGGGGGAGGAGGCGGCGGTCAGCGGGGCCATCCCTGGGACCGCGGCGGCAGGAAGCGAGCGAAGAGTATACGTTCGGATGCGTCGTGCGGCAAGTTTGCTCGCGTGCGTGTTTGTCGCCGGGCCGTGCGGTCACCCGTCGCGCGCCCGCCCCTGCGCTCACTCCCTTGGCGTCGGCAGCCGCAGCTCCGCCCGGTCGTGGTGCACCGTGACCTCCAGGTCGACCGCGGCGGCCGCGTCCCAGTGGTCGTCCCCGGTGTGCGGGTTGCGTTCGTAGCGCGGCCAGTTCGACGACGAGAGGTAGAGCCGAAGCTCGTGCCCTACCGGGAAGGTCGTCGCGGTCGCCGGAAAGCGCAGCGTGACCGTGCTCGTCTCGCCCGGCGCGAGCAGCTTCCACTCCCCCCCGTCGTCGCGCATGCGCGCGTGGCGCGCCGCGTCCCCGAGGAGGCACGCCTTGCCGTCCGGCCCCACGTCGCAGAGGCGGGCGGTGAAGTCGCAGTCCACGCGGTTCGTCGAGAACGTGAAGGAAAGCTCGACCTTGCCGTTCACGCGGAGGGCCCTGTCGAGCTTTCCGGTCGAGTAGACGAGCACGTCCTTGCGCGCCCCGAGCGCGGACTGGTCGGTCGGACCGTGCTTCATGGGGGGAAGGTTCGCGCCGCCGAGCGTGGGGGACGGCTCGCGCGGGTCGTACCGATAGACGCGGTCGCCGGCCGCCGGCTTTGCGGCTGCGATCCGGCCCGCCGCGTCGAGGTAGAGCGTGGTGCTGTCGCGGGCGAGGCCGGACCACGACTCCGTCGCGCGCCAGGCCGTTTCGTTCGTCACCCAGTAGCGGACGCGCGGCGTCGCGTCCCAGCTTGCCGCGTCCTCGTCTCGCAGCCAGCGGTCGAGGAAGGCCTTCGCCGCCTGTCCTGAGGCCCTTTCCGCGCCGGGAAACTGCAGGTCCCCTTGCCGCGCCACGCCGATGGAAACGTGGTCCCACGGGCCGATGAGGAGCCGCGAGTGCTTTCGGGCGGCGTCCCCTCCGCGGGCGACGATGTCCTCGAAGGTTTGGAGGACGTGGTCCGGATCGTTGTCCCACCAGCCCGTGATGAGGAGCGAAGGGACCGCGATCGCCTCGGGCCGGTACGATTTGCGCTCGGCCGCGCTCCAGGCGAGGGCGCCGGGTCGCGGGGCCGCGCGGACGAGCGCGCCGACGCCGAAGCCGAGCTGATCGAGCCGCTGCACGTGCCCTTCGAGGAGCACGCCGCCTTCGTAGTAGGACTCGTACCGCTGTCCCATCGCGGCGATGAGCGGCACCATGCAAACGAGGTGCGGCGGGTGCTCGGCCGCCGTGTCGAGCTGTTGCTTGCCGAGCGCGCTCCCGCCCCAGGTGCCGACCTTGCCGTTCGACCACGACTGCGCGGCGATCCACTCGACGCAATCGTAGCCGTCGAGGCCGCGCCTCCACGTGCGCCGGTTCACGCCGGCTTGCGCCGTCTTGGAGCCGAAGAACCCCCGCCAGTCGAGGACCACGTAAGCGTAGCGTTCGCGGTCCATCACGATTTGCAGGTCGGACGCCGCGCCGCGCCCGGTCTCTCCGGTCGGCGCGTCCGGCTCGACGAGGACCGCGCCCATCCGTTTCTTGTCGTAGGGGGTCTGGATGAGGACCGTAGGGTATTTACCTGACTTCGCCGGGAGGTAGACGTCCGCGGCAAGCGTCTTGCCGTCGCGCATGGGGACGGCGGCGTCGCGCAGCTCGGTCCGCCAGGGGTCCTGGGCGGGGGCGGCGGTGGCGGCAAGGAGGAGGAAGAGGAACTGAACGCTTGCGAATCGACGCTGAAGCGGCCGCCGCGTTGTCAAGGCTACGCGGCGTCCGGCGGCAAATCCGAACCGCGACCGTGAGGGAGCGGCCTCGGCGCGTCCTGCTGCATCCCCGGCTTCGATCCCGCTCCTTCGCGCGAGACGACACCTGCGGCCGATTCGCAAGAGTTCAGTACGGAACGCCCCCAGCCTCCCGGCCGTTGTGGAGGGCGACTCGGGTCGGGTCAAGGCGGACGGGGAAGAGGTGTTCCTCATGCGCATCCTTGCGAAGTGTGTCCCTTGGAAACGGCAGTGGAGGGCTGGGGTCTCATTCGCGAGCGCCCTGGATTTTACTTGTGCCAATGAAGTGGAACAATAGGAAATGGGGACGCGCCGGCTTGTTCACAAGCACGGGCTCGCCGCGCGTTGGGAGCGAGACGTCGCCGCCCTTCCCCTTGACCCCAGCCCCTTCAATCCCCCGGGCGCGGGAAGCGGCGAACTTCGCAACCGTCTCCTCCGCCGGCCACGAGCCCTTGTGGTGCAGGGCTTCCGCCCTGCACCGACGGGACAACCCGGGTGGAAACCACCAAACCCGTGGAGTGCGGGCGCGGCCCCAGGGGAGAGAAAATAGGTGCTTCTGGCGTTCCGTCCGCGAGCGGGTGAAGGGCGGAAGCCCCGCACCGCAATCCGGAGCCCGGCGCCGGGGGAAGGGCGGATCGGGGAGCCGCCGGTGCCGCCGGCCGGCGTCGGGGGGATCCGATCGCGCCGCCGCAGCGCTGCAAGCGGCGAGTTGACTGTTGACGACCCCTCGCGGTTTCTGTACTCATTCAGGCGCGGCCCCCGTCACCACCTCCGCGCTACCCTCCACCTGGCCCTGGAGGCCGTCCCGCCTTCCGTGCTCATCGGCTGAAGAACCGTCGTTTTCACACCGCTGAGAAATCACACGGGTCGCGCCACCACTCGACGTCTGCTGCCGGCGAGCCTCGATGCGACGAACGCCAGACCGCCCAGCGTTCCGAACTCCCGGTCGCAATCGGCCAAGAAGCGTCGGGCCGCCTCTCGACAACGTGCGGCCCCGTCCAGCAGCGGTTGGATGGATTCCGACAGGAGCACGCCGACTCCAAGCGCGACAACAGAGCGGATGTTATGTTGGATTTCGGGATCCTCATCCTCGCCCGCAACGAGGGTTCCCAGCGGCTTCTCGTTTACAACCGCTCGCCATACGGCGCCAAGCCCGCAACGAGCCACGACTCCGAGGAGCTGGCGGTCGCCGTAAATGCCTGCGGAGACTCTCGGGAACTGGAGGCACGGTGGAGCGCTCGGCAGCGTCACGAAGGGCAGGTCGCCGCTTCGCGCGAGGCGAAGCATCTCCTCTAGCCGCCACCCGGTCCCGCTTGCGACCAGCAGAAGCGAAGGTCGATCCAGCCCGGCTCGGGGGATGGGCATCGGTGTCGCGAAGGGCGGTGTGAACGTCACTCCCGCGTCTTCGGATTGCGTGTACGACAAGCTGTTCAGTCGGGGGACGAAGAGCCCGGAGAAGGTGCCCTCGATGGCCCTCCACCGAGTCTCCAGCGTGACGAGGCCAGGATGCGCTCCTTGGGTGCACCGGTACAATTCGGACATCTTCGCGGCAAACACGAAGTAGACAGGTGCAACGTCGGCCGCGAGCGGAAGCCCACAGTTCAGAACATACTCGAATCGTTTCAACAAGCGGTGCTCCCCTGTGAGCGAGGTAGCGGGCACGCCGCATCGGAGGAGTTCAGCGAGGTCGCGTTCGATGCCGTCAACTCTCTGAACCATGGCTGCGGCGAACTCTTGAAAACTGGAGTGACGGCGCGCATCGAACAACAAGGGCTCCAGGATTCGGCCGAGCTCACTGGAGGTCCAGACCAGGTGTTCCCGGCCTCGAAACTCCTCTCGCAGGATCCCCCGTTGGGTCGCGCCGTAGAACTCGGGGAGGCATACCGCGTGCCCACCCCCCAGGGCAACGGCAGCCCCGAGGAGATACGGGGCATGTCCGTGGCTTGGCAAGACGAGCACCGGCAATCGAGGCATCAGCGACCTCTACTTCCCCAGCAGCGCGTCAATCGCAAGGACGGCGTCAACGATGGCGGTGGCTACCATGCTGCCGATCAACCACTTGAAGGTGGACATTCGCTGGAACCAGTTTCCGCCCTCCGCGTATGCCAGGAACTCGCTAGGGGCCCGAAAGGCGTTCTTCTCGATGTTCCTGCGACTCTTGTACCGACTCTCCTGGAAAAAGCGGTGCTTTACCACCGCGAGCGTGAGCACAAGCGTCGTGAACGCCGCGAGCACCAACAGGAGGGTCTTTGGTAGCACCTTCGAATCGAGCTTCTCGAACGCGATTCCGACGAGGAACGCGTTGACGCCGATGGCGACCGCGGGCACCTGCCACAGAGCATTGTCCCAGTGTCTCCAAATCGGCGCACGCCTCGACGTACATGGCGCGCACACTTTCCTGGTCCTCGGGTGGCACCGAGTGCGTGACGTCCTTTGACGAACCGCCCGACGTCGAGTCACTGGACATGGGGGTCCTCATGCAACGCGGGCACAGCTACCGGTCAAGGCCCGGGCGGAGCTCCAGCTCCAACCAACCGCTTCGGATCCAGACGCCGCGACCGCCGAGCCGAGCCGCCCGGCTTGATACAAGCGTTCACCCAGCCCGGGAGGATCTCGACGCAGGCCACTGCACATGCACGGTCCGACCGCACGGCACATGCACAGGACTCAGGCGTCTCTACCGGCGATGCTACCCGGCCCCCCGGTGCGAATCAAGGGCAAGCCTCCCCCGGACCCGGTTCCTCGCGCTTCGGCTGGGCTACTCCCCCGGCTCAACGCGCTTCGAGAAGGCCCTCTGGCGCTTTCCCCGACCGGACCCGGAGGGGCCGCTCGCGCCTCTCGCGGAGCTGCTCCCGCAGCCTGCGGGCGCGGAAGCACGCGCGAGAAGGAAGGGAGAATCGAGATGCCCTTGCCGGCGCCGGCGCCGGCAGGCGTCGGGGGGGCGCCCGTTGCGACTCCGCCGTGCTGCAATCTGCGACTTGACTGTTGACTTCGCCTCGCGGTTTCTGTAGTCATTCAGGCGCGGCCCCCGTCACCACCTCCGCGCTCTCCTCGGGAAGGGAGGGACCTCCGTGCCCAAGCTCACTTGGCTTCACCTCTCCGATCTCCACCAGGGCATGGACGGGCACGGGCGCCTCTGGCCTCGCGTCGAGCAGCTCTTTCTCGACGACCTCACCGCCCTCCACTCGAAGACCGGCCCGTGGGACGTCGTTTTCTTCACCGGCGATTTGGCCTACTCGGGTCGGCCTTCCGAGTACGACCGGCTCCAGACCACGCTCGAACGGGTCTGGAAGCGCTTTGCCGAGCTTCGCTGCGACCCGCCACCCCTGCTCCTGTCTGTCCCCGGAAACCATGACCTGGTCTGGCCGGACGCGAATGACGACGCCGTCGAGCTGCTGACGAACCTGTGGTCGAAGCAGTCCGTCCAGGCAAAATTCTGGAAAGAGCCCGCGTGCCCTACACGCGCGTTGATCGACGAGGCGTTCTCCCCGTTCGTCCAGTGGTGGGACCAGTGGCGCGACCTCCACTCGCATCCGGCGCTGCGCGAGTACGTGCCCGGCCTCCTGCCCGGCGATTTCCGGGCGACCGTGGAAAAGGACGGCCTGCGGCTGGGCGTCGTCGGTCTCAACAGCTCCTTCCTCCAGCTTGGGAAGGGCGACTACGAGAGGAAGCTCTGCCTGGCGTCGGAACAACTCTACGGCGTCCTGGGAGAGGCCGGCGTGCCCTGGTTCGACGACCACGACCTGTGCGTCCTCCTCACCCACCACCCGCCCGAATGGCTTGCCGCGGACGCCGCCAAAGCATTGAATGGAGAGATCGCGCCGCCCGGGCGCTTCGCGGCCCATCTCTTCGGCCACCTGCACGAGGCGACGAGCGAGACCGTTTCCATCGCCGGGGCGGCGCCTCGGCGCCGGCATCAGGCGCTCTCGCTCTTTGGCCTGGAGGACGTCGGCGCACTCGGAAACAAAGACCGCCGACACGGCTATGCGGCCTGGCAGGTGGTCGTCGACGACCCGCGCCAGACCCGTCTGCGCTGCTGGCCGCGCCAAGCGGTTCCGCTGGCGGCGGGCGGTCTCCACATCGTGCCGCACACAGGCTTCACGCTGGACGACGACCAGGGGACCGCGTCCGACCCCGTCACGTTGACCGCTTCCCGACAGGCCGCCCGAGCCGCCTTGCTCGCCCCGCCGGCGCCGGCCGCCGCGGCGCCTACGACGAAGTCCCCGGTCGGCGCGCCGGCGGGCGAGGCGCAGCGCCCCGGGCCGGCCGTCCCCCCGCCCGAGGAGGCCGACCTGCTCGTGCGGTATCGCCGCTGGGTCGAGGCCCGCTACCGCAACATCTCGCTGATCGGTTTCGGCGAGCAGTTGCAGATCAAGCTCCCGATCGACCAGGTCTACGTGCCCCTGACCCTGTCGCTGCGCGCCGTGGACGGGGGCGCGAAGCGCAAGGATGAGACGTCGCACGAAGACGCCGATCAAGGGATCTCGATGGAACAGGCGTTTCGCCACGCGGACGCGGCGGGCCTGCGCGGGCTCGCGATGCTCGGCAACCCGGGCGCGGGCAAGACGACCGCCGCCCTGCGTGTCGGGTGGCAATGCGCCGACCCTCGGCAGGGCCCGGCCTCGCTCGGTCTCCCGGGGGACCTCGTGCCCGTGGTCCTGCGCTTGCGCTCTCTCCTCCGCACGGACGCCGGGTTGCGCGAGTTCCTGACGCGCGAAATGAAGGACCAGTATCCGGAGGACCCGGGCGCCGGCGAGCGCCTCTGGCGGCGTCCGGCGGCGGCCGGCGCGGGTCCTGGCCGTCTCTGGATTCTGGACGGCCTGGACGAAGTCGCCGATCGTGGGGAGCGCGCCCGGGTAAGCGGCTGGATCGAGGAAATGCTCCACGACCGCCCGGAGGACCGGTTCCTCGTCACCTCGCGCGACGCGGGATACGACGGGGACGTCGTCCTGACCGGCGGGTTCCTGGAGGTCCGTGTTCGACCGTTGACCGGGCCACGGCAGGAGGAGTTCGTTCGCCGCTGGTTCCTGACCGTCGAAACGCAGATGGCCCGCGACAAGGCGGAGGCTGCGCGGCTCGCGGAGACCCGCCGCTCCGGGCTCCTCGCCGTGCTGGCCGGGGCGGATTTCCGCAGTGCGCGCCTCATGTCCATGGCGGCGAATCCGCTGCTCCTTTCGATTCTGTGCGTGGTGTATCGCAAGGATCTGGACCTGCCGAAACGCCGCGCGGAGCTGTACTGGAAGTGCGTGGACGTCCTGCTCGACCACTGGCGCAAGGAGTGGCGCAGGACGACCCGCCAGGCGCCGCTTGATCCGCAGGCGGCACGCGAGGTTTTGAAGCCGGTCGCCGCGTGGCTCCACGCGCAGGAAGGACGCACCGAGGCGGAGGCGAAGGAGCTTGCGGTCGAGGCGACGAAGGCGCTCTCCACGCTGTCCGCCGAAACCGGCCTCGGCACGGACGGCGCCGCCTTCCTGAAACGGGTTCGGGACGAGTCCGGGTTGCTGGTCAGCCTCGTGGCCGGCCGATACTCGTTCCTGCACTCGACGTTCCAGGAATACCTCGCGTCGTGTCACGCCTGCGACCGCCGCCATGCGGGCGACCTGGCGGGGCGGTTCGAGATGAGCTGGTGGCAGGAAGTTGCTCTCCTGGCCCTGAGCCAGGCGCCGGCCGAATGGACGGCGGAGTTCTTTGCCGGCTTGCTGGCAAGCGGCGCCGCCGAACGCCAGCCGGAGTTGTTCGCGCTTGCGCTCGTCGAGTCGCTTCATCTACCCCTCGAGCCCTTCGTCAAGACCCTGTCGGACCCGGCAGCGCCGCCGGCGAGGCTGGCACTCGTGCTGAGGAACCTCGGTGACAGGAGTGACGTGGCGCTGGTTTACGCGGCCGTGGCACTCTCGCTCCATTCGGATCCCAGGGTCGCGGGCGCTGCCGCTGAGCTGCTGCTCCGCGCCGGCAGGCATTCTGAACCCAGGGCCCTCGTCGCCGGCTCGCCCTTTGTGCATACGAAGTCGGGCATCCTACTGGTTTACGTTCCGGCTGGCGCTTTCGACATGGGCTCACCGAGCGAAGAGCAAGGCCGCGATTCCGATGAGCGGCGTCACCGGGTTCAACTTTCGCCGTTCTGGATCGCGAAGTTCTCGATCACGAACGAAGAGTACGCGCGGTTCTTGCATGACAACCCGTCGCACCCGGTGCCCTCGAGTTGGACGAACAGCCGATTCAATCAACCGAAGCAGCCAGTCGTGGGGGTTTCCTGGCACGATGCGACAGCGTATTGCCGCTGGGCGGGGCTGCGGCTGCCCACGGAGGCACAGTGGGAGTACGCCTGCCGCGCCGGGACGACGACGCCATTTCACTTCGGCAGCACGATCGCGACCGACCAGGTCAACTACCACGGCAAATACCCGTACGGGGACGCACCCAAGGGGCCGGATCGGCAGACCACACTCGCCGTGGGATCGTTCCCTCCCAATGCGTGGGGCCTGCACGATATGCACGGGAATGTGTACGATTGGTGCGAGGACGTGTACGACGCGGGCTACTATAGGCACTCGCCAGCCACAGATCCCCTGTGCGCATTAGGCTCCTCGGAACGGGTGGTCCGGGGCGGCTCCTGGCGCAGCGACGCCGTCTACTGCCGCTCCGCCTATCGCTACGGGTACGGCCCCGGGAACCGCTTCGACATCGTGGGGTTCCGCCCCGCCAAGCCGTTACAATAGGTCCGTCTTGCAGTCTTACGATTTGCGAAAGCGGTTGGTGACGCAGGAGTCACTGAGTGGCGTGCGCCGGGACCGGAAGCCGCAGTTCAGGTTCCGGCCGTCGAGGGCCTCCGCATCCACCGCCGCGGGTGCCTCAGGGCGTCCAGCACCGCGCGCTCGACCCAGTGCGACACGGGGAGCCCCGCGGCCTCGGCCGCGAGGCGCACCTGCACACAGACGTGCATCGGAAGCGTCCAGGTCACCGCTTTGCGGTGCGTACCCGACGCAAGAGGACGCCCCGCCCCCGGGCGCCGCCCTCCCCGGCTGTGCTTTCGGGCCGCCATGGGACCTCCGCACGGGCGATGATGCCCTGTCTTTGGCCGAGCGCCAGCCACAGCCTGCGCAGCTCCACGTAGAGGGGATCAACGACCACCTCGGACGGTCTTCGACCCTTGGAGAAAATCGGCGAGGTCGGTCCGAATGCGAAGGCGCCGAACTCGGTCCAAGGGATGTTCTCCCGGCTCCGCCTCCGCGCCTCCTGGAGGAACTCCCGAGCGTGCGCCCGCCGGTCGGCCGGCGTTTTCGTGACCGTTCGTTTCATGGTTCGGGCCCTGAAAGTCGCGTGCTCTGCTGGAGCGGAAGGAGCGTGCGCGTTCAGACCTCCTCGTACGAGACCGGGTGATACTCGAAGAACATCTTTTTCTGCCGAAACAGCTTCTTCGCCGTAGCCAGGAACCGACGAACCTGCGAGAGGGCCCTCCGTTCTCGCGCTCTGCCTGCCGGCCGCAAGATCGCAAAGACCAGGCAATGGTCGTCCAGCATGCCTTCCCAATAGCCCGTCACTCTCCCGACGGTCGTAAAGGCCCCGAAAATCCTCGTCATTTCGTCGCGCCACCATCGCCAGGTGCTGAGCGGAAATGGCTTCCCGTCGTTGTCGCGGATCGGGAACATCAGAGTGACCTTGACCTGCCGGGACCGTGCCATCCGAGTCCCCGTTTCGAGCGCGCTCTCTCCTGAGGTCGACCCGCTCGCCTGCCCGGCACGGGGACACCGGCTTTTCCCATCCCACGGTGACGAGCGCATCGTAGCCCTCAAACATGAAAACAGCAATACCTATTCATTCTCCAGCACGGGTTGGTATTCACCACGGAGACACTGAGAAACGGAGGGCCGCGCCCCCAGGCGCCGTGAGGACTGGTCGTGCGCCGTTGTTTCCGCGCGGGCCCTGAAGTGCGCTCCGCGACTTGACTGTTGACTTCGCCTCGCGGTTCCTGTACTCATGCGAGCGCGGCCCGCGTCACGACCTCCGCGGTCTCCTCGACAAGGGAGGGACCTCCGTGCCCAAGCTCACTTGGCTTCATCTCTCCGATCTTCACCAGGGCATGGACGGGTACGGGCGCCTCTGGCCGCGCGTCGAGCAGCTCTTCCTCGACGACCTCACCGCCCTCCACCCGAAAACCGGACCGTGGGACGTCGTTTTCTTCACGGGCGATTTGGCCTACTCGGGTAGCACCTCCGAGTACGAACGGCTCGACGCCACGCTCGACAAGCTCTGGAAGCGCTTCGCCGAACTCCGCTGCGACCCTTTGCCCCTGCTCCTGGCCGTCCCGGGGAACCATGACCTGGTCTGGCCGGACGCGAACGACGACGCCGTCGTGCTGCTGACAAACCTGTGGCACAACCGCTCCGTCCAGTCGAAATTCTGGAACGAACCCAAGTGCGCCGCGCGCGCCATGCTCGACAAGGCGTTCTCCCCGTTCGTCCAGTGGTGGGACCGATGGCGCGCCGGCCACCCGCATCGGGCGCTGCGCGAGTACGTGCCCGGGCATTTGCCCGGCGATTTCCGGGCGACGGTGGAGAAGGACGGCCTGCGGCTTGGCGTCGTCGGCCTCAACAGCGCCTTCCTCCAGCTCGGGAAGGGCGACCACAAAGGGAAGCTCTGCCTGGCGCCGGAACAGCTCAACGGCGTCCTGAGGCCGGCCGGGGTGCCGTGGTTCGACGAGCACGATCTATGCGTCCTGCTCACCCACCACCCGGCCGACTGGCTGGACCCGGCCGCCGTGCGCGACCTGGACGGGGAGATCGCGCCGCCCGGGCGTTTCGCCGCCCACCTCTTCGGCCACATGCACGAGTCGGTGAGCGCGACGATCTCGATCGCAGGGGCGGCCCCGCGCCGCCGGCAGCAGGCGCTTTCGGTCTTCGGCCTTGAGGCCATCGGCGCGTCCGGCACGAAAGACCGTCGTCACGGGTACGCGGCGTGGCAGGTGCACCTCGCCGATTCCGCCGGCGCCCGTTTGCGCTGCTGGCCGCGCGCCGCGACCGCGCGCTCGGCGGGCGGTCTCCACATCGTGCCGGACACGGGCTTCGACCTCCACGATGACCAGGCGACGGCCCCCGAGGCCGTCTCGCTTACGGCCTCCGCCTCCCGACAGGCCGCCCGAGCCGCGTTGCTCGCGCCACCGGCGCCTCCCGCCGCGCCGTCCCCGGCGAAGGCCCCGGTCCTGGCCCCGCCGCCCGCCGGCGGTCCGCGCCCGCCCCGCCGCGTGTTCGTCTCCTACACGGCCGAAGACCTGGTCGACCACGCCGACGTCGTGATCGACGAGATCCGAAAGCTCCAGTGGCTCGCCGTCGACCACCGCGATTGGGCCGCCGGAGGGCTTCCGTCCGTCAGCGAATGCCGGGCGCAGGTGGCCGGATGCGACCTACTCGTGGTGCTCGTCGCTCATCGCTACGGCTGGGTGCCCACGGAGCAGGAGGGCGGGAACGGCGAGCACAGCATCGTCTGGCTGGAGGTCGAGCAGGCGTCGGCCGGCGCTCCGCCACTCGACGTCCTGCCGTTCCTGGTCGAGGACGGCGCCGATTGGCCCGTTCGCCGGATCGAGGGGCTTGGCAAGCCGGCGGTCCTGGAGCGGCTCGGCCGATTCAAGCAGTTCCTGAGCACGCGCACCCGTCGGACGTTCACGAAGGACCCCGAGTCGCTGCGGGCGCACGTGCTCCAGGCGCTCTACGAAGCCGACCGCCGCCTCGCGGGGCGCGAGGCCTCGGGTGCCCGGCCGCCCGTCACCACGCCGGAGGAGGGCGACCCGATCGTGCGGTACCGTCGCTGGGTCGAGGCCCGCTACCGCAACGTTTCGCTGATCGGTTTCGGCGAGCAGTTCCAGATCAAGCTCCCGATCGACCGCATTTACGTTCCCCTGACCCTCTCGCTGAGTCGGGGGGCCGGCGTCGCGAAGGACAAGGAAGGGGCCCTGCACGAAGCAGCCGACCGGGGACTCTCGATGGAAGAGGCGTTTCGCCGAGCGGACGCGGCGGGCCTCCGCGGCGTCGCCCTGCGCGGCGACCCGGGCGCGGGCAAGACGACCGCCGCCCTGCGTGTCGGCTGGCAATGCGCGGACCCCTTGCAAGGCTCGGCCTCGCTCGGCCTCGCGGGGGACCTCGTGCCCGTCGTCCTGCGCCTGCGGTCGCTCCTCCGCACGGACGGTGGGTTGCGTGAATTCCTGACGCGCGAGTTGAAGGACCAGTATCCGGACGACCCGGGCGCCGGCGAGCGCCTCTGGCGACGTCCGGCGGCGGGTCGCCCGGGACCGGGCCGGCTCTGGATTCTCGACGGCCTGGACGAAGTCGCCGATCCTCTCGAGCGCGCCCGGGTCAGCGGCTGGATCGAGCGGATGCTCCAGGACCGCCCGGAGGACCGATTTCTCGTCACTTCGCGCGACGCGGGTTACCAGGGGGATGTCGTCCTGACCACGGGGTTCCTGGAGGTGCGTGTTCAACCTCTGACCGGACCCCGGCAGGAAGAATTCGTTCGCCGCTGGTTCTCAACCGTGGAGACGCAGATGGCCGGCGCCACGGCCGAGGCTGCGTGGCTGGCGGAGACCCGCGGCGCCGGGCTTATCGCCGTGCTGACGGGGGCGGATTTCCGCAGTGCGCGCCTCATGTCCATGGCGGCGAACCCGCTGCTCCTGTCCATCCTGTGCGTGGTCTATCGCAAGGATCTGGACCTGCCCAGGCGGCGCGCGGAACTTTACTCGAAGTGTGTCGACGTCCTGCTCGACCACTGGCGCAAGGAGTGGCGCAGGGCGGCGGGGCTGGCGCCGCTCGACGTGAGTGCCGCCCGCGAGGTCTTGAAGCCGCTCGCCGCGTGGCTGCACACCAAGGAAGGACGCACCGAGGCCGAGTCGCTCGAGCTCGCGGCCGAGGCGACGACCGCGCTCTCCACGCTGTCGGTCCAGGCCGGGCTGGGAACGGACGGCGCCGCCTTCCTGAAACGCGTTCGGGACGAGTCCGGGCTGCTGGTCAGTCTCGTCGCGGGTCGATACTCGTTCCTGCACTCGACGTTTCAGGAGTACCTCGCCGCGTGTCACGCCTGCGAGCGCCGCAGCGCGGGTGACCTGGCGGAGCGCTTCAAGGCGAGCTGGTGGCAGGAAGTCGTTCTCCTGGCGCTCAGCCAGGCGTCGGCCGACTGGACGGCAGAGTTCTTCACCGGGTTGCTGGCAAGCGGCGCCGCCGAGCGCCAGCCCGAGTTGTTCGCGCTTGCGCTCCTCGAGTCGTTGCACCTGCCCCTCGAGCCCTTCGTCAAGACGTTGTCGGACCCGGCAGCGCCGCCGGAGAGGCTGGCGCTCGTGCTACGGAACTTCGGGAGCAGGACCGACGCGGCGCTGGTCTCGGCGGCCGAGGCCCTAGCGCGCCATCCGGATCCGCGCGTCGCGGGGGCCGCCGCCGAGCTGCTGCTGCGCGCCGGCAAGCTGGCCGAGCCCGGGATCCTCGTCGCAGGCTCGACCGTGGTGCATCCGAAATCGGGCATCACGCTGGTCTACGTTCCGGCCGGCGCCTTCGACATGGGCTCACCGGAAACAGAGAAGGGACACCAGTCCGATGAGCGGCTTCATCGGGTCCAACTCTCGGCCTTCTGGATGGCGAAGTTCTCGATCACGAACGAAGAGTACGCGCGGTTCTTGCACGATAACCCCTCGCAGCCAGTGCCCTCAAGCTGGACGGATAGCCGCTTCAATCAACCGAAGCAGCCGGTCGTTGGTGTTTCCTGGAACGATGCGACCGCGTACTGCCGCTGGTCTGAGCTGCGGCTGCCCACGGAGGCACAGTGGGAGTACGCCTGCCGCGCCGGGACGACGACGCCATTTCACTTCGGCAGCACGATCACAACCGACCAAGTTAACTACGACGGCAACTACCCGTACGGGGGCGCGCCCAAGGGGCCGTATCGGGAGACCACCGTGGCCGTGGGCACTCTCCCGCCCAACGCCTGGGGCCTGCACGAAATGCACGGAAATGTGTGGGAGTGGTGCGAGGACGTGTACGACGAGGGCTACTATGGGCGCTCGCCGGCCAACGATCCGTTGTGCGATTCGGGCCCGTCGGACCGGGTCGTCCGGGGCGGCTCCTGGTACTACATCGCCTTCAGCTGCCGCTCCGCCTACCGCTTCAGGCACGGCCCCGGGTACCGCCTCCACAATGTCGGGTTCCGCCCCGCCAGGCCGTTGCCATAGGTCCGTGTTACGGTCTTACCGTCTGCGATTGCGGTTGGTGACGCCGGAGTTGCCGAACGGCGTCCGCCGGGGCGGGTGGACCGAAAACAAAAAAAGCGCACAAATGCGTGGTTTTTTCTTGCAGCCATGATAGTAGACTGACAGGGTGGGCCCGGCATGGGTCGCGAGAGCCTCCCGGCGTGGCCGGGACGCGCGGCCCGGACCCATGCCGGTGAGGCCCCCATGCTCTACCGCGTCCTCGACCTGAGGTATTGCGAGAAGAAACAGACCATCGACGATGAACCCCTGCAGCGCCTGCTGCACGGGCATGAGACGGTCGAGATCACCCAGCAGTTCTACCGGCACGAGGGGGTTCCCCACCGCCTCGACACACGCGACGGCGAAGACGGTCCATCCGTCGGCCAGTCGCCCCGCCTGAAGGCGGAACTCCGAACGGGGTCGCAGTACCTCGCGCATGTTGCAAGGTGATGGCCGATTTTCGGGCCCGGCGCGCGCAGAACACGGCGCTGCTTGTAGTTCCGCCTTCAGGCGGCCCGTGGCGCGACTGGCGTTCGCCCGCGAGTGGACCTTCGACATCGATCCGGGGGGTGCGTGACTTGGGGTCTTTCGAGTCGGGACGGATCCGATTGACCCCCGCTGCACAAAGGGCTAGAATCCTCACGCCCGCTCCTCGCCACCTACAGCCAGCCCACGAACCGCCTGCCGCTTTCGCCGGAGGTCCCCGTGAGCGACTCCTCGCCGCACGACCCGCGGCACGTCTCCCAGGCGCCAACGCTCGCCCCGGCGAAAGGCGCGCGCCCGCGCGACTTCGACGTCCGCGACCTCTACGAAGGGCCGGCCGGTCGCCCCGGACTCCCCGGCGCCCCCGCGTCCGCCGGCATCCCGCTGGCCGAGAAGCTCCGCCAGGCCTACTTCTGGATCGTCAACCACGCCATCATCACGCCCTACTACGACATCGAGTTCAACGACCCAGCCGCGGGCCCGCCCCGCGCCTTCCGCTTCGGCGGAGCCGGTACCGAGGTCCGCCTCCCCACCGACGCCTCGTTCTCCAGCTTTGTCCTGCTCCCCATCCTCACGTTCGCCGTCCGCAAGCGCGCGCTCTTCATCGGCGGGCCCGGTCGCGGCAAGACCGCGAGCGCGATCCTTATGGGCATCCTCGCGGGCTACTCGCCGGAAGAGGTCCGCCGCGGCATCCAGCACGGGCAGCCCCAGATGACGCTCGCCGACCTCCTCGGCAACCCCCTCCCGCGAGACCTCGTCGAAGCCAAGGACATGGAGAGCATCAAGATCGCCTGGCGCCGCTGGATCGGCATGCGGGTCAAGATCGTCGATGAGTACAACCGCATCCCCACCCGTACGCAGTCGGCCCTGCTCACGCTCCTCGCGGACGGCTACGCGGAAATCCTCGACCAGACCATCACCAGCCCCGACAGCGCGTGGTTCCTCACCGCGAACGACGACCTCGGCGGCGGCACCTACCAGGTCATCGAGGCGCTCAAGGACCGGATCGATGTGGTCATCAAGGCGCTCAATTTCAACCCGCGCTTCCTCCAGGAGCTTCTCGATCGGGTGGAGCGCGAGCTCAAGCCCGAAGAGCTGGTCCCCCACGAGATCGTTTTCTCCGAGCATGAGCTGGACGCGATCCATCAGGAGATTCTCCACGTCCCCATCCCGCCGAAGGTCCGCCGCTCGCTCGAGTTTTTCGCCGCGCAGTTCGACTTCTGCGACCTCGCCGCGCGCGAGGTGGAGTACAAGACCAAGGACACGATCCGCATCGCGGGGAAGACGCTGTCCGCCACCTGCGCGAACGACTGCGGCCGGGACAAGGTGAAGGTCCTTTGCAGCCAGACGGAAAACGGCCTGTCCGTCCGCGCGCTCCTCACGCTCCTCCACTACGTGAAGGCCCTCGCGTGGTTCCGCGGGCGCGCCGAAGTCTCGATCGAAGACGTGCGCCAGCTCGTGCCGTGGGTCCTGCACGAGAAGCTCGTCCAGAATCCCACGACCCCTTACCTCGACGTCGCCGGGAACGCGATCTACCGGATCGACCGGATCGCGTGGATCCGGCGGGCGTTCGACCTGTCGTGCGAAGAGTACGCCCGGCTCGGCCTCGAGGCCGACGACCCGGTGGTCCCCATCGAGAACGCGTTCGAGCGCGGCCTGGACGGCGTGCCGGAGGGGGAGGTCCGGAAGCGCATGAACGCGATCGAGACCCATCTCGAAAAGCTCGCGAAGGCGACGAAGCTGTACGCGCACGTGCAAAACGACGTGCTCAAGCTGAAGTATTTTCACCAGCGCTACTCGAACTATCTGAGGTGGCTGCTCTCGTGCAAGGCGTGATCGGCGGCCCGGCCGCGACCTGGCTCGCCGCCCGTCGTGAAGAGCTGAACGCGCGCTTCCAGCGGGCCCTGTGGCGCTTTCCGCGGCTGGAGGCGGAAAGGGTGCTCGCGCTCCTCGCGGAATTGCTGCCGCCGCTGGCGGGCGCCGAAGAGCGTGCAGGCGAAAAAAAAGAGCGCGGCGCCGGCGCGAGCGGGCCGGGGCCCGGCGCCGGTACGGAGGCGCTGCTCTCGGCCGTGTACGACCTCGTCCTGCTGCACGCCGGCCGGCAAACGCTGGCCCCGCGAAGCGGCGCGGAGGCGGCCGGCGGATCGGTGGGCGGCGGGACGTCGCCCGCGCTCGGGCTGCTCTTCCGCGAGGTGTTTCCCGCGATCCGGTCGCGGCTCCTCGAACGGCCGTTGGAGCTGCCGGCCGCCCTCTCGAATGCCGTGGAAAACCTCGGGGAGCGGGGGCCAGCGTTCGCCCGAGGGATCGCGCGCGTGGCGGCCTGCGCGCCCGGTGCGGACGCACTCCTCGACGCGGGTGCGGTGCTGGCCTGGCGGTTAGGCGAGGCGAGGCTGCGGCGCGCCGCGCTGGCCGCTGCAGCGCGGCTGCCGGCGCGCGCCGCGCTCGAGGCCCTCGGGCTCGGGGACTGGCCGGACGCGGCGGCGCCCCTCGCCCTCGCTTCGCTGGCCGCGGACGGCTGGCGCCACCCTCGCGACGTGTTCTCCCCCCGAACGGTCGAGCGGCTCCCGAAGTGTTCGCACGAGGAGCTGACCGCGCTTGGCGCCCGCCTCGCGCCGGACGCGGACGCGCCGCTCGAGGCGTGGGCCCCGGTCGGTAAAGCCGGAGAGTTCTCGGGATTCGGCGGGGAGTTCGCGGAGCCGCCGCTCCTCCTCGAAGCCGGCGCCGAGTCGGACCGGCATCGCTTCTGGGCGTCAGCCGGTGAGGCGCGCTTCCGGATCGACGCCGACTGCTTCGGCTGCGTGTGCCGGGCCGACCCGGCCGCGGCGTTTCCGGTGCGGCGCGTGACCGCGCCCGCCGGGTCGACGGTGCGTCCGAAGCGCGGAGCCGCGAGCCGGCTGGCCGCCGGCCTGGCCGCGGTGGCCTCCGCCGTGACGGGCGCGAAGGCCGACGCGCCCCCCGCCGAACCCTTGCTCCGCGTGTCCGCCGACGGGACGGTCACCCGCGAAGGGGAGTCGCGCGCGTTCCCGCTCTTGGTCGGCGCAACGTCGTTCGTCTCGCTCGACCGCGCGCTCGCGGTCGCGCTCGCCGACTCGCATCGCATCCGCATCCTGGCGCCGGTGCGGCCGGCGCTGTAGAATTGTGACCTGCCGAAGCCGCTGATGCGCGACTGGGCGTGTTGGAGACACTCGAAGCGGATGGGGGACGCGCTGGACGCGGCGGGGAGCTTCCTCGTCGTGTCCGGAGCCGTCTGGGCGGTACGCTGGAGATTTGCGTGAAGCCGAACGACCTCGAAAAACTGCTGGAGGACCTGGAGTCCGACCTCGTCGAGCGGAAGGAATCCGCCAACGACATCAAGAAGATCAATCAGGCGATCTGTGCCTTCGCAAATGACCTTCCCCATCATGGGGCGCCCGGGTACGTCTTCATCGGCGTGGACGATGCGGGCAACCCTGTCTCGCTGAAAATCACGGATCAATTGCTGCAGAATCTGGCGCACCTGCGGTCGGAAGGGAACATCCAACCGATCCCTGCCATGACCGTACAGAAGGTGCTCTTAAAAGGTGCGCCAGTCGTGGTTGTCGAGGTTCACCCCTCCGACATCCCTCCCGTTCGATACAAGGGCCAAGTCTGGGTACGCGTGGGTTCACGCAGGGCTACGGCGACGCCCGACGAGGAGAGACGTCTCGCCGAGAGGCACGTGGCCGGCTCGTTGACCTTCGATCGACGCCCTTGCTCGGAGGCCGGGCTCTCCGATCTGCTCCTCGACAATTTCCGTACCCAGTACCTCCCTAACGCCGTCGCGGCCGAAGTCCTAGCCCAGAACCAGCGGACGGCCCTGGAGCAGCTCGCGTCCCTCCGGCTCTTCGATGCAAAACGAGGCGTGCCGACAAATGCGGGGCTGCTCGTCCTCGGCGCGAATCCGCAGTCGTTCCTGCCGTGTGCGTACGTGCAGTTTGTCCGCTATGACGGTCGGACGCTCGCGGACGCCGTGCAATCGAGCAACGAAGTCACCGGAGACCTGCTGACCCAGTTGCAGCAACTCGACAGGTTGTTGCCGCTGCAGATCCACACCGCGCGCGTCCCTTCGCAGACGCTCGCCCACGCCGAGATCCCGGATTACCCGCTGCAAGCCATCCGGGAGTTCGTGCTGAACGCGATCTTGCATCGAACGTATGAGGCCACGAACGCACCCGTTCGGATCAACTGGTTTTCCGACCGGGTCGAGGTCCAGAATCCCGGCGGCCTCTACGGCACGGTTACGCCGGAGAACTTCGAGCGCACGTCGGACTACCGAAATCCCGTCCTGGCGGAGGCCATGAAGACGCTGGGCTATGTCGAGAAGTTCGGCGTCGGGATCGCTCGGGCAAAGGCCGCGCTCAAAGCGAACGGCAGCCCCGAGCCGGTCTTCGCCTTTGAGCCGTCGCAGGTCCTGGTGACGGTCCGGAGACGCGCATGAAGACCATCGCCTTCTTCAACAACAAGGGGGGAGTGGGGAAGACGACCCTCGTCTATCACCTGTCCCATATGCTGAGCCGGCTAGGTCATCCTACGCTGGCGGTCGACCTGGATCCGCAGGCGAACCTGACTTCGGCGTTTTTCGACGAAGAATTTTTGGAGCGCATTTGGGAGGACGATGGGGAGACGATCGTGGGTTGCGTGGACCCCATCCTGGAGGGGACAGGCGACATCACGCCACCCCGCACTTGGGAAATGGACCTCGACTTGTCGTTGATTCCAGGCAGCCTGGGTCTGTCGCGCTTCGAGGACAAACTATCCGCGAGCTGGCGCGGCGGCCTGATCGTGGATCCGGCCGATCTGCGCGTGACGACCGCCTTTCACCGCATCATCCTGTGCGGCGCGAAGGAGGTCGGCGCGTCGGTCGTCCTGCTCGACGTGGGGCCGAATCTCGGAGCGATCAATCGAGCCGCACTCCTGGCCGCCGACTACCTTGTGATCCCCATGGCAGCGGACCTCTATTCCCTCCAGGGGCTGCGCAACCTCGGCCCCACGGTGAGAAGATGGCGCGCCGAGTGGGGCAAGGTCAGAGAGGCGACAGCCCGGGTCGACCTGAAATTCGAACTCCCCGTGGGCGAAATGGAACCCGCGGGCTACGTGGTGCTCCAACACGCCGTGCGCCTGGATCGGCCGGTTCGGGCCTTCGGCAGGTGGCTGGAGCGCATCCCCTCGGAGTACGAGAGGGCCGTGCTCAACGTGAAGCGGAAGCGGCGCGTCCCCGCTACGCGACGGTCTGTGAGGCAAGGTGAAGGTGAGCCGCGGGACGCGCATTGCCTCGCCACGCTGCGAAACTTCAGAAGCCTGATGCCGATGGCCCAGGACGCCCGGAAACCGATGTTCGATCTCCGCGCCGCCGACGGCGCCATCGGCAGCCATGCGCAACTCGTCCAGACGTGCAGGGGCGAGTTCGAGTCGCTCGCGCTGCGGATCGCGGAGCGGTGTGGGCTCGCGAAGGCGGAATAGCGGGAGCAGACGCGCGCGCTTGTTCGGCCGGCCGCCCGGTCGCCTGGCCGCGCCCGCCCACGCTGCCCATAGACGCGCGTCCTGCCCTGCGCTAGAATTCCCCTATGGCCAAGTCCTCCTCGCCTCCGCAACGCGCCGATGAAGCCGACCCGCTCCCGCCGGACGCGCTCACCGCCGCCTGGCGCGCCGCCTGGCCCGAGGCGCTCGCCGCGTGGTCGTCATTCACGCAGCTTCGCGAGCCCGCCTACTTGACCACGAAGGCGGACGCGAAGGCTCACGGCATGGCCGGCGAGCTGGCCGCGATCCGGCTGCGCGACCAGGTGATCGCGGTGAATCTGCACCTGCTCCGGGAACGGGGGCTCGAGCGGCGCTGGTCGCGCGAGATCCTCGCCCACGAGATCGGGCACCACGTCTACGTCCCCGGCAACCTGACGGAGCACGCCCGCCTCATCGCGGCCATGCGGCGCATCCTCGTCACGTTCCCTGTCGACGTCACGCACATGGTCGCGAATCTGTACGCCGATCTCCTCGTGAATGACCGCCTGCAGCGCCGGCCCGAGCTGGAGCTCGTCGGCGATGCGCAGGCGCGGCCGAAGCTGGATTTCCCCGGCCTCTACCGGCGACTCGGCGAAACGGCGCCGGGGGCATCGGCGCAAGCGGGCGTCCCGCCGAGCCAGGTCTGGCTGCTCTACCTGCGGATCTGCGACCGCCTCTGGCTCTTGCCCAGCGACGCGCGGCTCACGCCGCCGAGTCTCCCGCCGGAGCTCGAGGCGGACGCGCTCTTTCTCGCGCGTCTGGTCCGGTCCTTCGCCGCCGACTGGCTGCGCGGCGCGCGTCGCTTCGCCAGCGTCCTCTACCCCTATCTCCTCACGGATCAGAAAGCGGGCCAAGCGCCCGGCCTCCTTCGCGCCGGCCTGCACGACACGCGTGGGGCCTGCGGCGCGGCGCCCGGCGAGGCGGACGCCGACGCCGTGCCCGATGGCCTCGCGGGAGTCGATCCGACCGAGAACGCGGACCTCGACGATTTCGAGGACGACGCCACCGACCCGCTCCATGCGAAGCGTTCCGCGCGCAAGGACCCGCCTACGCCCGCGCCCGCGAACACGGCGCCGACCGCCGAGGGCCAGGGACGCCCCGGCGCGCAATTCCGCGAGCCCCACGAGTACGGCGAACTCCTGAAAGCCCTCGGCCTCGACCTCGACGCCCACGAGGTGACCACCCGCTATTATCGCGAGCGTGCGCTCCCGCACCTCCTTCCCTTCCCGGCGAGACGGGCGCCGCGTGCGCGCGAACCGCTCGCCGAAGGGCAGGAGCCGTGGACCCCGGGCGAGCCGCTCGAGGCGATCGATTGGCTCGGCAGCGTTCTCGCCTCCCCGCACGTCATTCCCGGCGTGACGACGGTCCAGCCCGTTTTCGGGGACACCCCCGGCGCGGATCCGGCGAAGGTCCCCGTGGACCTCGACATCTACGTGGACTGCTCCGGCAGCATGCCGAACCCCGCCGTCTCCGTGAGCTACCTCGCGCTTGCGGGCGCGATCCTCGCCCTCTCCGCGCTGCGCGTCGGGGCGCGCGTGCAGGCGACGCTCTGGTCCGGCGCGCGCCAGTTCGACACGACCGGCGGCTTCGTCCGCGAGGAGAAGCGCATCCTCGGCATCCTGACCGGCTACCTCGGCGGAGGCACGGCCTTTCCCCTCCACCTCCTCCGCGACACCTACGAGGCGCGAAAGCCCGCGGATCCGCCCGCGCACATCGTCGTGATTTCGGACGACGGAGCGGACACCATCCTCCTCAAGGACGAGAAGGGGACCCCCGGCGCGAAGCTCGCGCAGCGCGCGTTCGAGCGTGCCCGCGGCGGCGGCACGTTCGTGCTGAACCTCCCCGCCGTCGATAGCTGGAAGGCCGCGCCGACGCTCCGCGCGATGGGCTTCCGCATCCACCCGGTCCAGGCGTGGGAGGACCTCGTCGCCTTTGCGCGCGCCTTCGTGCGGGAGACGTACGAGGGGCGGTCGTGATCCCCGACGACGACCGCGCCGCGGCGGGCCCCGAGCCTTCGACCGCCCCGCTTCGATTTGCGACTCGCCCCGCCGCGCCGCTTGGCCTCCCGGAGATGCTTCGCTGGCTCGCGGAGCTGCCCGTGGAGTTTCGGGCGCCGTTCGGACTGGGCCGCGGCAGGACGAAGGTGAATGCCGTGGTCGCCGATCTGTGGGAGACGCTCTTCGAAGAGCCGCCGCCGCGCGACGTGGTCCTGGCGTTCGCCCCGGGCGCCATGGACCGGGCGCGGCGCGCGCATCTGCGCTGGGCGCTTGCGGGCTGTCGCGTGCTCGCGCATCCGGAGCTGCGGCCGGCCGCCGCCACGGAGGCGGACCGCACCCGGGCCCGGACGGGCGTTCGCGCGTTTCTCCTCGAGGACCTCGCCGCGCTCTCCGCGGTCGTCGCCGCGGACGCGCTGGACGCGGATCCGGAGCGGCGCGAGGAACTGGTCCGGCTCGGCCTGCGGGCCCTCGGCCTCGCGCCCGTCGGAGAAACGCCGGAGGAGGCGCGTGACCGGCTGGCCCAGGTGGACTCCGTGGAGCGGCGGCGGCTCGTGGACGCCGCGGCCGCGCGCGAGCGCCGTGCGCGCGAAATGCGCGAACTCCTTGCGCGGCGGGCCGCGGAGGCTCGGGTCGGCAAGACGAAGGGCGCTCCGCCGAAGTGAGCGCCCGCGCAAGCATGACTGCACATTTTCGTGGATCGCCCTATGCCTGGGGGCGCGGGCCTCCGGCCCGCGCCGCGCGGCCCAGAGGGCCGCGCCCCCAGGAGCCTCGAGGTCTGAGTCTGCGCAGCTATTTTTGCGCGGGCGCCAAGCGGCCACGCCGTGCGCCGGCCGGCCGGACTCGGCTTGGCTCGAAAACTGGAATTCCGAGCATGGCGGCGCCCCGGACCCATTTCAAAATCCAAATTGCAAATTTCAAATTTCAAATATCGCATGGTAGGATGATGGGCGAGGCTCCACCTACTTTGACCGGAGAAGAAGCGGATGCCCGACGAACCCGGTGGAATCAAAGTCGCAGGCGGCTACCTGCGCGCCGCCCTGATGGGGCTCGTCGAGGAGATTCCGCTCGTCGGCAAGATGGTCGTGCGGGTCGTCGAGCACCATCAACTGCACCCGGGCCGGCCGAACGACAAATTGGAGCGGTCGGTTCGGAAGCTCATGACGGCGACGTCGCGCGGGGACCCCGTCCGCACCCAGGCGTTGGCGGCCCTTCCGGAGCCCGTCGTCACCGAGGCGGTGCGCGAGGCGTCGCACCTGTTGAGCGCCCCCGAGCGGACGAGGATCGAGAGGGCCGCGGCGGACGCCGCCCGGCTCCCGGCCGCCGTCGCCCCCGAGGCCTTCATGAACGCCGTAGCCGAAGTCCTGGCCTCCTCCCCCGCGGTCCGGCACAGCCTCCTCAGCCGCGCCCACGCGCGCAGCGGGCGGCCCGCGCCCTTGCCTCGCGGGGAGGTCATCGACGGCCGTTTCGAGATCGAAGAGTTCCTGGGTGAAGGCGGCATGGGGGTCGTGTACCGGGCGCACGATCGCCGCTTCGAATCGCACGTCGCGCTCAAGCTGCTCTCCCGCGACCTCGTCCAGGACGAGGCCGCGAAGACGCGCTTTCGCAAAGAGGTCAGCCTCGGCCTCCGCCTCTCGCACCCGAACATCGTCCGCGTCCACGATCTCGGGGAGGTCGGCGGGCAGCTTTACATGCACATGGAGCTGGTCGACGGGTCCACGCTCCGCGCCCTCCTTGGCGACGGTCCGCTCCCCGTGCCGCGCGCCCTCGAGATCGCCCGCGGCTTCCTCGGCGGCCTCGCGCACGCCCATAAAAAAAATGTGCTTCACCTGGACGTCAAGCCGGAGAACATTCTCCTCGGCCCGGAAGGATACGTCGCGCTCGGGGACTTCGGTCTCGCGCGCGCCCTCGGCGGGGACGCCTTCCGCTCGCTGGTGGCGGGCGCGGGCACGCCGTACTACATGGCCCCCGAGCAGCTCAAAGGGGATCGGGAGCTCGACACGCGCGCCGACGTCTTCGCCGCGGGCATGGTCCTTTACGAAATGTTCACCGGCGAACCGGCGATGGGCGCCTTCGAACCGCTACCGGACGAAGTGCCGCCGATCCTGCGGGCGGCCGTGCAGCAGGCCCTCTCCCAGCGACGCGAGAAGCGTCCGCCGGATGCGATGGCGCTCCTAGAGTCCGTCGCGGCGGCCATCGCCTCGTCGGCCGCGTCGCCCGCCTCCCCCGCGCCGATCGTCGTCGTCGCGCCCCCGTCGGCACCGGGACCCGCGGAGGAGCTGGACTTCGCGTTCGTCTCCGCGCCGCCGCCGTCCCCGCCCGCTCCCCTCCCGGCTGCGTTCGCGAGGCCGGCGCCACCCGTCGAGGCCCCGAGCGAGGTGATCCTCAGGTTTCCGCCCGGGCACCCTCCGGCCGACGAAGGCGAGAAGACCCTCGTGGACCTCCCGCCCGACCCCGCCACGTTCATCGACGTGACCCGGATCTCGAGCAGCGTGCCCGGCGCCTGCCCCGCCAAGAGTGACGACGAGGCCACGGTGGTGGATCCGCCTTGGACCGACCTCGTGCTTCACGCGCCTCCGAAGGTCACGTCGCCTCCGCCCGCCGGCAAGCGACTGCCTCCGCTCCTTTCCGCGCCCGCGTCCAATCTCACGCGGTCGCGCCGAAACGAACAGGGGTTCGACGAGTTCGTCCACGAGCGGACCGGGCTGGTCCTCGTCCAGATCCCGAGAGGCGAGTCCTGGATGGGCAGCGACGACGGCGCGAAACCCGAGACGCCCGTCCATCCGGTGGCGTTGCGGGCGTACCTGATCGGGAAGCACGAGGTGACGAACGCGCAGTACCGGGCTTTCTGCCGCGAAACGGGGCACGCGCCGCCACCGCCCCCGCTCGACGGCTGGGGCTATACGCGCTGTTTCGAGGACTCGAAGTACGATAACCATCCGGTTGTGAACGTTGCTTGGCAGGACGCGGTCGACTTCTGCGCCTGGGCGGGTCTGCGGCTCCCAACCGAAGCGGAGTGGGAGAAGTCCGCCTCCTGGGACGAGCGGGGCGGGCGCGCGCGCACGTACCCGTGGGGAGAAGAGGCGCCCACCCAGCGGTTCGCGAACTTCGGGAAGGCCAAGGGCCGCGGCGAGTACACGCGGGGCGTGACGTCCTGTCCGGCGGGCGCGAGTGCCTACGGGGTCGTCGATCTCGCGGGCAACGTCTGGGAATGGTGCGCGGACTGGTACGACGAGGGCTACTACGCCTCCTGCGGCGACGGGACGCCCAACCCCGCGGGTCCGGCGACCGGCACGATGCGCGTGGTGCGCGGCGGGTCGTGGCTGAACTCCGACCGGTACCTCCGCTGCGCCTACCGCAACGGGCGCGATCCGCTGAATTGGTACATCCTGGTCGGCTTCCGGGTCGCCGCCCCCGTGCCCTAGCCGCCGAAGACGCCGAAGGCGGGGAAGCCGGGGAAGAGTCCGGAGTCGGGGAAGAGGCCGAAGTCGATAAAGACGAAAAACGAGCCACCGAAGACGCCGAAAACGCCGAAAAAAGAAACGGTCGTTCGGTGGCTTGTCCCTCCGGTGGCTGGCCGGGGGGGGTTCGAAGACCGGAGACCAAAAAGCGGTCGTTCGGCGTTTTCGGCGTCTTCGGTGGCTCGTCCCTCCGGTGGCTCATGCCTCCGGTCGCTTGTGCCTTCAGTGGCTTGCCCCCACGGCGGCTCCTTGACGCCAGGTCGAGAGAAGCTGGATGTCCGATGATGCGAGCCGCTGGCCGGTCGCCCGCGGCTATCTGCGCGCGGCCCTGATGGGGCTGGTCGAGGAGATCCCGTTCGTCGGCAAGGCGCTCATCCGCGTCGTCGAGCACCATCACCAGCACCCGGACCCGGGCGCGGACGAGCTGGACGACGCCTTTCGGGCGATCGTGTCCGCGGCGAGCCACGGCGACCCCGGCCGGACGCAGGCGGTCGCGGCCCTGCCGGAAGCCGTGGTCACGCAGGCCGTGAAGGAGGCCTCGTCCCGCCTCCGCCGCGAGGAGCGGGAGCGGCTGGAAAAGGCGGCCGCCGACCTCGAGGCCCTCCCCCCGGGCGCCCCGCTGGACGACTTTTTTCATACGGCCGCGAACGTGCTGGCCGGCTCCCCCGCCGTGCGGCACTGCCTCCTTTCCTACGCGCACCAGCGACTCGGCCGGCCTGTACCGCACGCGCCCGGCGAAGTCATCGACGGGCGGTTCGTCGTCGTCGAGTTCCTCGGCGAAGGGGGCATGGGGATCGTCTATCGCGTGCACGATCGGCGCCGCGACGTGGACGTGGCCCTCAAGCTCCTTTCCCGCTCCCTCGTCGCGGACCCCGCGGCGAAAGCACGCTTCCGGAAAGAGGTGAACCTCGCGTTGCAGCTCTCCCACCCGAACATCGTCCGCGTGCACGATCTGGGGGAGGCCGACGGGCAGCTCTACATGCACATGGAACTCGTCGAAGGGCAAACCCTGCGCGCGCCCTTGACGGCGGGCGCGATGCCGCTGCCGCGTGCCGCCGCGATCGCCCGGGGTCTCCTGGCCGGGCTGGCTCACGCGCACCAGAAGGGCGTGCTGCATCTCGACGTGAAGCCCGAGAACATTCTTCTCCGGCGGGGCGGGGACGTGGCGCTGGCCGACTTTGGCCTCGCGCGCGGCATGGGCGTGGACGCGTTTCGCTCGATGCTCACGGGCGCCGGCACGCCCGGGTACATGGCGCCCGAGCAATTCAAGGGCGAACGCGATCTGGACGCGCGCGCGGACGTCTTCGCGGCCGGCGCCGTGCTCTATGAAATGCTGACCGGCGAACGGGCGATCGGGGCGTTCGAGCCGCTGCCCGAGGAGCTGCCCGACGGCCTGCGCGTGGCGGTGCATCGGTCGCTCTCGCAGCGCAAGGAGAAGCGACCCGTCGACGCGACGGCGCTCCTGGCGCTGCTCGAGGAAGCGGTCCACCCGCCGACCATCGGCTCGAGCGAGGGCTTGGTCGCGACCGTCGTGGCCGGCGCCCCTCGCGCGGACGCGGCTAAGGTGTTCACCCTACCCGAACCCGTCGCCCGGCCGGCCTCCCTTCCCCCGCCCCTGCCGGCTACCGTTCTGCCCCCCCCGCTGCCACAGGCGCCCAGGCCCGCCGTCCCCCCTCCCTTGCACGGGCTCTCGCCGCTGGGAAAAAACGGGCAGGGGTACGACGAGTACCGGCACGCGGGCACCGGGCTGATCCTGCTCCACGTCCCTGCCGGCGAGTTTCGGATGGGCAGCGAGCGCGCCGCGGACGAGCGCCCCGTTCACGGCGTCAGGTTGGCCGCCTATCTCCTCGGGAAGGGGCCGGTGACCAACGCCCAGTATCGCGCGTTCTGTCGCGCCACGGGCACGGCCCTGCCGACGGACCTCCCCTCGCGCTGGCTGTACGCCGACTACTGCACGAGCGCCGCGTACGACGCGCACCCGGTCGTGAACGTCTCCTGGCAGGACGCGCGGGCCTTCGCCGCGTGGGCCGGGTTGCGGCTCCCGTCGGAGGCGGAGTGGGAACGGGCCGCGGGCTGGGACGCCGTCGCCGGGCGGGCGCGGAGTTTTCCCTGGGGGGAGGAGCCCGCGTCCCCCAAGCTGGCGAACTTCGGACGACCCGAGGGCGGGGGCTCGTACACGACCGCCGTCGGGGCCTACCCGGCCGGCGCCAGTCCGTGCGGCGCCCTCGACATGGCCGGCAACGTCTGGGAGTGGTGTGCGGACTGGTACGACGACCGGTACTACGAGACGTGCCCGGAGCGCGTTCTCAACCCACGCGGCCCGGAGGCCGGATCGGAACGCGTGGTCCGCGGCGGCTCCTGGGTGGACGATGGACGCGGGCTGCGCGCGGGCTTCCGCTTCGCGGTGGAACCCGACTTCCGCTGGGCGTACATCGGCTTCCGCGTGGCCGGCGATTTCCCCACCGGAGGACCCGCCCATGCCGGAGGTTGACGCGGCGGGGCTCCGCGCACGCCTCGAGCGGCTGGCGCGCGAAGCGGGCTTCGACGCGGTCGGGTTCTGCCCGGTCGAGCCGCTCGCGGAGGGGGAGCTGCTGGCGGAATGGCTCGCGCTCGGCTACCACGCGAGCATGGAGTGGATGCGCCGGCATCTCGCGACCTGCCGCGACCCGCGCGAACTGTTACCCGGCGCGCGGGCTGTGGTCTGCGTGGCCAAGAACTACTTCACCCCAGGCGAGCACGCCCCGGGCGGGCTCACGGGCCGGATTTCGCGGTATGCCTGGGGCGCGGACTACCATCGGGTCCTCGGCGAGCGGCTGGAGGCCCTCGTCGACGCCGTGCGCCGTGAAGCGCCGGGATGCTCGGCGCGCCGCTGCGTCGACACCAGCGCGGTGCTCGAAAAAGTCTGGGGGGCGCGCGCCGGGCTCGGCTGGCAGGGGAAGCACACGAATCTCATCACGCGGCAGCTCGGCTCGTGGGTCTTCCTCGGCGAGCTTCTCACCGACCTCGACCTCGTCCCCGGCCCGCTCGCGCCACCGCATCGCGACCACTGCGGGCGTTGCGTCCGCTGCATCGACGCGTGCCCGACGCGGGCGATCGTCGCGCCGTACGTCGTCGACAGCAACCTCTGCATCTCCTACCTCACCATCGAGCACCGCGGGCCGATTCCGATCGGCCTTCGCCCGCTCATGGGCAATCGCATCTTCGGCTGCGACGACTGTCAGGACGTGTGTCCGTGGAACCGCTTCGCCCGAAAGGCGGAAGGCGGGGAGTTTCTCGCGCGGCCGGGCAACCATCTGCCGGACCTGCTCGAGCTGTCGCGGCTCTCGGACGCTGAGTTCAAGCAGCGGTTTCGCGGGAGCGCGATCCTGCGCGCGAAGCGGGCCGGCTTCGTGCGCAACGTCGTCGTCGCCCTCGGAAACAGCGGCGATCCGGCCGCGGTCCCCGCGCTCGTGCGGGCGCTCGCCGATCCCGACGCGGTCGTCCGCGGGCACGCAGCGTGGGCCTTGGGCCGCTTGGGCGGCGAGGAGGCGAGGTCCGCCCTCTTCGCGCGAGCCGCCCTCGAGGCCGATCCGGTCGCGTCAACGGAACTGCGCCTCGCCCTGCAGTCGGCGTGCCAAGCGACCGTCGAGGGCTCAAACGGCGCGTCGGCTGCTCGCCTGCGCCCGTTCGTAGTTCCGCCTTCAGGCGGATCGAATGGCGAGTCGGCCATCGACTCCGCCTGAAGGCGGAACTACGAACAGATGCGCGACCTGCGCGAGCCGCGTGTCTGTCCAAACTGTTTTTTGACAGGAGTGGTGGTTCGTAATGCCGCTACTGAACTTCGAAGGCGCGGACGGCCGCGCCGATCACCTCGAGTACAACCTGTACGAGCCCGTCGGCGGTTCGTGGGGCACGCTGGTGGTCTACCTGCACGGCCTCCTCGCCGACCAGAACGGCGAGAAGGCCACCTTCCTGCGGCAGCGGGTGCTCGCTGGCGGCTGTGCGTACGCAACGTTCGACTTTCGCGGTCACGGCCGCTCGAGCCGCGCGCTGCGGGAGCTCACGCCGAGCGGGCTCTTGGAGGACGTCACGGCCGTCGTCGGTCGCGTTGCGCGGCCGGGCCGGCGGCTTGTGCTGGTCGGTTCCAGCCTGGGCGGCTGGGCGGCGGCGTGGTTCACGGTTCGGGGTACGGCGCCGGTCGACGCCTGCTTCCTGATCGCCCCGTCGTTCCGGCTGCTCCAGCGACTCGCGGACGCGCTCTCGCCCGAGGAGCGCGAGGCGTGGCGAAGTGCGGGCAGCCGCGTCTTCCGCGGGCCGTACGGCGAGTACGAGCTGGGCGCCCAGGTTCTCGAGGACGTGACCGCCTACCGTTTCGAAGACCTCGCCGCCGCCTATTGCACCCCCACCTTCATTGTCCACGGCATGCGGGACGAAAGCGTGCCCTGGGAACAGAGCCTCGAGTTCGCCTCGAAAACCGCGAAGGCCGACGTGGAGTGCCTTGTCCTGAACGACGGCGACCACCGGCTGACAACGCACAAGGAACGGCTGGCCGCCGCGCTCCTCGGCTTCCTGCGGCAACGAAAGCTGCTCCCCGGGGCGGCCGAAGAGCAAGGCGCTTGACGGCGCGAAGGCAGGCGACCCGCGTTGCCTGCCTCCGCATTTCTGTCTTCCGCCTACGTCGGTTCCCGCGCAACGTCGCCGACGGGAGACGCCCCCAGGCCTCGTGCTTGGGCCTCGTCAACGCGGCCGTAGGGCCCGGAAGAAGATAACTTGCTCGTTCGACGCGCAGGAGAGCGACTTGAATTCTCAAGGCTCAATTTTCAAGACTCAGTACAGCTTCACCCGCGCCGGGAACCACAGGTTGACGTCGTTCCGGTCCACGATCGACTCGAGCGCGTCGGCAAAGGACGGCGTGACGACGCTGTTCCACTTCTGCTCCCCGTTCAGCGTGATCGTCACCGGCTTGGTCAGATCGACCATCTTCTCGTTCAGCCACACGCTGAGCTTCGGCGATCCCGGTTTGCACGTGACGTCGAGCTTGTTGCCGTCGCGCGTTGCTTCGATCCGCGAGGGGTAGAAGGGCATGCCCACCGGCTCCGCCACGCTCAGCCAGAACGAGTGCGTGTGGTAGGTGCGCGTCGGATACCACACGATCTTTTTCGGGAGCGGGTTGCGGGACTTCGTGAAGAGCCAATCCAGGATCGGCTTCACGCCGTCCGGAGGAAAGCCGTGGCCGATCTTGGGGTATTCCTTGTAGACGTGCTCGTACTTCCACTCCTTCATCTTGTCGTCGGCATAGCGGTCCGGCTCGACCGGCACCTGCTGATCGTCCGTCCCGTGGAAGAACCAGATCGGCAGGTTAAAGTAGTTTTCGAGCTGGCCGGGCTCGTGGCGCGTGCCCTTGCCCCCCTCGACCGCGACGATCGGGCCGCCCGCACCCGAGGCGGCCGCGGCGAAGAGGTCCGAATGGTGGCCCGCGAGCGACCAGGTCCCGAAGCCGCCCATCGAGTGGCCGACGACGTAGATGTGGTTCGTGTCGATGCGGTAGGTGTGCTTCACTTCTTCGATGAGGGCGAGGAGGTACTGCTGTTCCTTCTGCTTGTACCACTCCGTTTCGTCGAGCGCCTCGAGGACCTGCGGGAAGACGCAGATCGCGCCCTTGCCGCCCGCGCCGGACCACTGGCTCGCCGCGCTGCCCGCGTCCCCCACGCCGGCGCCGCCGCCGTGCAGCCCGATGACGAGCGGGACCGCCTGCGCGCCCGTGCCCCGCGACTGGTTCTGAAGCAGGTAGCGACCGCCGTGCTCCTTCGAGCGGTTCTCCCCCTTCCCGTCGCTTTTGGGGCCGGCTGCTGCGATCAGCTCGAAGGCCTTCGGCGCGAGCTTGGCCACCTGGTCCGCGGGCACGTCGAGCGCGGCGGCCTCCGCGAGGAGCGCGGGGCGGTCCGCGGGTTTTGCCTGCACGTACTTCTGCATGAAGGCGACCGCGGCCTTGCGCTCCTTGTCCCCCCAGGGCTTCTTCGGGGTCGGACCGTCCGCGAACGCTCCTGGGATGCCGGGCGGTCCTCCGGCGGCGAAGAGCAGGGCGATCGCAGCAAGAGCGAGAGCCAGGGCTATGCGGGCGGACGAGTTCATCGCGATGGCCCTTCGAGGGTGGCGGCCGGCCGCGCCGGCGCGAAGGCGCGGAGCAGTCCCTCCGCCGAGGCGTGGCTCGACTTGCGGCCGAGGTCGCCGATCAGGAGTCCGACCTCGCAGGCGGTCGCGCCGGCCCCCTCGGCCGGGCGGGCGGCGATCGCGTTCCAGGCGGCGTGGATCGCCGCAACACAGATTTCGTCCATCCCGCTCCCGTCGCGGCCGGCCGCGCGCGCTCGCTTCCGAAAGGCCGGCGGCAGCGTGCAGCCGATGGACTCGGCGAAGCGCAGGTGCGGCAGACGCGACAGCGGCGAGAAGCATAGGTAAATAGTGGGCGCGACCGGAGGCGGCTCGGCGGCGAGGCTTCGCAGGACCGCGAGCGTCTCCTCCGCCTCGAAGAGGACCTGCGTGGTGAAAAAGCGCGCGCCCGCCTCGACCTTCGACCGGACGCGCCGTGCCTCGTCTTCGCGGGACGGGATGAGGATGTTCCCCACGCGGAGCCCCAGCTCCGTCGCGGCCGCATTCATCTCGAGGATGCCGCACGGGTAGGTCGCCGTGTTGGACTGCGCGCCCACGAGCACCGCCTCGTCGATGCCGGCCGCACGGCAGCGCGCGAACCAGTCGACGTTGGCCTGCCGGTCCCGGTCCTCGCCGCAGACGACCCGGTAGGGGAGGACCCGCACGCCGAACCGCCGTCGCAGCTCGCCCGCATACGCGAGCACGTCGACGCGCGCCTTTCCCGCGATGATGGTCTTGTCGTCGCGGACCTCTTCGCGGATCTCGGGCAGGGCGATGCCGTCGATGCGAGAGGCGGCGAGAATGCGCTCGATGCGGTCGAGGTGGGCCGCGTGCTCGGACTCGTCCCCGGCCAGCGGCGGGACCTCTTCGAAGAGGACCGCGGACGGCCTGCGCGCGGGCGTGGTTGCGGACAAGGCGTTTCCTTTCCTCTGGTGGCGGAGAGCCTACACTCTACCCGCGCGGCCCCTCTCGAGGCAACGGCACATGCACAATCGCCCGGCTCGCAACCTCGGCGAGTCGGAAGGTCAGGTCCTTCATCCGCTGCTTGTCGCTCCTGTAATGATCGGCCGTCAACTCAGGGATAAAGGCGTGTCCCGGCGGCGCCCGGGGGTCCGGGTCCTGTACGACTGTGAGGCCGAGCCGCGATATTTCCTCGACCGCGAGTTGTACGACGTAATAATCATGGGGCTGTCTGCCGGAGGCGGCAAGTTGTTCGGCCGTGACGTACTTGAGGCGCGAGACCGACAGACCCTGCGTGTCCCGATCGCTCGGACGAAACGCGGCCGGTGTAACGGGAATCGGCTTTCCGGCGTCGTAGTGATTCCTGTGGACGCGGCGAAGGACGAACTCCGCGAGTTCGACCGATCCCTCCTCCTGGCTCATCGGTGGCGTGCCCCAAGGGTTTGCAGGCGTCCGTCAGCGCGCCCACTCCACATGGCCAGAGAGAGGGCTGAGCTCCTGATGCTGGGCGGCTTGCCCCGGAACGACCAGCATCCACTCCGCGCGATCAGGGGTCGCGATCTCAACCTCGAGATAGCACCCCGCGCCCTGCCACTCCAGGAGGACTTCTCCGTCCCTTCCCGGTACCACGCGAGAGGGCGGGACGGCTCGTTCGGTCCTCCGCATGTCTTGCAGCCAGCGGATCGCGGCATCGGCAAGTTCCGGTCGGATGGCGGACGCGCCCATCCCGTCCCAGTCTTCTCGCAAGCCGCGATACCGCAGCAGGTCGTCGATCAGCCCATCCCAGTCGGCATGGCCCTCGCCCCATCCGACGGAGGTCAGCGCCGCCTCGGCCTGGATACCGGTCTGACCAAAGAGCCGGGGCCTGGTGTCCGTCACTGACATGCGCTCCTCCTACCCCAGGCTTGATGCGCCTCCGCTGAGGTCCAGTTCACAAAGCACCGTACGATGGCGCGGTGTCCGAGGGCTATACCCTCGAATAAATCGGCCGAAGACTCGCCCCCGACGGGCCCGCGAGCCGTCAACTGAAAGACCAGGACCTCCCCGGCACTCGTCCTCCCGTGTTTCACCGAGGCATGCAACCTCCCACGGCGAGGCTCGAGTTCCATGTGCCAATCGGAAGCGAGGCTCTCGAGCCGGAGACCGGATTCGCCCGGAGTCCGGCCGATCAAGCCGGGCAAGATGCGCGGCCAATCCCCCGGAGATTGCCAGAGTCCTCCCTGCGGAAGGTGGTTGACGTAGGTCACTTCCCACTGATTCGGGGCCAGCTCGCCGAGCTTGGCTTCCTTAACGAACCGCGTGAAGGCCGCCCAGTGCTGGATGAACTCGGCCCGCGCGATCTCGTGTCGAGGATACGCCTGCTCGCGCCTCCGCCAGTTGTAGAGGAACCGTGACCTCTGAACTTGGATCACGCGATCATCGGCGGCACTGCTGATTTGGAGGCGTCGAGGTTGATCCGAGACGATGAGTTGGAGGAGAGGCCCCGCCGCAAGCCGAGGGTCGCCGAATCGCTCGAATTGATCCAACAGCTCGGGGGCGTCCCGCGCCCCGGTCCACGAATCGTCGAGGTAGCGCTTCCAAAACCAACCCATGTGGCCGCTGGTCATGCCCGACAGGGCCGCAAACTGCACGCCGAGAGCCGTCTCCACGACCGGAGAGTTTTCGAAGTGGACCGTGAAGTCCTCGATGCTGGGCGAGGGCATTCAGTCGCTCCAGGTACGATGTGCCGAAAAGCCAGTTCGGGGGATGTAGCTGACTGAAGCCGTGAAGCGGCGGGAAGGTAGCGTCCCATCCTACTGTCTGGGCCTGCGCACTCGCAAGAAAAAGCTGACTCGGGTGCGTCGATCGAGGGTCGTGACTGCTCGATATGCCCGGCCGACCGGCCGCTGGGAAGGTCGCCGAGTCGCTCGGCGCCTCCGCCGATGACGGAGAATAGCCCCGCCAGGAACGCCCCGCCGACTACGCCTCCGCCACTCCCCGCCCCCTCGCCTCGCGCTGCGCCGCCTCGACGTCCGCGTCCACCATTCGCCTCACGAGCTCCGCGAACCGCACCCGCGGTCGCCACCCGAGCACGCGCTCCGCCTTCGAGGCGTCTCCCCTCAGGTGGTCCACCTCGGCGGGCCGGAAATACCGCGGGTCGACCTCGACGTGCGCCCGCCAGTCGAGCCCCGCGTGCGCGAAGGCCGCCTCCACGAACTCCTGCACCGAGTGGCTCTCCCCGGTCGCGATCACGAAATCGTCCGGCCGCTCTTGCTGCAGCATGAGCCACACCGCTTCGACGTAATCGCCGGCGAAGCCCCAGTCGCGGCGCGCGGTCAGGTTGCCGAGGTAGACCTTGCGCTCGAGGCCGGCCTTGATCCGCCCGATCGCGCGCGTGATCTTGCGCGTGACGAAGGTCTCGCCGCGGCGCGGGGACTCGTGATTGAAGAGGATGCCGTTGACGGCGAAGAGCCCGTACGCTTCGCGGTAGTTCGTGGTGATCCAGTAGGCATAGAGCTTCGAAACGGCGTAGGGAGAGCGTGGGTGGAACGGCGTGGTTTCGCGCTGCGGGGTCTCGGCTGCCTGCCCGAAAAGCTCGGAGCTGGAGGCCTGGTAGAAGCGCGCGGGCAGGCCCTGATCGCGGATGGCTTCGAGGAGGCGGAGCGTCCCGAGCGCGGTCACGTTGGAGGTGTATTCGGGGATGTCGAAGCTGACGCGCACGTGGCTCTGCGCCGCGAGGTGGTAGACCTCGTCCGGCCGGACCGCGCGCAGGACCTTCTCCACGCTGCTGCCGTCGGTGAGGTCGGCGTAGTGCAGGTGGAAGCGCACGCCCGCGAGGTGCGGGTCCTGGTAGAGGTGATCGATGCGACCGGTGTTGAAGGTCGACGCGCGGCGGATGATGCCGTGGACGTCGTACCCTTTCGAGAGCAGGAACTCGGCGAGGTAGCTGCCGTCCTGCCCCGTGATGCCCGTGATGAGCGCGCTCTTGGGTTTCGACATCTTCACGTCCCTTTGTGGGCGCGGGAGCGGCGAAAGGCCTCGACCGTTTCGCGGAGGCCGTCCTCGAGGGGGATGCGCGAGCGGAACCCGAACGCGGTGCGCGCGCGGCTCACCTCGAGGACCCGCCGCGGCTGGCCGGTGGGCCGGTCGGTGCGCCACGCGATGCGCCCCCGAAAGCCGGCGAGGCGGGCGAGGGTCTCGGCCAGCTCTCGGATGGAGGTCTCGCAGCCGGTGCCGAGATTGACCGGCTCCGGGGCGTCGTAGCGTTCGAGGGCGTCGACGAGGCCGCGCGCGGCGTCCCGCACGTGCAGGAACTCCCGGGTCGCCCGGCCGTCCCCCCAGACCTCGACTTCGGGGTCGCCGCGGTCCGTGCCCTCGACGAATTTCCGCACCAGGCTCGGGACCACGTGGCCGCGCTCGAGGTCGAACCGGTCGCCGGGTCCGTAGAGGTTGGTCGGGAGCACGAAGATCGCGGGGAAGCCGTGCTGCGCGCGCAGGGCGGCGGAGAGGGCGAGGAGCATTTTTTTTGCAAGCCCGTAGGGGGCCGTCTCCGGGGCCGGGTAGCCGTCCCAGAGCGTCTCCTCGCGAAAAGGCGCGGGGCAGCGCTCCGGGTAGCTGCAGGCGGTGCCGACGGTCAGGAACTTCCGCACGCCGCGCTGACGCGCCGCGTCAAGCAGGTGGATGCCCATGAGCAGGTTGTCCTGGAGCATGCCGGCCGGGTCGGCGACGTTCGCGCCGATGCCGCCGACGTTCGCGGCCAGATGGACCACGGCGTCGGGCCGCTCGCGGTCGAGAAGCGCGCGGACGGCTGCCACCTCTCGGAGGTCGCACTCCGCGGCACGCGGCGCCACGACGCGGGCCGCGCCGGCCGCCGCAAGGGCGGGCAGCACGTGGGCGCCGAGAAAACCGTGGCCGCCGGTGACGAGAACGGTGGCGTGCAGGAGGTCGAACATCAGACTCCGGTCCAGCGAGTCGGTTGAATGCGGCGCGACAACATAGCCGCAGGCCGCCGGCCTGTCAAGCGCGGCGCCCGGCGAGATGCCTTTCCCGGTGCTCGGGCCGGCGTGGCATTCCCGTGCCCCTTCATTGACTTCGCCGTGCCCATGGGCTAGACTCCTCCGCGCTGCTGGGCGAGACATCCGCACGCTCTTCCCCTTCACCCCCGTTGGAGACCATCGCCCGTGGACGCCACCCCATCGGGGCAGCCGCTCTCGCACCCACTCTTGGTCCTGCAGCGTCTCCCACTCGTCGAGTTGGTCCTCGCGATGATGTTCACGCTGGCGACCGCCGGGTTTTATGGGTACGAGTGGTGGTTCATGAGGCGGGCGCGGATTGTCGAAGGCGTCGTGGTAGAAATGGTCGTCACCGGTCGGATGCACGACATGAAGGCTCCTGTGGTGGAGTACGAGGTCGGTGGCATCCGGCGGCGACTTCAGATACCGCATGCGTCGAACCCCCCGAGCTTCGCGCTCGGCCAGAAACTGAGAGTGGCGTACGATCCTGCCGACCCGGCGAACGCCCTTTCCGATCTTGAGGCTCGCCCGCTGATGCTCCGGATCCCCGCCGCCGCGGCGGGATTCTGCTGGCTGCTCACCGGCTATAGGCTCCTCCGGCTTCGGCTGGGTCGGCGGGCATAGGTGAGCTGGGAAGCGCGCACGAGAGGACTCTCCATCTTGAAGAAGACGACCGTTCGCCGGCTTGCGGTTGCGCTCGCCGCAGCCGCTCTCTTCCTCGCGACCAAGCGCGTGTCCGCCGATCCTCCCGCCGGGGCGCCCACTGTTGCCCCGCCCGCCGCCCCCGCGCCCGGCCTCCGTCTCGAGGTGCGGGTCGCCGACCTCCTCGGGGAAATCGAGCGGCTGGAGGACGCGCGTTCCCTCGGCGACGGCAAGCTGGTCGCCATGCTCGGCTGCTCCGACGCCCGGGTCCGCGCACGCGCCGTGCTCGCGCTCGGTCGGCTTCAGGACAAGTCCACCGCGGCCGCGCTCGCGCCCCTTCTCGCGGATTCGGACCCCGGTGTCGTCGAAGCCACCCTCTTCGCACTCGGCCAGCTCGGCGATGCGGCCTCGGTCCCCGCTCTTCGCCCCTTCCTGCAAAACCCCTGGTCGCCGCTCCGCGCACTCGCCGTCGAGGCGCTAGGCCGCGTCGGCGCGGCCGCCGAGACATCCGCCCTGGTCGCCGACCCGGACCCCGCCGTTCGCGCCGAGGTCGCCTCGAGCTGGATCCGTTCCCGCGCCCTGCCGGGGCCCGCGGTCCTCGATCGCCTCCTCCGCGACGCCGTCCCGGACGTGCGGTGGCGGGCCGCTTGCGCCGCGACCCGGGTGGACGCGCGTGCGGCCTTCAAGTCCCTTCTCGGCGCGTGCGGCGACCGCGATCCCCTCGTCCGCCTCTATGCGGTGCGCGGGATCGCGCGCGCGGACCAGGACGAAGGGCTGCCCGCGCTCCTCGCCGCCGCCGCCGACCCCTCCGACGAGGTCGTCTACGAAGCGGTCGTCGGGCTCGGGACGCGCCCCGCCGAAGACGCCACGCGCGCGCTCGCGACCGCCCTCCGTCGCCCCCTCTTCGCCGTGCGTGCGGCCGCGGTCGAGGCCCTCGGCAAACGGGGTTTCGACGGCGTGGCCGCGCTGCTCGACGACCCCTCCCCCACCGTGCGCGCGGCGGCACTCGTCGCCGCCGCCCGCGTGCGGGGGGCGTCCATGGCCCTGCGCATCCAGGCCGCGGCCGCGCCCGGCGAGCATCCTGCGCTCCGACGAGCCGCGGTCCAGGCAACGCGCGTCCTCGCGGGCGCCGATCCCGTTCCCGCCCTGGAACCGCTCTTTCGTTCCGGGGACGCCGTCGTTCGGACCGCCGTGCTCGAAGCGCTCGAAGGCCTCGACGGGGAAGCACCGGTTCCGCTGATCCTGGCCGGGCTGCGGGACCCCGATCTTGCCGTGCGCGGGACCGCGGTCGGCCTGCTCGAGGGGCGAAAGGAGCCGCGGTTCATCCCGCCCCTCGTCGACGCCTTTCGCGCGTCCGGCGGCCGCGAGTTCTACGAGCTCCGCGAGGAGATCCTTGCCACGCTCGAGAAGCTCGGCCTCGCCGACGGCGTCGCGCTCGCCGAGGAGGCCCTCCGCGACTCGTATCTGTCGGTGCGGCTCCAGGCCGCGAAGACGCTCAAGGCCCTCGCCAAGCGTGAGGTGGCGCTTCCCCCCGCCGGCCCGCCCGACCCGCGTCCGGCCGTGCGCTCGTTCGCCCGCCCGCCGCGCGTCGCGATCGACACGCCACGCGGCCGAATCGTGGTCGAGTGTTTTCCCGACGACGCGCCCGTCCACGTGAGCCGGTTCATCGACCGTGTCGAGAAGGGCTTCTACCGGCGGCTCACCTTTCACCGCGTCGTGCCGAACTTCGTCGTGCAGGGAGGGGACCCGCGCGGGGACGGTTGGGGGGACGGCGGCGAGACGGTGCGGGACGAGATCAACCGGCGGCGCTTCGAGCCCGGCGCGGTCGGCATGCCCAAGGCCGGCAAGGACACCGGCGGCTGCCAGCTCTTCCTCACGCATCTCGCCACGCCCCACCTCGACGGCAACTACACGGTCTTCGGACGCGTGCTCTCGGGCCTGGAAGTCCTCCGGCAGCTCGAGGTCGGGGACGAAATGACCCTTGAAGTGGTGGGCTCGCAGTAGCACCGCTCACCGCGGGCGGTCGCCAGAAACGCAAACGGAACCACAGCTTTCACGGATGAACGACGATTTCACGGATTCGCGATCGGTGACACAGTCGCGCAAAAGCTTGTTTTTCGGGAAACGAATTCTCGGTAGAAAATTGGCGTACTTGGCGAAATTCGCGGTTCGTCTTTCGGCGTCTTCGGCGTCTTCGGCGTCTTCGGTGGCTCGTCCCTTTGGTTGCGGCCTTGGGCTGCTCTGGGAAAGCTGTGGTTTCCCTTACCCGCTCTCGCGAAGCTCTTCAAGAGATTGCCGGTAGTTTCCCAGTAGGGATCCAAGTCGCCGTTCGGCGCGGTTCAGGAGCCGTTCGTCGTGTCCATCGACTTCGATTGCTACTGCGGCGTCCGCATGGGCGTCCCGGACGAGCAGGCGAACACGCAAGTCCGCTGCCCGGGCTGCGGTCGCCTCTCGACCGTCCCGCCGCACACGACCTCCCCCCCAACGCCGGGCACGGTCCTCACGAGGCCTCTCCCTCCGGAAGCGCGGACCTCGCGCGCGGCGATCTGGAGCGCCGCCCTCGGCGCGTTCGGCTTCCTCTGCTGCCCCGCCCCCGTCGCCCTTCTGCTGGGCGTGGTCGCCATCGTCCTCATCTCCAACAGCCACGGCGCCCAGAAGGGGACCGGGCTCGCCGCGCTGGGGATTCTCCTGAGTCTGTTCTGGGTCGCGGCGCTCCCCTTCGCGCGCCCGATCCTTGAGCCGTGGTTCCTGGACCTGGCGCCCGATTCGATGCGACGCTCGTACGACCAGACCCGCTGCCGCGAAAACCTCTCCCTCCTCGGCGCGGCGGTCAACGCGTACGTGGCCCGCCAGGGGCAGGGGGAGGGCTATCCGCCCGGTCGCGGGGCCGCTTTCCTTCGGCGGCTGCCCGACGTCGAGCCGGAGCGGCTTCGCTGCCCGGCGCGAGCGCGCGTGCAGCCCGGCGCCGGGCCCGCGCCCGCATCCGGGGCCGGCCGTGGAGGGCGCGCGTATCGCGGCCCGGCGATCACGCTCTCGGGCGACCTCCCGGCCGAGACCGCGATCGCCTGCGACGAGGAGGGGCAGCACGCGGGCGGCATCCACGCCCTCTACCTGGACGGCCATGTCGAATTCGTCCCTGTGGACTCCCCCGCCTACCGCGAGGCGATGGAGTCGACGACCTCGGAGTAGCCGGGGCGGCAGGAATGCGCGTCGGCCGCTCGTCGTTAGGCAAGGGGGGCCGGCCTTGCGCTCGTGCGCGGCTCGGCCGTTTTGCTTGACTGTCACCCCGCGGTCGGCCTAGAATGCCCGGCAGTCTTGGCGTTTCAGTCGTTCCTCCGGATCCGCCGCCGACCCTCCTCCCAGGGAGCCGCACATGCCCGCGCACAGACTCTCCTCGCTCCGGTGCCTTGCCCTCGGGGTCGTGCTCCTCGGCGGGCTCGCCGGTCTTCGCGCCGCCGCCGCCGCGGACGAAGTCGACGACCTGCATTCCGCGCTGAAAAGAAAGGCCTACGGCGATTATTGGGACCGGCTGGACGCCGCCCGCAAGCTGGGCTCCATCGGGAGCCGCAGGGCGGCCGAAGTCCTGTGCGAGTTCCTTGACGACGCGGAACCCCCGGTCATCGAGGCGGTGGTGCTCGCCCTCTCGCGGATCAAGGACCCCGAGGCCGTGAAGTTCCTCTCCCAGAACGCGCTGCTCGGCGGCCGCTCGGAGAAGACGCGTGCGCACGCGGCCTGGGCGCTCGAGCTGATGAAGGAAAAGGACACGATCCCGCCGCTCCTGAGGGCCCTCGGCGACGCCTCGGTCGAAGTCCGCGCGTGCGCCGCGAACGCCCTCGGCGCGATCAGCGAGAAGGAGGTCGCCAAGCCGCTCTCCGAAAAGCTGTCCTCGAGCTCCCCACCGCCCGTTTCCGTGGCCATCCTGCACGCCCTCGGCCGCCTCAAGGAGAACTCCGTGTACGACGCCGTCGCGGCGCTCTTCGGGACCTCGAACGCGCTGGTGCGCGCCGCGGCCCTGCGTGCGGGCGCCTCGCTCGGCGCGGAAAAAGCCCTGGAGGCCCTTCAGAAAGGGACGACCGCAACGGACGCCCCGGTCCGCATCGCCGCGCTCGAATCCTGTCAGAAGGCCGATTTCGAGGCCTCGCTGGCCGCCTCGATCAAAGCCCTCGACGACGAGGCCTGGCAAGTCCGCGTCGCCGCCATCTACACGTTTCAGCGGCTGTGGGACAAGCGTTCGCTCGAGCCGCTGATCGCCCGCATGGAGAAGGAAAAGGGGCGCCTCCGCCTCGACATCGGCCTGATGCTGAAAGACCTGACCGGGAAGGACATCGGCTTCGACGCGAAATCCTGGCGCGGCTGGTGGGAGGGGCACAAGGCGGACTTCGAGATGCCGCCCAGGCCGAAGAAGGGACAGAAGCGCGAGGCGAAAGACGACGGCACGCAAGCGGCGTTCTTCAACATCCCCGTGCTCTCCGACCGCGTCACGTTCGTGATCGACTACTCCGGGTCGATGTACAAAGAGGACCCGGGTCGCGGCACTCCCGACGGGAAGACCGCCGCCGCCGCGCCGAAGCGCAAGATCGACCTGGCCCTGGAGGAGCTGCAAAACGTCCTCAACCGGCTGAAGCCTGAAGTGAGGTTGAACCTGGTCGTGATGAGCACGGAGGCGGTGAACCAGAAGTGCCGGAAGGCCGCGCCGCAGCTCGTGCCCGCGACCGAGGAGAACAAGAAGCGTCTGATGGATTTCGCGAAGGCCACGTGCAAGAAGCTCGAGGAGATCAAGCGCGGGCGCGGCGACATGTACGACTCGATCCGGGACGCGATGGCGGACCCCGAGTGCGACACGGTCTTCGTGCTCTCCGACGGCCGGCCCAGCTCGGGCGAGGTGCAGGAGTCGGTGACGTTCTTCCACCGCATCGCCATGGACAATGAATTCAAGAAGGTCATGATCCACACGGTCCTCACCGGCACGAAGGGGATCGACCAGGAGTTCATGGACCGCATCGCCGAGGAGACGAACGGGATCGCGGTGGCGAGGTAGCGGGGGCGCTAAAATCCCAAACCCCAAATCCCAAAAGTGACGGCGTCGACGGCGGGCGCGAACGCAGTTCTCATTGGACCACCGATCGCGGTCCGACTCCGATCAACGACCCGAAAAAAGGCTAAACGCGACCGAGTGCGGCAAGTGGCTAGATCATGGCTCCGCGTCCCAACCAGCCGCGGGCGAAATTTGCAATTTGAAATTCGGACCATCCGTGTGGGTCGAATGCGGGACGTTTACACAGAGACGCGGAGACGCAGAGGCCGGGCGCCGAGTCCACCCTCCTCTGCCGGCGAAAATCGCTGGCAACGCACGGAGAGATTGATTTTAGCTTCATTTCGGCTTGTTGACTCCGATGGGCACGGGGTGGGGGGACGCGGCGCCGCTGCGCAGCCGTCCCTTTTCCTTGACGATACGGGGGCACCGGCCTAGAATCCGCCGCTTGCTTCGCGGTCACGCTCTCCTCTCCTCCTTCCGAGACCCACATGCCGATCCCGTGGAAGCGCCTTCCCCGTCCGCTCGCCCTCCCGGTCCTCCTTCTCGCCCTCTTCGGGCTCGTCGGCTGCCCGGGTACCGGCCACCCTACCGACCTTTCGCGGATCGTCCTCCTCCATACGAACGACCTCCACGGCCAGGTGCTGCCGCTCCGGCTCGCGGCACGCGGTGACGCCCCCGCGCGCACGGTCGGCGGCTTTTCCGCGCTCAGCCGCTACGCGCTCGACGCGCGCGCGGAGGCCGAGCGAAACGGCCGCGCCTTCCTCCTCGTCGACGCCGGGGATTTCTTCCAGGGCACGCCCGAGGGCGACCTCCCCAAAGGCCGCTTCGTGCTCGAGCTTCTCAATCACATGCGCTACGACCTCCTCACCGTTGGAAACCACGAGTTTGACAAGGGACCGGAAAACGTCGCCTCGCTCGCCGGCGCCGCGAGCTTTCCTTTCCTTGGCGCGAACGTCCGCCTCGCCGACGACCCGGCGCACGGCCCCGCCTGGCTGAAACCCTACGTGCTGAAGAACGCGGGCGGCGTCCGGATCGCCTTCGTCGGCCTCCTGACCTCCGAGATGCCGATCCTGACCACCGCGGCGGCCCGCAAAGGCCTCACCTTCCCGCGCGAGGAAGAGGTCCTGGCCGAGCTGCTCCCGCGGCTCGAGTCCACCGAGCACCCGGACCTCATCGTCCTCGTGACGCACTGCGGCTTCGAACGGGACAAGGAGCTGGCCGCGCGCTTCCCGCGCCTCCGTCTCATCCTGGGCGGGCACTCCCACACCGGCGTCGAGAAGACCTTCACGCACCCCGCGACCGGCTGCGTGATCGGACAGAACTTCTCAAGCTCGCGCAGCCTCGACCGCGTCGAGATCTTCTGGGACCGGGCGAAGCATCTGCCGGCCTCCATCACGACGCAGCTCGTCACGCTCGATGCGCAGCAGGCCTCCACCGATTCCGAGGCGGACGCGCTCATTGCGCGGTATGCGCCCGAAATCGAGGCTGCGATGGGCGCGTCGGTGGGCGTCCTTGAAACCGACCTCGTCCGCGAATCGAATGGCGCGGTCTCCTCTCCGCTCGGCAACGTCCTCACGGACGCCATGCGCGAAGCGGCCGGGACCGACGTCGCCTTCCATAACCGCGCCGGCATCCGCGCCAATCTCTTGGCAGGCGAGCTGCACGAGCGCGAGATGTACCAGGTCTCGCCGTTCGGGAACACGCTCGTTACGATGAAGCTCTCGGCGAAGGACCTGCGCGCGGTGCTCGAGCACAGCCTCTCGTCCGGCCCGCGCTACTTCCTGGAAGTGTCGGGCCTCGAGTGCGACTACGACCCGTCGAAACCGGAAGGGGAGCGGGTCCTCGCGGTGCGCGTCGGCGGCGCGGCGCTTGCCGAAGACGCCGCGGTGACCGCGGTGACGAACTCCTTCGTCGCGCAGGGCGGGGACGGACACGCGATTTTCGCGGCGCAGAAGGACGCGCGCGATACCGGGCTGCAGCTCCTCGACGCGCAGCGGGAATACTTCCGCAAGCGCTCGCCGTTCAAACCGGAGTTCAAGAACCGAGCCCTGCCGGTGGCGGCGGGTAAGTGAGCATCGCGCGGCATTGCGTTTCCCCCGCCATGAAATGCACGACGACCTACGCGATTTCGCAAGTGCAATCCGGTAGGTCTTCTTTTTGACGGGAGAACAGGACCGATAGGCTACGGTAGCGAAACATCCCGTTGATCCTGTGATCCTGTCAAAACACCTTCCCGATTTTGGGCATCAGCGTACTACGGAGAAGAGGGATGAACTCGAACGGCAAGCTCGCGTTGCCGGCGGCGATGGTCGCCGTGGCGCTCTTCGGGCTCTTCGCTTCGCCCGCGCCGCTGCGCGCGGAGGGCAAGCTCCGGGTCGGGATGGTCTTCGACGTCGGCGGCCGCGGGGACAAGTCGTTCAATGACGCCGCGTACCGGGGCCTCGAGCGCGCGATGAAAGAGCTGGCGATCAACGTCGAGGACACGAAGTACATCGAGCCGACGCAAACCGCCGATCGGGAGACCGGCCTGCGCGGTCTCGCCGAGAACGGCTTCGACATCGTCATCGGCGTCGGGTTCCTCTTCACCGAGGCCGTGAACGCCGTCGCCAAGGAGTTCCCGGAGACCAAGTTTGCCTGCGTCGACTACGACATCCAGGAGGGGAAGGAGATCCCGGCGAACGTGGCCGCGCTCAAGTTCCGCGAGGAGGAGGGCTCGTTCCTGATCGGCGCGATTTCCGCCCTCACCTCCAAGACGGGCAAGGTCGGGTTCGTCGGCGGCATGGACATCCCGCTCATTCACCGCTTCCAGGCCGGCTACGCGGCGGGCGCGAAGGCGGCGAACCCGAAGGTGGAGCTGCTGGTCAATTACGCCGGCGTGACCCCGGACGCGTTCAAGGACCCGTCGAAGGGAAAAGAAATGGGCCTGACGCAGTACTCGAACGGCGCGGACGTGATTTTCCACGCCTCCGGGTCGACCGGGCTCGGCGTCTTCCAGGCGGCGAAGGAGAAGGGGAAGCTGGCGATCGGCGTGGACTCCGACCAGTTCGCCGAGGCGCCGGGCCACGTCCTGACGAGCATGCTGAAGCGCGTGGACGTCGCGGTCTTCGAGGAGATCCGCTCGGCGCAGGCCGGGACCTTCAAGGGCGGACCGCGGGTCTTCGGCCTCAAAGAGGACGGCGTCGGGTACGTGAGCGACGACAACAACAAGTCGCTTCTCCCCGCCGACGTGATCGCGAAGGTCGAGGAGCTGAAGAAGAAGATCATCGCGGGTGAGATCAAGGTTCCGAACCAATAGGGATTGCTGATTGCTGATCGCTGATTGGCGATTGGCGATTGGCGATTGGCGATTGGCGATTGGCGATTGGCGATTGGCGATTGGCGATTGGCGATTGGCGATTGGCGATTGGCGATTGGCGATTGGCGCCCAGCGATCGTCTCTCGGTCCGTTCCTTGTTCCGCTCGGCGCCCGCGGCGTTTGTGGCAACGGACGCCAGTTCCCCGTTGACGAACTGCGGACACGATGCCTGGGGGCGCGGGCCACCGGCCCGCGCGAGCCGGCACACGGCTTTCACTGCGCTCTCGCCGTGTGGACCAGCGTGTCCGAAGTTCGTCAACGGGGCACAAGGGATTCGTCCGTAATCAGCAATCAGCAATCAGAAATCGCCAATCAGCAATCTGCCGCCCCTCCATTCCGGCGCTTCCCGCATGCCCCTCCCGGATTCGCCCGCGTCTTCTTCCGTCCCCGCCGTCTCGATGCGCGGGATCACGAAGGTCTTCCCACGCGTCGTGGCGAACCGCGACGTGGACCTCTCGGTCGAGCCCGGAGAGATCCACGCGCTCATCGGGGAGAACGGCGCGGGCAAGTCCACGCTCATGAAGATCCTCTACGGCCTCCAGGCGCCGGACGCGGGGACCGTGCGGCTCTTCGGCGCGCCGCTGCATCCGCACACGCCGGCGGCGGCCATCCGGGCCGGGCTCGGCATGGTCCACCAGCACTTCATGCTCCTCCCCCCGCTCACGGTCGCCGAAAACGTCGTCCTCGGACAGGAGCCGGCTCGACTCGGCGTTTTTCTCGATCGCGACCGCGCGGAGGCGGAGCTGCTGGCGCTGTCCGAGCGCTACCGCCTCTCGGTCGATCCGCGCGCCCGCGTCGAGTCCCTCTCGGTCGGGCAGGAGCAGCGCGTCGAGATCCTCAAAGTCCTCTATCGCGGGGCAAGGGTCCTCATCCTGGACGAGCCCACCGCCGTGCTCACCCCGCCGGAGGTCGAAGAGCTGTACGCCATTCTCCGCGCGCTCAAGGCGGAGGGCAAGACGGTCCTCTTCATCTCGCACAAGCTGGCCGAAGTGATGGCCGTCACCGATCGCGTCACGGTCATGCGGCGGGGCGAGGTCGCGGGTAGGGTGAATACCCGAGACACGTCGCGCGAAGAACTGGCGCGGCTGATGGTGGGGCGGCCGGTCCTCTTCGCCGTCGAGAAGCCGCCCGCCCGCCCCGGCGCGATCGCGCTGCGCGTGCAGGGACTCTCCGCGCTCGGCCACCGGGAGCTGCCGGCGGTGCGGGACGTTTCCTTCGATGCCCTGGCCGGCGAGATTCTGGGGATCGCCGGGGTGGAGGGGAACGGTCAGACGGAGCTGATCGAGGTGCTCACGGGCCTGCGGGAGGCGACGGCGGGCTCGGTCGAACTGGCGGGTCAGGAGATTCTTCGGCCGGGGCGGTTCCGGAAGACGCTGCGCGCGCGGCCGAACGACCTGCTTCGCCTCGGCATGGGGCACGTCCCGGAGGACCGGCACAAGCGCGGGCTCGTGCTCGACTACTCGGTCGCCGACAACCTGGTCCTCGGCCGGCATCGGCTCCGCGAGTTCAACGGGTTCCTGTTGCGGCGCGGCGGCGCGCTCCTGGCGCACGCGCGCGAACGCATCGCCTCCTTTGACATCCGCCCGCCGGATCCGCACGTGCCGGCGCGCGCCCTCTCCGGGGGAAATCAGCAGAAGATCGTCGTCGCGCGGGAGCTGGCGCGGGACCCGCGGGTCCTGCTCGCGTGCCAGCCCACCCGCGGCGTGGATATCGGCGCGATCGAGTCGATCCACCGGCGGCTCATCGAAGAGCGGGAGCGCGGGAAGTCGATCCTGCTCGTCTCCGCGGAGCTGTCGGAGATCCTCTCGCTCGCCGACCGGATCGCGGTCATGTACGGCGGGAGGATCGTCGGCACGCTCGACCGGATCGACGCGAATGAAGAGCGGCTCGGGCAGCTCATGACCGGGGGGGCGCATTGATGAGCCGGACGCTCGGTCGGCAGGCCCTCGCGCTCGCCGGGTGCCTCGTGGTCGGGACGCTCGGGCGCGGCCTCGTTCGGCTGGTCGACGCGCTGGCCGGCTCCCCCTTGGGACCCGGCACCGTCGGCGCCCTGTCCCTGGTCGCGGGGTTCGCCGTCGCGCTCGCCGCGGTGCGCGCCTGCGTGCGAACCGGCCGCTACGCGCTGTCGGAGCCTTTCTCCGCCGGCCTCGCCATCGGCGTCGGCTTTCCCGGCCTGCTCGCGGTACGCGCGGTCGCGGCCGCCGCGGCGTCGGCGACGTGGCTCACGTGGCTCGGGTGGCCCGCGGCGCTCGGGATCGGTGTGGCGCTCGGGCTCGGCTGCGTCGCCGCGCCGGAGTTCGTCCTCACCCGCCTGCTCGCGCCCGTCTGCGCCGTCGGGTGCGCGGCCCTCGTCGGCATGATCTGCCTTGCCCTCATGGGGTATGACCCGGTTGCCGCCGCACACGAAGTCGTCCATGGGGCGCAACAGGGCAAGTGGGGCCTCCGGGATGACCTCGGCTACATCCTCTACAACGCGACCCCGCTGCTCCTCACCGGCCTCGCCGTGGCCTCCGCCTTCCGGACCGGGCTCTTCAACATCGGCGGACGCGGGCAGATCCTCGTCTCGTGCCTCGCCTGCGCCTGGGTGGGCGCTTTCCCTGGCCTCCCCGGCTTCCTGCACCTGCCGCTCGCCGTCGGGTCCGGCGTCCTCGCAGGCGCCGCGTGGGGCGCGATCCCCGGTCTCCTCAAGGCCTGGCGCGGCGCGCACGAGGTCATCATCACCATCATGATGAACTTCGTCGCAGCCGCTCTCACCGGCTACTTCTGCACCTACCCGCTCAAGGAATCGGCGAGCAGCCTCATTCCCCAGACGGCCCCGATCTCGGAGAGCCTCCACGTCCCGCGTCTCGCGGAGCTGCTCAAACGCGCCGACATCGAGTTCCCGGGCTACGTGCAGGCGAATGTCTCCCTGCTGGTCGCGCTCCTGCTCGCGGGAGCGGTCTACGTCTTCCTCTGGCATACGCGGTGGGGCTACGAGCTGCGCGCCGTCGGGCTCAACCCGTCCGCGGCGGAGTACGGCGGCATCCGCGTCCCCCGCGCGATCGCGATGGCCATGGCCCTCTCCGGCGCGCTCTCCGGCGCCTGCTGCCTGGACTTCATCTGCGGCCAGAAGTATCGCTACATGCACGACGACGCGATGGCCTACAGCGAGAACGGCTTTCTCGGGATCGCGGTCGCGCTGCTGGGCCAGAACCATCCCGCGGGCGTGGTCGCGGCGGCGTTCTTCTTCGCGTTCCTCGTGCGCCTCGGCGGCCTCGTCGAGTTCCACACCCACGTGCCGAAGGACCTCGTGCTCGTCCTGCAGGCGGTGATCATCCTCTTCCTGATCGTCGGCAACGAGGTCTTCCGGCGGCTCGCCGAACGCTACCGCGCGTCCCTCGTCCGGAGCGGACGCTCCGTCCCGGCGACCGGGGGGAGTGCGGCGGGGGCGGACCCGGCGCCCGCGTCCGCGGCGGCGCCCGGGGGAGGAGGCGCATGAATCTTCTCGCCGACCTCTGGCACATCCTCTGGAGTGTCGAGACCCTCACGGGCACGATCCGGCTCTCCATCCCGCTCCTCCTCGCCGCGCTGGGTGGCGTCTTCTCGGAGCGGTCGGGCGTCGTGAACATCGCGCTCGAGGGGATCATGCTGAACGCGGCCTTCGCGACCGTCCTCGCCACGCACGCGCTCACGCATCCGGCCGTCGGCGAGGTCCCCGGCGGCCCCTTTGCCGACCCGGACCTCCTCGTCTTCGGGATGTGGTCCGGCGTCGCGGCCGGAATGGCGGCCGGCGTCCTCACCGCCCTCATTCATGCGGTCGTCACCGTCACCGCGAAGGCCGACCAGATCGTCAGCGGCGTCGGCGTGAACCTCCTCGCCATCGGTTCCACCCAGTTCTTGTGCTTCAAGTTCTTCGGGAGCACGAGCAACTCGCCCACGATCCCCGCGATCCGTCCGTGGGACCTCGGCGACTTCGGGCAGTCGTTCCTGGGCCAGGTCCTCTTTGGCTATTCCCCGCTCGTGTACCTGGCCTTCGGCGTCCTGGCCCTTGCGCACGTGGTCCTCTTCCGCACGACCTTCGGCCTGCGCCTCCAGGCCGTCGGGGAGCACCCGCGCGCGGCGGACACGCTCGGCGTATCAGTCGGTCGCATGCGGTACGCGGGCGTCCTCCTCTCCGGCGCCCTGGCGGGCCTCGGCGGCGCGTATCTCACAAGCGACGTGGCGCAGTTCACGCAGAACATGACCGCCGGCCGCGGGTACATTGCGCTTGCGGCGATGATCCTCGGCAAGTGGACGCCCGGTGGCGCGCTCGGCGCGTGCCTGCTCTTCGCCTTCGCGCAGAAGTTCCAGTTCGCGCTCCGCGGCGCGCCGTCGCCCCTGCTTCAGTCGATCCCGTCGCAGTTCACGGACATGATCCCCTACCTCCTCACCATCCTCGTGCTCGCCGGCCTCGTCGGACGCGCGCGCGCGCCCGCCGCGCTCGGGAAACCGTACGAGGCGAGCGAGGCCTAGGGGACAGCCCTTCCAACGTGGAAAGGCGACCACGACCTTTGTGGAACGAAGCCGCAAGTGCTGGATGCGGGAAAGGGCGAACTTTCCCGCGGTTCTCCTCCGCCGGCCGCGGACCCTTGTGGTGCAGGGCTTCCGCCCTGCACCGACGGGGCGACTCGTATGGAAATTACCGAGCCCGGGGCGTGCGGGGGCTGCCAGAGGAAATCGGGGAGGTGTGTCGGAGGGACCGTGCGGGCGCCGGTGCAGGGCGGACCCGTCCACCGAAGCGCCGCGCGCGAAGGCGGAAGCCCTGCACCACAAGTTGGACTCAAGTCGCAGGGTCAAGTGAACAGGCCGTTTGTGGTCCGCAACGAGGCGGTGCCGGCACGTTCGCCCGTTCGTGATCAGCAATCTGAAATCAGCAATCGCAAAGCAGTACCCCCTCGGGAGGTTTCATGCCACGCTTCACCCGTTCCTGGATCGCTTCCCTCGCGATCGTCCTGGCTGTTGCGTTCTTGTCGGCGGCGCACCTGCTCCGTGCGGAGGACAAGCCCGCGGCCGCCCCGCCGGCGAAGCGGATCAAGAACGCGATCGTGATGATCGGCGACGGGATGGGCGTGGCTCACATCACGCTCGCCCGCGTCGTGACCGTCGGCGCGGACGGGCGGCTCGCGATGGACTCCTTCCCGGCGACGGGCCTCGTCACGACGCACTCGTCGAACTACCCGACGACCGACTCGGCGGCGGCAGCCACGGCGCTGTCCTCCGGCTACAAGACGAAGAACCAGGTGATCGGGCAAACTCCCGAGGGGCAGGCGCGCCTCACGATCGCCGAGCTGGCCCACCGGAAGGGGCTGGCGACCGGGCTCGTGACGACCACGACCGTGACGCACGCGACCCCCGCGGGCTTCTGCGCCCACGTCGGCCACCGCGCGCAGGAGACCGAGATCGCGAAACAGCTCGTCGACGCGGCGGAGATCGACGTGCTCCTCGGCGGTGGGCAGAAAATGTTCTCGCCGGAGCTCCTTGCCGAGCTGGGCAAAAAAAGCTACCAGGTGGTGAAGGACCGGGACGCGCTCCTGGCGGCCAAAGGCCAGCGGCTCGTCGGCCTGTTTTCGCACGAACACATGAGCTTCGATGTGGACCGCGACCCAAAGGTCGAGCCCTCGCTCGCCGAGATGACGCGGAAGGCGCTCGAGACCTTGCGAGAGGACCCGGACGGTTTCTTCCTGATGGTGGAAGGCGGGAAAATCGACCACTCGGGGCACTCGCACGACGCGGCCGGCGTCGTCTTCGAGACCCGGGCCTTCGACGCGGCCGTGAAGGTCGCCCGTGACTTCGCGAAGGACACGGGAGACACGCTGGTCCTCGTCACCGCGGACCATTCGACCGGAGCGCCGGCGATCACCGAAAACCTGGACATCGAGGGGCTCTTGAAGGTGTCGGCCTCTACGGAGCGGATCGCGAAGGAACTGGCGGCGCCGGGCGTGGACATCCGGGCCATCGTGAAACAGCGGACCGGCGTCGCGCTGGGGGACGAGGACGTGAAGGCGCTCGAAGAGGCGCTCCAGGCGGAGAAGGGCGGCCAGCCGTACGTGACGCAGACCGTCCTCGGTCACCGCATCAGCCGGCGGTTCGGCGTAGGCTTCCTTCCGCTCGAGGTCCTTGCAACCCAGAAAAGCACCAAAGGCCACGACGGCGCGATGGTCGCGGTCCTCGCCTTCGGCCCCGGCTCGGAGCTCTTCGTCGGCGTGCAGGACAACACCGAGCTTCCCAAGAAAATCGTGCGGCTGCTCGGCTGGCCGGTGGAGGAGCTGGGCGTTCCGCGGTAGCGGCGGCGCAAGTTACGGAACGCTCCCGTGGAAACCGACATCGTCGAAATCGCGGCCCGCATCACAGCTCTCCATCCTGCGGTCAAAGTCCGCCAATTGAGGGTCAGCCACGTTGCGGACGAGGACGGCCTTTGGTTCTTCTCCCTCGACGGAAGAGGAGAAGCGCAGCTTGAATCGCCTACCGGAAACTGTCCATTCCTCTTGGAGTCCACGAGGCATCCTCGATGTAGGGTTGTCTGTTCGATCGACGAAGCCGTGAATGCGTTGAACGCCGAGCTCGCAGCGATTATGGGAGAATGAGGTCGCGGTGCGACCGCAGCGACTCGGTCGAGGCTGTGGATGCGTATGCTTTCAGTAAACCCATTCTCCCAGCTTGTCATCCTGAGCGGGGCGCCGCAGCGCGAAGCGAAGGATCCAAGCCAAGGCGGACCCCCAAACTTCTCGACTGGCTCCCGGCCCCTCTGGTCTGCCGTTCGGGGACGTGTCGAGAAGAGCGGACGCCACCCTTGGTTCGGATCCTTCACTTCGCTCCGCGCTGCGGCGCTTCGCTTCGTTCAGGAAGACATGCATCGAACGGGTTCACTGAAAGGTTACGTGGATGCGGGGCAATCGAGCCGGCGCGGATTGAAGCCCTCCCCGCCGCACAGTCTCCATGCCGCCGCGTCCCCGCCCGCGCGGTTGACACCCGCCCCGCGATGGAATAAGATACGCCCGTCCGCCACCCCTTCCCCCGATTCCCCTCCCGGGAGACCCGCATGCGGGATCAGGTGCTTCCGAAAATCGAACAGGCCGTGGCCGCGATCCGCGCCCGGACGGATTTCGTCCCCGAGCTGGGGATCGTGCTCGGCTCGGGCCTGGGCGGCCTCGTCGACCGGCTCGAGGGGGCCCTCGCCATCCCGTACGCGGAGATTCCCAACTGGCCGGTGCCCACCGTCAAGGGGCATGCCGGCGCCCTCGTGCTCGGGCGGCTCGGCGGCAAGCACGTGGCCGCGCTCGCGGGCCGGTCCCACCTCTACGAAGGCTGCGACATCTCCGAGACCGCCTTCCCCGTGCGCGTGCTCGGGCGACTGGGCATCCGCACGCTCCTCGTGACGAATTCCGCCGGCAGCGCCACGAAGGAGTTGAACCCCGGCGACCTCATGCTCATCGTCGATCACATCAACCTGCTCGGCATGAATCCGCTGCGAGGGCCGAACGTCGACGAGCTGGGCACGCGCTTCCCCGATATGTCCGCGGCCTATGATCGCGACCTCGCCAAGCTCGCGGAACGGGTCGCGGGCGAAGAAGGCATCCCGCTCAAGCCCGGGGTCTACCTCGCCACGCCCGGGCCCAGCTACGAGACGCCGGCCGAGGTCCGCATGATGCGACTCCTCGGCGCGGACGCGGTGGGCATGTCCTCCGTCCCCGAGGTGATCGCCGCGCGGCACATGGGGCTCCGCGTCCTGGGCGTCTCCTGCATCACGAACCTGGCCGCGGGCATTTCCGACCAGGCCCTCTCCCACGAGGAGGTGATCGAGACCGGCCGGCGCACGGCGGAGAAGTTCCAACGCCTCATCGAACGGATCGTGCGCGCGCTCTGAGGCGCGAAGGGGAAGGCAGGTGACACCCGCTCAAGATCGCCGCCGGCTCAAGGCGCTCGTCCCCAACCTGCCGAAGGTGGACCTGCACCTCCACCTCGACGGCGCGCTGCGCGTCGCGACGATCGCCGAGCTGGCGCGCGAACGCGGCTGCCCGCTCCCGACCTACGACACGCGCCGCCTGCGCCGGTTCGTCCAGGTCGGCCCGAGGTGCCGCTCGGTCGGCGAGTTCCTCGCCACGTTCCGATACTTCTACCCGGTGCTCCAGGACGCCGAGGCCCTGGAGCGCGCGGCCTACGAGCTGTGCGAGGACCAGGCCGCGGACCGGGTCGTGTACTTCGAAGCGCGCTTCGCGCCCGTGCTGCTCGCGACGGAGCGCTTCTCGATGGAAGACTCCGTGCGCGCCACCCTGCGCGGGCTGGAGCGCGGCTGCCGGCGCTTCCGCGTGCGGGCGCGGCTGCTCCTCTGCTGCTACCGGCCGTCGCCGCCCGCCAGCTCCGTGGCCACGGTGAAGCTCGCGAGCGCGTACCGCGACCGCGGCGTGGCGGGGATCGACCTCGCGGGGGACGAGCGCTCCCACTCGGCCGCGCTCCACCAGCGGGCCTTCGACCTCGCGCGTCGACTCGGCGTGCCCGTGACGATCCACGCCGGCGAGGGCGGCCCGCCGGCGAATGTCCGGGACGCCCTGCTGCTCCAGAAGGCCCGGCGGATCGGACACGGCGTGCACATGACCGAGGCGCCCGACCTCGTCGAGTACGTGCGCGAGCGCGGCATCCCGATCGAGATGTGCCTGACGTCCAACCTCCAGACGCGCATCGTCGAGGCAATCGAGAGCCACCCGTTCGGCGGGCTGCTCCGCGCGGGCGTCCGCGTAACCCTCAACTCGGACGACCCCGGCGTGAGCGGGATCACGCTTTCCGACGACTATCGGCTGGCCGTCGATGCCTGGGGCCTTTCGCTCGGGGAGCTGCGGACGATCGCGCTGCACGGCGTGGAGGCCGCCTTCGTGTCCGAGGACGAACGCCGGACGCTCCGCCGCGCGGTGGAGCAAGGCTATGCCCGTGTGGCCACTACGCCGCGCCCGTGAGCCGGTGCGCGCCCGCTACATGCCTTTTGCACGAATCCCATTTTCGCGATGACGAGGAAACACGCGATGAGCCCGAAAGAGCTTCTCGCCCTGGCGATTGCCGCCCGCGCGCACGCCTACGCGCCCTACTCGCACTACTCGGTGGGCGCCGCCCTGCTCACCCGCGGGGGGAAGGTTTTCACCGGCTGCAACGTCGAGAACGCCAGCTACGGCCTCGGGACGTGCGCCGAGCGTGTGGCCCTGGCGACTGCCGTGGCGGCCGGCGAACGCGAGTTCGAGTGGATCGCCGTCGCCGTCGGCGGAGCGGACAAGGCGCGGCCGTGTGGGGCCTGCCGCCAAGTCCTGTCGGAGTTCGCGCCCGAGTTGCGCCTGGTCCTCGGCAACGGCCGCGGGCGCTCGATGGTGACCCGTCTTTCCCGCCTCCTCCCGATGGCCTTTTCCCTGCGAGAGCCACCCGCGTCGCGGCGAAAGCGGCGGCCGGCCTCGCTCAAGCGGCGGGGACGCTGAGCACGTCATGAAGAACGACCCGTTCGCGATCACGCCGGAGGACCTCAAGGGGCTCCGGTTCGAGATCCTGGAGAGCGAGACCCTCGCCCCCGGCGACACGCTCGTCGGCGGACGCCTCGGGAAGTTCCGCATCGTCAAGCGGCTCGGCATCGGCGGGTGGGGCGTGGCCTACTTCGCCCGACACGTCATCACCGAGCGCCCCTTCACCATCAAGGTCCTCGCCGAGTCCCTCGCGAGCAGCACCGTCTTCGTCCGCCGCTTCGTCAAGGAGGCGAAGATCACGGCGCAGCTCGACCACCAAAACGTCCGGCAGGTGTTCGACGTCGACCAGGAACAGGACCGCTACTACATGGTGATGGAGTACGTCGACGGCGTGGGGCTGCAATCGCTCATCCAGGGCAACCGTTTCCTGCCGCCGCGGCTCGCCGCGCGGATCGCGGGACAAGTGTCGCGCGGGCTCCTCTACGCCCACGAGCGCGGCATCCTTCACCGCGACGTGAAGCCCCGCAACATCCTCGTCGGGCGAAACGGCCTGGTGAAGCTCACGGACTTCGGCCTCGCCAAGGTCCTCGAGGAGGAGGAAGACGTTACCCAGGCGGCCGGAGTCCTGGAGACGCCCGAGTTCCAGAGCCCGGAACACCTCGCGGGCTGGGACAGCGACGTGAAGGCCGACATTTACGGCCTCGGGGCGACCTTCTTCTGCATGCTCACCGGCGAGGTCCCGTTTCGCGCGCCGGACAAGTACACGCTCGCGCAGATCCTGGAGACGCAGGAGACCCCGTCTCCGCAGGAACGCAACTCGGCGGTCCCGGGTCCGCTCGCGCAGATCGTGATGAACATGATGAACCACTATCCCTTCCTGCGCCATCAGAACTGGGCGGAGGCCATCGACGAGCTGTCCCGCTGGCTCGAGCGATCGGCCGACAAACCGGTCGCCCTACCCACCCCCCGCACTGACGGCCAACCCTCGTGAGCCGTGCAGAGCCTGGAAGCGCAGCTTCCCCCGTGAACACTTCCTCTCCGCCTTCCCATACACCCGCGCCGCCGTTCGTAGTTCCGCCTTCAGGCGGCCCGTCTCTCCGCACGATGTCCGTGCTCGCGCTGGCCGCGCTTTTCTTTTTGCTGCTCCTCCCCCGCCTGGGCGCCGCCGCGGAACCCGCGCCCGAGCTCGACGTCGACGCGGGCTTCGGCGGCGTATGCGTCGACGGTCGGTGGGCGTCGGTCCGCGTCCGCGTGAAAAACGCCGGCGCGGACCTCGCCGGGACCCTTCGCCTCCTCGTCCGCACCCCGACCGAGGACCTCGGCGCTTACGAGGAGGCCGTCAAACTGCCGCGCGGTTCGACCAAGAGCTTCGAACTCCCCGTGCTCTCGCGCGGCGCGCCGGCCCTCGCGGTGGAGCTGCGTGATGGACGCGGACGCGTCGTCGCATCGCGCGTAGTGTCCCTTCGTCATGCCGCCGCGAAAGGGCTGCTCGTCGTGCTCGGCGCGTCCTGGCTTGGTCTCGAGGGGCTCGCTGTCGGGACCGGCGACGCGTCCCGTGCGGTCCTCGTGAGCCCGGAAAGGGCGCCCCGGCGCGCGCTCGGCTACGACGCCGTCGAATGCGTCTTCGTGGACGACGCCGCGCCGGCCGGAGCGCTCGACCCGTCGGCGGCGGAGGCGCTCGTGGCCTGGGTCCGCGGCGGCGGCCGGCTCGTGCTCTCGTGGAAGGACCTCGCGGCGCGGCGTATCCCCGGGCTCCTGCCGGCCGCGGAGGCCGTCGTCTGGAAGCGGACCGTCGCGGATGCGCAGGCTTGGCGGGAGCTGCTGCCGGGTGTCGAGGCTCCCGTGGAGGAGGTGGCTCTCGCCGCAGGGCGCCTGCCGGGCGCGCACCCGCTGTGGCGGAGCGAGGCGGCGGCGACCGGGGTGGCGGCGGGCGGCGCGTGGGTGCAGGCGCTGCCGGTGGGCTTGGGCGAGGTCGTCGTGACGGGCTTCTCCGCCACGGAGTCGCCGTTGCGGGTGTGGAAGGGCTTGCCGGCGCTGTGGGCGGCGCTGCTCGAGCTCGAACTGCAAGCGGGTGTGGGTGCGGGCGCCACTCCGGGCGCGGGGCCGTCGGCTGCGTCGCTCGCACCGCGCGAATGCCCGGCGGAAGCGCTCGAAGATCTCCGCGTAGGGTATTCACCTGAGCGATGGCCCCTCGCGGTGCTCCTGCTCGTGCAGCCGCTCTTCGTGGGCGCCGGCTACGCGCTGTGGCTTCGGCGAGCACGTGGGGCCGGCGCGCCGACGCGGCCCGACGCCCCCAGGTCGCGGCGTAGCCGGGTCCCGGTCCTCGTCGTCGTGCTCCTGGCGGGTGCACTCGCCGGCGGGGGAAGCGCTCTCCTCGCGGGCGCCGGCGCACCAAGCGTTCGTCGGGTGAGCATGGTGCGCGGCATGCACGGCGCGGCCCTGTCCTGGCGAGGGACGACCGTCGCGGCCGTGTGCCTCCCCGCGGGCGGGCAGCTCGACCTGACGCTCGACGATCCGGGCGGAGGACTCGCGGGCGATGGGCGCGGCGCCTCGCTCTGGCGTCGCCCGTCGCGCCGCTTTGGGTTCGAGCAGGACGTCGTTGTGCGTTCCGGCCAGGGAGCGCGCATGGACGCCGTGCGGCTCTCGCGGTCGGACGTCCTCACCGTGCGCGCGGACTGGAGCGGCAGGGAGCCGTCGACCTCAGGTCTGCGGATCATCACGGAAAAGGACGGGCTCCGCTTCGCCAACGAAGGCGCCCGGCCGCTGCGGGACCTCAGGTACTGGGACGGCAACCGGCTTTGGGCCCGGCTCGGTGCATTGGGACCGGGTGAGATCTGGCGGCCGGAGGACGGCCGGATCGTCGCCGAGACGTCCGTGGTCGGCGACCGGCGCGCTGCCGCCGGCCGTGCACGGTGGCTCCGCGAGCAGGGCCTGCGCGTGGGCTCGTCCCCTTCGAATCCCGCGTCCGCGGCACTCTCCGCGGTCCTGACCGCCCTCTGGGATCGGCCGACCCCGATCCCCCCGGGGGATGCTGTCCTCTGGTACGTGGCCGAGACCGATCCCGGCGGCCTGCGCGTCCTCGGCGCGTCCGTCGAGCCGACCGACCTCACCCTGGTGGAGCTCCATCTCGCGCCGCGTTGATCGAGTCCAAGCACAACTCCTGGGGGCGCGGGCCTCTGGCCCGCGCGATCGGCCACTCGAGCCGCGGCTAGTACCCTGATCCGTAAATGCAGGGACGTCCTTTGACAGGATAACAAGATTCACCGGATGTACCGAGCTCGTATCATGTCGATCCTGTTATCCTGTCAGAAAACAGGCATACGCCATCGCACTTGCGGGATCGTGTACTAGCCGTAAGCGTCCGCGCGAAAATAACTGCGCAAACTCGGACCTCGAGGCTCCTGGGGGCGCGGCCCGGAGGCCCGCGCTCCCAGGCATCGGTCGATCCACGAAAATGTAAAGTAATTCTTGCGCGGGCGCTGACCGCGGAGACGGTGGTGTCCGAAGCCCGTCAACGCTGCGCCTGCTGGCTGAAGCGCCTACGGTCGCACTTTCCAGGTTCCACCATGGTCGTCTATCGCCGAGACCTCCGCTACCTCACGACGCACCTCTGGGCGCGCTGGATGACGATGCTTCTCGTCGCCGCGCCGTTCATTCTCGGGTTCTCCCTCTGCATCTCCTGGATGGTCCTCGCCGGCAAGGACGGGGACGGCGCGGTCGGGTGGTTCCGCGACGGCCGCTCCATGTGCTCGCTTGCCCTCGTGCTCCAGCTCGTGCTCGCCCTCTCCGTCGCGGTCCTCGTGAGCATCCACATCGTCGCGTTCGAGGCACGGGAAGGGATGCTCGACATTCTGCGGCTCTGCCCGGTGGGGAGCGCTCGTGTCTTCCTCGAGAAGCTCTGCGTGGTCCTTTGCATTGCGCTCCCCTTTCTGGGGACGAACGCGCACCTCCTCGCCGCGGCCTGGGTCTATGGTTGGATGACGGGGCCGGAGGTGTTGGTATCGCTGGCGTTTTCCGTCCTGCTCGTGGCGTCAATGTCCGCGGTGGCGATGACGCTGGCCGTCGCCGCGCGCGTCCCAGAAGTGGCCTTTCCGATCGTCTTCCTCGTGGCCGGCGTCCTTGCGATCGGCCCGCCCCCACTCGTCGTCGAACCCGATGCGCCGTTAGAGTGGCTGCTCTTCAGTCCCTGGGCCTGCGCCTTTCGGCGGTTCGCGAACAAGATCCTCTTCCCTACCACCCCAGGCGAATGGGCCTGCGCCTTCGCTTGGTGCACGGCGATTTTCGTGGCGGCGGTCGCGCTCGGTTCGAGGCTGCTCTTGGCGAGCGAAGGGGGCGTGCGCCGGCGCTGGCTTGAAGTCGCGCCGTATGCCGGGGGCGCGCTCGCGGTGTGCGTGCTGGCCGTGGCAGGCTGGCGGGACGTCGGCGCGGCTTTCCTGCCCGTCGCGGTCCTCGCGCTGGTCCTCACGCTCGCTACGATCGGCGTGCGTCTCGCACAGGGGGTGGGAGCGAAGAGGGCGGGCAGGCGCCCCGCCCGCTCAGGGGCCGGCGGTCGGGGCGGCGATCCGTTCGTGGGGAAGGAACGCGACTTCTACGAGACGGGCGGGCTGCGCCTGCTGCGCGACGGCCTCCTGCTCCTGGTGTGCGCCTACGCGCTCTTCCTGGCGGCTCATCCGTCCGTCTTCGGTCATGCCACCGGCGCCGTCTGGCCGCTCCTGGAAAGCGGCAGCTTTCTCCTGTTGCTTGTCGGCGTGGCCCTGGGCGCGACCTCGCTCACGATCGAGCGGAGCCGAAACACGTATGATTTGCTGCTTCTGACTCCGCTCCCGGCCGAGCGGGTGTACCGCGGCAAGGCGGGCGGGATCCTGCGTCACGTCGCGCCGCTCGGGCTGGCGACCGTGGCCCTTGCCGCCGCCGCGGGCGGCCCGTCGTGGCGAGTCGCGGCGGGCGCGGTTGCGTCGGCCCTCTGCCTGGCGCCTTGGGTCGCATTCGCGGTGAGGTGGGGCATGGTCTCGGGCGCCGGCGCCCGGAACAACCTGCAAGCGATGGCGTCCTGCCTCGGCGCGTTCTGGCTCTTCCACTGGCTCTGGGGGACGCCGAACCCGCGCTACACAAGCTGGTATGGCGTGGGGTGGAACCTGGTGAAGTCCTCGCTGAATCCGTTCTTCTACGGCGAGCAGGCGGTGACCTTCGGCGAGACGCTTCCCGCGTGGCACCCGCTGGGCTTCTGGCGCGGGCTCGCGCTGTTTGCCCTCGCGACAGCGCTGCTCGGCTGGGGCGCAGCGAACCTGCTCGCGGTGACCGCGCGAGGGATCGACCCGTGGGGTGAAGTTGTGAAGGCGGAAAAAAAGAAACGGAACCGCGACCGTGAGGGAGCGGTCTGAGCGCGCTCTTCCGTCACCGCGGCTTCGACCCTGCCGCCTGTTTGCGAACGTGCTCCAACGGGTGCGTAGTGCGCCTTCGGCGTCTTCCGCGTTTTCGCCGGCTCGTTTCTCAGTACCGCTCCACGGAAGTCGGTGGGCAATAGGCGAAGGCAAGTTTGGCCGCCCGCGAGGCGCGCGAGCGAGGCGTAGTAACGGAGCACTACGGCGAGCGAGCGCAACAAAGCGGGCGGCCAAAATCGCCGAGCAAATTGGTCACCCAATTCCGTGGGGCGGTACTCAGGTTGCGGGCCTCGGCTCCCGCAGGGCTTCGGTGGTTCCCGTCGTGACGGGAGTTGACTTCATGATCGAGATACGCGAACTGTCCAAGTCGTTCGGGAACCGCGAGGTCCTGTCCGGTCTCACCCTCGACGTGGGGCGCGGGGAGATCTTCGGCCTGATCGGGCCGAACGGCGCGGGCAAGACGACGACGATCCGGATGCTGGCCACGCTGCTCGCGCCGACGCGCGGCGATGCGTCGATCTGCGGCCACTCGATTCTGCGCGCGACGCGGGAGGCGCGCTCGAAGCTGGGGTACATGCCGGATCTCCACGGCCTGTACGAAGGGATGACCGTAGAGGACTATTTGCGCTTCTTCGCCGCGGCCTACGCGGTACCGGACGCGCGACTGGCGCTCGTCGTGGAGCAAATCCTGGAGCTGGTGGACCTGGGGCCGCTGCGCGGCGCGCGGATCGGCGAGCTGTCGCGGGGGACGCAGCAGCGGATCTCGCTCGCGCGCGTGCTCGTACACGACCCGTAAGTGTTGATCCTGGACGAGCCCGCGTCCGGGCTCGACCCTCGGGCGCGAATCGAGATCCGGGAGATCCTGCGCGTCCTGCAGGGCATGGGGAAGACGATTTTTATTTCGTCGCACATCCTGCCGGAGCTGGAAGAGGTGTGTACGCGCGTCGCGATCCTGGACCGGGGGCGGCTGGTCTGGTCGGGCCGGCCGGCGGACGGCCTTTCGCAAGGGGAGCGCCTCCCGCGCGTCCGCGTGAGGCCCGCCGGCGCGCGGAGGGCGGAGGCGCTGGAGGCGCTGCAGGCGCACCCGCGCGTCACGCGCGCGGTCCTGGACGGGGAGGACGTGCTGGTGACCCTCGCGGGGCGCGAGGACACGGCCGCGCTGGTCGCGCGTGCGCTGCTCGCGCGCGACATTGACGTGGTGCGCCTGGCGGAGGACCGGCCGAGCCTGGAGGAAGTCTTCCTGCAGGTCACGGGGCGGGAGACGGGCGGGGCGGGCGAGGGTGGCGGGACGGAGGAAAAGTCCTGACAGGGTGGGGGCGTCGGCCCGTCGTGTCCCGGTCGTGGGCTCGACGGGCCGTCGAAATCGGGTGTAGAACGTCGGAGGGCAACCGACAGCCGATGGAGGACCGACAGAGCCGGGCTCTCATCGCTGATTGACGCCGAGCGGGTCAGGGGCGTCCCGCCTGCGAACCCGCACTCCGCAGTCCCCGGTTGGGTAGGCCTCATGGACGCGCTGTCGAGTTGACCCTGCTGGGCGGACTTTGGTGGGCTCTAGCCGCACGCCATGAGCAGGTCTTCACGGGTAGCCGTGCGATTTCGTTCGACACTCCACGCAACCTGCCCAAGCTTCCCGTCCCTTTGGATGGTCTGGATTCGCCGCAAGTTCGCCTCAAAGCCTGCGAGTGAGGGCGCGAGCTCTCTGGCTTGGTGCAGCAATCGTAAAGCGATTTGCGGATCTCTCCCCAGCTCGACGGTTGCGATCGCAAGCCACTCGGTCAGGTCCGCCGCAATGTCAGGTGGGGGCTGCAGTCGCAGTGCGCTCTCCGCGAGGCGTTCCGCGCGGACCCAGTCTCCGAGACTCGCGTAATGGTATGCCAGGTAGTACCCCGCCCAGAAAGACAGTAAGCCGAGCTCGACTGCGGTTTCGAGATCTTGAATCGACTCCCCTGACGGATAGGTTGCGAAGCCCCGAGCGGCATAGGGATCCGGACGCGCTGGATTCAACTCGATGGCCTGCCCGAACTCTGCCAGCGCCCGTGCTGAATCCCCAAGCTCTTGTCGATACCCCGCCCGGGTGACCGCGGCGACAATTGATCGGCCGACCCTCGAGTGCGGCAACATGCCGGCTCGCGCTAGTTGGGCGACGGTCATGTCCGGAGCACTCTGGACGGAGAAGTCGTATACGCCCTCGTGGTGCTCACAGCCGCTGCGGAGTTGCTTTCCCGTGACAGTGCCGCCTCATACGACGATGGCGCCACTGGGAACAGCTACTTCTGGTGACAAGGAAAGCCTCGCAGCCGAGAGAGCTTCTTCCTCCCTCCGCTATTCTAGCGACAACACCGACCCCGAGCAAGAACGCGTTTGCACATTGCCTGTAACTCGAGTCAACAAATTACGTTGGTTAGGGGGGTGGGAGCTCCGACCGACGAGAAACGATAAGGACTTTTCCGACATGCGATCCACGAAATCGGCGCTCGCTCTCCTCTGCCTCTGGTTCTTCGCCGCGGCGTACACCGGGGCCGACGAGCAGGCCCCGACCTGGAAACAGTCGACGCGGGAATGGGTTCGGCTGCTGCGGGACGGCGACGCGACGGTGCGCCGAGCGGCACTCGACGCGCTCGCCGTGGCCGGTCCCGACGCGGATGCGGAGGCGGCCGTCCCGGCCCTCGTGGAGGTGCTTGCCGACCACGACCCGGTCCTGTGCGAGCGCGCCGCGTACGCGCTCGGCAGCATCGGACCCGCGGCGTCCGCCGCGCTGCCCGCGCTGCTGAGGTTGGTGAAGGACGGTGCGCAGGCGGACGTGGAGCTGTCGACGCGGATCGCCGCACTCGTCGCCATCGGCAAGCTCGGCCGGCCGGCGCCCGGCGTCCTGGCGGCGCTCGCGGACGCCCTCGACGGCCCGAACCTTTTTTTGCGTCGCGCGGCCGCCGTCGCGCTCGGCAGGCTCGGCCCTGCGGCACGCCCGGCCGGCCCCGCGCTTCTCCGCGCACTGGAGGACAAGGACGGGCCGCTCCGCGAGGCCGCCGCGGCTGCGCTTGGCGGGATCGGGCTCTCGAAGGCCGACGCGCGGGCGCCGTTTCTCGCCGGGCTGAGGGATGCCCGGTCGGGGGTGCGCCGGGCAGTCGTCCAGTCGCTCGCCGAGCCGGCCCGGGGGGCGGCCGAGACCCTGCCCGCGCTCGTGGCGGCGCTCGGGGACCCGGCTCCCGTCGTGCGCGAAAACGCCGCGGCCCTGCTGTGCAAGCGCTGGAGCCCGACCGCGGCGGATCTGCCGGTCCTCCTCAAGGCCCTCCCGGATGAGAGCGCGATGGTTGCCGGGCACGCGTGCTGTTTGCTGGCGAAGCTCGGCGTCGACGCGGCCCCTGCGTTGCCGATGCTGCTCCGGGCTCTTCGGGACGAGCGGATCGTGGAACACGGCAAGTGAATGCGGGCAAGCGTCGGCGTCCGCGACCGTGCCGTCGCGGCCTTGGCGACCCTGGGTCCGGTCGCTTTGCCCGGCCTCCTCGGCGTGCTCAGGGATCCAGCGGAGAAGCTTCGCACGCGCACGGCGGCGGCAAGGGCCCTCGTGCCCTTCGGACCGGCGGCGCGGGAAGCGTTTCCCCTCGTGCGCGCGCTCTTGAAGGAATGCGGACGCTACGACACGAGTGCGCCGCTCCTCGCCCTGGCCGCCCTGGGGCCGGCGGCGGCAGAGGCTGCGCCCGATGTGGCACGTCTGCTGAGGGGCCGGGAGCCCTGGGACTGGTCGGAGGAGGTGCGCGCATTGCGGGCCTTCGGGCCCGCGGCCGTGCCCGTGCTGGTGCGTGCGCTGTCCGTGCAGGAAAACGACACCGCGGTGTTTGCCGCCCGCGCGCTCCGGTTGTTGGAGACGGATGCGAGGGCGGCAGTGCCGGCCCTGGTGGAGTCGCTGAATTCGGACGACGAGGCCCTCCGTCAGGAGGCCGCGCTCACGCTTTCGTCCATCGACCCGCTGCGCGCGGAGGTGGTGCCGGCGATGATGGCCCTCCTGCGTTCCGACGATTGGGACACGAGAGAAGCCGCGGTGAAGTCGCTGAAACAGCTTGGCCCGAAGGCCGCGGCGGCGATCCCCGCCCTCGTTCGCGGCATTCGTGCTGGGGAGGAGCACCTGGGCGGTGTACTGGCCGCCATCGGCCCGGCGTCGCGGGCCGTGGTGCCCGACCTCGTGGATTGCCTGAAGTCCGACAATTCGACGACGCGCAAGAACGCGCTGGAGGCGCTGGGCGCGCTGGGCCCCGCCGCGCAGTGCGCGTTGCCCGCCCTGGTGGAGTGCCTGCGGTCCCAGGATTGGACTACGCGCAGAAGCGCCGTCGCTGCGCTCGGAAGGATGGGCACCGCCGCGGCGTCGGCGGTTCCGGCGCTGCTCGACCTGCTCAGGCGCGAGTCCGATACCGAGGCGATCGGTGCGCTGGGGAGCATCGGTCCAGCGGCCCGTGGCGCGGCGCCGCTTCTGCTCGTGCTGCTGAAGGAGCGTACCCGCTGGCCTCGCCTGTTTTGCGCGCAGGCCCTGCTCGAGATCGACCCGTTCGACGACGAGCCGGTGCGCGTCCTCTCCCAGTACCTCGCCGATCCGTGCGCGGACACGCGCCGGCGGGCCGCGTGGACCCTGCAGGAAATCGGCCCGCCGGCCAGAGGGGCGATTCCCGCGCTGCTGGTGGCGGCCAAGGACCCGGACCCGTGGGTTCGCGGTGCCGCCCTGGATGCGCTGCGCAGTTTCGGGCCGGCGGCCCAGGAGGCGGTGCTGGCCTTGGAACGGGCCGCGGCTGCCGGCTTGGCTGCCCCGGGTGCCGGCGCGCGGGCGGAAGCGTCACTTCCCGGGCGCTGAAGCGTCGAACGCCTGCTCAAGGAGGTCCCGCCTGAGACCCAGTTCAGCAAACACGCGTCGATAACTCCCATATTGCAGGCAGTATTTGCCACCGTCCAGGTGCACGCGGCTCGGGCACGCCAAACATGATCTACCTGGTGAGAGTGGCACGTAGTCCGCGTCTTCGTAACCGCTGAACGAAACAACAGCCTGGGGTTCCGGTTCCAGATCAGGAATCGCACTCGTCCCCAGGCCGATCGCGTCGCGCGTCGGAACCGCCTCGATGGCCAGCCATTCTTCATGCCGCAGCGAGAAGATGAGCAGCGAAGCCGCCACAGAGGGAGACAGACTCTCTCGATACCCGCGCCCTGTGAAGACAAAATCGCTGTCAGCATACGTCACCCAGGCATGGTCTCCAGGGATCGGGGTGTCTTTCACGTCATACCGGCGCCAATTGTACGTCTGCGGATCGAGGGCGAGGATGCCGAGGCCAGCCGTCCCCATCCATAGCCACCGTCCTCCCCGCTTCAGACCGCTCACACCCCGGGGGTTCCCCTCACCCGCCGCGTACCATCCGGCAGCGGCAGCGAGCGACCAGAAGTCGAATTCTGCAAAGGCCCCCGTTCGGTTGTTCCTGACAATGAGGGGGTCGCCGTGGTAGCAGCGTTGCAGAAAGGAGACGTCTCCATACTGGACCTGAGGGTTCCATTCGTCCGGAGATGGCAAGCAGGTGACTTGCTTTCCCGCAAAGTGCACATCCTGAGCCAGCAGCCGCATGGGATGTTTTCGCACTCGCAGCGGAAGCGGCTTCGGGTCCATTCGGACAACATCGGAGGGGGGAGGGAAGACCTGTTCGAGGCCATTACCGTCCATGACGACGCGCAACGGGTTGTCTCCATGGGCCCCCAGTCGCCACCTGAGGTAGCGAGGGTACTCGTCCGTGCCCAAATCGTCGCGAAACCAGTCGTCCAACCTGGCAAGCAACGGCTGCATTTTCTCAGGCGGAAGGCAGCCGTTCATTTCAACCACCGAGTCGAGCCAGTCGTTGATGTGCTGCTGCAGACGGGCCCTGATCTTCGGTCGCTTCTCTTCTTCGACGTGACAAGTTTCGCAAAGCCGGGACACCGCGAGGTCAAGTTTCTCCGTTTCCAGCTCGCGTGCCATCTGGCTCTTGAAATCCGGGTTCGCGCGGTGAAACGCGCCGTCCACCGCTAGTATCAGCGGCTCTCCCGGAGAAACAACCGGTCCATCATCGCCGAAAAGATGCGCAGCCAGGCCTCCAAGGAAAAGAACAGCGGCTACGAGACGCACCGGAGATTCTCCTGCAAATCCGCCGCCTTGCCGATCTCACGTGCCCAGTTGACTCCCATGTAGATCCGGCGATCGGGATCCCAGACTTCGAACCCCTCCTTCTGCAGCAACGTGGACAATTCCTGGGCGGCCTCGCGATCTTGCGGGTCGTAGCTGAAGAAGACCTGGAACCGACTCGAAGTCTTCGCGGCCATGGGCTCACTCTCTTTGTGGACGTGCCAAACCTGCCGGCATCCCCCGACCCGAGGGTGGCCGGAAATCCCCCCCCCCCGAGGCTTCGACGTTTCAGTATACGCGAGGCATCTCGCGAACTCAAGGCCGGCCTCCAACCCGTGGCATGCGGCCACGGACGGCCCCGCTCTCCGCTGCTCCCCGCCCCGCGCGCCGCCTCACCGCCCCGCGACCGCGGCGACCTCCAAGTCGTCGAAGTGGATCGGCTCCCCGGAGTCCGGCGAGCCCCCGAGCCACGGCCGGCCGGCGCGCGGCTCTTCGGTCTCGTCGGCCGTCACCAGCCAGGCCGTCGGCTCCGCTTCCCCCTCGGTCCAGGCACGCCCCTCCACGCGCCAGCCGCCCGCGTCGAGTCGCCGCAATTGCAGCCTCAGATGCGTCCAGGCGCCGGATTTCCACGCAAAAGGCGCCTGCCCGCGGGCAGCGTCGCCGCGCCGCAGTTCGAGCGTGCGCGACGCAGGGGTCACCTGCAGCTTGAAGCCCGTGATGCCGTTCAGGCCGACGCCGAAGCGCGGGAAACGCCGGCCCTTTCCCGTCCCGCGGATCCGCGCGTGCACTTGGAGGTTTTCCTTCTCGCCGGGCCCGAACACCAAGCCGAAACTGTCCAACGGCTCGCCCGGCAGCACGAGCAGTCGATTTGCCCCGTCCTGCTCCACGCGAAACTCGCCGCCCACGACGAGAAAATCAGACGGCACGGTTCCGGGTTCCGTCTTCTCGAAGTCGTTCCGGTACAGAAGAGCAGGCTGCGGCGCCGGAGCGCCGGCCGGCGGCCCGTCGGAGCCGGCCAATGGGGCGAGACAAATCGAAAGCAATAGGGCCGCCATCCCGTCGCGCATTCGCATTGCACGTCCTCCTCGCTTGTCTCGCTGTCACTCGTCGCGGAGCGCCGCCGCCACGGAGCTCCGGACCGTCCAGAGAATCGCCATTAGCATCCAGACGGTGCCGCTGCCGGCGACGGCTAGAAACGTGCCCGCGGCCAAGCCGAGCGGGGCCGACGCCTGCGGCACCCGCACGGCCGGCCACACCGACACGGCCGCGGCCACTGCGCCGCACGCGAGGCCGCCCGCCAGGAGCAGTCCGTGCTCCGCGCCGATCATTCGCAGCAGATGGCCCGTGCCCAGGCCCAAAGCCCGCAACACAGCCAGCTCCGCGCGCCGCTCCAAGAGATTGCGAAGGACCACCACGCCCAGCCCGACGGTCCCGAGCAGCAGCGCAAGCCCGCCGAGCACGAGAAGCACGGAGAGGTAGGTGTTCTCCACGGCGTGAAACGCCGCGACGCGCTCCGCGGCCGGCCCGATGTCGAGGCCGAGGTCCGCAAGCGCCCGCGCAAACGCCCGCGCCACCGCCGCCGCCCGGTCCACGGGCGCATCCACGAGAAATGCGCGATACCCGCTCTCGGACGGAAACAGGGCCTCGAAGTCCCGTTCCGCAATGAGCAGACTCCCCTGTAAAATCGAGCCGTCGAGGCCGCCGACCAGACGGAGCTGGACCACGCGCCCGCGCTCGTCCTCGCAGGCGACGCACTCCCCGAGCGACTTGCGCAGCGCCCACTGGATCGTCGCCGCGTCCGCGATCGCAGGCACCGGGTCCTCGGGCGACCGTCGCCCGAGCAGCAGCCACGGATTCGCGACGCCGGGATCCGGCGCATGCTCCGCGAACGAGAACGCGCCGCGCGCGCTGAGCGCCTCAGGTGAAGCACCGAGAAGGCGCGGGCGCACCGCGCGGTTGGGGTTCAGGCAGCTCGCATCGTCGCCGTCGTGTACGCGCAGGGGGACCACGGAGACCCCATCAAGGGCCGCGGGATCGAGGGCGTAGGCCGCGCGCCCGTCCTCCGCATTCAGGTCGCGCAGCACGGGCAGCGCGGACTCTCCGTAGAGCGCAAAGCCGCCGGTCCCTCCCTCGCGGCGCGAGGCGTCCGCGGCCGGGTCGTGTCGATTCGCCCCGACGGCCGTAACGAGAAACGCCCCGCACGCGAGGAGGCCGGCCGTGGCCAGGCTGCGACCGCGCCGGCGCGCGCAGTTCCGGACGCCCAGCCCGGCGAGCGAGAGCCGACCCTCCGCGCGACCCGCCGCCGCAAAGCCGGTGAGCAGGGCGTGGCCGAGGAGCAGGCCCGAAGTGAGCAGGAGCGCGCCGGCTCCGAAAAACGCGCCCGCGGCCCCGCTCCCGCCGCCGGCCTTTGCAGCGAAAAACAGCAACGCGAGCGCGCCGAGGCCCGCGCCGATGGCGGCCGTGAGCGCCGGGGCAAACATCCGGCTGCCGGCCTTCGGAAGCGCCTCCGCGGAGAGGCCGCCGCCGCCCGCGCCTACCGCGAGCAGCTCCCGGGCGGGCGACCGTGCGCAACCGCGAATGCCCGCGGCGAAAACGCTCCAGGCGAGAGCGACGGCGGACAGACACCCGATGGCGAGCGACACCGGTTCGCCGTGAAAGACCAGCGACCCGGCGCCGCCGACGGCGTCCCGCCAGAGGGTCGACAGGCCGTGGAGCACCGCCCGCGTGTAAGCCGCGCCGCCCGCGGCGCCCACGAGGCCGCCGGCGACCGCGACGAGCGCGCCCTCGCGCAGGAAGAGGCCGCGGACGCGCTCAGGTGAATACCCTAGGGCAAGGAGCGTCCCGACCTCCTCCGACCTGCGTTCGAGCCCGAACCGGAACAAGAGTCCGGCCAGGAGCGCGGCGGCGACGATCAAAAAAAAGCTGAGTCCCAGGAAGAGTTGGCCGAAGTCCATCGGCGGGTCGGCCGCGGCCAGGGCCTCCTCGCGAACGGCGCGGAACGCGAGCCCGAGCGCGGCAGGGTCGAGCGCGCGGGTCAGGGCCGCTTCGAGCGCTTCCCGCGTCCTGCCTTCGGTCCGCGAAAAGCGGAGGGCGGTCAGGTCGCCGAAGCGATTCGCCCACAGCTTGCGCCCGGCGCGGAGCGTGACGAACGCCTTGGGCGTCTCCCGGTGCGCGGTCCAGTATGCCTCGTCCTTCTTGCGGATCCGGTCGAGCCGGATCGGCATCCCCGGCTCCCAGTCCCGGCAGTTGGCGGCCTCGGAGAGACCGGGGAAGCGCGGGCTCCACGCCCGATCCGCCGCAGCCCCCTCGATGCGCGTCACGGCCCGCACGCGGAAGCGAGCCTGCCGTTCCTCGAAGCGACGGGCGGGCCCCAGCACGAAAAATTTCATGTCGAGGCTGTCCCCGGCCGTGACAGCGAGGTCCTCGGCGAGCCACTCGTTGATGACTGCTTCCTCGTCGCCGAGGTCGCCCGGGAGAAACCGCGGAGACGTCGCCCCCGCATCCCCACTCGCCGGGCCGACGGCGGCGACCATCGAGTAGGGCGTCGCACGGTCGCCCGCGCGAATCTCGTTCACGAAGTACCCGAGGACGCCGAGCGCGTCGGGCGCAACGCCGACTGCGGCGCGCGCGACGGCGGCCTCCAGGAAGATCCGATCCGTCTGGAGCTGTAGCACGCCCGCTCCCGGCGGCTCCTCGAGCGACAAGCCCGCGTCGGCCGGCCGCCACCGCGCGCGAAGGGCGTCCTTCGCCGCGGCGATGGTCGCGGCGGCGGATCCCCCGCCGGTCAGGAGCAGATTGGCGCGCCCGGCCAGTTTCAGTTTTTCCTGGAGCCACGGCAGGGAGAGAAAGGCGTTCGCAGGCGGCGTGGGGGACGCGCGGAGGTCGAAGTTGCCGAGCGCGTCGTCGCGCGCGACGGCTGCGACCGTCACGCGGAGCGCGAGGGCGTCCTTGTCGTCCTTTGCGAGGGGCGTGTCGCCGGGTAAAGGGCTCAGCCGCTGGACGCGCAGGACGAAGGCGTCGCCAGGTCCGATGCCGAGCGCCGCCGCGAGTCGCGCATTCACCACCGCCGCGTCGACACCGAGGTTGTCAAAGGCCGCGCCGCCGGACGCCAGCCGCGCGAAGCGGGAGTCCACGCCGAGTGCCTCTACCCGGGCAACCCGCGCCTCGCCGTCCGCGCGCGCGGCGGTGGCCCGTAAGCGAAGGACCGGGCAGGCGTCCACGCCCAGCGCGGCGGCGACCTCCGCGGCGAGTTCTTCGCGGAAGGGGCGTTCGCGCGCGTCGAGCGCGAGCTGCACGCGACCCAGCCGTGCGAGGGCGAGGCCGCGCAGACTGTGGCGGAGCGAATCCCCGACGAGGAGCGCACCCGTCAGGACGGCGCCGGCGACGGCCACGCCCACCGCGGCGGCGAGGTGGCTCCTCCAGTGGAACCGCAGGCCCTGCAACACGAGCGTCCAGCCGGTCATCTTGCGGCAGCCTCCGCGGCGCCGGCGTCGAAGGGGCGGAGACGACCTTCGACCAGTTCATAGACACGGCCCATGCGCATCGCCAGATCCCGGGCATGCGTCGCCACCAGCAGGGCCGTCCCTTCTTCGCGGTTCAGCTCGAGAAGCAGCTCCGCGAGCTGCGTCGCGGCCGTGCGGTCGAGCGCGCCGGTCGGCTCGTCGGCGAGAACGAGCGCGGGGGCGTTCACGAGTGCGCGCACGACCGCGACGCGCTGGCGCTCGCCGCCGGAGAGCCGGCCCGGCCGGTGCGCGAGCCGATGCGCGAGCCCCACGCGTCCAAGCAGGCGGCGCGCCCTTTCCTCGGCCTCCGCCGTCGAGGCGCCGGCCGCGCCCGCGAGCGTGGGGACCAGCACGTTTTCCCAGACGGTGCACTGCGGCAGGAGATGATGGGACTGAAAAACAAAGCCGAGCCGGCGATTTCGGACCTCCGCCAGCTCCCGTTCCCCCAGGCCGGCGAGCTCCCGACCCTCAAGCCGCACGGCGCCGGACGTCGGGCGATCCAACGTGCCGATGAGTTGTAGCAGGGTCGTCTTGCCCGAGCCCGAAGGGCCCATGAGGGCCGCGGTCTCGCCTTGCCGAAGCTCGAGCGTCACGCCCCGGAGGACTTCGGTCAGGTCGCCGCCGTCAGGGGAGTCGAAGCGCTTCGACAGGTCGGCGACCGAGAGGAGGATCGCGGGTTCCGTCATGCGGCGGGGCGCTCAAAGGTCCGCGTTGGGGGCCGGCTGACAAAGTGCTGGCTCGCTCTCCGAACATTCATCCGCGGCCCTCAGCCCTGCCGCCCGACGCGCCGCCTGAAGGCGGAACTACGAACGGCGGCGGCGGCCTTCAAGTACGGTCCGCGCACTTGGTCAATCGGCGATGAGGCCGTCGGGGCCGGCGCCGCAGCTCGCGCCCGCGTCTCCGCGGAGGGCCTCCGCCGGCGCCACGTCGATCCGGTCCGCGAGGGCCTGGGGAATGGGCGTGGCGCGCGGCCCGCCGTTCGGGCCGTCGAACCGGACGCACACCGCGATCGCCCGGCCTCGGGCGACCTCGGGCCGGTGCTCCCCGTCGAGCTTGCGAAAGACGTAGGTGAAGGCGACGGTCCGTTCGCGGCGCTCGCTCACGAGAAGCTGGACTTCGACCTCGTCCTCGAAGCGCAGCGGGGCCTTGTAGTCGCAAGAGGCGTGGACGCGCGGCCAGCCGAGCTTCCCGCCGAACGCTTCCGTGTGGATCGACGTGCCGAGGGAGCGAAAAAAAGCGCACTCCGCGACTTCCATGAACCGGAAGTAGTTCGAGAAGTGCATGACCCCGGCGAGGTCGGTGTCCGCGAACTCGACGCGCCTGCGCAAGCGAAGCTCATAGGGCATGTGGCGACCTGATGAAAAAGGCTCAAGGCTCAAAGTTCAAGGCTCAGAGTCCGCGATTCCGTGCCCGGGCTGCGTTCCTGGGTCGTCTTTGAGAATTGAACCTTGAGCCTTGTCTGAGTCTTGAGAATCGAGCATGGAGAATTCATGTCGCCCCCCTGCGCGTCGAACGAGGGGGTCACTTTCCTACGGGCCCTCAAACCTACCGCGACGAGGGCTTCGCGTCCGGTTCGAGCGCCTGGAGCACGAGTCGATGGAACGGGAGGGACACGTTCTCGCGCGGGGCGACCGACTCGGTGGCGACGCGGAAGCGACCGCGCGTCCAGCGGGAGACCTCGAGAAACGCCTCCTCCCCGAGGAGGGGCTCTCCCGCGCGTCCCTCGACGCGCGCGGAGACGAGCCGGTGGTCCCGGAGGACGAGCTCGCCGGTGGAGTTGCCGTTGGTCGCCGTGATGCGGTAGGTCCGTCCGTGTCGCATCACGAGGTAGCAAAGATCCGGCGCCCGGAGGACGGAGAGGTCGCCTTCCCAGCCGTCGGTCGGCGTCGCCTGCGGCGTGCGAGCGACGAGCCACTGGACGGCGCCTGCGAGGGCGTCGAGATCGAAGGGCTTCGGCAGGAAGCCCGCCGCCCCGAGGAAGCGCGCCGCCTGGCGGTTCTCGATGTCGGCCTCGGCCGTCATGAAGAGCACGGGGAGGTCGTCGGCGAGACCCGACGAACGCATGCGGGCGACGAGGGAGAAGCCGTCCTCGCCCGGCATGGAAATGTCCGAGATCAGGAGGTCGTAGCGTCGTTCGGAGAGGCGCACGATCGCCTCCGCCGCGCTATGGACCTGGTCGGCTTGGTGCCCGTCGGCCGTGAGCGCGCAGTGGACCATTTCCGCGAGGGCCACGTCGTCGTCCACGATGAGAATGCGCGCCAAAGAGTTTTCCTTTCCTCGCTATTCGGTCCCGGTCGGGGCCCCATCGACCAGTTCTTGGAGGACCTCGTCCAGGGCTTCGTTGGAGATGTAGCGCTTCGCAATGAGGATCTCGCCGAGCGGCCACGCCATGCCGCCCGCTGCCATGCGCTTCTGCCCTTCGATGCAGTCGGCCAGGTCCTCCAGCCGGAGCTTCCCCCGCCGGACCAGGAGCTGTCCGAGCGCGAGGTCGCCTTCGTCGCCGGCCGCCGCTTCTTCGGGCGCGGAGGCGGCCGGAGAGAGATCGGGCGGCGCCGAGCGGGCGACTTCGTGCAGGATCGCGGTGACCACGCCCGCGGGCAGGAGCTTGCGGACCTGGAGAAACTGGGCGACCGATTGGTACGAGCGGCGCCGCCGGATGAACTGGAACTGCGCGGCGAGCACCTCCTGGCAGGTCCGCGCGGAGAGGCCGTGGTGGCGGATGGCCAGGGTCACGAAGTGGAGGTCGGTGAGCGCGACGTTGGGCTCCGCCGAAGCGGGGCCGCCGGCGAGCGGAATGGCGAGGGAGAGGAGGAGATCCCGGACGTCCGGGAGGAGGACGCCGGCGTAGACCAGGAGGTCGGTGACGGGGGAGCCCTGCCCCTCCGTGACCCGCCCGGCGAGCGCGTCGACCGCGCGATCGACGAGGTCCATGGGAACCAGGGCGTGATCGGAGGCGAGCCAGGCGGCCCGCAGGTCCTGCTCGATCGTCCCGCGAAACGGGGCGATCGCCCGCGCGGGCAAGGCCTCGGTCCGCGTCGCGCCCAGCGCAGCCAGGAGGTGGGTCACCTCGGCCGGGGGCAGGGCGCCGCTCACCACCGCGATCCAGGGCAGATCGGGCACGCTGCCGAGTCGCTGGACGGCTTCGAAGTGCGCATGGATCTCCTCAGCCTCTTCGATGCTGAGCAACTCCTGCTCGGCGGCCGCCCGGAGGAAGGCCTCCGCGAAGTCGACGCTGCTGGGAAGCGCGGCGACGGGGGCGGGCTGCGCGGCGACGGGCGCGGCGGGCACGGCAACGCGAGGAAGCGGCATCGCCGCTCGGGGAGGAGCAGCCGCGGGTCGGGGCGGGCCTGCGGGGGGCGCGGCCGGTCCGCGCGCGGAAGCCGCGGGCGCGGGCGCCGCCGGTCGGCTGGGCGCGGCCGGGCGCGAATCGGCCGCCGGCCACCGGCCGACCCCGCCGAACTCGCGCGCGAGTCGTGCGTAGTCTCGCTCGTGCGAGGCCTCGACGAGCACGGCGAGGCCGGGGAAGCGGGCGGGGTCGAGGCTATTCTGGGAGGCGAGGACGTCGAAGAGCGTGTCCGCGCTCTGGTGGAACTCTCCCCGAAAGCGCTGTGTTCTTCGGGCGCTGTCGAGCTGCTTGTCGGTCACGAGGCGGTGCTCGAGAAGATAGTCCGTGAAGTACGTTTCCTCGGAGGCCAGTTTCATTTCGAGGGCGCGGCGCGACATTTCCTGGAGCACGTCGGGGGCGAGGCGGCCCAGGTTCAGGAGAAACTCACCCAGCGGGCAGCCGCGGCCTTGTGCCTCCTGGGAGGCGAGCAGCCCGAGGGCGTGGACGAGAACCTCCCGCGGCAGCCCCGCATACACGTTGGCGGCCTTCGCGAGCCACAGGTCCTCCAGCGTCGGCACGTTGAGACCCCCCCGGTACGCTCCCCAGGGGCCCTCTTGCCAGAGCCGACCCGGGGGATGTGGAGCCGGACGCGTCGATGCCCGAAGCGCCCCCGCGGGCCGCGACGGGCCGGGCAGCGGAAACCACCATTCTCGAATCGGCCGGAGGGTGCGTCAAGGGAAACCCGATTCGGAGCCTGGAGCGGGGGCGGGCGGAGGGGCTGGCCGAAGCCCGATTTCGAAGGGCTGCTGTTCGACGAAGGCGCCCCTTGGCCACGGAGACGAAACGAGCCACAGAGGGCACGGAGGACATCGAGGGAGGCGAAAAAAAGATTACCGATTTCGTCGCTCTTCCCATCCGATCCCGCAGCGGGTACACTGCGACGCGCGCGCGCCCCCGCGGAGGGGCGGCGTCGAGGCGGAGCGCGATGTGTTTCAGGTAATCTGCGGATGGCAAAAACCCGGTTCGCCGACTATCGGGACGAGCTCCGCTTCCAGCGCGAGACGTGGGAGCGGAAGGCCTCGCTCCGGGCGCTCTACCACGCCTGGTACGCCGAGGTGGTGGATGCCCTCTCGCCTCGGCGGCCGGTCGTCGAAATCGGCTCTGGCTGCGGGAACTTCAAGGCGTTCTTCCCCGCGTGCCTCGCGACGGACGCGCTCCGCGTCGGCGACTGGCTCGGCGCGCAAGTGGACGCCCGGTCGCTGCCGTTTCGGGCGGGCTCCGTCGGCAACTTCGTGCTGGTGGACTGCCTCCACCACCTCCCGAGGCCGCTCGCTTTTCTGCGCCAGGCGGCCGCTGCGCTTTCGCCGTCCGGCCGGATCGTCCTGCTGGAGCCGGCGGCCACGCCCTGGGCGCGGTTCGTCTACGGCGCCTTTCATCACGAGCCCGTCGAGCTCACCCAGGACTTCCTCGCCGAGGACGCGCTCCCGGAGCCGCCCAACCCTGGCTTCTCCTACGCGAACATGGCCGTGGGCACGGCGCTCTTCGAGCGGCGGCCGCGCGAGACGCTGGCGCGACTGCCCGGCCTCGCGCTCGTGGGCGTCCGCTACACGGACGTCCTGGCCTACCCGCTCACCGGCGGCTTCGGCTACCGGGATTACCTGAGCCCGGGAACGGTGCTCTCGCTACGCCGGGCGGAGGGGCGGTGGCTGCGCGGTCGCATGGCGGCCAGGCTCGGACTGAAGATGCGAGTGGTGCTGGAAAAGGCGTGAGCCTCGCGCCCGTCCTCCCTCCGCCTCCCGCGCGGCCTGGTCGAGAGCGATCCTCCGGCGCATCCGCCGAGGCGCCTGGCGTTCGCAGGCCCGAGCCGCTACCGTCCGCGAAGAGAGGGTGGCTGCTTTTTTGTTTTGGAACCCGTGCGCGGTCGATGCAAGTGCTACGACGGAGAACTCGCCACCGGAAACACCGAAGGCAGCGAGAGCAGCGAGAGCAGCGAGAGCACCGAAAGCAGCGAAAGCAGCGAAAGCACCGAAAGCACTCGAACCGTCTCGGTGGAATGCGGAGTCTTCGGCGTCTTCGGTCGCTCGTCCCTTCCGGTTGCGGCGAAGGGCCGCGCCAGGAGCCCCCTTCTTGTGAGGCGCCGTCTACTGCGTGCGGGCAGGATCGAACAGGGGGCTGCGGCAGGGCGCGCCGAGGCCGCTCCCTTACGGTCGCGGTTCCGTGTGCTGCACGCGCGTCGGGCGGACGTGAAGGCGCGGGGGCGTCGCGAGCCGCGCTACCCGGGAGTCCTTTGATCCCGGTCCCTCACCGGGCTTCGTCCGTGCTCCCCAAAGTCCGCTTCGTTCGCAGCTCCGCCCGCGCCGCCGCCCACGCGGCCATGCGCGCCGCCAGGGTCGCTTCGAAGCCGCTCGTCGTGGGGCGGTAGTACGAGCGGTCGCGGAGGGAGTCGGGCAGGTAGGCCTGGTCGACGACGCCGCCAGCGTGGTCGTGGGGATACAGGTAGCCCGCGCCGTAGCCGACCTCGGTCATGAGCGGGGTCACGGCGTTCCGGATCCAGAGCGGCACAGGCGGGACCTCGCGGGAGCGCAGATCCTCCTGGACGCGGGCATAGGCCGTGTAGAGCGCGTTCGACTTCGGCGCTGCGGCGAGGTAGGCGGCGAGCTGGGCAAGGGCGAGCGCGCCCTCGGGCATGCCGATGAAGTGCACGGCGTCCTTCGCCGCGATCGCGAGGCCGAGCGCCTGCGGGTCGGCGAGGCCGACATCCTCCGAGGCGAAGCGCACCATGCGGCGAGCGACATACAGCGGGTCCTCGCCGCTCTCCAGCATGCGACCCAGCCAGTACAGGGACGCCTGCACGTCGCCGCCCCGCAGGCTCTTGTGCAGGGCGGAAATGATGTTGAAGTGCTCCTCCCCCGCGCGGTCGTAGAGCAGCGGTCGCGCCTGCGCCGCGGCGCGCACGCCCTCAACGGTGAGTCGAGCGCGCAACTGCGATCCTTCAGCACCCTCCACGGTACTCGAGGCTCCGACCACCGCTTCCTCCCCATCGGCCGCCCCTCCCCCTCTCCCCGGAGGGGAGGGGGCTGGGGTGAGGGGCACCCTCGCACCACCCTGTTCGCCCGCCCCCGCCGCCCCCGTCCCCACCGCCGACTGCGCGGCGACCTCCAGCAGCGTCAGCCCCACGCGCGCGTCCCCGTTCGCCAGCCGGGCGATCTGCTCCAGCGCCTCGGGCGCGGCGTCAACCGCGAGCTCCCCCAGCCCGCGTTCCGTATCCGCGAGCGCGCGCTCGAGCAGCCGGCGCACCTCCGCCTCCGTCAGCGCCCGCAACACCAGCACCCGGCAGCGAGACAGCAGCGCGGCGTTCACTTCAAACGACGGGTTCTCGGTCGTCGCCCCCACGAGGACGATCGTGCCGTCTTCGACGGCGGGCAGGAACGCGTCCTGTTGCGCCCGGTTGAAGCGGTGGATCTCGTCGATGAAGAGGATCGTCCGCCGGCCCTGCCGCTCCCGGGTCCAGCGGGAGCGCTCCAGCACCTCCTTGATCTCCTTCACGCCGGAGGTGACGGCGCTGTACGCCACGAAGTCATGTCCACCGGCGCCTGCGAGGAGCCGCGCCAGGGTGGTCTTGCCGCTCCCCGGCGGCCCCCAGAGGATGAGCGAGGGGGGCGTCCCCGCGGCGAGGAGCCGCAGGAGCGGCCGGTTCGGGCCGAGGATCTCCTCCTGCCCTACGAATTCCTCGACGGTTCGCGGCCGCATGCGCTCGGCGAGCGGAGGCCGCGGTCGCGCGCCGGCGCGCCGTGGCGCCTGCCCGGCCGGCGTGCCCGCCGCCTCCGGGTCCTCCATCGACCGGCGCGCCGCGGCGTCCGCGTCCCGGGCGGCGTCCGCTCGATCGAAGAGCCCTGCCATCAGCGTCTCCCGCGTCGCGCGCTGGGGTCCTGCGCCTTCCCACCGTCCACGAACAGGCGGCACGCCTTGTCCTGGAATTGCCGGACCTGCCACAGCTCCACTTTGTAGTTGTTGGCGAGGATCGAGAAGGCGACGGTGTCCCCGTCGCGCGCGAGCGCGTAGCCGGAGAGGGCACAGACGCCCGCGAGATAGCCGGTCTTCCCCAGCACGCGCCCCCGGTAGGATTCCTCGGTCAACCGCTTCTTCAGCGTGCCGGCCTTTCCGGCGATGGAGAGGGCGTCGCGGAAGACCTCGAAGTCGGGTCGGCCCGCCATCCAGCGCAGCACGGACACGAGCTGTGACGCCGAAAAGCGATTGCCGCGCGCCATGCCGGAGCCGTCGGTGAGGGCGGCGTCGCCGGGCGGGATCCCCGCGCGCGTCAAGCACGCCTTCACCGCCTCGACCCCGGCGGCCCAGGTCCCGGTCCCCGACTCGTGCGCTCCGACGAGCTTGAGCAGCGTCTCCGCGTACAGATTCTGGCTGTTCTGGTCCATGATCCGGAGCGTGGACGGCAGGTCCGACTCCCAGGCGGCGATCGGGGACAGGGCCCCGGGGACGAAGGGCTGCGGCGCGGCCCGGACCGTGCCCCGCACCTCGATGCCCTTTCGGGCGAGCGTCTCGCGGAGCACGTTTCCGAAAAAAAGAGTTGGTTCGTGCACGGGCACCGATTCGGTGTACCCGGTGCCCTGCGTCCAGCACTGGCCCTTCACGCGCAGGCCTTCGGTGCGCGGGTCGCGGACGATCGCGATGAGGTGTTTCGCCTTGTCGGTGGTGGTCGTGCACTCGTTGGTCAGGGGGATGGAGGCGGTCGGGGGCTCGAGCGTGACACGGGCGGGCGCACCCGGCCGCGGGCCCGGCGCGACGGTGACGTCCACGCAGTTGTCGTTCAGCGTGAGGGCGGAGATCGGCGCGCAGTACCACTGGTCGAGCTGGTCGGCGGGCCAGCCGGGGTGGAGTCGTTCGCGGTCGAAGAGGGTGTCGTCGCACACGAGGTCTCCGGCGACAGCCTTCACCCCGGCCTTGGTCAGCGCGTCCGCCCACGCTTCGAAGACGAACGTGCTGTGACCCGGGTGCGCCCGGGCGGAGAGGTTGGGATCGCCGCTCCCCTTGACGACGAGATCGCCGGCGACGAGGCCGGCGGCGTCCGGCGGGGAGGTCACGTAGACGCCGGTGAGGAAGCGAAACTGCCGTCCGAGCAGGTCGAGCGCGGCGGCTGAGGTGAGGACCTTGGTGTTGGACGCCAGGACGAGGGGCTCTCCGGCGTTCACCTGAGCGAGGACGGCGCCGGAGCGCAGGGACACGGCGTAGAGGCCGAGCTTTGTTTTTCCGAACTGCGCGTCGGCGACCATGCGCTCGATGGCGGTCTGGTATGCGGGGGGCTCGGTCGCGGACGGGGCGCCGGCAGGTGCGACGGGTGCGACGGGTGCGACGGGTGCGACGGGCGGGGGCCCGGGCTCAGCGGCCGGGGCGGGGTTTGGGGTCGGTTCGCCCGCGGCGGGCGGGGCGGAGCCGCCGGGCGTGGGGGCGGGCCCGGCGGAGGCCGGGAAGAGGAACGCGAGGGGCAAGAGCAAGCAGAAGGCGGACAGAAAGGCGTTTGGACTCGCCGGCAGCCGGGGCTTGCGCATCGGGCACACCTTTCCTGGAACGAAGTGTTCGAGCGACGCGGGGGCGGACGCGGGGGCGGATGGGCAGGAGAGGCCGGTCGACGAAGTCTTGCTTCCGCTTCCGGCGGATGGCTCAGCGCCCGCGCAAAAATAACTGCGCAGATTCGGACCTCGAGGCTCCGGGGGGCGCGGCCCTCTGGGCCGCGCCCCCAGGCATCGGTCGATCCACGGAAATGTAAAGTAATCCTTGCGCGGGCGCTCAGCGGTCCACAACCCTGCGGCCCGACGGTCCGCCTGAAGGCGGAACCACGAACGGCGACGGCGGCCATCGAGGACGGCGACCGCAAGGGCCGACGGGTCGTTCGTGCTGCGTTGACAGAGTTCAGGGACGATTCCTGGGGGCGCGGGCCTCCCTCCTTCGCTCGCTCCCCGCGAGCTACGGAGCCCAGGCCGGCCCGCGCGAGCGGGCGCACGGCGTACACTGCGCAGTAGGCGCGGGGACGACGAGGTCCAAAGCGGGTTAGTGGGCCCCTAAGGATAGAGCGGGAGCGATGCCGCGTCAACGGGTTTCAGGGCGCGGCTCCTTGATTTTCTATGCGGTCGTCGTATGATGGCGCCCGGCGGCTTGCCGTGCCGGACGCGACACGCGATTCGGCTTGCTTCCGGCGCCTCGCCACCCCGGTTCGCTCCTTCAGCCAGGAACGGTGGCTCTCCATGTTTCGGCGGCGGTTTCCTTTTGACGTGGACCTCGGGACAGGCGGGGCGCCCGCCTTCCTTCCGCTCCTCGTCGGCCTCCTGCTCTGCGCGTCCCTCTTCGGTTCCCTGGACGCGGGCGGTTGGGCGGTGCGTGGCCTCCTGACCGTCTCGGCGTTCGCGGTCGTCGCGTTTCTGACCTGGGCCTACCGCGCGCGGGGCCGGACTTTTCCCCCGGGTCGGTTGGGGTGGTTCCTGCGACGAGCCCGCGGCCACGCGCGGCGCGGCCGGTTCGCGCGGGCGCTCAAGTGCTGCGACCGCGCGACCGACCTTGCCCCGCGCTCGGCCCGCGTCCACGAGGAGCGCGCGCTCGTGTACCTCCGGATGGGCCAGTACGAGAAGGGGGTCGAGGAGTTCGAGGCGGGGCGCGCGAGCGATCCCGACCGCTTCGAAATGTACGGGCTCTTCGCCGCGACGTACGCCCGGCTCGGGGACTTCGCACGCGCGGAGGCCGGCTATCGCGAAGTCCTCGCGCGGCGGCCGCGCGATTGGACCGCATGGCACGGCCTCGGTTTCGCCCTTTGGCGACAGGGGAAACGGGAGGAGGCGGTGGCCGCCCTGCGCGACGGGATCGAGCGCTGCGAGTGGTCCGACGTCCTGGTGCCGCCCGCGATGACCTTTCTGGCCCGGCTGGGGAAGACCCCCGAGGCCGAGGAGCTGGGCCGCGCGCGCCGACCGCGCATGCGACGCCGCTTCTGGTGGCGAGCGGCGGCGGGTCATCTGGTCGGGGACCTGTCCGAGGCCGTGCTGCGTCGCTGGACCGCGTGGACGCGGGAACCGACCTGGCGGGTGGCGATCTATTTCTATCTCGCCGAACGAGCCGCCGCCCGCGGCGACGCGGAGCGCGCGAAGGCGTATCGTGACCGGTGCGTGCGCGAGGGGAAGGCGCACGAGTCGAGAGGCCTCGCCTGCCTCGTGCCGGAATGGGGGCTTGCACTCGCGGACTCCGTGGGAAGCTGAGGCCCCAGCTTGGTCGACGGGCCCCTGAGTACCGCCCCACAGAATTGGGTGACCAATTTCCTCGGCGATTTCGGCCGCCTGCTTCGTTGCGCTCGCTCGACGTAGTTCTCCGTTACTACGCCTCGCTCGCGCGCCTCGCGGGCGGCCGAACTTGCCTTCGGCTGTGCATGCGCTGCGGCCGTGTCCCTGCGCGCAGTGGATCAGCACGCGCTCGCCGGCCCGCCGCCGCTCGACGATCCACGTCACCGCCTCCGCGAGGTAGAGCGGGTGCGGGGGCACGCCGTCGAGCATCGGCCGGTAGCGGGCGCGCCCGGCCGCCGGAGGGAACTCGAAGCAGAGGTTCAGCACCGCGGCGATCCCCGCGTCCCGCACGCGACGACGCTCCCAGGGAAGCGGCAAAGCGCCCACGAAGAGGCCTTGTCCCACCTCATCGAAGCACGGCTCCCGGCTTGAAAGGCGGCGGAGCACCAGGATCGTCCCGCCGATGGCCGCATAAGGCAGGACGAGGAGCCGCAAAAAAAAGCGAAGCGGGGCGGGCGAACGCGCGAGCGCATCCTCGGCCCGCAGGCCCGCGGCGCGGGCGAGGAAGAAGGCCGACATCGCGATGCCGCTTGCGCCGAGCGCGAAGCACGTCCCGCGCGCCGCGACGGGGCCCGGCACGAGCGCTCCGACGGCGAGGAGCGACGACCCCAGGAGGCAGCAGACGAGGGGGAGGGGATTCATGAGGCGGAGGCCAGGCGCGCGGCCACGGTGGCGAGCAGGGCCAGGGCGAGGGCTGCGCTCGTAGGCAGGAAGAGGCGTCGCATGGCGGGGCGGAGATCGGGCAGGGCCGCGGCGGCGCCCGCGGCGACCAGCGCGTTCGCCCAGACGAGCGCGAGGTAGGCGCCGACACTTCGGGCCGCGCCCACCGGGGTCCACGTCACCTCGAAGAGCGTGCGCCCGGCGTTCAGCCACGCGTCGTCCACGGCCTTCAGCACGAGAAAGAGGAGCGCGGCCGCCAGCAGCCGGCGCCCGGCCCGCGGGTCGAAGCCGCGGAGGAGCGCGGCCCACGCCAGGGCAAGGACGAAGGCCGCCGCCGCGAGGCACCAGCGGGAGCCGCCGCGCGGCCCCCACCGTTCGATGAGCGTGGAATAGAACGGCCCCCAGGGCACCTCGGAGCTCCGCTTCACTTCCGGGCAGCCGGCTTCGAGCAGGAGGCGGTTCCGCCTCAGCAGCTCGTCGCGCGAGAGTTCCGAGCTCCCGCGGGCAACAAGCGGCGAGAGCTTCTCCCACGCGGGGGAGGCCTCGAGCCCCGGCCATGAGGTCGCGAGGTGGTAGTCCCGGCGGCCGAGCACCGCGTTCAACGCCTCGAGCGCGGCCAGCGCCTCCGAGCGTCGGCCCGGGTCCGCATCCGGCGCGTCGGCGACCGCGGACACCGCGCGTTCGCCGTCGGGGCCGAGCAGAAGCCGCGTCCGAAACGCGGGCGAGTGCTGCCCGGTTTTCTCCGCCGTGCCCAGCCATGCTGCGAAGCCCCGCCAGCTCGGCACGTCCTCTTCGGCGAGCAAGGAATACCCCTCGACGCGGATCATCCGGCGATCCCCGTAGACGCCGTAGTGCAGGACGAGGAGATTCGCGAGGACGAGGAGGAAGGCATTCAGGAGAAGGCCGCCGCCCGCCAGGGGCGCGGCCTCGCCCCGCACGCGAAGCGCGAAGACGCCGAGCGCGACCCCCTCGTACGCGGCCGCGCCGCCGACCGCGAGGCCGAGCAGGAAGAACGCCTGGAGGACGGGCTCCGACGGGAACCAGCGCAGGCTGAGCGTCGACAGGAGCAGGTACACGAGCCCGACGCCGACGGAGGCCACGGACGCGAGCATCGAGCAGGGCCCGTACCCGTAGCGGAGGGGGAGATGGAGGACGCCGCGGATCGTCTTGTGCAGCGGTTCGAGCGGCCGGGCTTGCACGGATTCGCCCGCGAGAAAGCGCTCGAGGTCCGCGCGGAACGCGGCGGCGTCGGCGTAGCGCCGGGCGGGGTCCTTTTCCAGCGTCTTCAGGAGAATGGTGCCCAGGTCGCTCGGGCACGCCGGGTTGAGCTTCACGGGGTCGGGCGGTTCCGCCGCGAGAATCATCCGGGTGAGCTCGCTCGCGTCGGCGGAGAGGAAGGGCCAGCGGAGGGTGACCATTTCATAGAGGGTGACGCCGAGGGAATAGACGTCGGTGCGCGCGTCGATCTCGCGCCCGCTCGCCTGCTCGGGGCTCATGTAGGCGGGCGTGCCGAGGACGTCGCCGCTCGCCGTGAGCGCCTGCGAGCCGGCCATCTTCACGAGGCCGAAGTCCGTGAGGATGAGGCGTCCGCGCGACTGGTAGATGAGGTTGGAGGGCTTGATGTCCCGGTGGACCATGCCCTTCGCATGGGCCTCGGCGAGCGCGCCGGCGACCTCGGCGATCAGCCGCGCGGCCTCGCGCACGTAGGCCCCGCCGCGAAGCAGGGGCAAAGGCGCGGGCGGAGGGGCGGGCGTGCCGGGCGCCCCGGAGGACGCTTCCGCTACCGGGGTGATGCCCGCCGCGAGCGCGTCCGCATCGGCCTGCGGTTCCTTGGCCTTCGCGTGGAGGAGGGAGGAGAGGGTGACGCCCTCGATGAAGTCCATGACGTAGTAGTGGGTGCCGTGGTATTCGTCGACGCGGAGGACGCGGGCGATGTTCGGATGTTCGAGCCGTGCGGCCGCGCTGGCCTCGCGGTGGAAGCGCTCGACGAACTCGGGGGTGAGACCGTACGCGGGCGGGAGGAGCTTGAGGGCGACGCGCCGACCGAGGGCCTCGTCCTCGGCCTCGTAGACGATGCCCATGCCGCCGCGGCCGACCTCACGGACGAGCCGGTAGGGCCCGATGCGGACGTTCCGCGCCTGCGGCGCGTTGCCGCCGAAGTCGAAGGGCCCGGTCCAGACTTTGGTGCTGGAGGGCTCGGCGAGCGCGGGGGAGGAGGAGCGCGGTCGAGTGGGCTGCACGGTCTCCTGCGGAGGCGGCGTGCTGCCGCGCGCGGGGACGGCGGTGAGGTCCTCGGCCGCCGGGCGGATCTCGCTCCCGCACTGGGGACACTGGAGCGGGGGCGCGTCCGCGAGGGCGGGCCGATCGCCCAGGAGGGCATGGCAACGCGGGCACGTAACGAGGGGCATGGTGCCTAACGCGGCGGAGCCGCAGGGAGCTTGGTCATTCGTCAGCGCGCATGGGTTGCGGCCACCGGCCGCGGTAGGAGATTACCTCGTGGCCAGGACTCCGGCCACCCCCCCGTCGCGCGTGATGTTCACGATCCGGCCGCGCGCCATCCGCGCGAGCGTGGCCATCCCGCGTCGAGTCCCGGAGAAGCCGGCGATGTTGAAGAAAGGTTCGAAGGAGACGCGGTCTCCCGCGAGCACCGGATAGCGTTCGACGTAGACCTCGACGGCCTCCTGGACCACGGTCTCGAAGGGGCGATGGAGGGCCTCCTCGAGCCGCTGCTCCCATTCCGGCGCGGCGGTCTCGCGGCCGAGGGTCACGCCGGCGCCGCCGTAGTCGCGATTCGGCTTGAGCACCAGGCGTTCGCGGTGGGAGCGCGTGTAGGTCGCGAGATCGACGTCGCGCCCGTCGGGGTCCTTCGTGCGCGTGGGGCGAACGACGCGCGTCCAGGGGAGGTGTCTGCGGAAGGTCTCCCGCTGTTCGTCGGTGAGGTGCCGGGCCATGCGCTCGGAGGTGAGGACCTCGAGGGCCCCCTTGTGGTCCAGCTCGCCGACCAGGCCGGAGACGACTCGATTTTTTTCGAAGGCGAACCGCATGGCGGTGAGGTCGTCCCCTTTGCGCTCCATTTCGAGGAGGTTCTCGAGCGTGGGGTCGCGGTAGAGGACGTCGAGCGGCGTGTCGCCGGCGAAGAGTTCCCCGTTTCGGACGACGAGGGCGCGGGGGTCGACGACCTGGGCGTGATAGCCTTGACGCCGGTAATGCTCGGCGATGGTCGGGAACTCATAGGGGCCCGCGAGCGTGCTTTCGTCCTGGACAAGCCCGATGTTGGCGCGGGCCAGGCCGAGGGCGCGCGCGTGATCCAGGACCTGGTGGAGGACGAGGGAGAGGACGTCGTCCGCGTACTCGAAGGAGAGCGTCGGGTCGAGTCGCTGAAAGGCGGGCGCCAGGAGCTCGCGTGCGATCTGGCCGGCGGCGAAGCTGTAGTAGGTCGCCCCGATGCCGGAGAGGTTGACCTCGATCACGCGGAGCGTGTCGCGCCAATCGGGGCGGCCGGCGTCCACCGTCGCGTCCAGGCGGCCGAAGAGGGTCTGGAGGGGGACGCGACCGTGCGGGAAGGACCTGTCGAACCAGTCGCGTTCCGCCTCGGAGAGCGGGAGGAGCCGCTTGACCTCGGGATCTTCGAGCGAGAGGGGATAGAGCTTGCGGCAGGCGTCTTCGATGTGGAGGTAGACCTGCCGGAAATACTCGCGCTGCGTCGGGGTGAGGATCCAGGGGCGGAGCGCGATCTGGATGAGCCGCCGCTGGGTGTCGCTGGGGTAGAAGACGACGGAGCGGTCGCTGCCCGCCTTCTCGACGCTCTTGGCGAGGGAGGCGTACTCCGCGGGAGGGAGGCCCTCGAGGAGCTCTTGCAGGCGCTCGCGGGGAAAATAGTCGAGCTGGGACGGCGGGGAGGGAGGCTCCGATCGCGCCGGGGCTCTGGACATGTCGGCGCGGACCTCGACAGCGGGAGGGGGTGGGATTCAAGGCCGAAGAAGGTCAGGCCCCGTAGGCCCTCAGCGGGCAAAGAGGGCGGGAATTATAGCACTCGTCGGCGAGTGCGCAAATGAAACTCCGCCGCAGCGGCGGCAGCGCTACTTCTTCGCGGCGGCGGCCGCGGCGGCGGCGGCCTTCCCCTCGCGATTCCACCACTCGACCCAGCGGTCGACGTCGTCCCCGAACCGCTGCCCGGTGATTTGCTGGAGCGCGTCCACCACGGCGCCCCGCACGATCTCCGCGCCGGCGCCCGCCGGCACGTCGATGGTCGTGGAGACGCTCAGGAGGTCCACCTGAGGGAGCTCCACGACCGGCGAGTTGCCGCCGACGTTGCCGATGGGCACGGAGCGGATCGAGCCGACGCGCGCGTCCTGGACGCGCACCTCCATCCTGACCTTGTGCAGGGTGTAGATCAGCGTGTAGATCGCGGTCGGATCGCCCATCCCCGCGAGCGCGCCGAGCGCATTCGCCGCGAAGAGACGCGCGAACGCGGTGTCGTTCTTCAGATAGTAGCAGTAGTAGGGGAGGAAATCCGCCGCCCCGAAGGTCTTCAGATGGCCGAGAGCCGCCTGGCGAAGGGCCGGAACGCCGTCTTCGAGAGAGACCTTGAAGAAACAGGCCTTGGCGCGCGCGCCGAATTGGTCGGCCAGCGTGTCGACGACGTAGGTCCGGAGCGGGACGCTCGCGTCGCGGATGCACTCGATCATCGGCCGGAGTCGCGCCTCGCGGTCAAGCGCCGCGAGGGCGAGCCGGGACTCCTCGCGCTTTTTTTCGTCCCGGTACTCGTGCAGGAGGTCCCGGGCCTTCGCCTCGAGCTTGCGAAGCGTGCGGGTGGCCTCGTTGCGCGCCTCGATGGCGTCCCGCTCTTCGCTGCTGATCCACTTGCCCTCGTGCTGCACGTAGCCTTTTTCCGTCATCATCGCGGCGTAGGTCATCCACCGGCCGGCGTGCTCGACGAGCCCGGACTCCGCCAGCTCCTCCCGCAGGCCGGGGAGGTCCGGCCGCGCGCGCACGGCGATCAGGAGCTCCACGATCTGCTCCTCGCGCAGTTTGTGCTGCTTGCAATAGCGGGCGAGCTGGAAGTGTCCGGCGGCGTCCGGGCCGCTCGCGCTTGACAGCTCCGCCTGCTCGAGGCCGGCGCGCCGATCCGCATAGACCTGCCAGGGAAGGTCCGCCTTTTCGATCCGGTCGACCTTGTCCCGCGGGATCTTCGTGGTCCCCGTCCGGAGCTTCACGAGGAGCGTGTCGCCCTGTTCGACGACCTCCCCCTCGAGGCGGGCGCCGTTCTTCAGGTGAACGATGTCCGCCGCGGCCGGGACGGACGCGGCGACGACCGCCGCCACTGCGAAGGCGAGGATCGGCTTCATGCGAGGGACCTCCTTGGGAGGGAGTCGACTGTGCAAGCGTGGTTCCTGGCGCGACCGCGCCGACGAAAGCGCCCGCGCAAGAATTACTTTACATTTCCGTGGATCGACCGATGCCTGGGGGCGCGGGCCTCCGGCCCGCGCAGCGCGGCCCAGAGGGCCAGGCGCGCCGCCCAGGCCGCTTCGTTGTGGCCGCCGTCGGGAACCTCCAGGTACCGCAGTTCGCGATCGAGCCGGAAGCCCGCGCCGACCAGGGCGTCGCGAAAGGCGCGGGCCCGGTCGAGATTTCCCGCCCAGGCCTCCGCGCCGCTCCCTTCGTGCCCGCCCATGTCGAGCCAGATGCGCAGCGGCGGGCGCGCACGCGTTCCCCGCACGAGGGCGCGGGCCTCTTCGCCGTTCCACCAGAGGCGGAATTGCGCGTCGATCTTCGGCTTCAACTCGCCGAACAGAAAATCGGCGAAGTCGTCGAGACGTCCGCCCGCGCCGACCTCCGGATCGCGCGAGGGGAGGTACTCGTCGGCGCGCTCCGGCGTGTTGTCGACGGCGACGATGAGGAACGGTGCGCCGCCGGCCGCGACGTGGGCGTCGGCCGCGCGATCCAGCTCCCAGGCGATGCCGAGGAACGAGCGTCCGGGGTCGAAGAGATTTTGCCCGTCGAGGGCGTAGAGGACGGGGTAGCGGCGGCCGGCCTCCGTGGCGTCGCGGTAGCGAGGCGGCAGGCGGACGAGGACGCGGCGCGGCGAGGGGAGGCGTGCGGGGCGAAGGAGACCGAGATCGACGAAGCGGTCGGCGTCGGCCGCGGGCAGGGCGGGCGCGTCACCGCCGTCGGCCCAGCGCGCGACCACGGCGGCGGCTCGGGTGAAGCCCCGATCGGTTACGGCCACGCGGTTGTCGATTTCAGTGCCGCGTGCGCTCTTCTCGACGTTGCTCCAGTCGCCGCGCGTGACCTTCCACCGAATCGTGGTGCCCGGCGGGAAGGGCACGCGCGCGGTCCAGTGGCCGCGGCTGTCGGCGGCGAGGCGGACGGCGTCAGCGCTCCAGGCGGGTCGCCCGCCGAGGGGCTGATCGAACGCGATGCACACGGGGCCGTGGGTGCCGGCGGGGACCTCGACGTCGAAGTCGAGGCCGCTGGTCGCGGCGGGCGCGGCGGGCGCGGCGGGTGGGCCGCCGAGCGCGGGTGCGACGAAGATCGTGGTGAGGATCGCGAGGGCGAAGAGCGGGGACGTTCGAAGGACGGCGGTCTTTGACACGCTGGACCTCAATTCGAAAACCCGCTGACTGACAAGGGGGGCCGGTCGCGAACAGCTTGACTCACGCGACGCATTCGGGTAGGGTCACGCCGACTTCGGCAGCAGCGCGAATTTCCTGGCCCCTCACGGAAGGCCGCCCGCCGTGCTCGATCAGCGCCTCCTCGAATTCCGGATGGACATCGAAAAGGAAACCAAGGGGGAACATCCGGGGGACGGCGTGATGCGCCGGCTCGCCGAGGCCATTCCCCACGACGCCTGGCGTCCTTCGGTCGCGGAAATCGCGCCCACGGCCTACTCCGCGGACTTCTGGAGCGGGAGCGACACGGAGGTCCTCACGTCGCTGGAGCTGTTCCGGTCGCACGATCGCAACCAGTGGCGCCTTCGCGTGGTCGCCGAGGCGTATCCCTACCGGAACAAGACCCCGTTTCTCGTCGCGTTCTGGACCCTCGTGCCGCTCGGCTTGGTCTCGGGCATCTACCTGGCGACCCACTCGTCGCGTTCGGTAGGGGGAAAGGTGCTCCTGAGCGTCGCCTACGCCGCGGGGCTCGTCGTCCTCGGCTTCGTGCTGGCGGCCGCGTTCGGCGGCGGGCTCTGGCATCTCCTGCAGCTCGCGCGCCGCGGCGCAATCCGCCGGGCCGTCGACCGCATGCGCGAAGACGTCGCCCGTGCGCTGCCGAAGGCCATCCCCAGCGTCTCCGAGCTCCACTGGCTCGAGAAACAGCAAGCCTAGCTCTTGACGAGCCGCGCGACCTCCTCCGGTGATCGCGCGAGGTGGTCCGGTTGCGCCGCGGTGACCTCCTCCGGGCGGCCGATCCCCCAAAGCACGCCGCACGACGCGAAGCCCGCCCGACGTGCGGCCACGATGTCGTTTTCGCTGTCGCCGACCATCAGGATCGCGCTCCCGACCTGTGCGCCCATGCGTGCCGCGGCCGCGAGAAGCGGCCCGGGATCCGGCTTGCGCGTCGGCGCGCTGTCGCCGCCGAGGACCGCGGCGAAGCGCTCGCGCAGCCCGAGCCCCTCGAGGATCCGCACCGAGGGTGCTTCCGGCTTGTTGCTCACCACGCCGAGCGGCAGACCGCGAAGGGCGGAGAGCATTTCCACGACGCCCGCGTACGTACGCGTACGGTCCAGGCAATGCTCCATGTAGTGCGGCCGCCATACGGCGATCGCCTGCTCGAGCACCGCGGCCTCCGAGGTGCCGAACGCCCGTTCGAGCAGGACCCGGACGCCGTCCCCGATGTAGGTCTGGATCCTCTCCACCGGCTGCGCGGGCCGGCCCAGCGCGACGAGCGCGTGATTGACCGACGCCGCGATGTCCTGCCGCGAGTCGATCAGCGTGCCGTCGAGGTCGAAGAGCACCGCTTCGATGGATGGCTGATGGCTGATCGCTGATTGCTGATGGACGACCACGCTGTCACCCCTGGCTGCCTCGACACCGGCAAGATGCACTCAGGTCGGTGGAGTACTTGGGAAGGGCGGCGACTCGGCGTCGCCCCAGCACAACACCGCGCCAGGCGACTCCGAACCGCGAGCGTGAGCGAGCGGTCTCGAGGCTCACGACCCCGACGCAGCGTGCGACTGGGGGGTAGCGCGGTCCAGCGCGGCGAAGCAGGCAATGCGTCTCTCGCAGGACAACTCCCCGGTGGCCCGGCGGTCGATCCCTGGAGGCAGGGTTCAAGGAGGGCGTCGTCGACGAGGGCCGCGGGACCGCTCGCTCACGCTCGCGGTTCGGTTCAGCCGCGTTTCGCGTTCATTCGCCCCGGAACGCCGGCTTCCGCTTCTCGATGAACGCGGTCATCCCCTCGACCTTGTCCTTCGATTCGAACGTCACGGCCTGGGCGAGCATCTCGATCGTGAGCCCCGTGTCGAGGTCCGTCCGCGCCGAGGCGTTCAGCGTGAGCTTCGCCAGTCGCGTGGCGAGCGGGGCGCGCGCGAGCACTTTGCGGCCCAGCTCGCGCGCCGCCGCGAGCAGGTCGTCCGGGGGCGACACGACGCGCGAAACGATCCCGAGGGCCTCCGCGCGCGCCGCGTCGAACGTGTCCCCGAGGAGGACGATCTCCTTCGCGCGACCGAGGCCGACCAGCCGCGGCAGCCGCTGCGTGCCGCCCGCGCCGGGGATGATGCCGAGGCCGGTCTCCGGGAAGCCGAAGCGCGCGTTCGGGCTCGCGATGCGCAGGTCGCACGCGAGCGCCAGCTCGAAACCGCCCCCCAGCGCCCACCCGTTCACCGCCGCGATCGTCACCTTCTCGAAAGCGTCGATCGCCGCGAAGAGCCCGGTATTGATGCGCGCGAGGGCGTCGGCCTTCGTGCGCGTGCGCAGCTCCTTGATGTCCGCGCCCGCGACGAAGACCTTGTCGCCGGCGCCGGTGAGGATGACCACGCCCACCGAGCGGTCTTCCGCGAGCTGCGCGAGGGCGGCGTGCAGCTCGTTCACGGTCTTCTTGTCCAGCGCGTTCCGCGCCTCGGGTCGGTTCAAGGTGACGACGCCGATCCCTTCACGGGCGTCGACGAGCAGGTTCTCGTAAGGCATGCGGAGGTCTCCTCGTCCTCTGGCGTCAGCTTCGGGGCGCCGCCTCGGGGTAGTCGTACACGCCGCGGCCGACCTTCTTGCCGAGCCGCCCCGCCTTGACCATTTGTTCCAGGAGAAGGTTCGGCCGGTAGGCGTCTCCGAGCGTCTGATGCAGATAGCGGAGGATCGAGAGCCGCGTGTCGAGGCCGACGAGGTCCGCCATTTCGAAGGGGCCCATCGGGTGGTTGAGCCCGAGCTTGAGCGCCTTGTCGATGTCGCGCGCGCTCGCCACGCCCTCCTGGAGCATGCGGAAGGCCTCGTTGCCGATGAGGGCGTTGATCCGGCTCGTCACGAAGCCGGGGGACTCGCGGACCTCGACCGTTTCCTTGCCCATGCGCTGCGCGACCTCGACCGTCGCGCCGAGGGTCGCGTCGTCGGTCTCCAGGCCCCGGACGACCTCCACGAGCTTCATGACGTGGACGGGATTGAAGAAGTGCATCCCGATGAACCGCCGCGGCCGGCGCGTCGCGGCGGCCATTTCCGTGATGGAGAGGGCGGAGGTGTTCGAGGCGAAGATCGTGTGCGCGGGGGCAGCGCGGTCGAGCGTCGCATAGACCTGGAGCTTGAGCTCGATCCGCTCCGGCACCGCCTCGATGACGAGGTCGGCCTCGCGCCCGCAGCGCTCGAGGTCGGCGGTCGTGCGCACGCGCTCGAGGGCCGCGCGGGCGTCCGCGTCGGTGAGCTTTCCCCGCTCGACCCCCTTGCGGAGGTTCGACTCGATCGTAGCGAGCGCGCGGCGGTGCGCCTCTTCGACGACGTCCTGGAGCAGGACCTGGTAACCGCCCAGGGCGGCGACGTGGGCGATCCCGTTCCCCATCGTCCCCGCCCCGAGCACCGCGATGGTCTGGATGGACATGCGCTGCGCGCTCCTCATTACTTCTGGACGGCGGCCAGGGCCTCCTTCATCTTGGGCAGGAGCGCATCCTCGCCCGTCAGCCCGGTACTCTGGAAGATCGTGTCGCCGTTCGCGGCGAGCACGCGAAGATCGGGGATGGCCCCGACTTTGAGCGCCTCGACGGCAGCATCATCGGTCATCTTGTCCACCCGGATGCAGACGAAGTTCTTGGCCAGGTCGACGACCTGGGCGCTGGAGAGCGTGGTCGCATCCAGCGTCTTGCAGAACCCTCAGTACCTCCAGCCGACGTCGATGAGGATGGGCCGGCCGGCGGCCTTCGCGGCCTTGAGCCCTTCTTCATACGACACCCACGGGATCGGCGAGGACACGCCCATGTAGCGGATGTGCGGGTACGCGACCGCGCAGGCCAGCAGGAGAGCGGCGATCGTTGCGCCGAGTCCGAACTTCTTTTTTCGGGACATCAAGCACCTCCAATACGGTTGCCTTGGGCTTCCGTCGTCGGTCGTCCGTCGTTGGGATTTGGGATTTGGGATTTTGGATTTTATTTCTTAGCGATCGCCCCCTTCATCGCCTCAACGAGCGCGGCCTCCTCGATGACGCCGGCCTTCTGGAAGAGGACGTCGCCGTTCGAGGCGTAGATGCGGACGTCGGGAATGACGAACGGCTTCAGCGTGGCGATCGCCGCGTCGTCGCGCCCGCGTTCGACACGGGCACTAACAAAGCTCTTGGCCAGGTCGACGACCTGGGGGCTGGAAAGCGTGGTCGCCTCCAGCTTCTGGCAGCCCATTCAGTTCTCCGAGCCGATCTTGACCAAGAGCGGCTTCCCGCTCGACTGGCTTTCCTTCACCGCGTCTTCGTAGGGGACCCAGGCGATCGGGCTTTTTCCGCCTGCGCCGCCTCCCCGCAGAAACGGGACCGCGAAGAACGCGGCGCCAAGGACGAGGGCGGCCGCTGCGCCCAGCACGAAATTCTTCATGAACGGGGTCTCTCAAAAACCAAGTCGGAGGGCGTTGTCTCGCAGAATCTTTTTTTTCGCATCGTCGGAGAGGGGAAGCGCGAGGAACTTGTCCAGGTTGGCCTTCATGGAGGGGACCATGGGGGCCGGCCAGTCGGTGCCCCAGAGGCACTTGTCGGCGAGGGACTCGAGCTTCGGCAGGTATTCGAGGAGGCTGCCGGGCGGGATGCTCGAAAGGTCCAGCCAGACGTTCGGGTGGCGGCGGGCGAGGAAGACGGCGGTTTCGGTCCAGAGCGGTCGGCCCGCGTGGGCGAGGAGCATGCGGAGGCGCGGGAAATCCACGGCGACGTCGTCGAGGTGGATGGGGTCGCCGTACTTCACGCGCGCGCCGGCGAAGATCGACGTGCCCGTGTGGAACATCACGGGGACCGCGGCCTCTTCGCACCGGCGGTAGAGGACTTCGAGCGCGCCGAGGCCCTCGCGATAGGCGTTCGGGTAGAAGAGCTGGTGGGGCGGGTGAATCTTCACCATGCGGATCCCGAGGTCGCCGAGGAGGCGATCGACCGCGGCGCGCGCGTCCTTCACGTGGGCCGGGTGGAGGGAGCCGACGGGGATGAGCCGGTCACGGTGGTCTTTGCAATAGGCGGAGATCCAGTCGTTGACTTCGTCCGTGAAGCCCATGACCTCGGGCGCGACGTAGTTGACGAGCGCGGCCTTTTCGATCCCGGAGCGGTCGAGCAGGCCGAGGAAGCGGTCCGGGTTGGCCATGACGTCGACGATTTCCGCGTGATCGGCGCGGCCTCGGCTCATGCGCTCGAGGATTTCCGGACGGAGCATCCTCCACGGCTGGACGTGGACATGGAGGTCGATGACGGCATAGTCGCGGGGCACGGCGAGCTCCGGTGCGGAGGCCATCGAAGGGGCGAGATTCTATCCGCGGCCCGGTCGAAGTGTCAACGGCATTGACGCGGGGCCCCTGGAACGGGAGAATACTTAGCGCGGCCCCGAGCCCAGTGCGCGACCGGACGCGGCCCCGTTCGTAGTCCCGCCTTCAGGCGGAGCGTCCGGGGGGTTCGGGGGGCGGCAGCCTCCCGCGAGCCGCGCCATCAGGCTTCGATTTTTCAACAACCTGGAGTCCTCGCATGAAGGCCGTTCGCATCCACGAGCACGGCGGTCCGGAGAAGCTGCTCCTGGAGGATGCCCCGCGTCCGGAGCCGCGCGCGGGCGAGGTCCTGCTCCGCGTGCACGCCGCGGCGCTGAATCACCTGGACCTCTTCGTGCGCCGCGGCATGCCGGGCGTGCGTGTCGCGTTTCCGCGCATCCCGGGCGCGGACGCGGCGGGCGTCGTCGAGGCGGTCGCACCCGACGTGACCTCCGTTCGCGTGGGGCAGCGCGTGCTCGTGAATCCGGGCGTGAGCTGCGGCCAGTGCGAGTTCTGCGCCTCCGGCGAAGGCAGCCTTTGCGTCAGTTACCGGCTCCTTGGCGAGAGCGGGGACGGTACGTACGCGGAGTACGTCGCGCTGCCCGCGCGGAACTGCCTGGAGCTGCCCGCGGGGATGGGGTTCGTGGAGGCGGCCGCGGCACCGCTGGTCTTTCTCACGGCGTGGCGGATGCTCGTGACGCGCGCGCGCCTGCGGCCGGGCGAGGACGTGCTCGTGTGGGGCGCGGGCGCGGGCGTGGGGACCGCGGTCGTGCAGATCGCGCGGCTCGCGGGCGCGCGCGTCTTCGCGACCGCGGGCGGGGCGGCGAAGTGCGAGCGTGCGCGCGCGCTCGGCGCGGAGCACGTCCTCGACCATGCCTCGCAGGACGTGGAGGCCGAGGTCCGCCGGCTCACGGGGAAACGCGGCGTGGACGTGGTCATCGACTACGTGGGGAAGGAGACCTGGGGAAAGAGCCTGCGCTGCGTGCGCCGCGGCGGCCGGATCGTGACCTGCGGCGCGACCACCGGTTTCGACCCGGTCGAGGACCTTCGTCACATTTTTTTTCGGCAACTCCAGCTCCTGGGCTCGACGATGGGGTCGCCGGAGGAGTTCCGGCAGGTCATGTCGTGCGTGTTCCGCGGGCAGCTCCGACCGATCGTGTACCGGTCCTTCCCGCTGGCCGAGGCGGCGGCGGCGCACCGGCTGCTGGAGTCGCGGGAGCCGTTCGGGAAGGTGGTGCTGGAGGTGTGAATGCCTGGCGGCGACGCCGGGGGGGGGGCGGGCGTGGGAACCTCGAAGCGCGCCATTCCGCCCTTGTCGAAGGCAGGTAGGCTAGCGTACAATACGCGCCGCCTCGGCACTTCCGTGGAAAGGCCTCTGGCCGCAGGCCGCGAGTGCGGCACAGGCGACCTACCGAATCCCCCCTGCAAGGACCTGAACATGCCTTCCGTTTCCGCTCCGTCCCGTGCGCGCGTCGCGGGCACGGCGATGACCGAGAACATCCTCGTCGTGAGCCTGGTGGCCATCGGCGTCCTGGCGACGGTGGGCCTGTTCGGCCGCCAGCTCGCGAACCTCTTCACCCGCTCGACGACGTCGCTCAACTCGGGAACCGTCGTGGCGGCCGCGACGACGGCGGCGGGTGGCTACAGCGGCCTCTCCGACGGCTCCGCGGCCGGGTCCGGCGCGGGCTCGGGTGCAGGCGCCGGCTCAGGTCCGGGTGGCGGGGGAAGCGGGACCCCCTTCGGCGTGGAGCCCGCGCGACCCCGTTTCGCACCGGTGGGGCCGGGCCGCAGCGGGACCGGGACAGGGACCGGTTCGGGTTCGACCGGAACCGGAGGCGGAGGGCGGGCCGGCGGGAGCAGCGGCAGCGGCAGCGGCGGGCCGGCCCGTTCCGGGGGCGGGACCGGGACGACCGGCGGCCCGGCCGATCCGATTCGCGGCGGGAACGGCCCGCGCGATGCCGATCGCGGACCCCACTTCGCGCGGGGTCCCCATTACGAATACGAGGTCAGCGACTCCGACGGCGACGGGACGCGGGACACGGCCCAGATCCAGGGCAGCGTGGCGCGCGGCCACAGCGAGGCGAACGCCGGCGGCATCATCGGGTACGAAGCGGACGGCGAACTGATCTACGGCGAGGGGCAGGCGTATGCCCGTGGGAACGCCGGCGGGGGCGCGGGGGCGAGCGCCGGGGTGGGCGTGGGGCGTGCGCGGGTGGCGGTGAATCTCGGGGACCAAGTCAATCCGTACGTGCGCGCCGAGGGTTCGGGCGAGGTCCTTTCGGCCGACGCCCAGGCCGACGGATTCATCGGCGACGACGGCCGCCGCGTGGGCATCGGCGGGCGCGCGGGCGCCGGTGCGCAGCTCGCCCAGGGCCGCGTCGGGGCCGAGTACAACATCCCGATCCCCTTCACGAACCAGAGCATCCGGTACCGCGCCGGGGTTAAGGGGGCCGCGGGTTCGGTCGGCGCCGCGGCCGGCGGCTCCGCCTACTACGACCGGCAGGAAAGTCGCTTCCACCTCGGCGGCCTTCTCGACATCGAGGCGATCCTCGGCGTCGGGATCGACGTGGACCTCAGCTTCGGGCGGCGACCGACCTCGCGGTAGGCCGGCGTCCATCGCGACAGCTACGCTTTTCGCGATTTTCCCTCGGCGCGCCCACGGCTACGCCCGCTCGTATCGCAGCTCGACGGCGCCGCTCTTGTACGCATGCGTGTGGGTGAGCGCGAGGCCGCGCGGTCCGGTCGAGGTCGGCGGAAAGAGGCGGACTCCCTGGCCGAGGAGCGCGGGGATCACGAAGATCCGCCACAGGTCCACGAGGCCGGTGTCGACGAAGGCCTGCAGCGTTCGGCCGCCGCCGACGAGCCAGATGTCGCCGGGGAAGTCGCGGCGCAGGCGTTCGGCCACGGCGCGGACGTCGCCCGCGGCAGGCAGGATCCGCGCGGGGGGCGGCGGAGGAGGCGGGAGGGTGCGGCCGGTCAGCACGCATACCGGCAGCTCGCCGTACACCCACGGATGACGGACCGCGAATTCGTAAGTGGCCCGCCCCATCACCGCCGAGCGGATCGAGCCGATGAACTCGGGGAAGCTGTCCAGCGCGTCGTCGAAGGGCTCGAGCCAATCGACGCCTCCGCGCGGGTCGGCGATGTAGCCGTCGAGGCTCGCGGCGATGTAAAGCACGATGCGGGACATCGGTCACCTCGCTTTTCTACGATTGGGGGGGGCGTGCTTCGAGTCTGGATAACAGCTTGCCGTCGGCCGCCTGTCGTAGGGGCGCCCCTTGTGGGCGCCCGCGATTGGCTGCAAGCCCTTGGAGTGCGCCGTGTCGCCAGCAGGGCGGGTACAAGGCCCGCCCCTACGGCCGATCCCGGCGCCGCATTGCCCGCCGGCCGCCTCCGTGCTACCGTGGCGCCTCGGCGAGGACGAAGCAACGCACGTTGTGCGCCTGGCGTCCGATCGCCCGCCCGTCGGCGTCGAAGGCCTGGATGTAGCACCAGGCGACTCTTCGTCCGGGCATCGAGGCGGCCCGATCCAGGACTTCGCGCGCGCCATGCTCACAGTCCGCAAGCACCAGCCGTGCCTCCCGCGTGGTCGCTCTCTGCCAATCCCCGTAGCTGCACCCGTTCTCGTGGTCTTCCCGGTTCGCCAACGAAAGTTCGTAGCGCTCTGCCCCGGCGATCGGCGTCCACTCCAGCACGCCGGTGGCCCGCGAGACGGTCTGCCCCTCCTCAGGGCCCAGGGCATCGATCTCTTCCAGCAGCCGCGCCCGGATCGGCGGGAGGTCCAGCGTCTCCCCGGCGATGCGCACCTCCTTCGGGAGAGACGACGTCTCCAGCTCCAGGAGTTCGCGAAGGGGAACTCCCTCTCCTGCCCAGGCATTTCGCACACCGACCCGCAGCCGGTAGGTGCCCTCCCCAACGCCGACGCGTGCAGTACGATCCGGGGCAAGGCCGACCGATCGGCCGAGGTAGTCGTACCAATCCTCGTCCGGGACGGAGTCGGGCAGAGACGTATCCCACAGGCTGACTTGGAGACTGACTCGCCACGGGGCAGGAAATTCGGTCCCCTCGACTCGGAGACGGAGTCCTCCGTGGTGGAGGTCCGGGACGGCCGGATCCATGCGTCGCGCGGCAGCTTGGACCGCGCACAGCAGCCCGCACGCCGCACCCCGGTAGTTCGGAAGGCCGTCCCAGTCCGCCCCCTCGTAGGTCGGATACGCGGACCGCAGCAGGTCGTACGCCCGCCGGCACAGGGCGCGGGCGAGGGCGAGATAGCCGGCCTTTTCGAGTCGGAGGGAAAGGACGTACGCCGTCTTTCCGCGCTCCCACGGATTCAATTTCGGCTCCTCAAGCTGCCGCGCGAGCTTGCGGGGTGCGCCGACCGGCAGCTCGTCCTGGCGCGGGGCCCAGGTGCTCGTGAAGAGGGTGCGGAAGGCGGAGCGACTCAGCGTCACCGTGTATCCGGGTGCATGCCCGTGCAGCAGGTCCCCGACCCCGTCCCGAATGCGGACGCCGAGGGACTGTCCCTCGGCCTCGTCCGGGTCGTGCTCGCCGGGCTGGGGCGGATCCGGCGGCAGCGTTCCGGCCACCCGTCTCGCGACGAGCGCGTCCCATTCGCCGAACGACCGTCCGTGGGCCGCGGCCGCGAGCACGACCGCCGCGTCCGCGACCGCCTCGCCGTCGCCGGTCTCGCCCCCGCAGCGGACCATCCCCTCGAGCCCCGCGCGCCGCAGCGGGCCGGCGCCGGCACGGGCGGCGAACTTCCAGAGGCGGAGCGCCGCGGCATGGGCGCCCGCTTCGTGCTCGCGGCGAGCGGCCCACTCGAGCCCCGCGACGAGTGCTTCGGCGATCGCCGCTCCGGCGACGATCGCGAGGAGCAGCCTGCGGAGGACCCGCGACAGACGGCGCGGGTCCGCGGCGAGCGGTGACGCCGGCTGCGGCGTGCCGGCCGGGCAGGCGGCTACCGGACAAGGCACCGCCGGACACTGATCTGCCATGAAATTCGAGCTCCGTGAAAGTGGCCAGGGCCGGATTGTAACCTCCCCGGCCTCGGCGCCGCAATGCCGAGAAAGCCCGGGGGACGCAGGCTCGTTCGCGTCGCGGGCGTGCGGTCGACCTCTCGGACTCGTTGACGAGGTGGGGCGGGCCGGATACCATTCGCGGCGTGTAGGTTTAAGCGTGTCTCCGCCGGAAACGAGATCAAGAGTAAGTAACCGTTCACCACGGAGAAACCGAGGCCTGACGCAGGACCTCCACCGGCTTTGCGAACACACGACTTTCCACGAGCAATTGCGTCGAATTTCTCTCTGACAGGATAACAGGATCAACGGGATAAGGAAGTGGAACATCCTGTTGATCCCGTTATCCTGTCAAGAACAAGTCGCCAGATTCCCGAATCGACATGTTAATCTCTCCGTGCCTCCGTGGTGATGCACACCTCCCCGTGAACGGTTACAAGAGTGACTGCCCCTATTTTCCCTGCGTACCCAGGGGGAGTGTCGCCCATGTCGAGCGAGGTCGACCGGCTGCTGGGCCGCGTCGCGGTCGAGCGCGGATGGCTCGCCGAGCCGCGGCTCGCGCTCGCCCTCGCGGCGCAGGAACGTGCGGAAGCCGATGGGCGCCCGCGACGGCTCCTCGGCGCGCTCCTCGTCGAGCGCCAGGAGTTGACCGAGGCGCAGGTCGCCGAGCTCCTCGACGCGCAGGCGCGTGCGGCGCTCACCGACGAAGATGCCCTCTTCGGCGCCACGCTCGTCCGGAACGGACTCGCCACCTGGGAAGCCGTCGGGCGTGCGCTCGGCGCCCAGCTCGCCATGCCCCTGCCGAAGCGCCTGGGCGAGCTCCTCCGCGAGCGCGGGGAGATCTCGGAGCAGGCGCTGGCCGCGACCGTGCGCGCCCAGGAGCGCATGGGCGCGAAGCTCGCAGCGCCGTCGCCCGCGGCCGCCGACGTGGGCCTGGCTGCCGCGGCGCCCGCGACCCGCCGCGTCACGCCCCCCGGCGACACGCTCCTACCCGAGGGCGTCGAACCGCTCCCCTCCGACGCTACCGTGTCGACCGCGCAGCACCCCGCGCCCGCCGGCCCGCCTCCGCCGCCGCTGGTCGCCGGCCGCTACGAGGTCCTTGCCAAGCTCGGCGAGGGCGGGATGGGGGTCGTCCACCGCGTGCGCGACCGCCAGCTCGGCCGCGAGGTCGCGCTCAAGCTCCTTCTCCGCGCCGACCGCGCCGACGACGAGGACGTCGATCGCTTCTCCCGCGAGGTCCGCGCCGCCGCGGGCCTCTCCCACCCGGGGATCATCCGCATCCACGATGTCGGCCTCGCCGACGGCAAGCCCTACTACACGATGGAAATCGTCGAAGGGGAGGAGCTGGAGTCGCTCATCCGCTCCGGCCGGCTCTCCCCGCGCGACGCGGTCGAGGTGACCCTCCGCGTCGCCGAGGCCCTCGAGTTCGCCCATGCCCACGGCGTCCTCCACCGCGACATCAAGCCGCGAAACATCATCGTGCAGCTCGATGGCCAGGCCATTGCAGCCGTCAAGCTCCTGGACTTCGGGATCGCGAAGTTCGCCGAGCGCGAGGTCCAGATGCCGCGGGAGGCCGCCGGCGACTTGTCCCCCGAAGCTCGGGCGAAGGCCAGAGCGAAGGGGGAAAAGTCGCTCCGCACGCTTACGCGCACCGGCCAGCTCATGGGGACGCCGCTCTACATGTCGCCGGAGCAGCTCGACGAGGCCGGCGCCGTGGACGGACGCGCGGACGTCTACTCGCTCGGGGCGTCGCTCTACGAGATGCTCACCGGGCGCACGCCCTTCCACGAGTCCCCCTCGCTCGCGAACCTCCTCTTCCGCATCAAGGACGAGGACCCGCTCCCGCCGCGCCGGCTCGTCCCGGATCTGGACCTGGACACGGAGACGATCGCGCTCAAGTGCCTTGCCAAGGCCCCCAAAGACCGGTACGACTCCGCGGGCGCGCTGGCGGAGGACTGCCGGCGCCGGCTCGCCGACGAACCGATCGCCGCGCGCCCCGTCGGTCGGGCGGCGCGGCTCTGGCGGCGCGCGAGGCGCAATCGCCGGATCGCGCTCCCGTTCGGCGCGCTCTCGCTCCTCCTCCTCGCCGTCGGGGCGTACTTCGCGGCCGGCGCGATCGGGCACGCCCTCGACGTCCGTAAGTTCCGGGGCGAGGCGGACGCGCTCCTGGCGGAGGCGGCCGCGGCGACGGGCGACGAGCGCAAGGCGCGTCTTGACGAGGCGCTCCTGAAGGCGGGCAGCCTCCTGGCGCTTTCGCCGCGGGACTCGCGCGTGCTCGACCTCGTCAACCACGTGCGGTCGGAGCTCTCGGTGGCAAAGGGGGACGGGGCCTTCGACCGCTACAAGGCCGGGCGACGGTCGGTCGAGGAGGGGCGGCGCGCGTGCGAGGCGGCCGAGCGGACCGGGCTCGCCGCGAAGCTGCATAAGGACAAGGGGGCGATGTGGGACCTGAAGGAGGGGCTGCGGGCGGCCGAGGAGGAGCAGGGCCGGTGGTCGGCGGACGCGATCTCTGCGTACACGGAGGCGGTCGGCTACGAGACGGGAAACGCGTCCGCGCGGCAGCGGCTGGCCGAGCTGTACTGGGACAAGTACCAGGATGCCGAGCGGCGCCGGGACCTGGCGGAGCAGAAGACGTGCTCCGACCTGTTGAAGGGGTTCGGGGGGCCGGAGTACGAGGAGCGGCTGCTCGGGACGCGGCGGGTGCGCGTGCGGTTCCTCCTGCCGGCCGGCTTCGGCGGGCAGGGCGCCGCGGGGGCGTCGGTCCGCGTGGTCGCGTACCTTCATCGCTATGAGCTGAACAAGCACCCGCCTGTCCTGGTCCCGGTGCCGTGCGACCCGGAGACGGGCCGGGCGCTGGGCAAGCCCGAGCTGCCGCCGGCCGAGCCGGTGCCGGTCGAGGACGTCCCCGTCCCGGGCGCAGAGGGGACGGCGGGCGCCCAAAGCGCGCAGTCGGCCGCCGCGCGGGCCGTTCGGGAGGCGCGCTGGGGGAGCGTCTTCCGTCTACGGGAAATACCGGAGAACCGCGTCGAGCTGCTCCCGCCGGCGCAGACCGACGGGACGGCGGCCGCGGAGCGACCGGCGGTGGTCTTCGAGCGGCGGCTCCCAAAAGGCTCGTACCTCCTCCACGTCCCGCCGGGGCAGGGCCTGTACGAGACGCGGTATCCGTTCGAGGTCGCGCGCGACTTCGACTGGGACGAGGCCTGCGAGCTGGTCGCGGAGGACGACGCGCCTCCGTTGCCGGCCGGCGTGGACGTGCCGCCCACGACGAAGGAGAACGCGGGGGACCGCGCTCTGTACTGGAGCTACCTCCCCGCGGGTCCGTACCGTGCGAGCGGGGACCCGGGCACGCAGCAGTCGCCGCCGCGGGACGCCGCCTGGATCCGCTTGCCCGAGGGGGAGGCGTGGACCGCGGAGCGCCGTGGAAAAGCGCCGCCGCCGCGTCCGACCGGGGTCTTCCTCGCGCGCTTCGAGGTGACGACCGCGACGTACCTCGCCTACCTCGACGACCGGGGGTGGCAAAAGGCGGACGCCGCGTTCAAGCGGGCCCCGCGGAGTGCAATGGTTGCCACGGACGAGACGGCCTACTGGCCGCGCGGCCGAGCCGGCCGGTTCGACCCCCGCGGCAAGGTCCCGGCTTGGCGCGACGACTGGCCGATCTTCGGGATCTCGGGGGAGGACGCGACCGACTGCGCGCGGTGGCTGGCGGCCCAACATGCCGGCGGCGGCTGGGAGGTTCGGCTCCCGCTGGAGGACGAATGGGAGAAGGCGGCCCGGGGCGTGGACGGACGCTTCCACCCGTGGGGGGACGAGTTCGACCCGACGTTCTGCCGGATGGCGGACTCGCGGCCCGGGGAAGCGGCCACGAGGCTGCCGGAGCCGTTCGGCCTCTTCCGGCTCGACGAGGGTCCTCACGGCGTGCGCGACCTCGCGGGGGGGATGCGCGAGTGGACGGCGACCCCCTCCGGTGCATCAGGTGAATACCGCATCGTGAAGGGCGGGGCGTGGGGCGGCCCCGCCTCGTTGTGTCGCGGGGCCGACCGCTTCGCCTCCGGGCCAGGGAACGTGTTCGCCAATAACGGTCTGCGGCTCGCGGCGGCCAGGACTCGTTAAGTTCCCTCTTCTCTCTCTCCCTTTTCCCTTTTCCCTCGTCCGTTGTCGCGTGGCCGCGCGCGGCTCGCGCGTGCGTCTCGCCGGCCGCGGCGACGCGGCCTGGCGCGCCCCCGCCCCGTCCGCGCGGGCCACTTGTCCCGACCGCTGAAATCGGACAGGCGTGGGGCGACGGTGGGCAAGGGTCCAGTCCCGGATGCCGCTCCCGACGCGCCGCCGCGGTCGTTCGTAGTTCCGCCTTCAGGCGGCGCGTGACCGGAAGGGCAGCGCGGCGCCGGTCGAGTCGTTCCGCCCCTGGGGCGTCGGGGCGCGGTGCGCGCTCAAACCTCGGCCGAGAACTCCTTGAGGCTGGAGGCCTCGATCGCCAGATCGAGGAGTCGGTCCAGCTCGGGGAGGCTAGTGACCCCCGTCACTCTTGCCCGGAGCGCCCGGGGCACACGGCCGAAGCGCCGCTGGAGGACGCGGAGCACGGCCTTGGCCTTGCCCAGCGCTTCGCCGTCCACCCTTCCCTTCGCCTCGCCTTCAGCCTTCCCCTGGGCCTTCCCCCGCGCGATGCCCTTCCGAATGAGATACTCCGCCATCGTCGTGGCCATTTGTTCCACCTCCGATCGACCGCCGACCGTCTCCGCCGAATCCTTCAGGACATCCATGAGTATAGCATGCTCGCGAGGTGCGCGGTAGAAGTGACAGATGCGGACGAGCGAGAGCCTCAGCCGGCGCCAGCGCCTGGGCCGCGAGTGCGCCAGGGGGGCGAGCCCGGCGGTCGCCGCGCGAACAGTCTCCGCGAACGGTGCGGGAGCGTTCGCCCGTGCCACAAGCACCTGCAAGACGAGTCCGAAGAACCGCTCGGCCTGCAGTAGGGCAGCCGAGGCAGTCCGCGCGAGATCCACGTAGAGAACCTTTTCGCTGGGGACGAACTCGTCGAGCTCCGGCGGCGCGGCGATCAGGTCGCGGAGGGAGGGCCCGCGCGGCCAGGGCCTGAGCCCGGTGTAAAGGACGAGCGGAACGAACCACGAGCAGGGGCCGCGGCCGCGAGAAGGGCCGGATCGCACTTGCGAACGGAGCCGCCGACCGGCTGCGGAGAGCTCGCTTTCCCACCGCCGTGTCATGCAGCGAAGAATACGGAGGGATACAGTCGTGCTCGGGCTCGACAGGTGCTCGAGCAGCACGTGAGCCGGGACCGCGGTCGATCCGCGCCGCCCGCGGGCTATCGGTGGCCGATAGGGCACGCGCACGAGCAGGTCCGACGTCTTCTGGCGCAGTCCCGCAAAGGTGAACCGGCCAGGGAGAAGCGTCCTGCGATCGAAGTCCAGCCGGCATGCGAGCGCGGGAGAGGCCAAGCGGACTAACGCCCGCAGATGCTCCGGCCAAGCCAGGAGCTGCTTCAGCTCGCGATCCAGGAAAGCCCGCACCAGCGGCGTATCGACGCCGCGCTCCCCGCGCTCGACATGTGCCATCGCTCACCCGCCCTTCTCCGTTCCCGTCACCATGCGCAAAAGTCCGCGCTGCGCGCGACGATCCCCCGCGCTCCGGAGCATCCGGCGGGCCATAAAACAAATATGTCAACTGAATCCAGTGTAAGCTCGGGAATCACAGGCGGAGCAAGGGTATGAAGCCCCAGCGCTCGGCGGAGGGATCGTGACGTCCGGCCGGCGTGGACGCCAGGTGGTCCGATTGGTAACGCGGAGCTGGGAAGCATCGTTACGCCGGGGTCTTCCGAAACTTCTTCGGTCGGGCGTGTTCACGATGCTCCTTGTCCGCGGCGGCCCAGCGCGCTAGAATCCCACGTAGCGGCCCACCCGTTCTCCTCCCTTCTCGAGGCGCCCATGTCGAGTCCGAGCGCCGAGCGCTGCCTGGTGCTGGAAGACGGCGTGCGCGTCCCCTTCGGCGCGCGCACGCTGGAGTCCTTTCGGCGCTGGGCGCGTTCGCCGAGCTTTCCGGAGGCGGGGCGGATCGACTTCCTGCAGGGCGACGTGGAGGTGGACATGAGCCCGGAAGACCTTGGAACCCACGGGTCGCCCAAAGCAGCGATTGGCGCCGCGCTCTTCGAGCATGTCCGGCTCGGCGACCTCGGCATGGTGTGGATCGATAGGGCCCGGCTTTCCAACCGGAAGGCGGACCTTTCCTGCGAACCGGACGTCGTGTTCTTCCGCTGGGAGACCCTCGAATCCGGGCGGGCGAGGCTCATCCGCCGGGCGAGCCGTGCCCCCGGGAGATACATCGAGGTGGAGGGGACCGCGGACCTGGTGGTCGAGGTGGTGAGCGATTCGTCGGAGGCGAAGGACACGCGGCGCCTGCGCCGGCTGTATCACCTGGCCGGCGTCAGCGAATACTGGCTCGTCGACGCCCGTGGTCCCAAACCGGGGTTCGCCGTCCTGCTCCGGAGGACGCACGGCTACGCCGCGGCCCCGGTGAATCGCGCGGGCTTTACCGTGTCCCGCGTCCTGAAGCGGAAGGTCCGGCTCGTGAGTTCTGCGAGTCGCATGGGGCTTTCGCGGTATGAGCTGGTGCTCCGCCCACGCCGATGACCGGTCTGGGTTTCGGGCGGGAGCGCGAGATCGACCGTTGCCGCTATTTTCCCGGGGAGGGTCTTCGTGCCTGCCCTGCGCGTACATGCCTTCGTCCGACGCGTCCTCGTCGCCGCCTGTGCCCTTGCGTTGGCCGGAGGGGTGGCCGCCGCGCAGTCGGCGCCGCCCGCGACGCCGCCGGCGCCGACCGAGCTCCTCGTCGTGAACGGCCGCATCCACGCCGCGGACGGCGCCACGGCCCTTCTCGCACGCGGCGAACGCATCGTCTCCGTCGGAAAGGACGCCGAGGTCCGCGCGCTGGCGTCCCCGGGCGCGGCCGTGCTCGATGCGGCGGGCGGCGCCGTCCTCCCGGGCTTCCACGACGCCCACCTCCATCTCGTCTCCGGCGGCGTCTCGCTCACGCAGCTCGACATCTCCAACCAGACGACGATGGAAGGCGCGCTCGCGGCCATTCGAAAGTACGCGGAGGAACATCACGAGTTGACGTGGATCCAGGGGCGCGGCTGGCAATACGGCCTCGTGCCCACCGGTTCCTTCCCTTCGCGCAAGGACCTCGACCGCGCCGTCGCGGACCGGCCCGCGCTCCTCGAGAGCTATGACGGTCATGCGGCGTGGGCGAACACGAAGGCGCTCGAGCGGGCGGGCGTGACCGCGGCGACGCCCGACCCGCCCGGCGGCCGGGTCGTCCGTGAGGAGGACGGCAAGACGCCGCAGGGCGCGCTCCTGGAAGGGGCCGGGGGACTGCTCGACGATGCCCTCCCTGCGACCGACCGCGACGCGCAGCTCCGCGCGCTCGAGGCCGCGCTCCGCTACTGCCTGGAGCTGGGCCTCACGTCGGTCGACGACATCGGCGGCGGCGCGGAGACCTTCGCGATGCACGCGGAGCTTCAGGCGGCCGGCCGCTCGTGCCTGCGCGTGACCGTCTCCCCGCCCCTCGGCGGCAACCTCGACTCCTACCGCAAATTGCGACGTCGCTATGTCTCGCCGACCCTCCGCTTCGGTTTTCTGAAGGCGTTCGTGGATGGGGTGATCGAGTCGAAAACCGCGTACATGCTCGAGCCGTACGAAGGCGGCAAGGACCGCGGCAAGCCGCAGCTCCAGCCAAGGCGCCTGAAGGAACTGATCGCGCGCGCCCACGCCGGGAACTTCCCCGTGGCCCTCCACGCCATCGGGGACGGCGCGGTCCGCCTCGCGCTCGACGCCTTCGAAGAAGCCCAGGCGCGGCACCCGGAATTTCGGCCGCGCCACCGGATCGAGCACATCGAAGTCGTCGATCCGAAGGACGTGCCGAGGTTCCGGGAGCTGGGCGTGCTCGCTTCCATGCAGCCGTTCCACGCGAACCCGTTCGGCCCAACGCCGGACCAGGGGGTCTGGTCGGAGAACCTCGGCCCGCGTCGCCTGCCAATGACCTTCGCCTGGAAGGCGCTGCTCGCGGCCGGAGCGCATCTCGCGTTCGGCTCGGACTGGCCCGTGATGACCGCCGATCCGCTCGCGGGGCTCGCGGTCGCGACCACGCGCCAGGACGAGAAGGGGCAGCCGGAGAAGGGCTGGAACCCGCAGCACGCGCTCACGATCGACGAAGCGATCGACGCCTACACGACGGGGTCGGCCGATGCCGTGAGTCGCGAAGAGGAGCTGGGCCGGCTCGCGCCGGGGTTCCTCGCGGACCTCGTCGTGCTGCCGCCGGACGCCCGCCTCGATGCGCCGCGCTCCCTGTGGGGGAAGAAGGTCCGGCACGTGGTGATCGGGGGGGTGGTGCGCTTCAGCCGTCCGTGAGGGCGCCGGCGCGCCCGGGGCGGACGGACCGAAACCCCGAGGGTCGCGCACCTCGCACCTCGAGGGGCTCTTCAAGCTCCCCCGCGATCTTGACGATAAAAGCCTGCGTTCTCTCCCTGCCGGAAGGCCGATGGAGAGGGGCCGACTCGTTCGATGCCTTCGGCGAAGCAGGTGGTGCGAGGCTCGGGGCGGGAGCTGCCGGATTCGAAGGGGGAGACGCACATGAATTACGCGGAGCACATCGGGCTGGTCATTTTCGCCGGTCTCGCCTCGACCGTCGGGATGTACGTGGTGAGGCGTCGCGTGTCGCTGGAGACGCTGGCGAAGCACCACGAGGTTGGCGGGCTGATGTTCGTCCAGCTCGGCGCCCTCTACAGCGTCTTTCTGGCCTTCGTGGTCGTCGCCGTATGGGAACACTCGAACGACGCCGAGGAGGCCTCGTTTCAGGAGTCCTCCATCCTGCGGACGATGATCCGGCTGGGGTCGCCGCTGCCCGAGGCGACACGCACTCCCCAACAACTGGCGATCGTGAATTACGCGAAGGCCGTGATGTCCGAAGAGTGGGAGACCATGGCCGACGGCAAGGCCGCCCCGACCTGCAGCCGGCTTTTCCACGAGCTGGGAGACTGCTGCATGAACTTCGAACCCAAGACTTCCCAGGAGACCGTGCTGTACGCGGAGCTCCTTCGCAACCTGGGAGCCGCCCGCGAGGCCAGGACGCGCCGGCTCTTCTGTGCCGCTCCGAGCGTATCGGGTTTCATGTGGACCATCCTGCTCCTGGTCGGCGCTTTGCTCCTCTCGATGTGCTATTTTTTCGGCCTGGAGCAGCGCGTCTCACAGGCGCTCATGGTGGCCGGCTTCGCCGCCAGCTTGACCGCCATCCTGCTGCTGGTCTACGATCTGGACGCCCCCTTCGGCGGGGCGGTTACGGTGTCCCCGGAGATCTACGGGGTCGTGATCACGGGGTCTTGACGCGTTTAGCGCCCGCGCAAGAATCACTTTGCACTTTGGTGGATCGACCGATGCCTGGGGGCGCGGGCCAGCCTGCGCTCCGCAGCTCGCGTCGGCATGGTTCAAACCGGGGTAACAGCCTTCTCCCGCTCGAGGGGAGCAAAACGGGGACATGACCTGAATGCAGGAAAGGGCTTACGAGCATCCGGGGACGGTCATGGAATTCAGGGCATGGTTCAAATTCGGGTCAGACTGCACGAAGGGCTCGTATCCGTAGGGGCACGGCGTTGCCGTGCCCGCGAGGCGAGTGGCCGTATTCAGACTTGCGCAACGGCATCGGCATTTTCCGGGTGATCCAACTGCCGATGACGATTTTGCGAGATCGACTGCGACGTCCGCTCGCCAGGTCGCCACGCGGTCGGCAAGCAGTACCAGGTCCACGCGCCGCACCCGCGACAGAAAGTCCGGGTCCTCCAGCGCGAGCTTCACGCGCGGGTCCGACCCCACGGCGAAGAGCGCAAGCCGCGACCCCCGCGCCGCCTGCCCCGCTTGTTCGACGAGCGACAGGTCCTCCCACAACGGTCGCATCGGTTCGCTCTCCGCCACCGCCCGCACTTCCGGGATTTCGTAGACGAGCTTCGCCTCCGCGGGCGTCAGGTCCGCCAGCGTTCGCACGGCGCGCACGGTGGCGATCGGCCCGTCGAGCCAGTTCGCCCCCGAGCCGGCACCGGACGCCGCCGAGGCCCCGGCCGCGGCCGTTCGCGGTGCAGCAGCAGCCGCGGCGGCCTGTGTGCGGGCGCCCGGCCCCTCGCCCGCCGGCATCGTCGCCCCGATGAACCACACGACAACCGCCGCCTGCCCCACGCCGAGACCTGCGCCCAGCCAGCGATCACCGCGCATTCGCACGTTGCCCACTCCGCGGCGCCCGGCCCAGCGCACGAACCCGCGCACCGCCCACCGCGCGCCCCACGCGGCGCACGCGAAGGCCAGGAGCACCGCCCCCGCCTGCTCGAAGAGCGTCCTTCCGACGCGCGCCGCCAGGACGACGCACGCGGCGCAGGCCCCCACCATGGCCGTGAAGGTCAGGAAGAGGCTTCGCCGCGCGCCCAAGCCGAAGCCAAGCGCCGCCAGAGCCAGGACGAGGGCGCCGGCCCACAGGTAGCTCACTTTTGGCTCGCCTCCTCGGGCAGGTCTTCGAGAAATAGCCACTGCCGCTCCAGGTCCAGCCCCTCCTTGCGCACGGTCGCCGAGGCCATCGCCCGGTGCACGCGCGCGACGCCCACGAGCGTGGCTGCAAAGGTCCGCATCTGCCCCAGCTCCTCCCTGTCCTTGGCCGTCAGCTTCGGCCCCTGCACGGCCTCGACCTGCGCGAAGATCCCTTCGGAGGTCGCGCGCAAGACCTCCGTGAGCCGGTCGCCGTCCACGAACGTCACGGCATGCGCCCCGGGTTCGAGGACGACGCCCATCTTCCGGTGCAGGTCGGAGCCGGCGATGTTCGGCGCGGCGCCCGACGCGGTCGCCCGCAGCTTGGCGGAAAGGGCGTACGAGCTGGAGAGGACGAGGTCTTTCCCAAGGACGAAGAGATGGGGTTCGAAGCCGGCGGCAATGGACTTCGATAAGTCGAGGGCGTAGACGGTCACGCCGTCGACCTCTTTTTTCTCGAACGTGGGCGGGGCCGGCGGCGCGGGCGCGTTCGGCCGCCGGCTGCCGGCGCCTCCCTGCAGGAAGCCGGCGAGGGCGGGAAGCAGGTTCTGGACGCCGCGGATGGCCGCGTCCGGGTCGTCGCTGGCGACGGCGATCGCGCCGCTCGGGATGGGGAGGTCCTTGATCTCCGCGTCGGGGGCGTGGACGGTGAGCGGGACGGCGGCGCCGAGGATCCCGGTCATCCGGCCGCGGAAGTGCGGCGCGAGGTCGGTGTTGATCGGGTCCAGGATGGCCGCGCAGGCCGCTCGCCGCTCCTTGATCATGTCGGCATAGCGCGGGTCGCGGCCCAGGCGCGGGTCGGTCCGGACCTGCTTCTCGAGGTCGTCGGTCTGCGCGTTCATGCCCGCGACCACGTTCCGAAGCTGCGCCCAGAGGTAGTCCCAGGAGGTTTCGTGGATCGCCGTGTAGCCGACCGCGTCCGCCGGGACGAGCCGGGCCAGCCCCGGGTCGCCCGCGGGCAGGGCCGGTGCGCCGGCTGCGAGGTACGAGCGGCGTTCCACCTTGATGCCCTGGTGCAGGTGCTGCAGGGCCTCGATGCGCACGTACTCGGGCTGTGTCGTCTGGGGCTCGAGCGACTCGCGCATCTGCTGGAGCGTGCCGAGGGTAGAGGCCGGAATGCCGAGAAGCGGGAGCCGCGCCGGATTTTCGAGTTGCTTGAGGAGCGGCACCACGCGCTCGCGCAGCGCGTTCTGCCCATGGACGAGGTCGAGGAAGGAAAGGCCGGTCGTTGCCGGTTGCACCTGCTCGCGCAGGTACTTGAAGCTTTCCCCGTCGGCGAGGTTCTTGCCCGCCCCTTTGGCGTCGAACAGGGTCGCTGCGGCGCGCAGGAGGGCGTCGTCGGGTCCGAAGGCGACGACGAAGTATTCGCCGAGGAAGCCGAAGTGGAGGGTGAGACTCTTCGCGCAGAGGGCCTTGGCAAGCTCCGCGACGGCCTCGGGCGGACCGGGGACCTCGGCCATGCGTTCCTGCAGTTCCTCCTCGCGTACGCGGTCGCCGATTTTGAAGGAAAAGCGGTGGAAGGCGTGAGAGCCGAGTTCGATTTTCGCGTACAGCTTGTCGAAGGTGATCGGGACGGCGCTGGTGGGGACGGGTGGGAGGCCGGCGGCCTCGGCGTTGCCGTCGCCGTCGGCGCGGGCCTTGGCGGCCTCGTCCACGGCCTTCTTCGCCTTTTCGATGAGCTTGTAGACGAGGGCGTCGAACTTGGCGGGGTCGGGGACGCGGGCGGCCAGGAGGACGGAGGGGAGGTTGGCGCGGCGGACGGACTCGACCCAGCCGGGGACGAGCGTGGCGCGCCACTGGGAGAGCTCCTCGTCTTCGCTGGTCCCCGGGGGCGCGGCGCCGGGGGGCAGGATGAGGCCGGCGTACAGGGCGGCCGCAGCGAGGTTGGCGCCGTTCACCGACGCATCGCCGCCGACGGCCATGCACACCTCCTCGTCGAAGGCGTCGGCGAGGGCGTCGAGGGTCTCCTGGACCTCGGGCGGCATCTTGGCCTTCTCCGGTTCGACTTCTTTTTTGAAGGCCGCATCGATTTTTTTTGCCTCTTCCGTGTCCATCACCTGGTGATAGGCGCGGGAGTCGCGGACCGTGCGCCAGAGGGCGCCGGCGTGGAGGAGGGCGAAGTAGCCTTCGCAGTCGTCGGGGAGGAAGCGGCTGAACCCGAGGAGTGCGCTCTTCTGACCCGAGGAGAGGGGTTCCTGGGGGACCCAGCCGAGGAGTCTGGCCGGGGAGAGGAAGTGGCGGACGAGGAAGATGCCGGCGACGAGCACGGTGGCGGCGACCGCGGCGCCGATGAGGAGCTTTTTCTGCATGAACCGTCCCCCTGTCAGCAAGGCCGTGCGAAACCGCGATGAGCGGATTGTAGCCGGGGCGAAGGCTCGGAAGCAAGACCTGGTGTGACCATTCCTTGGGAGGGTCGTTTCGCCACGGAGACACGGACTCACCGAGACACGGAGGACGCACGGAGAGGCTGATGCATCCGGAGGCGGTCTTCCGGGGAGCCCCGGTGTCACGGTGGTGAACCGTCACCGGCACGCTTCGGGCGCTTGCCTACGCCGCCCGCCTCCCTCCCCGCTACTGCGGCAGGTACTTCTCGAACAGCGTCTTGTTCGTGGCGCAGAGGTAGGCGTCCTCGGCCCGGATCACGCCCTGCTGCAAGTAGTCCAGCGCAGTGGGCCCGGCACCCGCGGCGCGCGTGACGAGGCCCTGCATCCGCCGCCAACCCCTCGCTCTGGCCGAGTAGAAGCCATCGCAGGGAGTTCATACCCGCACCTGCCCGGACCTCCGGGCTACAGACAGGACCATGGCAAGGCCGTTACCCGGTCGGCGATTTCCAGGGGCACGGACGTGCGGCAGATGACGTATCCGTGCGCTGCGGCCTTGGGGTGGTCCTCCAGAAAGGCCAGGAGGTGGCGCGCGTCCGCGTGCGTCGGATGGTCAGTCCACTTCACCTCGATGGGAATGTAGCGGCCGTCCCGCTCCACGATGAAGTCCACCTCGGCGCCGGCCTTCGTCCGGAAGTAGTTCAGCCGACCGGACTCCAGGTAGCCCAGGCGTTTCCACAATTCGATGCCGACCCACTGCTCGAAGAGCGGGCCCGGATTCGCGCTGACCGCGTCCGGCGAGAGCGGGAGACGCGCCGTCGCGTTGCGCACGCCGAGATCGAAAAAAAGAAAGCGTTCGGTGGAGAGCAGGTTCTTGCGCGGGCTGCCCGAAAATGCGGTGACGCGAAAGCCCAGGAACATGTCCTCCAGCAACTGATAGTAGTTCTTGATCGTGGGGACGGAGACGCCCGCCTCCTGGGAGAGCGCGGAGTAGTTCAGGATGTGGCCCGACTCGGCCGCCGCGAGCTGGAGGAATCGGGCGAACGCTCCCCAGTCCTTGATCAAGGCCTCGCGCCGCAGCTCCTCTTCCAGGTGAACCATCGCGTATGCGCGCAAGAGGTCCGGGCGGTCTTCGGGCCCGGCGGTGGCCACGCCCGGCAGGTCGCCGAAGAGCAGGCGCTCGACGAGCGGGCTCGGTGGGAAGTGTGGCGATGCGGGGGGAGGCCGCGGCCGGCCACGGGCGGAGGCGGGGGCGGATCCGGCAGGAGCGGACAGGGGCAGTGGAGGGTCCACGCGCAGGGTCGACGTCTCCCCGGCGGGTACGGGTCGTTCGGCCAGGACGAGGGGATACAGGTGGTGCAGGAAGGATCGACCGGGGAGGAGGTTGGCGCCGGTCCGGCGCAGCTTGCGCGCCGAGCTGCCGCACAGGACGAATCGCCAGCGCTGCTTGTCGGAGTCGTAGAGGTGTTGGACGGCGTCGAACAGGGCGGGGACGTTTTGTGCCTCGTCCACGACGACGACCGTCGGCCCCTCGGAGGTGGGGAGGGCCCGGCAGAGGCCGACGAGCCGATCCGGGTCGCGCAGGAATTCCGAGCGCTCGGCGGGCCGGGCGAGGTCGATCCAGACCGCCGGCTCGGGCAGGACCTGCCGCAGCAGGGTCGACTTGCCGGTCTGGCGCGCGCCGAACACCAAGTGGACGTAGGGCGTCGCGAGCTTCTTCCGCCAGACCGGCTCGATCCAACGACCAAACAGCATGTTGACTTTATATCAGGACGACGAATCTAAAGTCAAGTGTGCGGTTGGTCGCGCACTGGAAAAAGTCAAACCTGGGATCCCGTTCAGGCGACGGCTTTCACGTTTTTACAGGCTTACCGCACTTCGGGCAGGTTGACGAAAGACCCTTGCGGTCCTGAGGCGCCTTCCAACGGTTGCCGCAGTGCGGACAGGATGCCTAGCGAAGAATCCGTGGAGCGCCCGAAGAGCCGGAAGCCTGCTTCCTCCTGGCTTTCCTCTGGCAGCCGATCGAACAGAAGCCTTCCAGGGTCGGGCCTGCCATCCCCCTCACGAAGATCTGGCCGCAACCGGAGCACACTCCCTGGTCCGGCGCGAGCTTTTCTATTCAACAAGCCGAAGTGAAGCCAAAACCGATCTCCCCGTGCGTTGCCGGAGATCATCGCCGGTAGAGGACGGTGGACTCAGCGCCCGGCCTCTGCGTCTCCGCGTCTCTGTGTAAAAGTTTCGCATTCGCCCCACGCGCCGGGTCGAATTCAAATTGCAAAAAGTCAAATTTCAAATTTCAAATTTCGCCCGCGTCTAGCTGGGACGCGGAGCCATGATCTAGCCATTTGCCGCCGTCGGTCGAGTTTAGCCTCAGTTCGGGTTGTTGTTTCTATTGCCTGCGCCTTGACGTGGGAGACGATCCATTCCAGGAGTCTCGGGGGAGCCATCGACAACGCCTGGAATAGCCCCTGGCTGGCGGGACCGTGTCTTCCAGGAGAAGGCACAGTGCGCCTCACCGCGCAGGGGGCTCGACGCATCGCTACCCTCCGGTGAAACGTGAAGACCTGACCCCTGCTACGCGGACGGAGAGGCTGGTGAAGCCGGAGGCGGTCTTTCGGGAAGCCTCGGGGTCTCGGTGGTGAACCGTCACCGGAACGCTTCGGGCGCTTGCCTACGCCGCCCGCCTCCCTCCGCGCTACTGCGGCAGGTACTTCTCGAACAGCGTCTTGTTCGTGGCGCAGAGGTAGGCGTCCTCGGCCCGGATCACGCCCTGCTGCAAGTAGTCCAGCATCCCCCGGTCCATGCTCTGCATGCCGTCGGCCCGCCCGCCTTCGATGATGCTCTGGATCTTCGCCGTATTCCCCTCCCGGATCACGTTGCCCAGGCCGGAGGAGGCCGTCAGGATCTCGTTCACCGCCAGCCGCCCTTTCCCGTTCGTGGTCTGGAGCAGGATCTGGCAGACCACGGCCCGCAGCACCTCCGCGAGCACCCCGCGCACCTGCGGCTGCTGTTCGGGCGGGTAGACGTCGATGATCCGGTCGATCGTCGTCGGCGCGCTGTTCGTGTGCAGCGTCCCGAAGACCAGCATGCCCGCCTCCGCCGCCGTCAGCGCCAGGGAGATCGTCTCCAGGTCCCGCATCTCGCCGATCAGCACGATGTCCGGGTCCTGCCGCAGGGAGGCCTTCAGCGCCCGCGCGAACGACTTCGTGTGCGAGTCCACTTCGCGCTGCCGGAGGATCGACTGCTTGTTCGGGTGCACGAACTCCAGCGGGTCTTCGATGGTGATGATGTGCCGCTTCTGCGTCGAGTTGACGTGGTCGATCATCGCCGCGAGCGTGGTGGATTTGCCCGAGCCGGTCGCGCCGGTCACCAGGACCAGCCCGTGGCGAAGCTCTGCGATCGAGCGGACGACCGGCGGGAGATTCAGCTCGGCGATGGTCTTGATCTTCTCCGGGATGATCCGGAACACCGCGCCGGGACCGCAGTTTTGCTGGAAGTAGTTGCAGCGGAAGCGCGCCACGCCCGGGAGGCTGTAGGCGAAGTCCGTATCGTGCGTCTCGTCGTATTGCCGGAGGCGCACGGGCGGGCAGATCTCCCGCAGGTAGGCCATGCAGGCCTGGCGGGTGAGGGCCGCGTGCTCCGCCACGTCCTCCAGGTCGCCGTGGATGCGGAGCTTCGGCGGCTGCCCCGCGGCCAGGTGCAGGTCGGAGGCGCCCGAGGCCTTGAGCAGGCGGAGGAGACCGTCGACTTTGGCCACGCCGGGGACCGCTCCACTGGCGAAAAAAAAGCGGATCGAAAGGAGCCGGCCCGGCGCCACGGACGCGGAGGGAAAACGACGGCCCGCGGCACGCGGCCGGCGCTGTCGTCAGAGCTCGGCCTTCGCCTCGGCGAGCGGCCGGGCGGCCTCCGCCGTGATCACGCCCGCCCGCACCAGCTCCGTCAACGAGGTGTCCATCAGGCGCATGCCCAGCTTCCGGCCGGTCTGCATCTGGGAGCGCAACTGGAACGTCCGGCTGTCCCGGATCAGGTTGCCGATGGCCGGCGTGTTGAAAAGGAGCTCGGTGACCGCGACGCGGCGGCGGCCGTCGGCCGTGCGCACGAGCTGCTGCGTGAGCACGCCGCGGAGGGAGACCGAGAGCATCGCACGGATCTGGGGCTGCTGGATCGGCGGAAACACGTCGATGAGCCGGTCCACCGTGCTGGTCGCGTTGCGGGTGTGGAGGGTGGACAGCACCAGGTGCCCGGTCTCCGCCGCGGTGATGGCCAGCGAGATCGTCTCGAGGTCCCGCAGTTCGCCGATCATGATGATGTCCGGGTCCTCGCGCAGCGCGGCACGGAGCGCCTGCCCGTAACTGCGCGAGTCACGCGGGATCTCCCGCTGGTTGATCAGGCAACGCCTGCTCGTCATCACGAATTCGATCGGCTCCTCGACCGTGATGATGTGCTCTTTTCGGTCGCGATTGATCGTGTCGATGAGCGCGGCCATCGTGGAAGATTTGCCGCAGCCGCTCGGACCCGTGATCAGGACGAGCCCCTGGCTGTAGGTCGTGAACTTGGCCACGATCGAAGGGAGCCCCAGCTCCTCGAGCGTCGGCACCTTGCTGGAAATCACGCGGAAGACCAGCCCGAAGCCGTAGGCATCGCGAAGGAGGTTGGCCCGGTAGCGTCCGAGCCCGTCGGCGATGTAGCAGAAGTCGAGGTCCTGCTCGTGGAAGAACTCGCTCTTTTTTTCGGCCGGCAGGGCGGTGCGACAGAGGTTCTCGGTGTCCTGGGGCGTGAGCGGAGGGACGTTCAGGAAGACGATTTCGCCCTGCAGGCGGACGAAAGGCTTGCACCCGGCCTGGAGGTGCAGATCGCTGGCGCCCAGACGGCGGGCAGCCTCGAGGAGGGCGACCAGCCGGTTGGGGTCGACCGGGCCCCGGGCGAGCGTGTCGGCGAGCGCTGCCGCGGCCTGCTCGGGGGCCGGTGGCGGAGGGGGCTGGCCTTCGGTCGGCGCGGTGGCGGTCGCGGTCGCCGGGGCCGGGGCCGGGGCCGTGGCCGGGGCCGGGGCAATCGCCGGGCCGCGGACACTCGGCGCGGCGGACGCAGGGCGCGGGAGGCGGCTGGTGTCAGGCCCGGTGGTGGCGTGGCGCGCGACCGGCGCGGGCGCGGGGCCGGGCGGTTGTGCGTGGGCCGGCGGATGCGGCGGCGCGGCAACGGGCGGTTGTGGGGGCTTTCTGGAGGTGGCGGTGCCGCCCATCCCGCCGGGGGCTCGGGGTTGCGGGCTCGGAGCGGGAGCCGCAACCGGCGCGGACGCGGGAGGAGTTGGGTGGGCATCGTCGCCGCTCGTCGAGGCCGCGGGTACGGGCGTCGCAGGCGGCGAAGTCCCGGCGGCAGGCGCGGGCAAGGGCGCGGGTGTGGCGCCCCCGACAGCCGCCGCGGCGTCGGCGCCGACGGGCGCAGGCCCGCACGCCCATTCCTGTTCCGGCCCCGGCGAAGGCTCGGCCGCCGGCGCCGCTGCCGGTGCCTGCGCCTTCGGCCGCGCCAGCCGCCGCTGCATATCGAGGATGCGGTCCAACTGGGCCTGGCTCATGTAGCCCTTCGAGACCGCGAGGTCGCCGAGGTGGCGATACTCGTTCAAGTTGCCCTGCAGCACCAGCAGTTCTTGGAGCTGTTCCGGGGTGAGCAGCCCTCCGACCAGCGCGAGTTGGCCGAAAAGCGTTCCCTCTCCGAACTGTTCCATGGGCTCCTCGCTACGGCGGGTCGATGCCGTGCTTGCCGGCCGCTGCTCGCGGGCCCGCGCAGCCGCGCCGCTCGAGGGCGGGTCGCCCTCGCCTCGCCGCGTGTTCCGGCGCGTGGACGATAGCCGCGAGCAGACGGGTCCGGAAACTCTGCGGGGGGGATACCCAGGTGTGGAGGCGCAGGTGGGAAGGAATCCGAGTCGGAGTGTAGCATTCGGCCCGTGGGGAGACAAGCGCAAAGGGGCGACGACCTTATGTGCTATTCCTCCGCCGGATTTGCGCGATCAGCGCAAATCCGGCGGAGGAATAACCACCCTCTCCCCTCGTAGGGTATCAGGGGAGAGGCTCGGGGTGAGGGGTGCCACAAGCGTAGCATCCGTGTTCGTCTTTGGTTGCGGCCACCGGCCGCGGTAGGCCCCCGGGTCCTCCGTGCGGCGCGACGAATTTGCACGGTCGTTCGCTCGATATCAGCTCGTGCGCAGCCGGTACCCCACCCCGGTTTCGGTGAGGAACCATCGCGGACGTGCCGGTGCCGGCTCCAGCTTGCGCCGGAGCTGCCCCATGAAGACGCGGAGGTACTGGTGTTCGAATTCCGCGTGCGGACCCCACACTTCCGCCAGGAGCTGCCGGTGCGTTAGCACCTTGTCGGCGTGTCGCACCAGCGTCGCCAAAAGCCGGTACTCGATCGCCGTCAAGTGCACCTCCCGGCCCGACACGAAGACGAGCCGCTTCTCCAGGTCCACCTCCAGCTCGCCGAAGCGGACCACCGGCTCCGGCGCGCCGCCGCCACTGCCGCTGCCCGGCCGGGCCGAGTGCCGAAGCGCGACGCGCATGCGTGCCAGGAGCTCGTCGACGCCGAAGGGTTTCGTGACGTAGTCGTCTGCGCCCGCGTCCAGGGCCTCCACCTTGTCGGCTTCCTGGCCTCGGGCGGACAGCACGAGGATCGGCACGGCGGACCACGACCGCAGCTCCCGGAGCACCTCGAGCCCGTCCAGGTCCGGCAGCCCGAGGTCGAGGATGACCAGGTCCGGCATCTGGCTCGCCGCCTGGAGGAGGCCTCGCCGGCCGTTCTCCGCCTCGATGTACCGAAAACCGTGCTGCTCCAGGGTCGCCTTGAGAAAGCGCCGGATCCGAACATCGTCCTCCACCACGACAGCGACGGGTCGGCTGTCGCTCGTGCTCATCGCGCCTCGCCTCCGACCAGAAGCGGATCGAAAGCGGGCGGGGGCGGGGGCGGCGGCGGGAGCTCCCCGACGAGCGGCAGCGAAAAGCGGAAGGTAACCCCGCCCCCCGGCCGATTCTCAGCCCAAATCCGCCCGCCGTGGAGGCGCACGATCCCCTCACAAACGGTCAGTCCCAACCCCATGCCGCGACCTCTCCCCTCCGCCGTCGTCCGGTAGAATTTGTCGAAGACCCTGCGCTCCTCGCCGGGTTGAAGCCCGGGCCCGCGATCGGCCAGGGCAACGATCACCTCCGACTCCACAACGCTCGCCGAAAGCTCGACGGGCGTCCCCGCCGGCGTGTGCTCCACCGCGTTTTCCAGCAGGTTGAGCAGCACCTTGTGGATCAGCGTCGGGTCGAGCGGCGCCGCGGGCAGCTCGGCCGGCAGCGTGACGGTGAGCGGATGCGCGCGCAGCCGTTGCTCGAGTCGCTCCGTCACGGCGCCCACCAGCTCCTCCACCGGCACCCATTCCTTGCGGAGCCGAACCGCCCCCGACTCCAGGCGAGTCAGCTCCAGGAGGTTGGTCACCATCCGGGCGATGTAGTCCGCCTCCTCCTCGATGTCGGCGATCAGGTCGCCGCGGACCCGCGCGTCCAGGTCGGGGGAGCGAAGGAGCAGGCTGCTCGAGCCCTTGATGGAGGCGAGGGGCGTGCGGAGGTCGTGCGAAATGGAGCGCAGGAGGGTGTTCCGCATCCGCTCCGCTTCGGCCTGGGCGCGGCACTCCGCGGCATCCCCGGCCAGGACTTCCCGCTCCAGGGCCAGGGCGGCCTGCGCGGCGAACGTGGCCAGGAACGCGCGCTCCTCGGCCGGGAGCGGCCGGTCCGCGGCGCGTACGCGGAAGCGCAGCTCCCCGTGGAGACGTCCCCCCGCGTCCAGCGGGACCCGAAGCGCGCCCTCCGCAGGGTCGTCGTCCGCGACGCGCGGCCCGCCGGGCACCGCGTCCCGAGTCGGGGCGAGGCGCACGCCCGCTTCGCCGCGGAAGACCTGCTCGACGTGCCGTTTCAGGACCTCCGCCAGGCGCTCGGCCCCCCGGGTCGACGCCAGCTCGCGGCTCATGGCGTAGAGCGCGGCGGTGCGCCGCTCGCGTTCGGTCGCGGCGTCCGCCTGCCGCCGCACTCGGTCCGCCAGCGAAGCGACCACCATGGCGACCGCGAACATGATGGAGAAGGTGAGCAGGTACTCCGTGTCCGCCACAGCCAGGGAATGGTAGGGCGGGACGAAAAAAAAGTCATAGGAGAGGACGCTCAGGACGCAGGCGAGGCCGGCGGCGCCGCGGTCGTGGCGGGTCGCCACGAAGACGACGCCGGCCAGGTAGACCATGACCAGGTTCGCCGGGTCCACGTGCGCGAAAAGGGCGGCGTCGAGCGCCGTGCAGGCGCCGGTCACCGCGACCGCCCACACGTAGCCGAGCCGTGCTTGCCGCTTCACCGTGTCGCCTCCGTGGCCGAGGGAGTGGGGTTGTGCGCGCCTTGGCGGGCGCTCGCCCGAACGCGTCATGATACTCCACCGCCCCGCCCGCCGCCAGCCCTTCGCGCGGCCCGCAAATGCAGCGGCCAAGTTTTATGCGGCCCTTATGCCGGAGTTGGTTAGATAGCGTGCTGTCGCCGGGGCGCGGCCCGGCGTGTTTCGCGGAAAGCGTCGCCGAGTCTCGCCGCGACGGGAACGGGGGAACCAACGACCCGGGGCGAATCGCCGGATGGCGTAGGGCCACGTCCTCGGCCCGAGCCCGTCAGCTAACCCCGCAGGCGTCGAGGAGTACAACCATGTCCGACACTCCGTCCCCGGGCGCCGGCCCCGATCCGACCCGGCCCGTTACGCCTCCACCGGACCCGCCCGACCCCTGGTCCCGCGCGAAGCGGTTCCTCGTCGGGCCGCCGCGCGACCTGCGCGACCGGTCGATCTATCAGCACCTTTCCCTCATCGCGTTTCTCGCCTGGGTCGGACTCGGCGCCGACGGCCTCTCGTCGTCCGCCTACGGCCCGGAAGAGGCGTTCCGGACGCTCGGCGGGCACGCCTACCTCGCCCTCGCGCTCGCCGTCGTAATGGCCGCGACCGTTCTCGTCATCGCGTACGCCTACAGCCGCGTGATCGAGCACTTTCCCCACGGCGGCGGCGGCTACCTCGTGGCGACGAAGCTCCTCGGCGAGCGAGCCGGGGTCGTGTCCGGGTCCGCGCTCCTCGTCGACTACGTGCTCACGATCACCGTCTCCATCGCGGCCGCGGGGGACGCGCTCTTCAGCTTCCTCCCGCTCCCTTGGCACGCCTGGAAGCTCACCGTGGAGGCCGTGCTGATCGTGTTTCTCTCGGTGCTCAACCTCCGCGGCGTGAAGGAGTCCGTGCTCACGCTGACGCCGGTCTTCGTCCTCTTCCTCCTCACGCATGCCGTGCTGATCGGCGCCGGCATCCTCGTCAAGGCGCCCGCGCTCGGCGCGACCCTCGGCGCCTCGCACGAGGGCTTTCGGGCCGGGCTGTCGACCTTGGGCTGGGGCGGGCTGTGCGTCCTCTTCCTCCATGCCTATTCGCTCGGGGGCGGGACGTACACGGGGATCGAGGCGGTATCGAACGGCCTCGCCATCATGCGCGAGCCCCGCGTCGAGACCGGGAAACGCACGATGCTCTACATGGCCGCCAGCCTCGCGTTCACGGCCTCCGGCCTCCTCCTCTGCTACCTGCTCTGGAACGTGGCCGCGGTCGACGGGAAGACCATGAACGCGGTCCTCGTGGAGCGCTTCGTCGAGGTGGTCCCGCTCGGGTCGGCGTTCGTGATCGCCACGCTGGTTTCGGAAGGAGCGCTGCTCGTGGTCGCGGCGCAGGCGGGGTTCGTCGACGGGCCGCGCGTGCTGGCAAACATGGCCCTCGACTCCTGGGTGCCGCGTCGCTTCGCCGCGTTGTCGGAGCGACTCACGACCGAGAACGGGATCCTGCTCATGGGGCTCACGTCGCTCTCGGCGCTCCTCTACACGAAAGGGGACGTGCGGCGGATCGTGGTCATGTACAGCATCAACGTCTTCCTCACGTTTTCGATGACCATGCTCGCGATGTGCCGCATGTGGGTGCTGGAACGCGCGCGGCGCCCCGATTGGGTGCGAGGGATCGCCGTCCACATCGTCGGCCTCGCCATGTGCGTCACGATCCTGGCGATCACCGTCCACGAAAAGTTCGGCGAGGGCGGGTGGATCACGCTCGTGGCCACGGGCGCGGTGATTGGGCTCTGTTTCCTCATCCGGCGGCACTACGACTCGGTCACGGTCGAGCTCCAGGGCCTGTTCGCGTCCCTCCTGTCCGTGTCCCGTCCCGCCGGGCTGCAGCCGCCGGGGGAACTGGACCCCGCGCAAGCCGTCGCCGTGGTGCTCGTCGGCGGCTACAGCGGGCTGGGCATCCACACCTTTCTGAACGCGCTCCGCGCGTTTCCCGGTCACTTCAAGGGGGTGGTCTTCGTGTCGGTCGGCGTGATCGACTCCCGGGAATTCAAAGGGGAGGGAACCGTGGAGGCGCTCCGGGCGAACGTCGAGGCGCAGCTCGCGAAATACGTCGGGCTGGCGCGAGGGCTCGGGCTGCCCGCGGCCGCGCGCTCCGGCATCGGCACGGACGCCGTCGACGAGGCGGAGCGCCTGTGCATCGAAACGTCGCGGGAGTTCGCGAAGAGCACCTTCTTCGCGGGCAGGATCCTCTTCGGTCGGGAGCGCTGGTACCAGCACCTCCTGCACAACGAATCCGCCTTCGCGGTCCAGCGACGGCTGCAGTGGGCGGGCAAGATGATCGTCGTCATCCCGGCCCGGCTGGGGGCGCCGGCCGCGTGAGGGGCCGCGACTGCGCGATCACGGGACCCGCGCGGTGGGCCCGTGCGGGAGGCCTGCGACTCCGCCGTTTCGCATTGAACGCCTGTGCCTCGCTTGCTACAATCCGGCGCACGTGAACGCGCCTCGCCTCCCCGTCGCGTTCCCGCACTTCAGCGTTTTGCCGGTGACGCCGGAATTCCGAGAGGGTCGTACCTCGCAGCTCTCCCGTTAGGATGTCTCGCCGATGGCCAGGTTTCTCAAGCCCTACGCCCCGCACGCCTACGCGCTCATGCGCATGGTCGTCGGCTTTCTTTTTCTCTTCCACGGGATCCAGAAACTCTTCGACTTCCCGCCCTCCGGTCATGGCCCCATTCCCGCTTTCATCGCCTACGTCGCGGGGCCGATCGAGCTGGGGGGCGGAGCGCTTGTCCTTGTCGGGCTCTTCGCGCACGAGGCCGCCTTCCTGTGCAGCGGCTTGATGGCCGCCGCCTACTGGATGGCGCACGGGACCAAGGCGCTCTTGCCGATCCAAAACCAGGGGGAGCCTGCGGCGCTCTACTGCTTTGTTTTTCTCTTCATCGCCGCACACGGGTCCGGGATCTGGAGTCTCGACGCGGCGCGGGGGAAGGCGTAGAGGGGCGAGGGGGAACAGGGGGTTGGCGAGCTGAAGTTCCCCCTCGCGGTCGGCCTTGATGCATGGCCCTGGAGGTCGTCCCGGCGGCGCCGCCCCCGTTCGATAGGTGAGTCCTTGTCCGCGCGGCGAGCAAAAAGTAGAATCCCCGCTCATGGAAATCGCCGATGCCCTCCGACCGCTCCGCTACCACCAGGACGTGGTCGACTACCTGCGCGCCGAGGAGCCCGGCCTCTGGTCGTGGTATGCCTCGCAGCGGGCGCGCGTCGAGCTTGCGGACGAGATCCGGCTCGAGATCCTGAAGACCGCCTATCGCCTCGAGCCGGCCGCTCACCCCGAGGTCTACGCAATCGCCGGAGAGGCGCTGCGTCGCCTGGGGCTCGCGCGGCCGGAGCCGCTGCCCGACCCGAATCCGCCGCCGCCGCCGCAGCAACCGCCGCCGCCCGGCGAGGCGACGACTCCGTCCGCCCCCGAGGCCGCTCCCCCGCCCCGCCCCGTCCCCGCGAGCGCGCCCGCCGCGCCGCCGCTCACGATCTACCAGTCGCAAGAGGCCGGCGCCATGAACGCCTCCCTCGCGTACCTGCCGGGCGAGCTCCACCTCATCCTCGCCGGTCCCGTCCTCGCCTCGCTCGGCCCCGTCGAAAAGCTCGCCGTCTTCGCCCACGAGTTCGCCCACTTCGCGCTCTGGGAGTGCGGAGAGGCCGCGTTCTACGTGGCGGAACGCATCCTCCACGCCATGGCCGGCCACCCGCAGGTCGAGCCCAGCCACCTTCGCACCGCGCAGCTCTTCGACCTGTACGCGGAGCTCTTCGCGGATCGCGCGGCCCTCTTCGTGACCGGCGACCCGCTCGCCACCATTTCGTCGCTCGTGAAAATCGAGACGGGCCTCACCGAGGTCAGCGCCGAGAGCTACCTCCGTCAGGCGGAAGAGATCTTCCGCAAAGAAGACGTCCAGACGCGCGCCGCGAGCCATCCGGAGACCTTCATCCGGGCCTTCGCCGTAAAGGCCTGGTCCGAATCGCCCGCCTCCGCCGAGGGCCGCATCGCTCCGCTGCTCGAAGGCCGCCTGGCCATGGACGCGCTCGACCTCCTCGGGCAGCGACGGCTCACAAGCTGGACGCGGAATTTCCTCGAGAAATTGCTCGCCGCGCCCGCGCTTCGCACCGAACCGATGCTCGCGTACGCGAAACTTTTTTTTGATGACTTCGACGCGGGCGACCGGCCGACCGCGTTCGCGGACGCCCCCGCGCCTTCCGCCGCGCGGACCGGCGCCGAGTCGCTCAACGGGCTATGCCTCGAGGACCCGGGCCTGCGAGACTACGTCTGCTACCTCCTGCTCGATTTCGCGACGGCCGACCCGACGCTCGAAGACGCGCCGCTCGTCGCGGGCTTTGCCCTGGCCGAGTCGCTCGGCCTCGGCGATCGACTTCAAGAGCTGGCGGCCAAGGAGTTGAAGCGCCGCAAACGGGCGCTCGACCAGGCGCGCAAGGCCGGCGCGACCGCCGCGGCGGCAGGTCCAACCGGGACAGCCTAGTAGCCAACCCTGCACGGAATTGCCCGGCACTGCGGAGCCGCACGATGACCCCGTTCCTCGATTTCCTGCGCAGCCGGCTCGAGCAGCCGCTCGGGACCGAAGACGTACTCGCGGCCTTTCTCCCACTCCTCCGGCAGGTCGTGCAGGCGCACGACAGCGGTCGCGTCGCCCCGCTCGAGGGGGTCGGCCTGCTCCGGGTCGAAGGCGCCCGGATCTTCTTCGAAGCGGCCCACCTTGCCGCCCCGCGCCACAGCCCCGACAAGCTGCGCGCCCTCGAACAGCCCGCGGCCCGCGCGTTCGAGGTCGTGGACGAACTGCACCGCACGACCGACCTGGACGAGGGCATCCAGACCGAGGACTCGGTGCTCGCCGGCGCCCCCGGGCAGGAGCCGACGCGCCCCGTTTTCCTCCCCGGCTTCGCAACCTGGGAGCACCTCGTCGACCACCACGACCCGCTCGCCGACGTCGCCGTCCTCGGCATGGTCCTCGCCGGCCTCGCCTGCGGCCTCGACCTCACCGACCCCGAGGATTTCAAGCGCTTCGTCGGCCATCGCCGCAACCTCTTCGCCCTCCGCCCCGGTCTCCACCCGGTCCTTGCCAAGACCGTCGTCCAGATGACCGAGCTGGACCGGCGCCGGCGCCCCCGCACCCTCGCCTCCATCCTCCACCGGCTGGAAAACTACCGCGACGTCGACCCGGGGCTCGACGTGGACCTCGCCCGCATCCCCGGCTTCCACCAGAAGGACCTCAAGGGGAAGCGCGAAATCGTGCTCGACCGCCTGCGCGAACGGCTTTTCGAGGTCTCCCGTCGAAATCGGCTGCTGTACTTCCAGCCCACCCTTCGCCAGCTCAACCTCACCGAGGGCTCGGTCCCGCTCCTCATCGACGTGCGCAACCTCCGCCCCGACCACCTCCTCACCTGGCGACCCGAGCTGGCGCGCTCGTTCGCCGATGGACGCACGCTCCCCCTCGGCCGCTACCTCCGCTTCGAAGAGGCGCCCTACCTCTCCGGCACGCTCGACGGCATCCTCGCCGATACGCGGCGCGACCTCGCGGAATACGGCTTCTCCCACCTCCGGCTCGTGCTCGCCTTCCTGTCCTGGCACGACCTGAAAGAAGCCCCCGCGGAGCGCATCCGCTCCCCGCTCCTCCTCCTCCCCGTGCGGTTGGCGAAAAAAAAGGGAGTCCGCGACAGTTACACGCTCGAGGCGACCGGGCCGTCGGCGGAGGTGAACCCCGTCCTGCGGCACCGCCTGAAGAGCCTCTACGGGATCCGGTTGCCGGAGCGCGTGGACCTCAGCGAGCGCATGGCCGACGAGTTCCACGCGTTTCTCGAAGAGCGGATCCGCGCGACCGAGCCGGGCATCACGCTCGCCAAGGTCGAGCTCCCGCAAGTAAAGCTCGTCCACGAGCGCGCACGCCGCCGGCTCGATCGCTGGCGCCGCCGGGAACGCCTCGGCGGGCGCGGCGTCCGCGTGTTCCATGACCTTAGCTACAGCTACGAGCGCGAAAATTTCCACCCGCTCGGACTTCGGCTCTTCCTTGCGAAAGTCCGGCCTTCCCCGACGAAGCTCCGCACGCTCCTCGAGGACCCCACGCGGAAGCGCGCGCAGTTCGCCGAGCCCGTCGACGAAAAACGGCGCGACGTGCTCGTCTTCGGAGAGGGCGGCCCGGCGAATCCCTACCTGTGGGAGTTCGACCTCACGAACGTGACCCTCGGCAACTTCAAATACCGAAAGGTCTCGCTCGTCCGCGACTACGACGCGCTCCTGGAGGAGGAGCTGCCGAACCCCGCGTTTGACTCGATCTTTTCCCTGGGTCCGCGCGACCCGCCCGCGCCCCCGCCGGAGCCGATCCCGTTCGAGGTGCTGTTCCCCGTCGTTTCGTGCGACCCCACGCAGGCCTCGGCGATCGCCGTCGCGCGCACCGGGAAGAGCTACGTCATCCAGGGGCCGCCCGGCACCGGCAAGTCGCAGACGATCACCAACCTCATTGCGGACTACGTTGCGCGCGGCAAGCGCGTGCTTTTCGTGTGCGAGAAGCGCGCGGCGCTGGACGTCGTGTATCATCGGCTGCGCGCGCTCGGCCTCCACGAGACCTGCTGCCTCGTGCACGACGCCCAGGAGGACAAAAAGGACTTCATTCGCGACCTGCGCGAGACGTACGAGCGCTTCCTCGCGCAGGGCGCGGTCGGCGAGGAGGCGAAGAGCGGTCCGGGCGGCAAGGGCGCGGGGCCGGAGGAAACGCGTCGGCGGCAGGTCGCGGACTTGCGGAAAGAGCTGGAGCCGCTCGAGCGCCACGACGAGTGGATGCGGGGGACGCCGGAGGGGGTCGGGCTGCCGCTCCGAAAGCTGCTGCACCGGGCCGTGGAGCTGGCGGAAAATAAAACAGCGCTAGCGCCCCTCCAGCGAGAGGCCTTGCCGCCATATGCGGAGTGGGTGCGCGGTGCGGAGGCCCTGGAGCGCTTCCGGGCGGCGCTGGCCGAGGTCCGGCCGGACGGCGTCTTCGCCCGGCACCCGCTCGCCGCGCTCGATCCGCGCGTGGCCCAGGCGGAGCGCCCGAGCGAACGGGTCTTCGGCGGCGTCGAGCGGGCCGAGGCAAAGCGCTCCCGGGCGGCGCAGGCCTTCGAGGCCACGGGTCTCCCGCGCGAGCAATGGGACGCTCTGGACGCGGCGCGCGCGCTGGGTGACTTCGCGCGCCAGGCCCTTTTCCTGGCGCGAAAGGGGCTCCTGGAGCTTCTCGACCCGGCGGCGCCTCTCGCGAAGCGGCTCGCGGAGACCAGTGCGGAGTTGGCACAGAGGGACGGAGACTGTGCCGGCGCGCGCGTCGCCGCCGCCGGCTGGCGCGCGAAGCTGCCGGCGGAAGAGGTCGAGAACGCCCTGGCGCAGGCGCGGCTGGTGGAGGGGAAGCTCCTGTCCGTGCTTCGGCCGGCGTGGTGGGCGTTGCGGAGGATCCTCAACGAACGCTACGATTTCGCGCGGCACGCGGTCCGGCCGACCTGGACGCAGGTGCTGGAGGCGCTCCGGCAAGAGTACGACGCCCTCGCCGCGCGGGCCGCGGCCGAGGCGCGCGCGCGGGCGGCTTTCCAATTGGAGGCGGAGGGGGAGTCGCCCGCGTCCTTTGGCGGGCGGGTGCGCGAGCTGCGCGCGGCTTTTGACCGGCTGCCGCGCGCCGTCGCGGAGGGCGTGCGGCGGCTGCGCCTCGCGCCCGGGGCCGCGGCGACCGTGGAGGAGCTTGCGGGCGCGGCCGCGGACCTGGACGAGCTGGCGCGCGAGCTGGACGGCCTGGTTGCGCCCGCCGCCACGCGCACGCTGTCGGGCCTGCGCGGGGTCCTCGACCGCGTGCGCGCGGTGGGCGCGTCGGAAAATGAGGCGGACGGCGGGCTCGCGCGCTTCGTCGAGTGCCTTGCCGCGCTGGGCGCGCTCCCGCCTGCGCTGGCCGAGGCGTTCCGCGCCTTTCACCTCGATCCGACCGGGCTGGAGGCCGCGATGGCGGATCGCGGCCTGGAGGTCGCCGCCCTGCGCGAGCGCGCGCTCGGACGGTTCAACGGCGCGGAGCGGGAACGCAGGCTGCGCGAGGTCGAGCGCCTGCACGCCGCGTGGCAGGAGGGGAACGCGCTCGTCGTCCGGGAGCGGGTGAGGCGGCGGTTTCTCGACCGGGTGCGGCTTTCGATGCTCCCGGCGGACCGGCTCGACGCGGACCAGAAGGCCTTCAAGAAGCGCTACGCCGCGGGCCGGAAAGAGCTGGAGCACGAGTTCGAGAAGACGATGCGCTACCGGTCGGTCCGCGACCTGCTGGGTGGCGCGTCGGGCGAGGCGCTGCAGGACCTGAAGCCGGTGTGGCTCATGAGTCCGCTGAGCGTGTCCGACACGTTGCCGCTCGACGCCGACCACTTCGACGTCGTGATCTTCGACGAGGCGAGCCAGATCCCGTTGGAGGACGCGGTGCCGGCGGTCTTCCGATCGCGGCAAGTGATCGTCGTCGGGGACCGCATGCAGCTCCCGCCTACGAACTTTTTTTCCACGAAGCGCACCGACGGCGAGGACGACGACCCGGGACCGGCGTCGGGGCCGAGGCCCGCGTCGGGCGCCGGCCTGGGCGGCGTCGTAGCGGTCGCGGAGGACGAGGACGACGAGCCGGCCGGCTGCGACCTGGAGCAGAGCAGCTTCCTCGCGCACGCGGCGAACCGGCTGCCGGCGGCGCTTCTCGGCTGGCACTACCGGAGCCGGTCGGAGGCGCTGATCGCGTTTTCGAACGCGGCCTTTTACGCGGGGCGGCTGCTCACGGTGCCGGACGCGCGCCTTCCGCGCGAAGACCTGCCGGCGATCGTCGTGGAAGCGCCGGAGGAGGGCGCGCGGACCTGGCCGCGCCTGTTGGAGCGGAGCGTGAGCTTCCACCATTTGCCGAAGGCCGTGTACGCGCAGCGCCGCAACGAGGGGGAGGCGCGGTACATCGCGCAGCTCGTGCGCGGGCTCTTGAGCGGCGCGGCCGGAAAGAGCATCGGCGTCGTGGCGTTCTCGGAGGCGCAGCAGGAGGAGATCGAGCGCGCGCTCGGCGACCTTGCACGGGAGGACGCCGCCTTCGCGTCGCTCCTCGAAGCGGAGTACGAGCGCGAGGTGGACGGGCAGTACGTCGGGCTCTTGGTGAAGAACCTGGAGAACATTCAAGGGGACGAGCGCGACGTGGTGCTCCTCTCCGTGTGTTACGGGCCGGGGCCGGACGGGCGGATGCTGATGAATTTCGGGCCGATTAACCAGGAGGGGGGCGAGAAGCGGCTGAACGTGGCGTTTTCGCGGGCGCGCCATTCGATGGTGGTCGTGTCGTCGATCCGGCACGACCGGATCACGAACGAATACAATGATGGGGCGCGCTGCCTGCGGAACTACCTGCGCTACGCGGAGGCGATGTCGGCCGGCGACCTGCGGTCGGGTCGCCGCGTGCTGGCCGAGGCGCGCGGCCGGCAAGAGGACGGGGCTGTCGTCGGCGGCGCGGATGCGGAGCCCAGCGGCATCGGCAGGACTGCGGGCGGGGCGTCGAGCGGGGACGGCGCGATTGCGGGCGGAACGTCCACGGCCGGCCCGACCTTGGGTGGCGATGCGTCGGGTGGCGCGACCTCGGGTGGTGGGGACGTGCCGGGCGTGGCCGGCGGCGACGCTGTGGTCGTGCGGTTGGCCGCGGCGCTGCGGGAACGCGGCTGGGGTGTGGACGTAGGCGTCGGCCTGTCGCACTTCCGCTGCCAGCTCGCCGTGCGCCGACCGGGCGAGTGGGAATACCGGCTGGGGATCCTGGTGGACACGTCCGAGGCGTACGCGGAGCGGGACGTGGTGTCGCGCGACGTACTGCGCCCCGCGCTTCTGCGGTCGTTCGGCTGGCGGGTCGCGCGGGTGCTGGCGAAGGACTGGTACCACGATCGCGCGGGGGTGCTGGCGGGGCTGGAGCGCGCGCTGGAGGAGGCGAAGAAGGGCGCTTCCAGTTGAGCGCTGGGCAAACATGGGCGCGCCTCATGGATCATAGGCTCCCAGCCGCCCGACCTACACGCCCGCTCCCGGCGGTAAATCCTCGAAGAGTGCCCGCTTGCACGGGAGTTCGCGGTTGACCGCGCGGGCTTGGGGCGCTAGAATTCGTGCCGTAGCTCTGTCGGATGGGCCACGCTGGAGGAGTAACTGGAAGGTTGGCCGGCGGGTTGCGGGTCACTGAACTTGTACGATCCGCCTTCCTCCGGTCATGGTGCGCGGCGAGGTGCGATCGAACACCAGGGTGACGAAGGGTATCCCCCGGGTCGCTCCCTCGCCCTGAGCGAGGCCGAAGGCCGAGTCGAACGGGTCCCGGTTCCGTTCTGGAGCGCCCAGAGTCGTCGGGTGAGAGGGGGCGCGCGATTTTCGAAGCGACGATTCGAATGAGCTCAGGAGTCAGGAGAGAAGCGATGTCTCGCCCCGGCCTTATGCGAGCCCCTGCCTCGGCCCCACTTCCGCAACTCGCACGCATCCATGTCGACCAATATCACCGGATGCTCGAAACCGGGATCTTGTCGGATGGGGACCCGGTCGAACTGCTCGATGGTCTGCTGGTCTTCAAGGATCGCAGCTCGCAGGGGGAGGATCCAATGACCGTCGGGCATGGACACAGCCTCGCCGTGAAACTGCTCGCAGGGCTGGATCCGCGAGTGCGGTCTCACGGGTATCATGTCCAGACGCAGCAGCCGCTCACGCTTCCACCTGAAAACGAACCGGAGCCGGACGGTGCGATCGTACGCGGACAGGTGCGGGACTACGCGGCGCATCACCCGGGGGCGGCCGACACGCCCTGCGTCTTCGAAGTCGCCGATAGTTCCCTCACCTATGACCGGACCACGAAGCTCCAGCTCTATGCGACGGCAGCGATCGCCCAGTATGTCCTCGTGAACCTCGTGGACCGCCGCGTCGATGTATTCGAAGGGGTTGTTCCGGGAGAAGCCCGATACCGGCGCACCACGGTGTTCGAGCCTGGGCAGACCTTTCAGCTCACTCTGGGGTCTGGTGTCGGTCTGGAGCTGAAGGTCGACGAACTCTTGCCGTGATCGTTCTGCTGCTCTGAAAAAGTACGCAGGGCGCGAACGCTACGGACTTGCCCGTTCCGTCCATACTCGTTCGAGGGCGACCGGGCGAAGGGGCTGGTCGCATGGCTCGATGAGCGAGGAAACCGGAGTGCCCAGGATACTGACCCTCTCCCGCGCTGCCGGCCTGTTCGTGGTCCTCGCCGTCGTGGTGTCGGGCTGCCGCACGCAGCGGAAGCTCGGGGGCTCACCGCGGCACGTCCTTCGGGGGCTGCGCGTTGTTTCGCCACAGGACCATCACCTGCTGGCCGATGAGGGGGTTCGGCTGGGGCACCCACGCGCCATAGCCCAGCACGCCGAGCACGCGATAGTCGCGAGCCACCACGGCGCCCAGCCGCGGGGCGACCGTGCGTCCGAAGACCCACGGGGGCGTGCCCGGGCAGACCGTGCGGTTCGTGAGGAGGACGCACCGGGGCGCCCAGGCCTCGAGCTCGGCGGAGAGCAGCAAGGCCTCATCCTCCGTAGGCTGCACGCCGACCGGGAACGGCCCCCAGTAGAACAACCAGCGGCGACCCGCGAGGAAGGGAACCAGCCCGGTCGCCGGAAACTCGCCGACCGCCTCGCCCGGCTCCGTGTTCCGCTCCACGAAGGCGGCCGCGGCCTGCAGCGTGTCCCGGTCCTCCGGCCGCACCACGTACACCCCCCCGCGCGGCCCGCCCAGGAAGTGCTGCTTCAGCGAGGCGGCCGTGCGCACCTCCCACGCCCCCCAGGCCATCGCGGCCGCGACTGCCGCCGCCGCGAAGCCGGCGCGAAGGATCGCAGCTCGTCCGGCGGCGACCCGATGAAGGAAGACCGCCGTCCCCCCGACGACCAGCAGCGGAGCGAGGGCGGGCGCCGCGAAAAAAAAGAGCGCGTAGCGGCTGTCGGAGAGCAGGAACTCGTGCCCCTGGAACGCGGCGGCGGCCCAGAGGGAAAGCACGCGCAGGTCGCGCGCCGACCACGCCGAGCCGCGCCGGAGCCGCGCGACCAACCACACGGCGCCGCCGAGCAGCGAGGCGAGGAAGAGAAAGGGCAGTTGGCCGCCACGTCCGAAGTCGATCGGGCGGTCCGGGAGCGCCCCGGTCGCAGCGCGCCAGGCCGTGGTCAGCGGGTACAGCATGTCCTCTAGGGCTGATCGGTCGTCCCCGGGCGGCAAGCCGACGTAGCCGAGGGAGAGGCGCAACTGCGAAACCGGCACGTCCCAGGCGAGGAACGCGTAGCCGGTTGCGGCCACCGCCACGGCGCCGGCGAGGACGACCTCCGGCAGCCACCTGACGCCGGTCGCACCGGGCGGGCGCGGCATGGCGACGTCGGCGAAGCGCAGGACCAGCCAAGCGCTCGCCGCGGCGGCGACGGCGGCGTTCCACTTCACCAGCCCGATTAGGGCGAGGCCGCCGCCGAGCAAGGCCCACGCGGAGCGCGTGCGGGTGGCGGGATCGACCGCGCGCGAAAGGCCGAGGAGGACGAGGACGATGCCCAGCGAGGCCCCGATGTGATTGTAGGTGTGATGGGGAAAAGTCCAGGCCAAGGCGAGGGTCGCGGCGGCGAAGGCGCCCGCACGCGGGACGAGCGGGCGGGCGAGCGCCCAGACGCAGGCGACGGTCGCGGCCTGGAGCGCGAAGTAGCCCAACCGCGCCGTTGCGATCGACGCCCCCAGCGCGGCGAACCAGCCGGCGTAGTAGAACGGCAGGAGCGGGCCGTAGTAGTAGGCGAAGTCTCGAAGGGGGAGGCGACCGTCCAGGACGTTGGTCGCGGCCAGGAGGTCGCGTCCGTGCTCCTGCGGCAATAGGAGCATTTGCAGGTCGCGGTGCGCCCAGAAGACGGCCCCCGTGAGCAGGGTCAGAAGCGCGGCAAACCCGGCCTCCGCGACACGGGCCTGGGCGCCCGGAGAAGCGTCGGCTGCGGCGTGCGCGGAGGGTCCCCCGTCGTCGTGCGTGGGGAGCGACTGCGGCGGGCTTTCCGCCGGCTGGGGCTGCGGCGGTGCGGGCGCCGGCGCCGGAATCGGATCTTGCGGGCTCATCGACCGTCCCCGCTCGGCTTGTCGAGCGCTCGGAGCTCGTCGCGCACCGCCGCCGCGGTCGCCGGATCGCCGTCGCCGGCCAGCCGGAGCCACGTCACCAGATCCGAGCGCGCGCCGGCCGGGTCCCCTCGCGCTTTGCGGAGTCGCGCGCGGATGCGATAGGCGTCCGGTTCCTCCGCGTCGAGTCGCAGGGCCGCCTCGATCGCGGTCGCCGCCCCCGGCAGCTCCCCCAGCGCCTCCTGAGCGCGGGCCTCGGCGACCCGATGGCGCCCCGCTCCCGGGTCGAGGGCCGCCGCCGCCTGCGCGTCGGCGAGCGAGCCCTGCGGATCCTTCAGTTCCAGCCTTGCCGCAGCCCGCGCCGCCAGTGCGCCCGCCTCCCAGGCCCCGATGGCCGAAGTCGCAGGCGGCGCGTCGGTCGCCGCGCACAGGAGCGCGCGCTGCCATTCGTAGACCGCGAGCGCGACGTTCACATCCGCCTCGGCCTCCGCCCACCGCCCGACCGCGAGCAGGGCCTCCGCTCGCCGATGCCGCATCCCGGCGCTCGCGGGCAAACGCGCGATCGCGCGGTCCCAGTCCGGAAGCGCCGCCGCGAGATGACCGGCGTTCACCGCCCGAAGCGCGCGCTCCGCGTCCGCCGCGGCCAGCCAGGGGGCATCCGCGGGCGCGGCCTCCCCCGCGCCCGGCGGCCGGGTGGCGACCGGGGCCGGGTCCCGCCCGCGCATCGCCTCGCGCCGGACGGCCACGCCGACCATCCCGAGCGGGATCGCCAGGAGCGCCGCCGCAAGCGCGAACCGCCAAGCGCTCCTGGCCCGGTCCGGTTTCGTCACCCCTGAACCGCCGGTCAAAGCCGCCATGTCCGTCTCGGAAAAAGGGGCCGGGGTTCGGGCGCGGTCGAGCCTCGCGCCTGGGCAGGACCGCCGTTGCCGCTGCGCGAGGCCGACGGCGGATGCTCGCTTTGTGGGCACGGCAGCGTCATGCCCCCGCGAAAGCGGGCCGGCCGCGGAGCCTCCCCCGACACCCCGCTGCTGCGCCCCTTTTCGCGAGTATAGGCCGCCCCGAGGGGCCGGGTCAAGGCATTCGAAAGCGACGGGCGCGGGCGGCCGGGCGTCCCCGCCGCGCCCGCGCCAACCCCCGCTCCGACCCTGCCGGCGCACTCTTCCTAAAAAAAAGAAGCGGACGGACCTTGCGGCCCGCCCGCTTCCAGCGGCGTCTCGCTCGTCGCGTCCGCTAGAACCGGTGCGTCGTCGTCACCATGAGCACGTGTACCGGATCCTCGCTCCACGTCCCGTCCTGGATCGGAATCTGTGGCGCAAGAAACGTGTTGTTGACGTCCCGGTCGCTCTGTAACACAAGGTCGTACGCGACGTCCACCGTCCACTTCCCGCAGGTGTACCCCGCGCCGAGGGTCATGGCGTGCTTGTCTCCGTCGGCCAGCGACGGGGAGACGCTCTCCTCCGGGACCGGCGTCGACTCGAAATAGTATCCCGCGCGCACCGCCAGGCTCTTCGAAAGCTGGTACTGCCCGCCGACGCGGATCGCCCAGCTATCCTCCCAGTTCGGGTCCAGCGACAGCGTCGCGTCGTTCACCACCACGCCGCCCGCGCCCGAAAGCAGCGGCCGGCCCAGGTCCACGTCGATCCGATCGAACTCGCTCCACGTGATGTGTTCGCCGTTCAGCTCCACCGTCAGCCCGTCACAGACCTCGTAGTTCAGTCCCGCGCCGAACACGCCGGGCAGGCTGAAGTCCAGCTCCTCCCGCGTCTGGAACCGGCCTACGTTGCCGAAGACCAAGGGATTCCGTTTGTTGGCCGTGAAGAAGCCGTGGTCGTAGTCCATGTAGATCTTGTGGCGGTAGTAGGCGCCGAACCGGAGCTGGTCGGTCACCTTCGAGTGGACGCCCACGTTGAACGTGTAGCCGTCCCCGTAGGCCTTCTGGTCGAAGTCCGCGAGCTTGCGGACGCCCGCCGCGCCGAGGTTGACCACGGGCTTGTTCTGGATCTCGATCCGGGAATGACAATAGATGAAGCCCGCGGCGATGCTCAGCTTGTCGGGGAGGACGTCGTACACCGCCACCGGATTCACGTACACGGTCATCAGGTCCAGGCGGTCGACGATCTGCGCCATGCCGGCCGCCCGCTGCTCGGCCGCCGAGTTCGTGATCCCGGCTTCGTCGAAGTCCCGCCCCAGCCCGAACGGACTGTAGACGCCGAGTCCGACGTGCCAACACTTCGTCCCGAGGTCGCAGCTCAGGAACAGGGACGGCACGACGAACAACTGGTCGTCGCCGGTCTCGCTCCCCAGGTCCGCCCGGTCCGATTCGAAGTGGTTTCCCGGCGCGTAGACGAGCGCCGTGGTGAACGCGGCCTGGGTCCCCTCGAGCTGATGGAGACCCGCCGGGTTGTACGCGATCGTGGTCGGATCGTCCGCCGAGGCCGCGAAGGCGAGCCCCTGCCCGACCCCCTTCGCGCTCTGCACCTTCAGCCGGAACCCGTCCGCCCGCGCGTCCCCGGCGCCGCCCGCCACCGCCAGGGCCAGCACCGAGATTGCCGTCACCAGTTTCTTCATGTGCACCTCCTCCATCCGTGTCCTTGGCACTCCGTACCGCTCCACGGAAGTCGGTGGCCAATAGGCGAAGGCAAGTTTGGCCGCCCGCGAGGCGCGCGAGCGAGGCGTAGTAACGGAGAACTACGCCGAGCAAGCGCAACCAAGCGGGCGGTCAAAATCGCCGAGCAAATGGGTCACCCAATTCCGTGGGGCGGTACCTAGGCGCGACCGGGGGTCGCAACCAAAGTCGAGCCAGAGTGCCACGCTCGTGGCACCGCTCACCCCGACCCGCTCCCCTACGAGGGGAGAGGGTGGCTGTTCCCCGGAAGCATTTGCGCTGCGGCGCGGATCCGTCCGGGGATCGCAGGTCGACACGCGATGAGAGAGGAGGGAAGCGACCCTGCCCGTCGCCCGCCCGACCTCCCCGCTCGCTTCCTAACCTATCGGTTCGTCGCCCGCCGGACTTGAGCGGGCCGTTACCAAGCGCCCGCGCAAAAATAACTGCGCAGATTCGGACCTCGAGGCTCCTGGGGGCGCGGCCCTCTGGGCCGCGCTGCGCGGGCCGGAGGCCCGCGCCCCCAGGCATCGGTCGATCCACGGAAATGTAAAGTAATTCTTGCGC